>JAEYYX010000122.1 GCA_023428245.1 Pseudomonadota bacterium
TTTCGGTGGTCGTGATGTTTCGGTGACCGAGTAGCTTCTGGACGCTGCGGAGATCGGCGCCTCCTTGAACGAGGTGGGTCGCGAAGGAGTGCCGGAGCATGTGAGGGTGGAGGTGCCGCTCGATGCCCGCGCTCTTTGCGTAACGTCCGACCAACTTCCAGACGGCTTGGCGGGTCATCGCTTGGCCGCGGGGACCAGGGAAGAGGACGAGGCTGCGCGCGAGGCGGGGCTCTTCGGCCCGCCTCGCGAGGTACTCGCTCACGTGCTTTAGTGTGAGCGCGCTCAGCGGTACAATTCTACGTTTGTTCCCTTTTCCGAGAGGAATGACCACCCCCCGATCGAAGTCGAGGTCCCCGAGCTGTAAGGTGACGAGCTCACTGGCTCTGAGCCCTCCGGCGTAAGCGAGACTCAAGAGAGCGCGATCCCGAAGGCCGCGCAGAGTCTTGGGGTCGGGGGCGCGCAGCACCTCAAGGAGTTCTTCAGAGCTCGCGGTGCGCGGGAGCCGGCGACCGATCCGAGGCGCAACGAGCGCCGTCGCGATCGTCGGATCGAAGCGCTCTTCTTCTTCGAGGTAGCGAAAGAACGCGCGGAGCGCTGAGATGCGCCGGCGGAGAGAGCGGGGACCGAGCCCACCCTCGCTCTCCTCCTGGATGAAGGACCGGAGGAGGTCGGAGGTGATTTGGTCCCCCCGGCGCACCTCCCGCGCCTCACAGTGGGCCAAAAATCGTCCCAAATCCCGGCCGTAAGCGAGCTCGGTGTTCTTGGCGAGCCGGCGCGACAGCCTCAAATGGCCGAGGAAGGTCTGGACATTCCGTTCGAGCGCGGCCGCCACAACCGCTAGTCTACGGCCCCTCGGGCGGCGCGGGCAAAACTCGCGAGGAGCTCGCTCGGATCCGCCTGCCGCATCAGACACTCCCCGATCAAGGCAGCGTCGGCGGGGCCTTTGAGGAGCGCCGAAACAGCTTCGGCGCTCTTGATGCCAGAAAAATGGGCTCGGACGACGGAATCCGGCATGTCACCGAGGACGGCCTCGGCGCGCGCTGCGTCCATTTTCAACGTATCGAGGTCCCGCGCGTTCACGCCGATATGCTCGGCGCCGAGGTCCAGGGCCCGGCGCAGCTCTTCATGGTCGGCGACCTCGAAGAAGGGGACGAGGCCGCGCTCGCGCGCGCCTCTGGCGAGCGCTTCGAGCTTTTCGTCATCCAAGCAGCGCACGATGAGGAGAACCAAGGATGCGCCGTAGGCACGAGCGAGGTCGAGCTGGACCTCGTCGATCACGAACTCCTTGGCCAGAAGCGGTAAACTTGTCGCAAGGTAGGCTCGCGCAAGGTCCTCGAAGCCTCCAGCGAAGAACTCGGTGTCACACAAAACACTCACAGCGCTGGCGCCGTTCTGCTCGTAGCGCTGGACACGCTCTTCGAGGCTCAGGGCGTCCGAGAGTAGCCCCGCGGACGGAGAACGCCGCTTGAACTCGCAGATCAGGCGCAGCGGCTCGCCGGGCTCGCGCTTCAGCTTCACAGGGCGGAGCGGCGGTGGAGGAGGCAGAGGTCGGGCCCGCAGCTCCTTGAGCTCACGCTGCTTGTTTTCTAGGATCTTCCCGAGAATGTTCATGGGGAGGCGGGGAGCAGGCTCTTGGTCTTGTCGCGGAAGCGCTCGAAAGCCGAGAGCGCGGCGCCGCTCGTGAGACTCTTTTCAGCGAGGGTGGCCGCGTCCGCAAAGGAGAGCCCCCGCTCGATCACGAGCGCCGCGGCGGCGCTCAGAATGAATGCGTCGCGTGAGGGGTGAGGCTCACCGCGCAAGACATCGAGCAAGATGGTCGCGTTTTCCTCGGGTGTCCCTCCGTCGATGGCTCCCGGGGGGCTACGCTTCAGACCGAAATCCTCGGGCGTCACAACGAACTCACGGAGGCGCCCTTCGGAGACCTCAGTCACGCGGGTCGGGGCATACGGACTCATCTCGTCCATGCCGTCCTCGCTCCTGACGACCCAGGCGCGGCGGACCCCGAGCTCAAGCAGAGCGCGCGCGAGCTTTTCCCGGAGTTCATCAGCGTAGGCTCCGAGTAGGTGATATTCGGCGCCCGCGGGGTTCGCGAGAGGGCCGAGACAGTTGAACATGGTGCGGACGCCGAGCTCTCGCCGAGCCGGGCCCACGTGGCGCAGGGCCGGGTGGTGGTGCTGGGCGAACAGGAACACGAGTCCTGTCTCGTCGAGCACCTCGGGGAGCCGCTCGATCGGTACTGTGAGGGGTACGCCCATGCGCTCGAGGACGTCGGCGCTCCCGGATTGGCTCGACGCGGCTCGATTGCCGTGTTTGGCCACCTTGCTGCCGGCGCCTGCGAGCAAGATCGCGGTTCCGGTTGACAGGTTCAGGCTTCCGGAGCCGTCTCCTCCGGTTCCGCAGGTGTCGATGAGGCCCGAGCGCGCTCCCGGCAGCGGGATCATCGCTCTTCGCATCTCACGAGCGGCGCTCGCGAGGACCGTTCCGGGCGCGCCGCGGAGCTCCTGCCCCACGACGTAAGCCGCGACCTGGGTCGGGTTCCACTCGCCCGCGAGGATCGAACGGAACGCGGCCGAGACCAGACCAGGGTCAGGCTGCTCGCTTTCGAGCAGGCGCTTGATGGCTTCTTGGAATTGCACGCTCAAAGTCTCCGGAGCCAGTTGCCGAGGAGGGACATGCCCTCTTCCGTGAGGATGGACTCAGGGTGGAATTGAACCCCTTCGATGGGCAGGCTGCGGTGGCGAATGCCCATGATTTCTCCTTCTTGCGTGCGAGCTGTCACTTCGAGCTCAGGGGGGACCGTTTCAGGGGCTACGACGAGTGAGTGGTAGCGAGTCGCGGTGAGCGGGCAAGGGAGACCCTCGAAGACCCCGAGGCCTTCATGGAGGATCGGGCTTGTCTTGCCGTGCATGAGGCGTGGGGCGCGCACGACGGAAGCGCCGAAGGCCTGGCCGATCGACTGGTGTCCGAGACATACCCCGAAAATGGGGATCTTTCCGCCCGCTTTCTTGATGGTCTCGAGGGTGATGCCCGCATCATCGGGGGTTCCGGGCCCTGGCGAGAGCAAGATCCCGCGGGGACGGCGCTCGAGGAGTTCGTCGACGCTGATTGCGTCGTTGAGTAATACATCACATTTCGCACCCAGCGTCTCGAGATATTGGACGAGATTGTATGTGAACGAATCGTAGTTATCGATGACGGCGATGGGGGCTTGCATGGTGCTCGGGGGTCACGCCCTAAGGAACTCGGGTGTGTCATAACCATGGTCTGCCGCGTGCGAAAGGGCACCCGTCTTTCGCTCGACTTCGTCCGCTAAGAACTCATTGACGAACTTCACGACGAGCTCGGGCGCTTCCGCCGCGGCATAGTGAGACGCGCCGGGGATCGCCCGATAGCGGGCCCGCGGGATCTTTCGGGAAAGCCCGCGCGCGCCGCGTGCGGGCGTGATCACATCGCGTTCGGAACCGAGCACGAGGGTCGGCGCGCTCACCTCGGGGAGCACGTCCCGAGCATCGTGTTCAATGAGCGCCTGAAACAGCTCAAAGTAGCGAGAGAGGTCGAGGGTCCGAAACTCTTTGAGGAAGGCTTCGAGATCGGTGCTCGGGAAACCGCGTTGAATCCAGCCGACGGTCTTGAGCGCTCGCTCGAGGCCGGGTGTCGCCAGAGCGCGCCCGATGGCGCGGCCGGCGAGCTCCGGATATGCCGAGAGCAGCGAGAGCAGGCCTGGACCGAGGCGAGGCAGACCTGGAAGCGGAACTCCTTCGAGGGGGCGCCCGGCGACGCCATTGAGCAGCACCAGGCCCCCGAGGCGCGAGGGGGCGACCCGCGCGAATTCGAGCCCAACCTGGACCCCCATGCTCCAGCCGAGGAAAATCGCCTGCTGTATGCCGAGCTCGTCCAAGATGCTCAGGACGTCTCGGGCATGGGCGGCCACGCTGATGTCCCGTTGCCCCGAGAACCGGGAACCATAGAGTCCTCGGTAGTCCCAGGTGAGAACGCGCCGATCGCTGGCGAACCCCTGGATCGGTGCCCTGAGAACCGACACGGGACCACCGAGGCCGTTCGCGAGGATGATCGGGAGGCGCCCTGGCTGTTCCCGCTCCGTGTCGAAGAAGGTGAGCCGAATACCATCAGGGGTGGCGAGAGTTTTCGGTTCAGGGGAGACGGGGCGGAAGTGAGGAGTCATTGTGGCGAAGCGGTAATTTCATTCTTGCTCAGCGGTAAAGGCGCCGCTAGTGTCCGTCCGCCCTCGGTCGGACCGCGAGCCGAGATTTCCCCCCACGAGACTCCATGTCTGAAGATAATAAGCCCAAGATCGACCTGAAGGCCCGCCTCGGAAAGAAGACTGTCGCTGGTGTGGGGCCCTCGATTCCTCCGCCCATCGCCGGCGTGCCGAGCCAGGCGCCCCCTGCTCCTGCCGCAGGTGTCCCCGGTCCGCGTCCCCAAGGCCCCGTCCCCAGCGCTGGCCCGCAGCGGCCCTCCGGTTTCCCCGCCCCCGGTGCTGCTCCTGTACAACAGCGTCCCGCGCCGAATCTCGGCGGTCCGACGAGCATCCCGGCTCCTCCGTTCGGCCTGAACCCCTCCGTGCCCCCGGCGCAGCCTGCTTTCGCGGCACCCGCCGTCCAGGTTGCCGCTCCCCAGGCGATCAAGATCGAAATGGGCGAGGAGGTCCTCCAGGCCCAGAAGAAGGAGCGGAGCAAGTTCCGCGTACTCGCGATTGGGACGGCAGTTGTCGGCGCCATCATCGGCATCGTTGTCGGCGGCGGCATGGAACGCCGCAAGAGCCACAACATCGCACTCGAGGGCTCGAAGATCCTCGCCGGTGAAGTCGACAAGGCGAACGAAGAAGTCGAAAAGCTCGCCGACGTCCTGAAAAAGGCCAAGATCTCCCTCGGCGAAGGAAAGTTCCCTGAGGAAGAGGTCAAGGCGCTCGGTGGAATCACGATTCCCTTTGACGGAACTTACCTCGTCGGTAAAGGCATTGGCCTCATGAGCACGGATGTGAACCGCTTGCTCGTGAAGTTCGCGGGCGACTCCGAGCGCGCCAACGAGCAGAAAGACCGCCTGCAGCGCGTGCTTACGGGTATGCGTCAGCCGGTCACCGAACTCCTGCAGGAGAAGGATGAGCCGAAGGTTCGCTGGGGTATCGCGGTGGGCCGCGGACAGCTCGGCCCGCTGGCTTCGATGGTTCTGCTTCCGGAGCCCTTCCTCGTGACGTCGAAGACCGCTGGTTACAAGTGGCCCGGTCAGTTTGAGCTCAAAGAAGGCAACAAGACGGTCAAGATCTCTCGCTATGAGAAGGGCGACCCGATCGAGAGCACCTCTCCGATCATCCCCGTCGATCCTGGTAGCCAAGCAGCTGTTTGTCCCTCGGATACTCTGATGAAGCTGAGTCGTGAGCTCGGTGACCTCGAGACCACCCTCCGCGGCGACAAGAGCGATCCGACGAACGAGCGGAGCGGTCTTGTCGATACCGGCAACGCTCTGCGCGAGAAGCTGAAGTCGGTCGGGCAGTGAGCGTCGACCTATGATGCCCGTTCGAGCATCGCGCGTCGACCTATGATGCCCGTTCGAGCATCGCGCAAAGAGAGGGCGGTGACCAAGGGTCGCCGCCCTTTGCATTTTGTGCTCCTCTCGGTCCACGACCAAGACCGCCTCGCGTGTGAGCGCGCCTGGAACCAGAGCGTTGATTAGGCGGAGCGTTCGAGCAGACGACTGGACTCGGTCGCCGGCGGGATCAGCTCGATCTCTATGAGCGCAATGTGGCGGGCGTCAGCTTCGCGGATCTTCACGCGGAGGCCGTGGAGCTCATGTTCGGTCCCGGTGCGCGGAATCTCTCCCAGGTGTTCCATGAGCAGGCCGCCGATCGAGACATAGTCACCTTCCGGCAGCTCCACACCGAGGTACCGGTTCACATCAGCGACCGGCAAGCTCGCGTCGACGAGATAGTTTCCGGACTCGAGCGCTTGGAACCGCTCAGCGTCTTCGACGTCATGTTCGTCCTGGATATCACCGACGATCTCCTCCAGCAGGTCTTCGAGCGTCACGATCCCCGAGAACCCGCCGAACTCGTCAACGACGACCGCGAGGTGGTGACGGCCGGCACGCATGTCTTTCAGGACCGTCGAGGCGGGCTGTGTCTCGGGTACAAACGCGACGGGCCGCCGCGCGAGGTCACCGAGCGCTCGCTCGCTCACGCCGGTCTCTTGGGCGCTGCTCGCGTGGATGTAGAGGTCCTTGACGTGCAGAATGCCAACGATGTTATCGACGGACTCCGCATAGACCGGATAGCGGGAATGACGCGACTCCGCGACGCGAGCGATCGCCTCAGACAAAGAGAGCGCCGCATCGAGAGCATCGACGTGGATGCGAGGGACCATGACGTCCTCCGCCGTCACGTCCCGGAACTCGAGGACGTTACGGATCATGGCCGAGGCGTCCGCCGAGAGGCTGCCGTTTTGTTCTCCTTCGGCGACGACCATCTCGACCTCCGTCTCGGCGAGCTCAGCACTGGGCGCCGGGCTGGCGCTTCCGGCCCATTTGCTGGCCAGCCACGAGATCGGGTCGGCGAGGGGAGCGACCAAGAGCTCGAAGGGGGCGAGAGAGCGGAGCAACCTGGGCGCCCAAGAGGCCGAGCGGGCCACGGCGAGCGGGCGCAGGAGCTGGGTCGGAAGTGCGTAGGCGGCGACTGCTGCCAAGATCCCCATGAGCCAGGGGAAGCGGACCCCGGCGGGCATCTGACTTGTGATGAGTCCGGCAGTGGTGGCGATGCCGAGCACCCTGAGCCAGAGCCAACGGGCTTCGACCCGTTCGCTGCCGAGGATATAACGGTCGAGAGCCTGACTTACGCTGGGGCGGAGCGTCTCACGCAGGGCTGCACGACGTGCGCCAGAGAGAGAGCCGACTGCGACGGAAGCGACACCGAACAGAGCTGAAATGAGCGCTGGGATCAGCGCGAGGGCAACGGACAGCGCGGGCTGTTCTGGGTCAGGATCCACGGTGGGAACTGAAAAGATAGACCGAGACCCCCGAGCGATGCAAATGCAACCCGCCCTAAGAGTGTCCGATTGCGGTGAAAACGGAATTTCTGCGCTCGGGGGGACAGATGAGGTGGAGCTTGGGGGCCGTGGGAGCGCTGGGCCTAGCTCCCCGGCTGCGCTGAAAATCCCCGCTGGACCCGGAACACGACGGTCTTGGGATCGGTCTCGCCGAAGAAGCTGCGCGCGGCCTCCGCCTCGGTCGCAGACAGAGGCTCGAGCAGCGCGACGAGAGACTCGCCTTCGATGCCGACGAGCTCCGCTGACGAGAGGGGCGGGACGCGTCCTTCCGGGACGAGCAGCAGCTTTCCCTGGCGGACCCGCTCCGCCTCGAGAGCGGTGAGCTCCAGGCTCGGGAGGCTGCGCCAAGTGGCCTCGACGAGCGGAAGGAGCCGAGCGCGGGCGACCTCGGGAAGTGGCACAGCCTCTTCGATGACAAACGCTCCGCTCTTGAGTCGGCGGAGTTCCGTCAGGTGAGCAGGGACTCCGAGGGCATCACCCAGGTCGCGCGCGAGAGCGCGCACGTAGTATCCCTTGGAGACAAGCAGCTCGACCTCAAGTTCCTGTCCGCTCACGACGCGGGCCTGGAGCTGACGAACAGCTACGTCGCGGGGTTTCAAGTCCGGCACGGTTCCGGCGCGTGTGAGCGCGTGGGCGCGCCTGCCGTCAACCTTGAGGGCGCTCACGGCGGGGGGAATTTGAAGCCGCCGGGTGCGCTCGCTAGCGAGCGCCAGCTCGAGCTCGGCCCCTTTGCGCCCAAGGAAGTCCTCGGGGAGGTCGACTCGCTTGGTGAGCGGGGAGTCGGCGTCATGGGCTACCGTACCAATCCCGAAGCGAACCCGAGCCACATAGAACTTGTCCTCCCGGGTGAGCACGCTGGAGAGCTTGGTCGCTTCACCGAGCAGAACCACGAGCACACCTGTTGCCATCGGGTCAAGGGTTCCCGCGTGTCCGACCTTTCGGGTGCCGAAGGCGCGTCGGACCTGTGCGACGACGTCGTGGCTCGTGGGCCCCTTGGGCTTGTCCACAATGAGGACGCCGCTGGGCGCCTGTGTCTTAGTCAAAGGAGGCTCCGCTCAGAACCAAACGCTCTTGCGTCGCTTCAGTCCGCCGGCGATGAGCTCTTCGATAGAGCCCTGGACAAGCTCCGAGAGCTGACCGACAAGGATGTGATCCGAGGCGGCCTCGGGCCCGTATTCCTCGACCGAAATCGGCTTCCCGAACAGGATGCGCCATTTGGTCGGGGCGGGGAGCAGGCCGAGCGGTCCGAGCAGCGGGAAGGTCGGGGTGATCGGCAGGTACTCGAGGCCGACCAGCTTCGAGAGGTTGTCGAAGCGACGCAGGATCGGGTTCGTCTCTTCCCCTCCGATGACTGCGCAGGGGACGATCGGGCTGCCGGTGGTGAGGGCGAGGCGGACAAAGCCGCCGCGGCCGAAGCGCTGGAGCTTGTAGCGATCGCGGTAAAGCTTCTTGATGCCTTCGGTGCCCTCGGGGAAGGCCGCGACCACAAGATCCCGGCTGAGGAGGCGCTGCGCGTTCTCTTGGCAGGCGCGCACGGCGCCGAGCCGATTCATGCCGACACCGATGAAGGGCAGGTAGAAGGTGAAATCTTCGGAAAGCCAGCGCAGATCTCGGTGGGCCGAGTGGTGGAGGCGGACGGCTTGCCGGAGCATCAGCCCGTCGAAGGGCAGGGCGCCCGAGTGGTTTGCGACGACGATGGCGCGGCCGCTCTGCGGGATGTTGTCGGCGCCGATCACCTCAGTGCGGAAGTAGATCTTGAGCAGGAACTCGAGGTACGGCTTGACGCGGGCTTCGAAGGCCGAATCAAATCCAAAGTCGTCGACGCTGCTGGCGACGGCCCGCAGGGCATGGCGACCCCAGTGCTTCCGATAGTAGTCGCTCGTGAGAAGCTCCTGAGCCGAGACCAGGACGTCCTCGTCGCTCGCCCGGTCGCCTTCCGCCGAATCGGGGACGGGCTCGGGTTCGCGATCGAGTCCCCCGCCGCCGAGGGGCATCCGCTCGGCCATCATGCCGTCGAGGCGCTCTTCGAGCTCGCGAATCTTGGCTTCTACTGAGAGCTCCTCGGGCGACAGCGGCGGCAGGCTGATCGGTTCATCCGGATACTCAAAGTCCATGTCAGGCGGGAAGGCACGCGCCGCGATGCCGAGCATCCCAACGTCCTCGACGAGCGAATCCGGGGCGTTTGCCTCCTCGCCTTCTGAGGCGCCGTTGTTTTCATTTTCGGGCAAGGCGCTCACGTCGATGTCTCCTTGAATGGACTCACTATGATCGAATGTTTGGCCGCTCACGTGGCAGGGGTCTCCGAGAGAAGTTCAACCTGGCGCATATTGCGCCGAGCTGCAAAGTCGAGGAGAGCTTCGTGGCTCGTGAACATCGGGATGAAGCCGAGCAATCGTCGGCTCTTTTCGGTGTCCCCGATGCATGGATACTGGAGATAGTCCGTAAAAGACGCGGGGAGGGGCGACTTTCGGAGCACCCAGAGCGCTCCGAGCGTGAAATGAGTCATGGTGCGCGTCATCGGGAGCGCTCGGCCGCCCGCGAGGCGGATCACCTTGCTGAGCGGGATGACTCCGGCCCCGGCGACGTTGAAGACGCCGGGGGCGTCCGTGTCGATGGCGCGCTTGAGAGCGAGCACAGCGTCTGACTCGTGCAAAAACTGCCAAAGAGGGTCGAAGCCGAGAATGCTCGGGATCCGGTCCTGGGTTAGGTAGCGAGTCGCGAAGCCATCGATGCCAGGACCGAGGATCGGTGCTGTGCGCAGGATGGTCACGACGCGGCCGCGTCCGGGGCGCCCGAACTCGAGCGCGTCTCGCTCCGCTTGGAGTTTGTCACGGAAGAACGGCTCGGACGGGCTCGCATAGAGGGGCCGGTCCTCGGTCATCAGCGAAGGGTTCTTCGGGTTCGCGCCGTAGAGGAACGTATGGCTTGTGAGGATCAACTTCCGCACCTGGGCGCGCCGGCAAGCCCCGGCCACGTACATGGTGCCGACGCTCTCGAGGTAGTGGCTCCGGTCGGGGTGA
This sequence comes from Pseudomonadota bacterium, assembly GCA_023428245.1. Classification (GTDB taxonomy): domain Bacteria; phylum Myxococcota_A; class Polyangia; order Polyangiales; family Polyangiaceae; genus NIC37A-2. The sequence goes on from JAEYYX010000122.1 coordinate 10,076, forward strand.
TGCGTCGGGCTGTCGTGGAAGGCGAGATGAACAAGAGTGTCGATGTTCGCGCTTGCAAGCAGCTCCGCGAGCTTCTGCTCGATCTTGCGATCCGTGAGGTCGATTTCGTGGTGAACCGTCTTGTCACGAGCGCTCTCGGGGCGTTTCTCATCGAGGCTCAAGATGCGCTCGATGCGAGGTGAGTCCTCCAGCACACCGATCAGGTTGGCCCCGAGGAAGCCGGCGCTCCCCGTGATGGCCACACGCCTCGGAGGGCCGCTCGCCTGGCCCCTGCGCGGATCGACGCCGTGGATCTCGTTGATTCCTTCGAACATGACGGATGTTTCGTACCGCGAGCCCAGGCCTGGCACAATTGGCAGGAGAGCCGATTGTCGCTCGGCGAGTCCCCCGAGCTGAACGACTTTGTGCGCCCTTTTCGTGAGTTGTGCACGAGATGCGCCTTTCTCTCGCCTCGGGGGAGTCCTTGCGCGCGAGGGCGAAGCTCGCACCAGTGTGAGGGGCCGGGCGATCCCCTGCGCCCCGCCGATAAGTGCTTGTATGAGTGGGCGGGAATGTCGCGGGTTTTGGCCTGCTTGCCGAAGCCTCGCCCGAGTGTGTTACTCTTATTGGTCAATGGCGCGCACCGTCAACGCCGACATGGTCGGGAGCTATGTGCTCCGGCAACGCCTCGGGGTGGGGGGAATGGCGGAGGTGTTCCTCGCGACCGCTCCCGACGGGCGGAATGTCGCCATCAAGCGGGTCTTGCCAGCGCTCGCCGTCGACGAGGAGTTCCGGGCCATGTTTTGGGACGAAGCGTGCATCATGGCGGAGCTCAGTCACGCCAACATTGTGCGCCTCTTCGATTACGGCCAGACGAAAGACACCCTTTATCTTGCGCTTGAGTACGTCGACGGACCGAGCGTCGCTCGGTATCTTCGGAAGGCCGCGCGCGACAAGCTCGCGCCTAAACCGAGCGCCGCTGTGTCCATCATCGTTCAGCTTCTCGCGGGGCTCGGTTACGTGCACGCGGCGGTGAATCGTGACGGCGATCCGCTCAACATCGTGCACCGCGACGTTTCCCCGGGCAATCTGCTCTTATCGCAACTTGGCCAGGCGAAGCTCGGTGACTTCGGTATCGTCCGCTCGGAGTTTCTGGCGCGACGCACGCAGCCGGGCGAGCTCAAGGGGAAAATGGGCTACATGTCGCCCGAGCAAGCCGAAGGCTTCAAGGTCGATCGCCGGAGCGACCTCTTCTCCGCGGGTATCATCTTGGCGGAGCTGCTCACGCTGCGCCCGCTTTTTCTCGGAAAATCAGAGTTCGACACGCTGACGCGCACCGTGCGCTCCGATCTCAGCACCTGGCATCGCTTCAACCATTCGGTTCCGCCGTCGCTCCGTGAGGTGACGGAGAAGGCACTTCGTCGCGACGTGAACGAACGCTATCAAAGCGCTGACGAGATGATGCGCGCGCTTCGAGAAGCCGCGGAAGAATCAGGGGTACCCGTTGGCCGCGACGAGGTCGCGCGGGAACTCGCGCGCACTGGACTTCTCGCGCACCCGGAGCTCGGCTCCGGTGAGCGCCCGCGGGTCGTCCTCGGACCGAGCGTGGCTCCCAGGTCACGGTCCTCCTCCCCCCCGTCCGAAAGGGACCAGAAATGGGCTCCGCCGGAGAGTTTCCGGCGCGGCCGCTCCGTTTGGCGCGCAGAATATCACGAGGCGAGTCTCCCGATGCACCTGTTCTCTGCGCTCTCCCGGGTGACGAACGGTGGCGTCGAGCTCAAACAAGACGAGCGTTCCCTTTACCTTGAGATCCACGAGGGCCGCATCATCGCTGCCCACGATTCGTCCTCTCCCTATCAGCTCGGACGTCTCTTGATCGAAGAGAACGTGATGAACAAAGGAGAGCTCGACACCGTGCTCATGGCGAGTCGGACCACGGGGCAGCGCCTCGGTCAGTCGCTCGCGAGTGCCGATCGGCTGCGGGAAGGGGTGCTCGGGCGCGTGCTTTCGCGGCAATTTCGGCTGCGTTTATCCGCTTGGATGAAGACGATGGACGGGCGCATCTCGGCGCTCTCCCATGACGGACACGCCCGCGATATCTCCCTCGATCCCCCGGAATCTATCGCCCAGGTTGTCGAAGCGCTCCGCGAGATCTGGTCGACGGAGACGATGGAGGCGCGGCTCCAGCCTGTGCTCGAGTCGATTTGTCTGCCGGCCGGGAGCGCGGAGAACGCCGATGTTTACGGGTTTTCGCCGGGCGAGTGGCGCGCGCTCCGTACGGTCCTTTCAGGGGGTGCTCTCGAGGGGAAGAGCATCGGCCGCGCTCTATCGATCATCGTCGAAGAGCGCCTCGCGCGGAAGCGCGAGGCGCAATTTGCGATTTTGATTGGTCTTTCTGCCGGACTCATCCAGGCGCCGGGTTTCGCCGAGCGCTGAGCGCGCGCGGGGGCGCACTCGGAGCTGCTGAGTTCAGTCGAGCGGGCGCTATCGGTGCGGGCGGTTGCGAAGGTGAGGAAGGACAAAGGCTCGGTTGGGCCGAGGCGGAGGTGATGGGCCGGGGCCAAAACCAGACTGGTGCTCTTCTGTTCGCGTCCGGTGGGGTGCCGGTGCCTTTGAGGAGGCGCTCTTGTTTGAGTTTTAGGTGAAGCGAGCCTTTTCGAGGAGGTCTTCGACCTGGACCGGTTTGGTCATGGTGCGGCAGCCTGCTTCCTGAAAATAAGCCCGATCGCGCTCCGTGAGAGGGGCACCGCTCACGAACACAAAACGCTGGGCGATGGCCGGGAGGCTCACCTGGATCCTTTGGTGTAAAGTGCGCCCGCTGCTCCCGGGCAGCCATAGATCGCACACTACGAGATCGGGAACGAAGCTCCCTTCGATCAGCAAAAGCTCGGCCTCCCCGGCGGTCCCGGAGACGCGCACGTCATGGGGCGTGAGGGCACGGCGCAGAGCGCGCGCGAACATCGGGTCGTCGTCAACGATCAGAATGCGCCGGACCTTCTGTTCGACCTTCGGCGCGGCGGGCTGGTCGCCCTTCGTCGTGTGGAGCGTGAGCTCGACGCTGCCGGGCTTCAGATCGAGGAAAGCGCCGACTTTCTGTGCCAAAGCCTCGGTGGACTCGTCGAGCTCGGGCGGGCGCGTGGCTACGTTTGTGCCCTGAGTGCGGCAGCGGAGCGAGATGCGTCTGGTTCCTTCGCTCCCGCTCACGCTGACGTCGATCACCGGAAGCCTTCCGAGCATATGTTCTCCGCGGCCGAGGGAGAAGAGTGAGCTCAGCATGAGGTGCAGGAGCTCTTGACGATTGCCCGCGACGCGCCCATCGGGGCCAAAGGTTTCCTCGACGGTGAAGCCGCGCTGCTCGAGCTCGGGACGTGCAATGGCGACCGCTTCGTGGACCAAGCGGTTCAGCTCGATCTCACCCTTTTCGCTGGTGGGCTCGGTGACATCGAGCAGGCGAGTGAGCTCCTTGCGCACGACGGTGGCCGCTACGGTCATGTCGTCGAGCGTTTGTTGGAGGTCGCGGAGAGCGTCGACGGCGAGCGAGTCATTCGGGTCGAGCAGTAGCGAGAGGTCGCTTGCCTGACGACGAAGTTCGTCGAGCTGGATCACGAGGGAGGAGGAGGGGGTGCGCAGCGCGTGAAGCGAGGAGTCGAGCAGGAGCCCGAGGGACGCGAGACGGTTCATCTCTCCGAGGGCGAGCAGCCCTCCTTCTGCGCTCTCGGGGCGATGGTCCCGCTCGAAGGCGAGGCTCACGGTCGAAGCAATCGTCTCGACCAGGGCGCTCGCTTCCGCAGTTGGCTCGAACCGTTCGTCGAGCCACAAACAGATGGATCCGACGAAGCGAGAACCGGCGAGGAGGGGGAGGACGAGTGCGCCGATGTTCCCGGTCCGGTAGAGCTCAGCGCCGGTCTCCGGCAGACGAAAGGGGCCGCGGCGGACATCCGGGACGTAGGTCACCTCCGACTGGTCCTCGACGAGGGTGGTGAGCTCGAAGCAGGGGTCGCGACAGGGCGCCGCTTGGGTCTCGAGGGCGAAGCCCGCCTCGGTCACCACCTGGCCGTCGACGATGGCTGCCCCAGCGCGCGCCGGCAGGACGTCGAGCAATACGTCGAGCACCTCACCCAGGATTTGGCGCGCGGAGCGCTGGGTCAGAGCCTGCACGAGCTGCGCGATGCGCTCGAGGGGGGAGGGCGGCAGAGGTTGGGTGTTCACGGCGGCGGAGCTGGGACTCAAGAGAAGCTTCATCGAGGCTCCCCACGTCAACTTTTAGGAGGCCTGTCCCTCTGGCTCAAGCTCAAGGCGCTCGGTTTCTCGCTTGCCCTGGCTCCTGGGGCCTGTTAACGCCGCGGCCATGGCGATTTCGGTCGATGAGGTCCGGACGGTGGCGCGGCTCGCGCGGCTTGCTCTGGACGAGGCTCGCGTAGAAGAGCTGGCGCATGAACTCGGGAAGATCCTCGGTTATGTCGATCAGCTCAATGAACTCGACACGAGCAACGTTGAGCCGACGCTCCAGGTCGGGACCCTGAGCGCACCGCTTCGCCAGGACGTGGTACGGCCGGGTCTCGCTGCCGAGGCCGCTTACCGAGAAGCACCGCGGACGAGCCCGGATGGCTTCTTAGTCCCGGGTTTCGTCGACGAGTCTGCCGGGAAAAAGGGGGGCGCTTGAAGACTGCCATTGAACTGGCGGAAGTCTGTACCCGCGGAGAGCGCACCGTGACCGATACGGTGAGCGAGGCCCTGAAAGCGGCGGAGGCCCGAAAACACGAAAACGCCCTATCCTATATTGCGGCTGAGGAAGCGATCTTGCGGGCCCAGGCGCTCGACGCCTTGCCCGCTTCTGAGCGCAAGGGACGCCTGTTCGGGGTTCCGATCGCGGTCAAAGATGCGATCAGTACCAGGGGGCTGCCGACGACCTCGGGCAGCAAGATGCTCGTGCGCATGACGAGTGAAGGGCCGCGTCCTTACCGGCCCCCTTACGACGCGACGGTGACCGAGCGGCTCCTCGCCGAAGGAGCTGTGATCGTCGGCAAGGCGAACATGGACGAGTTCGCGATGGGCTCGTCGAACGAGACGAGCGCCTACGGACCTGTCAAAAATCCTATCGATCCCATGCGGGTTCCCGGCGGTTCGAGCGGCGGTAGCGCAGCGGCCGTCGCGGGAGGGATCGTGCCGATTGCCCTTGGAAGCGACACGGGCGGCTCGATTCGTCAACCAGCGGCCTTCACGGGCATCGTCGGGGTGAAGCCGACCTTTGGGCGTGTCTCGCGCTATGGTCTGATCGCCTTCGCGTCGAGCCTCGACCAAATCGGTCCGATGACCCCAGACGTGCAGAGCGCGGCGCGGGTTCTCGAGATCATCGCGGGCCCGGATGGTCGAGACAGCACAGTCAATGGCGCCATCGTGCCCGGCTACGAGGCGGCCTGCCTTTTGGGGAGGAAAGAGGGGCTCAAGGGCGTGCGCATCGGCGTGCCCGAGGAGTACTTCAGCGAAGGCCTCGACCCGCGCGTGCGGGAGCGCATCGAGCTCCTCCTCGAGAGCGCGAAGAGGAAAGGAGCAGAGCTTCGACCGCTCCGCCTCCCACATACCCATTACGGGGTTGCGACCTATTATGTGCTCGCGACGGCGGAAGCGTCGAGCAACCTGGCGCGCTTCGACGGAGTGCGCTTTGGGCGCCGCGTCGAGCAGAGCGGCACTTCACTCACAGATCTCTACGCCCAAAGCCGCGTGACCGGATTTGGTCCTGAGGTTCAAAGGCGCATCTTGCTCGGAACATACGTCCTGAGCGCAGGCTTCTACGACGCCTACTACGGAAAGGCGCAGCGGGTTCGCACGCTCATTCGTCGCGACTTCGATCAGGCATTCTCGGAGGTGGACTGTCTGCTCACCCCGACGAGCCCGACGCCTGCGTTCAAACTCGGAGAGCGCAACCAAGACCCGCTCTCGATGTACATGGCTGATGTGTACACGCTCCCGGCGAGCCTCGCAGGTATCCCTGCGCTCAGCCTGCCGATCGGGCGCGTCGAGGAGGCGGGCATCTCGCTCCCGGTCGGCCTTCAGGTTCTTAGCCCATTTTTGGCTGAACAATCCATGTTCCGCATCGCCTCGGCTCTCGAGGAACTTGTCCGGGAACTCGGTCTTTGAAGCTTACCATTGCCACCGCAACGGGCGCCGATCACCCGGCGCTCGTCGAGTTCTTCGAGAGAGCGGGTTCCTCCTGCTTCTGTCATTATCACGAGTTCGAAGGTGATGCGCGCGCCTTTCAGTACTCGCTTGCGACGAACTCCGCCTCCCACAAGGAAGCCCTCCGCGAAAAACTCCATGCTGGCACCTTTCAGGCCCTCGTCGCCTGGCGGGGCGATCGCATCGTCGGCTTTTTGCGCTTTGGTCCTCCCGAGCGGAACAAGCAGCTGACCCAGCGGATCTACCGCGACTTGCCTTGTTTTTCGGGACCGCCTCGGCGAAGAGCGAGCATTTTTTGCATGCTCGTGATCCCTGAGCTCAGGCGCCAGGGGGTGGCCCGGGCGCTCGTTCAAGCTCTGGACGAAGGAGCGCGAGCGCTCGGCTACGAGGAGATCGAAGCCCTCCCGCGGGGCACGACGGGCGGCATGGACGAAGAGTATTGGACGGGGCCCTTCGGGCTCTTTGAAAAGCAAGGCTTCACTGTCGTGCACGATTTCGAGCCCTATCCTGTCGTGCGCCGGTCTTTGGGGCGCGGCTCCTGAGTTCGGACTGGGGAGCGGAATCCCGCGCAGTCGACAAGCTTGAAATTTGACTACGTCTCGCGCTCTTCGGGTGTGCCTCTATCGGGGGGAGTTTTCGCGGCCGGTAGGCCCTTTTCTGTGTCTCGCCGCTGTCTCGTTCCGAGAGGAGGGACAATGGTGAGCTCGAAGCCCCGCGGGGAGAGCGCGCGAGCGGCTAGCGGCGCACGCATTGTGTGACGCCCGGTGCGGCTCATCAGGCGCGGCAGATTCCGGCTGAAGGCTGCGTAGAACTCTCCTAGGGGCGCGCGACCGTCGAACTCTTGCGCAACGGGGCGCACTCTGGGCCGAGGATCGGCGCGCGCCCACTCGAGGGAACTCGACTTGACGAAGAGGGCGGCTCTAGCAAGGGTGAAAGAACGAGAGGGCGACGTGGGCGACGCGAGGAAACAGGAGCTGACTCCCGGACAGGTCGTTCCGGGAACGCCCTATCAGGTCATCGGCCTGCTCGGTCAGGGGGGCATGGGCCGAGTCTACGAAGTCGTCCATCGCGTCCTCGGTCGCCATTTCGTCTTGAAGGTGCTCCACGGACAGCTCGCTCAGCGAGCTGATCTCGTAGAGCGCATGGCGAATGAATGGCGCACCTTGGGCGCCTTGAACCACCGCAACATCGTCGCGGTCACCGACGCCGGCTACACGTCCGATCGGATCCCTTATTACGTCATGGAGAAGCTCGACGGGGAGACCCTCGCAGACTTGCTCAGGCGAGAACGGACTCTGCCGGTGCGGCGCGCCGCTCACTATATCGCCGGTGTGCTCGATGGGCTGGCGGCAGCGCACGCTCTCGGCGCGATCCACCGCGACATCAAACCGCAAAATATCTTCGTCTCCGGCGGCGACGCGAAGGTCCTCGACTTCGGGGTCGCGAAGCTGACGGAAGGGAGCCGCGTCGTCACCGCCGCCGGTTTGACCGTCGGCACTCCGCGCTACATGTCCCCGGAACAGGCCGCGGGTCAGCCGATCGATGGTCGCTCGGATATCTACGCGACGGGCCTCGTGTTTTACGAGCTGCTCACCGGACGGAGCCCCTTTTCGCACGTCAAAGAGCCCCATGAGCTCGTCCTCGCGCACATCTCGGAGGAGCCGGCGCGCGTCGATTGGATCGTGAGGAGCCTCCCGGAACACGTCGGCGATCTCTTGCATCGCTGGCTCGCCAAGGTCCCCGACGCGCGCCCGCCGACGGCGGCCGCCGCTCTCAAAGAACTCATGGCTCTCGTCGCGGGATTGACCGGCGAAGTCACGCGCGTCGAGGACGTCACGAGCGCCGGCGCCTATGAGGCGGAGACGCTGGGTCCTGCGCCGGTCAAGACACCGGGCGCTTGCTCGGGGCCTCCACCCGCTCTGCTCGAGGTGGCCGACGCCCCGAGCTTTTCTCGAGAAAGACCAGCGAAAGAAGAGCGCCAGGAGCCGACGGCTTTCGCGCCGACGATCGACGCTCCTCCGAAACGCTTGGAGCGGCCCGGACAGTCGGACCGTTCTGCGCCGCGCGCGGCGCGCGCCGAGGCGCTGCTCCGGGAGACGCCGGCGCCTGTCGCGCGGATGGCCTCGGTGAGTCGCGGGAGCAAGTCCCCTTGGGCGATGGTGTCCTTGCTCGTCGGAATGGCGGTGGCGGGAGGAACCAGCGCCTGGCTCCTCCAAGGGGTGCTCCGTGGAACGCTCACCTCGGCGGGAGCTCCTGAAGAAGAATCCTTCGTCGAGGAGGAGGCCGAAGGAGGTGGCGTCACCGAAGAGCCGCCCCGACCTGAAGCGGTGTCTGCTCGGGCGGTGACCCCCGGGGACGCTCCTAGCCCCGCAGAGGACAAGGGCGAGGAAAAACGGGCGCCGGCCCCGACGGCCCCGGGGGCAGCTCTCCCAAGGGGTCAGGCGCCGTCCTCATCGGTCGCCCCCTCGGTCGCCCCCTCGGTCGCCCCCTCGGCCGCCCCCTCGGTCGCCCCCTCGGCCATCACCCCAAGCTCAACAGGCCCCTCCGCGCCCGCGACGGCGGCGACCGCTCCGCGCGCCCCGTCTCCCACCGCAAAAACCCCATCGGACCCTCTGGCGATCGACCCCTTTGGCGTCGAGAAGAAAGTTCCTCCGAAAAAGGAACCCTCCCCACCGAAGAGCCCGGGAACGACCACGACGACCCGGAGCACGGGTTCCGCGCTGCCTTCGAGCGGGCTTTGAGCCTGGGTCAGCCCCGGGTCCCCTCTAGCGCTCCCGGAGCGGGCTTTCCTGCCTAAACCACTGCTCAAAAAGCCGAAGTTCCTTTACGGGAGCCCCGGCGCGGACTAAGAACCGCGCCCCCGAGCATTTTTGCTCGGTTTGAAAACAACGACACACGCTCTCAAGCGAAAATGTTGTCCTCCGGTGCTCGAGATTTCGGGCTGAGGCGGCAGAGAGCGGAGGCCCAACCGAAAAGGACACTCGCAAAAAATGGCACATCAAGATCCCTCTCAAGGACTCAACGACTTCATCATCCCCGATCAGACCGTAGCTGCACCGCTTGTCGGCACCGCAGCCCTCGCTGGAGACCGCGCTCGCGCTGAGGCCATGGGCCAGCTCGAGGCGACCCTGCGCGACCCGGAGAACCCTGTCACGGTTCGTGAGCTCTTTGATTGTGGTGTTCACTTCGGCCACCAGACCCGCCGCTGGAACCCCAAGATGCGCCCGTACATCTACGGTGCTCGCCAAGGCATTCACATCATCGACCTCGACCAAACGGTCAGCCTTGCGCAGCGCGCCACGCGCTTCGTCACAGATCTCGTCAGCCGCGGCGGCAACGTCCTGTTCGTTGGCACCAAGCGCCAGTCCCAGGAAATCATCCGCACCGAGGCGCAGAGGGCGCAGATGTTCTACGTCACGAACCGCTGGCTCGGAGGCACGTTGACCAACTTCCGCACCATGAAGGGTGGCCTCGAGCGTCTGCGTTCTCTCGAGCGCATGCGCGAAGACGGAACCTACGAGCAGCTCCTCAAGAAGGAGACCGTTCAGCTCGAGAAGGAGCGTGCTCGCCTCGAGAAGTACGTCGGCGGCATGAAGGGAATGCCCGGCGTTCCCCAAGCGATGTTCATCATCGATCCGGCTCAGGAGACGATTGCAGTCCAGGAGGCGCGTAAGCTCGGCGTTCCGATCATCGCCATCACGGACACGAACTGCGATCCGAGCCTCGTTGACTTCGTCATCCCGGGCAACGACGACGCGATCCGCTCGATCCGTCTGATCACCGGCATGATCGCTGACGCTTGCATCCAGGGTGCGCTCCGTCGTCGTGACGGTGGCGGCCGTGAGCGGTCGCAGGATCGCGAGACCCCCGTCGTTTACGCTGGCCGTCGCTGAGCGGCTTCGAACCTGAGGCATGGGCGCTCCGGCACCGCATCCGGTGCTCTGGCGCCCCCCCCCGAGGACCGAGGAGTCCGCGCGACAATGTGTCCGCGAGCGCTCCTCGGTTCCACCCAAAGAGAGGCACAAGTTACCAATGGCACAAATTAGTATGCAACTCGTCAAGGAGCTCCGGGACAGGACCCAGGCTGGGCTCAATGACTGCAAGAGCGCGCTCACCGAAGCTGAGGGCGATATGGACAAGGCTGTCGAGATCATCCTGAAGAAGGGTCTGGCCAAGAGCGCCAAGCGCGCCGGTGCGGTCGCCGCGGAAGGTGTCGTTACCACGCGGGTCGCCGCTGGTCAGAAGAGCGCCGTCGTCGTCGAGGTGAACATCCAGACGGACTTCGCTGCGCGCAACGAGGACTTCCTCGCGTTCGTCGAGAAGGTTTCCGAGGCGGCCGAAAAGGCCAAGAACGGCGCTGATCTGCTCAGCGAGCCCATGCCGGGCGGCACAGGCACCGTCGAGGACAACCGCGCGGCGCTCGTCGGGCGTCTCGGCGAGAACATCACCGTTCGTCGCTGGGATCGTCTCAGCGTGGACGGGCCCGGGATCGTCGCGAGCTACGTGCACATGGGCGGCAAGATCGGTGTCTTGCTCGCGGTGCGCGCGGATAGCGACTCGGTGGCTCAGAAGTCGAACTCGGTCATCGAGACGACCGCCATGCAGATCGCTGCCATGGCCCCTCCGTTCCTGAAGGGCTCAGACGTGCCCGACTCGGCCAAGAAGGCTCAGGCCGAAATCTTTGCCGCACAGCTCGCCGAGGAAGGCAAGATCCCCGAGGAGAAGCGCCCCCAGGTCATCGAGGGCAAGGTCCAGAAGTGGGTCAAGGAGATCTGTCTCCTCGATCAGCCGAGTGTCGTCGAGCCGAAGCTCACCGTCCTCGACCAACTCAATGCTGCTGCCAAAGAGGCGGGTGGCTCTCTCGAGATCGTCGGCTTCGTCCGCTTCGAGCGCGGCGAAGGCATCGAGGTTCCCCAAGGTGCGGACTTCGCGGCTGAAGTTGCTGCGATGGCCAAGGGCTGAGCCCGGCGGCTTGTCTGCCTTCGAAGCGAGCGCCGAGCGAAAGCCCGGCGCTCTTCTTCTTTGTCGAAAGTGAGCTCTTTGAGCGAGGGGTTGGTCGGTCGACGCTCGATCGTTGAGTGAGAGCGAACAGTGAGAGTGGTCTCAGCAGAGGACGAGGAGCCCGAAGCTTGCGGACTTTTTTGGTCGCCGTGCTCGGGAGAACTCGGGATAGTCCTTACGGCGAGGGCCTGGGGTGCGCGGGCCCCTCGGGATAGTCTTACTGAGAGCCGCCACGGGCTGTGTACCAGTCGTAGAACGCCTGGAGGCCATCGGGGACAGATACCTTCGGATCATAGCCGAGCAGGCGTCGGGCCTTGTCGATCTTGGCGTAGGTCAAGCTGACGTCCGCGGCCGGAAGCGGAGCGGCCTGAGAGTTCGGCGCTTTTCCAGACAGCTGACACAATTCACTCACGAACTCGGACAAGAGGATCGGCTCACCACGGCCGAGGTTGATGATCTCGTAGCCGAGTCGCCTGTCGGCGGCAGCGACGACACCCGAGACGATGTCCTCGACAAAGGTCCAGTCGCGCCTGACTGCGCCCCCCTGATAGAGGCGGATCGGCGTGCCCTTGAGCATGCTCTCCATGAGCAAGAAGGGCATCATGTCGGGGCGGTTGCGCGGGCCGTAGACCGTGAAGAAGCGGAGCGCGGTGACGTCGAGGCCGTGCAAGTGGTGGTAACTGTGGGCGAGAAGCTCGGCGGCGCGTTTCGTCGCGGGGTAGGGAGCGAGCGGGCGATCGCAAGGATCGCTCTCGTCGAAGGGGACTCGATCCGTGTTCCCGTAGGCTGACGAGGTCGAGGCGAGCACGAAGTTCGGGAGACCATGGGCGACGGCCTGGTCGAGGAGATTGAGGGTGCCGCGGAGGTTGACGTCGGCGTAGAGGCCGGGATTGTCCTGGGATGCGCGCACTCCGGCCATGGCGGCGAGGTGGATCACGGCGTCGGGCTTGGTTCGAGTGAACAGGCGCGCGAGCCCCGCTTCGTCACGGATGTCGCCTTCGACGAATTCGAATTCGCCCCCCGCGCCCTGAAGCTCCTTCAGATTGTTCCGTTTCTGGGCCGGGCTGTAGTAGTCGCAAAGGTTATCGAGTCCGACCACGCGGTCGCCGCGTCCGAGCAGGCGCAGGCATGTCGCTGTGCCGATAAAACCCGCCGCGCCCGTCACAAGTGTCGTGCCCATTTTTACCTTGATCTGGTCCCTCTTGGGTCCCTCTTGGGCCCCTCTTGACGCAAGAGGGAGTAGAGGCGGATTGTCGGCGCATGACAAGTGATCATCTTTCGGCGCTGCTCGAAGCAGCAGGCGCCACCCAGGACGACGGCTGGTCTGTGCTCGGGGACGATCGGACGATGACCCTTCACGCCGCCTATCAGGGAGTCGCTTTGAATATCTCGCGGGTCCAGAAAGTCCGAGTGGTGGGCGAGTTGCTCCATGCCATGTCGGCGCGGGGCGAGCTGACTGTGCTCTGTGTTTCTGACCTCTTCGCAGGCGCCGTCGAAGGTCAGTCGAAGACGGTGCGGGCGGCCGGGTTCCGATGAGCTCCGATCTCCCGAGCTCCTCTTTCCGCGTCGGGGGAACCGAGCTCAAGAGCCGGCTCATCGTCGGGACCGGGAAATACAAGAGCGTCGCCGAGACGGAAGCGGCGCTCGAAGCGGCAGGTGCCGATCTCGTGACCGTCGCGCTCCGGCGCGTGAACCTTTCGGAGTGCGGCGAAGGCTCGCTCATGGGGCTGCTCCAGAGTGGGCGCTACAAGGTCCTGCCGAACACGGCTGGCTGTTACACGGCGGACGAAGCTGTGCGCACGCTTCGCTTGGCCCGTGAGCTTGGCATGGGCTCTTTGGTCAAGCTCGAGGTCATCGGCGATCCGAAAACGCTCTACCCGGACAACGAGCAGACCCTAGTGGCCGCGAAATTGCTCATCGCGGAGGGCTTTACGGTTCTCCCCTATTGTATCGACGATCCCATCGTGTGCCGGAAGCTCGAGGAGCTCGGCTGCGCGGCTGTGATGCCCCTGGCTGCGCCGATCGGGTCTGGCCTCGGCATCCGAAATCCTCATAACCTTGCGCTCATTATTGAGCAGGCGAAGGTACCGGTGATCGTCGACGCGGGCGTCGGTACGGCGAGTGACGTGGCGGTCGCGATGGAGCTTGGCTGTGACGGGGTGCTTTTGAATACCGCGATCGCGCACGCCAAAGACCCTGTGCTCATGGCAAGGGCCATGAAGCTCGCTGTTCAGGCAGGTAGAGCGGCGTTTTTGGCCGGCCGAATGCAGAAGCAAGCCTATGCGAACGCTTCGAGTCCGACCGCCGGACTCATCGAGTGAAATCGCTCGCGATAGCGTCGAACCTGAGCTTGATAGCTGTCATTTTCTGGCTGGGGCTCTCGCCGCTGCCGCCGGGAGATGTCCCGCTTCCCTCGAACGACAAGGTCGGGCACGCGCTGGCTTTTTTCGCCGTTGGCATCGCTCAGTACTGGCTCTATCTGACTCTCTTCCCCGAGGCGCGTGGAAGCGACAAGGCGCGCCTCGGCGCAGGCCTTGCGACGCTTGGCGCTACGAGCCTCGGGGGTGCTCTTGAGCTTGCACAGATGTTTGTGCCAGCGCGCCAGGCGGAGTTCGGGGATCTTGTGGCTGATTTCGTCGGCGCCGCCCTTGGCGTAGTTCTGATGTTTCTCTTCGTTCGCTGAGCTATGGCGCCGCTCGTCCTTGTCTTGACCGACATTGTGCGGTTTCCGGAGCCCGCGCGGTCTCTCGAACCGCTCTGCGGCCTGGCGCCACCAGGCAGCATCGGGATCATCGTCCGAGATCGGGAGCTCAGGGAGGTCGATTGGCTTCGGCTCGCGGAACAGGTTCGCACTCTCACCGAGCGCACTCACCAATTTCTCATCATCGCTGATCGAGCTCAGCACCTGACGCGCCTCGCCGCTGACGGGGTCCACCTCGGGGCCGACTGTGGTTCTGCGAGTGCGGTGCGCCGCGTTCACCCGGAGCTCCGTTGGCTCTCCCGGGCCTGGCACGGCTACGCGGAGTTGCCTCAATTTGAGAAGGACGCACTCGACGCTGTCCTGGTCTCTCCGGTGTTCGCAGCGCGCAAAGGCCGCGCCCCCATAGGTCTCGGGCGCTTCGGAGAGCTTACGCGAGAGCTCGCGCCGCGCGCCGCGTATGCGCTCGGGGGCGCGGGGAGGGCAGAGCTTCACTCAGTGCGCGAGGTCGGCGCACAAGGTGTCGCGATGATCGAAGCGGCTCATGTCGAGCCGCCTGAGTCTCTTGCGGAAGCGATCCGGGTCTGCCTTTCAGCCGAAAACGGCTGAGAGAGGGCCTTTGCGGTTCAGTTCTTTGCCTCCTTTCGTCGAAGGCCTCTTCAATTTTGCGATGCGGTTCGAGAAGTGAGCAGATGGAGAAGCGGACGAGTGTCCGCTCTCTGAGAAGCGTCTTTCATCTTTGCAACGAAGGTGCGCAGCACGGGAGGAAATTTTCCTTCGCTTCGTCAAAACGGCCCACATGAGGCGGAGCTAGCGCACGGGCGACCACCGAAGTGTCCTCTCGGCGGGGAGGCGTGAGCGGATCCTGTGCGAGGTCGCCCTATTCGGTGTAAAGTTCAGGAGTTCGTGACGCCCGGCTACTACGTTACCCCAGCCATACGGCTCATTCGACCGCTGAGTCGAGGCGGAATGGGAGCTATTTGGCTCGCCGAACACGAGAAGCTGAAGTCCGAAGTCGTTGTCAAATTCATCATTGGTGAAGACGCGATGCAGGAGGAGGCGCGCGCTCGCTTCGAGAGAGAAGCGACACTCGCGGCGCGCGCGAAGAGTCCTTACGTCGTTCAGGTCTTCGATCATGGTGTGACCGCCGAAGGCGTGCCGTACATCGCGATGGAGCGACTGGTCGGAGAAGACCTCGCTACCCGGATGAATCGTGAGGGTCCGATCCGGCCCGAGGTCTTCGTCGAGTGGTTCCGCCAGGCTTGTGCAGGCCTCGCCCGCGCGCACGATAAGCAAATCGTCCACCGCGATCTGAAGCCGGAGAACATCTTCCTCTGCAACGAGGACGGGGCCGTTCTTGTGAAGCTCCTCGACTTCGGTATTGCCAAGGGTGGACCTGCGGGGAGCGGTCTCGGCGCTACGATGACGGGCGCGATGCTCGGCACTGTCCACTACATGAGCCCCGAGCAGACCATGGGCGCCAGTGAGGTCGATGCTCGGAGCGATCTGTGGGCGATGGGAGTGCTGACTTACTATTCACTCACAGGCAAGTTGCCCTTCACCGGAGAAGGCATCGGCGTCATCGTGACCCAGATCTCTCTCTCCGAGCCGACGCCCCCCTCCGAGCTGATGCCCAGCCTGCCGAAGGCCATAGACGCCTTCATGAAGAAGGCGCTCGCCAAGGACCCCAGTCAGCGGTTTCAGTCGGCGCGCGAAATGTCGGGTGCCTTGACCCAGGCGGTCCTCGGGCACGAGGTCGACTCGGTGCGCGACTTCGGGCTTTGGAACGACACCTCGCGCATCTCCGACGGCGTTCGCAATGTCACCACGCTGGCCCCGGCGACCGCCCGGGAGATCCGGATGCCCATGCCTCCGAAGCGTACCCGGAACTTGGTGCTCGCGGTCTCAGGCGGGGCGCTGGTTGCCCTTGGGGCGCTCAACTGGATGGACAGAGACAGTAGTCCTGAGCTCGTGCCTCACGGCACGGCGGACCCGGTCGCTGCGCATGCGACGACGATTCCTGCCGTGACCCGCGAACCTGAGAGCCTCGCCGGACCGGCCGTAGAAGAGACGCCCGCTGCAGCTGAGCCGGCGGCTGTCCAAAATACGCCTGCTCCGCGCGCAAAAACTGCGCCGAAGCGGGAAGTGGTGACGAAGAAAAAAGGGGGGGGTGAGTCTAAGAAGATTGCGCAGCCAAAGAAGGCGAGTGATCTGAAGATGAACCTCGAGTGACCGCATGGAAGGAGAGCCTGATGCTCCCCCGAGCCGCCCTGAAACACCTCTCATTGCTCCTGAGCGTCTTGCTCGTCCTGCTCTCCTCACTGCCCGTGCAGGCTCAAGAAGACGATTCGGGCCGTGACACCGCTCCGCTCGCCGAGTCTTTGGGGGGCACAGCGAAGCAGGAGTATGAAGCCGCTCGCATCCTTTTCGACGACGGCGACTTCTCGGGGGCGATTGCGAAGTTCAAGCGGGCGTACGAGCTCTCGGGGGATCCGCGCCTGCTCTGGAACCAGGCAGTATGTGAGAAGGAGCTCCGCCACTACGCACGCTCCGCCGAGCTGATCCGCCGTTATCTGGCTGAAGGGGCGGACCTGCTCGAACCCCAGAAGAAGGACGAGGTCCAGCGCATCCTCGACTCGCTCAAGCGCTTTTCGAGCCGCGTGGTGTTCTCCGGAGTCCCGAGTGGCGCCTCTCTCCGCATCGATGGCGAGGCGATCGGCGTGATGCCCCTTTCCGACCCGCTCGTGCTCGATCTCGGAACTCACAAGGTCGAGATCACCTTTCCCGGCTATCAGACCTGGATCCGCGAAGTCGATATCCCCGGCTCGGCTCCGGTCAATGTGCGGGTGAAGCTCGAGCCCGAGGCACAACTCGCCCAGCTATCGATTCGCACGAATCGAGGCGCTTCGATTCAAATCGACGGCGGCTTCGTCGGAGAAGGGCGCTACGACGGGGCCCTCGAGCCTGGTTCGCACACGATCGTCGTCTCCCAGAAAGGGAAGAGGACCGAGACGCGCAGCATCGATCTCCTCTCGGGAGGGCGGCGCACCCTCGATGTGAGCCTGAGAGACAGCGCGGGAGCGGGCCCGCTCCCGTGGATCTTGGGCGGGGCGGTTCTTGTCGGAGGAGCGGTGGCGACGGGTTTCCTGATGACACAACCGGGTAGCTTCGAGGGACCGACAGGCACCCTCGGGACGATTGACGCGAGGAATCGATAACGGCCTATGACGTTACGGACCTTTCTTCGCGCAAGAAGAATCGCCGCCCTCGGGCTTGGCGTGCTCTGTCTCGCTCAGAGCGGGCTCGTGTCTTGCACAAGCGTGACTCGCTCAGGCGGGCTGATGCTCAGGATCGACCGCGACCCTGAGCTCGAGATGGACGCGGTGTCGGTCTCGGTGACGACCGATACGCGCGTCCTCGAAACCGAAGAGTACGCGCTGCGTTCGAGCAAGGACTTCCCTGCGACTCTCGGCATCGCCACCTCCGGCAAGGACGCGACCATTCGGCTGCGCCTGATCGCGCTCTCCAAAGGGACGCCTGTCGACGTGCGCGACCTCAAGGTCGAGCACCTCGAGAGTAGCCGCGTCAAACTCCTCGAGGTCTACTTCAGTGCCGCCTGTCGTCCGCTCGTGTCGGTGGAGGGCGACGAGGTGACGAGTACCTGTAGCTCTGGTAAGACTTGCGACCCCGAGACGGCGTCTTGTGTGAGCGGGGCCCGGGACGCGGAAGATCTCCCTGAGTATGACGGGGAGGATGGCGGGGGCGACGACGGGACGGACACGACTCCGGGCACAGGCGGCGGCGGCGGGATGATCGAAGACGAGCTCGATCCAGCCTGCTCCGGACGCGCCCCCGGAGACGCTTACTGCGCCCATGATGGGCGTTACCGCTGCGGAGAAGATCTCCTCCTCGCCCAGACGACGGTCGATCCTTGCGAAAGCGGGCGATGTATCGAGGCCTTGGGGGAAGCGCGCTGTGTGAGCTCCTGCACCTTCAATAACGGAGGCTGCGCGGACGGGATCGAGTGCATCGATACACCCGAGGGCGCAAGGTGCGCCGGATGCGCCGAGGATGAGTTCTCTCCGAGCGGCGACGGGACCGATTGTCGGCCGCGCGCCGTCTGCGAGCCCGGGACCTCCGTGACCGATCCTGGATCGGCGAGCACTGACCGGAAGTGTGCTCCTTGTAAGAAGGAGACCTTCTCGAGCTCGGTGAACCAGATGGCTTGTGCGGCATGGACCGTTTGCACAGGAAACATGGTCGAGGCAGAAAAGCCGAGCGCGACCACGGACCGCCGTTGCGTCGATTCGGGGCGCCGTTTCCTCTCTTCTGGAGGGAAGGACACCATCTCCTCAGTTGCCCACGCCGCGACGGGACTGCTCTGCGCGGGTGGTGCAACGGACGGGACGTTCGAGGGACAAGAGGGAGCGGGCGGCACAGACGCATTCATCGCCTGCTTTGATGCGGAGGGACGCCTGCTCTGGCTCGATCAGTTTGGCACCTCTGGCAACGACACGGTCCAGAAAGTCATCTTTGATCATCGGGGTGATCTCTTGATCGTTGGCTCAGTAGCCGGTGAGCTTGCCTCGGAGCTCCTCGGCGCCACCGACGCCTACGTACGCAAGTACTCGGCGGGCGGTCGTGTTCTTTGGACGAAACAGTTTGGTGGACGCGCGGGAGATACCGGGAACGCAGTTGCGGTCACGAGCGATGAGGCGATTGTGGTCGTGGGGACCCAGGGCAACGCGACGGTCGGCCCCGGGGCGACGGGTGATGACGCATCCGTCTTGGTGCTCGACGACGGAGGCAGTGAGCTCTTTAAGGCAACGATCGCCACAGCCCTGGAGGACAAAGCATACGGTGTGGCCGCTGACGGTCGCGGAGCTTTTTACGTGGTCGGGGCGACCTCGGGGACGCTCCCCGGGCAGCCGCTTCGCCAAGGACAATCCGCCTTCGTCCGCAAGTACACGCGCATGGGCATGGGCTACGCGGCGGGTTTCACGGAACAGTTCGGAGCCGGCTCAGCGTCGGCGGCTTGGGCCGTCGCCTATGACGTAGCAGCGGATCGCTTGGCGGTCTTCGGCAACACGAACGGGGCATTCGGCCAGAACCTGACCAAGGGCGCGTCGAGGGAGCTCTTCGTTCGGAGCTACAGGCAGGACAAAGAGGATTTCACCGTCCGTTTGGGCAGCAGCGAAAATGACGACGCTAAGGACATTGCCTTCGACGGTGAGGGAAACCTCGTGCTGGCCGCGGATGTGCGCGGCGACGTTGGGGCTGGTTACCCGGGAGGAATCGACGTCCTCCTCGCGCGCCTCTCGTTGGAAGGAGTCCTGAGGGGCCTAGAGACCCTCGGCACGGCTCAGGATGAAACAGTGAGCGGTCTAGTCCTCGTTCCCGAGGGAGTCTGGCTCGGGCTCGGGACAGCGGGAGATTTCGCGGGCGCGTCCGGCAGCAAGATGGAGCCGGCTGCGCTCCTCTATCTCACGGCTCTCCCGAGCGACTGAGACTCAAGCTTTCGCCTTCTCGAGTTCAATCTGGACCTTGGTGCCGTTCAGATCGAGCTCTTGGCCTTGGAGACCCGGACTCGGCTCGACGGTCGTGGCCAGGATTTCGAGCGCGACCCAGGCCGCGTGATTCCGGAGCGCGGCTTCGACTAAGGGCTCGGAGCAGGCGAAGCGGACGGAGACGCGGTCGGTGACCTCGAGTCCGGCGCTCTTGCGCGCGTTCTGGAGCTGGCTGATGAACTCGCGGGCGTGTCCTTCGGCGATGAGCTCGGGCGTGAGGGTGGTGTCGAGGGCGACCGTGACGTTGCCGTCGGTGGCCACAGCGGCGTCACCCCGGGAGGAACGCTGCAGGATGACGTCTTCGAGCGTGAGCATCTCGCCTTCGATTTCGAGGGACTTGCCGTCTTCGAGATCACGGACGGCCTCCGTGCTCAGCCCGGCGAGAGCGGCGCCGATCGCGCCGAGCTTCTTGCCGCAGCGCTTGCCGAGGGTCTTGAAGTTCGGCTTGACCGTGACGGTGGTGAAGGCGCTCTCGTCAGCGGCGGTCACAACCTCCTTCACATTGAGCTCATCTTTGATCAAGTCCGCGAGGCTTTCGGCGCTAGCACGCACGACCGGGTCGCGGTGAACGACCGTGAGCTTCGCCAAGGGCTGGCGCACCTTGAGCTTGTGGTCTTCGCGCACCTTGCGGCCGAGTGAGACCAAATCCTGGGCGAGGGCGGTGGTCGTCTCGAGCTCGAGATCGATGAGCTGGAGGCGCGCCAGTGGATAGTCGCAGAAATGGACGCTCTTCGGCGCTCTCGGATCGACTGTGACCACGAGTTTCTGGTGCACGAGCTCAGTCAAAAACGGCATGAACGGCGCGAGCACGCGGGAGAAGGTCACGAGGACATCGTAGAGCGTGCCGTAAGCGCTCGCCTTATCGAAGCGGAGCGCTTCGGGGCTTTGGTTTGAGCGCTGCCCCGCCCAGAAACGGGGCCGTGCCCGGCGCACGTACCAGTTCGTGAGCTCGTCGATGAAGCGCGTGAGCCGAGGCACCACGGCGAACAACCGGTAAGCCTCCATCTCTTGGTTCACGTCCCGAACCAAGGTCGAAAGCGCGCTCAAGATCCAGCGATCGAGAGCGGGGCGCTCTGGGGGCTCGGGCGCGGTCCATTCGGGATCTCGCGGGTCGTAGCCGTCGATCACCGCATAGGTCGTGAAGAAGGAGAGTACGTTGAAGTATGGCAGGACCACCGTCCGCACGATCTCTTTGAGACCGCGCTCGGAGAAGCGGAGCGGCTCACCGCGCACGACAGGAGAACTCACCATGTACGCGCGCAGCGCGTCGGCTCCGAAAGCCTCGATCGTTTCGGTCGGATCGGGGTAGTTCTTCTTGCGCTTGCTCATCTTTTGGCCGTCTTCAGCCAAGATGAGCCCGTTGACGATCACGTTCCTAAACGGCGTTCTCCCGAAGAGGGCCGTGCCGAGGACGAGCAGCGTGTAGAACCAGCCGCGCGTCTGATCGAGACCTTCGGCGATGAAGTGAGCGGGGAAAAACTTGCGGAAACGCTCGTCGGAGCCGGGGCCCGAGGGATCGCCGGCGCGACCCTCGCGCGGGTCTTTGGGGCGGAAGGGATAGTGTTGCTGGGCGTAGGGCATGGCCCCGGATTCGAACCAGCAATCGAGCACCTCCGGCGTCCTTTTGTAGGTCTTACCGTCCTTTCGGATCACGACCTGGTCGACGATGTGTTTGTGAAGGTCTTTGACGCGCACGCCCGAGAGCGCCTCGAGCTCGTCGACGCTTCCGACGCAGATCATGTCGTTGGGGTCGTCGACGTTGATCCAGATCGGGATGCAGCTGCCCCAGAAGCGGTTGCGACTGATGTTCCAGTCGGCGGCGTCCTTGAGCCAGTTGCCGAAGCGGTTCTTTCCAACAGCCTCCGGAACCCAGTGAACGGTGTCATTTTGTGCGACTAAATCGTCCCGAAGATCGGTCACGCGGACGTAGAAGGCTTCGATGGCCCGATAGATGAGCGGCGTGTCGGTGCGCTCGTCGAAGGGATAGGAGTGGACGATGGTATCCCTATGGACGAGGCGACCGTCACTCTTTAGGTCCTGCATGATCGCGGCGTCCGCGTCCTTGCAGAACTGTCCCTGATAGTCCGGCACCTGGCTCGTGAAGCGCGCCTCGGCGTCCAGCGGATCGACGAGATCGATGCCCGCTGCGCGGCAGACCCGGAAGTCGTCCTCGCCATAAGCAGGGGCCATATGGACGATACCGGTGCCGTCACCCGTGCTCACAAAATCATCACTGAGAACGGTAAATGCGCCAGGCTGGTCTTTGAAGTAAGGGAAGAGGGGCTCGTAGTGGGCGCCCGCGAGATCGCGGCCAAGGCAGCTAAAGACCTTCTCGATGGTCGATTTCTTGAAAAGAGCGGGAAGACGCGCCTCACTCGCGACGTAGATCTCAGGTTGGCCGTCGACGCGAACACCGACGTATTCGATCTCGGGCCCGACGCAGAGGGCGAGGTTCGACGGGAGGGTCCAGGGGGTTGTCGTCCAGGCCAGGATGTAGACGCTCGAGTTCGAGAGCGCGCCCGCGAGAGGCGTACTTTCTGCGGCCTCCTTCACGCGGAAGCGGACCGTGATCGCGGGGTCCTGGACGTCCTTGTAGTTCGCGTTGGCTTCGAAGTTCGAGAGCGGCGTTGTGAGGCGCCAGCTATAGGGCATGATCCGATAGCTCTTGTAGACGCGGCCCTGCTCGTAGAGCTGCTTGAAGACCCACCACACGGTCTCCATGAACTCTGGGTCCATCGTCTTGTAATCGCGATCGAAATCGACCCAGCGCCCCATGCGCGTAACAGTCTGGCGCCACTCGCTCACATAGGTCTGGACCATGCTGCGGCAGGTCTCATTGAACGTGTCGACGCCCTTCTCGAGGATCTGCGCCGTTCCTTTCAGTCCGAGCGCATCCTGAGCCAGAGCTTCGATGGGCAGACCATGACAGTCCCAGCCGAAGCGGCGCTCGACGGGGTGCCCGCGCATGTTCCAATAGCGAGGAACGATGTCCTTGATGGTGCCGGCGAGCAGATGTCCGTAGTGGGGCGTGCCCGTCGCGAAGGGGGGCCCATCGTAAAAGATGAACGGCTCGTTCCCTGCGCGGCGGCGGTTCGACTCGTGGAACGCGTCGAGCTCTTCCCAGAGCTTCAAAATGGCGTGCTCCTCCGCGGCGAACTGGACCTGGGGGGAGACTTTCTCGAAAGGACTCTTGCTCATGGGCGGGCCGGTTTCTACGGCAAGCTTGGCACCGCCTGCAAACCGTCGCCCCGATTTTCCGGCCTGCCCGTGCTCAGCCTGCGCGCTTCAGGCTGATCTTCCGCCCGAGCCGGCTGCTGAGGGCGCCTTCGAGGGCCGTCCAGAGCTCTTCGGAGGTTTTTGGTGCGATCCAGCGGGCTTCATCTTTCTGGTAGTCGAAGTGCCAGGCTGTCCGATCCGCGGCGAGCCAAAGCTGGCGTGCGGCGCGGTGCGAGTTCAGGACGAAGGGGGGACCTCCGGGAAGGGTGATGGTCACGATCCCGTTCGAGAGCTCGGCGTCGAGGACTCCTTCGAAGTCAGCCTGGAGCTCATCGAGGGCGTCAATCAAGCGGAAAAGTTCGCGGTCAGCCGCGTCGATGTATTCGGATTCAGTCAGGGAGGACACGCGGGGGGTTCTTTCCGGGCCCCTTCGAAAGCGAAGCGAGCGCTTGCGGGAGCCTACGAGAAAGGGCGCGCTTCGCAATGAGGGGCGGAGACGTCGCTCCGCCGCTTTAGGCTCGGGACCAGACGCCTGAGGGCAGCTCGCTCGCTTGAGTGAGCTCGAAGACCTCGAGCAAAGTAAGAGCGAGGTTCTTTCGTGCGGGGCCTTCTGAGGGCCCGACGCAGGCCGGACAGCCGCTGTCGCAGGGACAGGCGACGATCAGCTCCCGGGCGCGCTCGACGAGCTCGCTCGAGCGCGCGTGGATGCGCGGGGCGAGCCCGACGCCCCCGGGCACGGTATCGTAAAGGTGCAGCGAGATTGCCGGTGAGGCGTCGCTTTCGCCTGGCTGTTCTTCGCCTTCGTTCAGTGTCCGTCCGAGGTCTCGCGTGTCGCACATGAGCGCGAGGCTCGCGACAGTCTCGAGGGCCTGGCCGAAGCCGGAGAGGGCGTCGAGGCAGGCGGGGCGGCTCGCTTTGCCAGAGGCGACGAAGGCCGCCAGCGTCGGCTCGGGGAACGTCAGCCAGAAGCTTGTCGTGTGCATCTCCATCTCCGGCAGGTGCACATCGCCGTAGCCGGAGTTTTCGTGGGTGAAGAACTTAATCTTCTTGTATCCGGTCACTCGCTCGCTGACGCGGACGTCGCCATGAGCGGTCTGGGCGCGGCCGAGGGGCCACTCTTCGATCGCGCTGAGGATGTTCACGCGGCGGTAGGTGAGCGCCGTTGTGAAGTAGTCGGGTTCGACC
Source organism: Pseudomonadota bacterium (assembly GCA_023428245.1). Taxonomy (GTDB): domain Bacteria; phylum Myxococcota_A; class Polyangia; order Polyangiales; family Polyangiaceae; genus NIC37A-2. The sequence goes on from JAEYYX010000122.1 coordinate 33,899, forward strand.
TTGCGCACGTAGGCCTTGTGATTATCGAAGTCGAGATGCTCAACTTGGTATTGTTCTGCGTCCTGCTGGTAGATGGCCTGTTCGTGGAGCATCGTGTGAGTGGCTCGGTAGTCGAGCTCACCAATCGTCCGCTCCGTAGGCTGCTCGGGGGTCCCCTGGTCGATGATGACGAAGTTGTCCCAGCCGACGTTCCGCAGGGAGACGTTCGAGGCAGGGAAGGGATCTCCGGCGTAATGGTAGCGGCCGCCGGATCTGTGCAAGATGCCGAGGCCCGTCAGGTATTCAAGGGCGCCGCGGGTGTTTTCGAGATCGAGGGGCCCGTAGCTTTCGCCTTCGGCGGCCTCAGGTGAGGTCAGAGCCCCGCCCGGCGCTCGCATGGTGAAGGGCGCTTCGAAGGCGGCGCACTTCAGATGAGATAGGACAATTTCTGGGTTTTCTGGCTCGATGAGCGCCTGTTCGGAGGCCCTGTCGAGGAGAAACGCGGGATCTCTGGCGAGGTACTGATCGACGGCGCCACTGCCACAGACGAGTACGGCGATCGAGCGGCTCCCGCGGCGCCCAGCGCGCCCGAAGCGCTGCCAAGTTCCCGCGACTGTCCCCGGGTAACTTGCGCAGATCACCGCGTCGAGATCGCCGATGTCGATGCCAAGCTCGAGGGCATTGGTCGAGACGACAGCGAGAATTTCGCCTTCTCGGAGCCCGCGCTCGATGTCCCGGCGCATGGCGGGCAAATAGCCGCCGCGGTAGCCCATGATGGCCCGCTCAGGACGAATGCCGCTCTTTTTCAAGGCTGGCTCTGCTTTTTCGCGCAGATACTTCAGCATGACCTCGACGCTGCTTCGCGAGGGGGCGAAGAGGATCGTCGAGACGCGGCGCGAGACGAGATCAGACGCGAGCTCGACTGCGGCCTTGAGAGTGCTGCGGCGGACGCCGAGCTCGGCGTTGACGATCGGAGGGTTATAGATGAACACCTCGCGGGGCGCGCTCGGGGCGCCGGAGCGATCGATGAGCGTCACGTCGTCGGGAACTTTTCCGAAGATACGCGCGGCGTGCTCGCGAGGATTGCCGATGGTGGCTGTAGCGCCGATGAAGCGGGGCCGTGCGCCGTGGAATTCGGCGAGCCTCTTGAGGCGCGCGATGACGTGGGCCATGTGTGAGCCAAACACGCCGCGGTAGGTATGGAGCTCGTCGAGCACGACGAAGCTGAGTCCCGCCAGAAACGAGGCCCATTTTGTGTGGTTCGGCAGGATGCCCGCGTGGAGCATGTCGGGGTTCGTGAGCAGGATGCGTGCTTTGGTGCGTGCGACGGCGCGCTGGTCGCCGGGCGTATCTCCGTCGAACACGACGCCCGGCAAGCCGAGGTCCGCGTCTCGAATCAGGCCCTGAAGGCCGTGTTCCTGGTCGCGGGAGAGCGCCTTGGTGGGATAGAGGAAAAGCGCCGTGCGGGAGGGGTCGCGGGCGAGGGCATCGAGGACGGGGAGGTGGAAACAGAGGCTCTTACCGCTCGCGGTGGGCGTGGCGATGACGAAGTCGCGGCCGCCCCGAGCCGCTTCGAGAGCTTCGATCTGGTGGCTGTAGAGGGCCTCGACGCCGCGCCTTTGAAGGGCGACCGCGATGCGCGGATCGAGGGGCGGCATGGCCCCGGTGTGCGCGCTTTGGGCGGGGATATGGCGCGTCGCCGCGAGACAGGGGCGAACCCTACCTTCGGAGAGCCATTCATCGAGAACGCTCGTGAGGCCCGTATCGCTCTGCCAGGGCGGCTTCACGGGGGAATCAGAGCACAACCTGGGACACTAAACAAATGTTCCCTTCCGTTCCGGTGCGCTCTGAAGTCTGGTAGGTTCGCGCGCGGGCCCGGGGAGCGCGTTCGCCCCATATGTCGTCTCTTCCGAGGGAAACGCCGTCCATGTTCGAAAAGCTTTCGTTCCGCCTGGTCTTCGTTCGCTCTGCGCCGGTCTTCGTAGTTTCGTCGCTGGCTCTCTGGGGCTGTCAATCACCTGAGGTGAAAGGCTGCCACGCCGCGATGACAACGTCCCAGGGGGCACTTCTATCTATCGACAAGGAGAGTCGCGCCTCTGTCGAGTCGGTGCTCGCGGAGGTCGAAAAGGCCCGCGCCGCCTGCGTGAAGGCGGGGCTGAAGTCGGAGACAAAGAGCACCGAGGAAGCGGTGCGGAACCTGCGCACGCTGCTCGAGGTCCAGGAAGAGCGCGCGAAGCGCGCGAAGGTGAAGCCGCTCTCCCCCGAGGAGAAGACAGAGCTCATCAAAAAAGGCGATCCTTCATGTCCCCGCGGAGAGGCGTATCACCTCGATGAGCCGCCGAAGCTTGTCCGCTGCACCGGCGCGACCCTTTTCGAAATGGATGAAAAGACTGCGCGCTCGGCCCTCGAGCGCGACGGTTTCCGTTTCCTGACCGAGCCCGGGCAGAAGGTTCAGAAAGCTGAACACGGTTCGAAAACCTTCCTCCTCGAGTTTGGGGACTCGAATGCGCCGCCGATATGTGTGCGCGCTCTGGCGAAGCCCGGTGTTCCTTGGCAGGAGACAGCGGCTCGCTTGCTCGGCATCCAGCCCCAGAAACTGATGGCGGGGAAGAAAGTCAGCACGAAACGGGGTGAGGTTCTCGTACAGATTGAGGGTGCTCCGCCTCAAGAAACGGTGCTCTTGGGCGACTGCGAGCGCTGGGTTGATCCGATGGCCCGAGCGACTGAGGAACAATGAGCGGGCGTGCGATGGAGCGCCCGGTGGGCGCAATTTCTCGGCCTCTTGAGGCCGAGACGTTTTTGCTGAGAGCGCGTGTGGCTTGCGCCGAGATCCTCGACTAAGGAAAGCGCGATGAGTTTGAGCGACGAGCGTCCCCTCGGATCTTCACCTCCCGCGCCGGAGACGGTGAGCGAGCCAGCGCTGAGGGCCGAGCCTGAGACTGTGCCCACGGAAGGGGCCACAGCTGACCCCGCCCCCGAGAAGCTCGCTCATCTGATCCAGTCGACCCTCGAGACGCTGCCGAATGCAGCCCAAGCTTCGGAAGCTGCCTTCGTCGCCGCGACTGAGGCTGAGCAGCCCCTCGTAACTCCGGAGTTTGCGGCGGCGTTGGGCGCGACCGGGTCTGCCGAACCACGGAAAGAGGCTCCGCTCGCCGTCGAAGAGGCGCCGGCGCTCGCCTTGCGTCCGAGTTTCTTCTTCTTGGGGGTGGTCTCCTCCCTGACGCTCTTCGCTGACATCGCAACCAAAGGCTGGGCCGAGGTCGCGCTCAATCGGCGTGGTTTCGAGCCGATCGAGGTCATCGACGGCTATCTGAGCATCATCTTGGCCTATAACCGCGGCGGCGCCTGGGGACTCTTGCAGAACGCGAGTGAGTACCTGAGAAAGCCCTTCTTCCTCGGGGTGAGCGTGATGGCGATCGTCTTCATCGTCTCCCTGTACTCGAAGCTTCACAGGTTCCAGCGCGCGCTCACCTGGGGTTTACCCCTCGTTCTCGGCGGAGCACTCGGAAACCTGAGCGACCGCATCACGCGCTCCCAGGTCGTCGATTTCATCGACTACCGTTCGGACTGGGTGCTCTCGGCGAACCTCTTTGTCCAAAAATACGTGAAGACCTGGTCGGTGACCGACCACTGGCCGACCTTCAACGTCGCTGACATCGCGATTTGCATCGGGGTAATCCTGATGGCAGTCGATATGGTAACGACAAGGCGCCCCACGGCTGGAGAGCCGCGCCCGGTGCTAGAAAACCGCACCCCGGCCCCCACGCCCTCCTCCTTGGGCTGAAAAGCCGTGCGCCCGGAACTGTTCGAGCTCTTCGGGACCAGCTTTCCGAGCTACTTCGTCCTGCTCATTTTCGGGTTCACGCTCTCGACAGCCGTCGGCGGGGGCTGGGGACGCCCGGTGTGGTTTAAACAT
>JAEYYX010000007.1 GCA_023428245.1 Pseudomonadota bacterium
TCGACGCGGCGCTCCGAAAAGCGAAAATCCCGCTACCCCACGAAGTTTCTGGCGCTCCGACCCTTTGAACCTCGCCCCCGCCGCCCTTCGGTCCGGCCAAAAGGCCGTGCTTCGGCGAGGATTTACGATCCCTGGACCAAAAAAAAGTTCTGGAGTGCCAAGTCGCCCAACGTCTCGGGGCTCTCGACTTTCCGGATTCCTCAGAGTTCCTGGCCGTCCGCGTGGCCTCAGTTGCACGAACATCCCTTTACCCCTGGGACACTCGCCGGGGCTATTTCGCGCTCGCCAAGAACTCCTGAACCCACCGAAACCCTGCGTCAGTGAGAACATAGGAGGAACCCCTGGCACCCAGAAACTTGATGAGGCGATGTAGGTTCAACAGTTCCTGATGGTACGGCTGCTCATGCCCGGCATCGAACCCCCAGACCTTGTGGTTCGGAAACTCAGCTTTCTCGTAGGCTTTGGCAATGTGCGTCATGTACTCGAAGGCCTGAGGAGTCATCCCCCGAGCCATCGGGTGCGTGCGGCTATCTTCGACACGTCCGTAGACAAACGACCCGATGTTATCCTTGACACGTCCGCCTAGTTCAGGAGCCGTGGCAACCACGGACCCCACAGCGGCAAGACGAGCGAGTGGCTCCGCATCACCCACCCAAGGGTCGAGAGACAAGTCCACCCCGACTTGTTGAAATCTTGCCGGACCAAGCGTCTCGAAGGGTTCGATGACGTCCTTCGTCCCCTCCTGCACACGGTCCCCCATGGTGATGTGCCATTTCAAGGCGATCCGCTCGGGCGTGATCGGAAAAGGGGCCATGTTGGTCAGACGAAGCCAATACTTCACGCTAGTCTCGCGATTTCGAAGAATCACGGAGTTCGAGTCGTCAGACATCAGCTCGACCCGCAAGGCATCCCGTAGGCTCCAGGGGCGAGGTTCGACGATCTTGGGGACCACGAGCGGGTCTGGTGGTTGTCCTCGATACCAACCCGGACGATTTCCAAAGTCGGGGCTTCGGACCGCTCCGCTCAAGCCATCCTTCACATGACGAATCAAAGAATCTGTAGAGGTCCAGGGCTTGTACAGCAGGGCGTTCACGACACGCTCACGAAAAGCGTCGAGCAACTTGGCCTTTGCTGGGTCCGCCTCCTTGAGGTGGTCAGGAATCGACCCTTCAGCCCGAACGAACGCAAGCGTCGGAATCCCCTTCGTCTGGGCGTACTCGTATTCCCGCTGCGTCCAGCTCGTCCCGGTGTCATCGTCCACACTTCCGTAGAGTCCTGCGAGAATCAGGACGTAATAGTCCGAGTCGTCAATCGCGGCCTGGATGGTTCTCCATCCCCGCTCGGGTGCAGCAGGAAACGCCTCCATCCCGGAAGGGATGTACTGGTCGAGCAACGCAAGGGTCAGCTCCTGCCGCTCCTGGTGGAGGTCCTGGAACGTCGAGCTGATGAAGACCTGGTACTTCTTCTTGACGGCGCTCACGAATCCCCCGCGACTATCCAAATTTGCTTCAACGGAATCTCCGCACGCACCTCAGCATCAAGCTTGTCGTAGTTGGCTTGGAGTTCTTCGATGAGTTGCCTCTGGGTCCAAAGCCGCACTTGGAAGAACTGGTTCGGGACCTCCTTCGTGACCGTGGCCTTGAAGCCACCCCAAGAAACGAGTAGCCCTTGGTCCGCCTTAGTGTTGTGCATAGCCCCGACGAGCTGGTTCAAAGTCGGGAGGTCCACAGGGTCGTTCGTCGACTTCACTTGGACGCAGATCCGCGGATGGCCGAATCCCAGGGGTCCCGGCGCCGCCAAGATGTCCACCCCCTTGTCGGGGCCCGGAGGACTCTCGTGCGTGGTGTAGCCCTGCGCCCGCAGGATGGCAGCCACGAGTCGCTCCAACCCGTGACCTTTGAACTTGCGCAAGATCAGTTTGGCAATCTCGTCATCTGCGGCTTGCTCCAAGTCGACGCTTGTCTCGGCAGCAAGGTCCTCGTCCTTAGTCGCCGCAGCCGACGGCTTGAACCCCGTCTTGAGCATCGCACGAATCCTCTTCTCCGCGTCGTTCCTGTGGATCTCGCAAACCGTTGAGAAGGCCCCCAGCGAGTAGAGAAGGTCTTGGTCGAACTGAGACCGCGGCACGTCTTGCTTCAACCACTTGATGTCGCGGTAGTGCCAGTACGGGTCGGTGGCATTCTTGTCGAACTTGTAGGGGCCAACTATCTCGCCAAACGAGATCGAACTCTTCTGCTTGCTCGGCACCGCCACCAGGTCACCTTGCTGCATGCGCTCGACAAAGGAACGCATCTGAGCGGCGTAGTTCCCAACGGTCCCGGCGGATTGCTCCGGGTAGTGCCTCGCCTGAACCTCACGAAACTGGTCCGAGCCCTGAAATTTCCCCAGGTCTTCGTCGACACCTTCCCACGTCAGGTAGATGCGATTGTCGCTGATGAACTTCTCTTCGTGCTCCCCGTTGGACCCCGTCCGAACTAGCCAAAGTGCCATGGTCTAAGGAAACACGAGACTCGCTAAAACTGAAAGCTCGTGCCGCTTGCCGCCAGTAGGATGCTGCGACACGACCCCAAAGTGATCACAGAGAAGAGCATTAGTCGGAAAGAACTCTACGACCTCGTCTGGTCCACCCCGATGACCAAGCTCGCTGACAGGTACGGCATCTCGGACGTGGCCCTTCGAAAGAAGTGCGTGAAACACGACATCCCAACCCCCGGACTTGGGTACTGGGTCAAGGTCGCGGCGGGTCATCGGGTCCGGCGGATTCCGTTTCCAAAGAAGTCGACGGCCCGCGATGAGATCTCGCTCCGACCGATCATGCCGGCTGCCACCCACGAACCCTGGACTCCTCCACCCGCTGTCGAGGTCCCAGCACGCCTGACGACCCCACACGAAGCGGTTACCTTCCTTAGGGATCGCCTCGAAGGCAGTCGAACGGACAAGTTTGAGAGATTGACCGGCGGACACGACTGGAGGCACTGCATTCGACAGCGGAACTTGCCCCGTCTGCTTCGGATGCTTCAGGGGCTTTTCTTGGCTCTGGAATCACGAGGACACGAGATCAAAGTGGTCGCTACTTCGCCACACTCTTCTGAGCGAGACGTCCAGCTCGTGGTCCACGGACGAGCACTCAACCTTAGATTCGAGGAACGATTGAAGAAGAAGGAGCGCCCGCCTACCAGGCAAGAGAAGGACGAATTCAAAAGCCGCTCCGAGTGGAATGTCCGCTTCGGAAGGCCGCCCCCAAAGGAAACTAAGCGCTGGGTCCAATACCCAGACGATGATCTCGTCCTGAGGACAAGTGGGGCATTGGCAGTATGGGGGTCCGCAGGGTTGGGCAGATTCGAAGCACCACAAGTTGGAAGACATGCTCGGAGACGTAATCCTTGGGTTGGAAGCAATTGCCCTCTTCGAACTCGAAAAGGAAGCCGAGGCGAGGCGTGAGGCAGAGCAACGACTCACTAGGGAAAGGGCTCGACTGCGTCCCGAAAGGATGAAGAAGTACGAGCAGCTTCTGACCGAGAACCTCCACGAGATGGCTCAGAACTGGGCCAAAGCGAAGCAGCTTCAGTCATTCCTCGACGAATGCCAGGCCCGGCTACCAGACGAGCCCTCGGCACAAGACTGGCTGCGGGCGTGCCGCGAGTACGCGGAGCACTACGACCCCTTCCACGATCTCACCAAGGTTCCGAAGACGCTGTCGCCTTCGGATGAAGCCCTGGAACACCTTCTGGCTGGCCCCAGAACCTGACGGAATGGGCTCACCGAGCCTGGTCGAGTTAGTGGCGAGAAACTCCTAGTTCAACCCCTCCGAGAGAAGGTAGTCCCACACCGTCAACGGCCGTAGGAACCCCTCTCGACGAAGTCGCTGATACTCGTGAGCTGAGAGGCGAAATCTCTGGTGGAACCTCCGGTGCTCACCAGAGAACGGGAACACGAGAAACACCCCAGGACGGGTGCTCTCCTCCACGACGCACTCGGTACCATCCGCAAAGCAGCGGTGGCGGTCCGGGCGAGTCGATGACCGAGGGAGTGAAAACGAACCATGAACGATCAAGTCTGCCATTTGATCGCAATACACCGACGGAAGCACCCGACATGGCGAAAATCGACCACGTTGACGACGAACCGCTGAATGGGTAGCCGAGCCCATGCCCCATTACCCAGCTATTACCCACGCTGGGGGAGCGCACCGTCCCGCAGCGTCCCGATATGTCCCGTCCCCCAATCCCCAAACAGCAAAAACCCAGTGCTTTCTTCACGGAAAACACTGGGCATCTAGGGAGGCGAGGACCGGACTCGAACCGGCGTATGACGGTTTTGCAAACCGTTGCCTAACCACTTGGCTACCTCGCCCGAACTGGGGACCGGCTCGGAAGTCCGGCCACCAGGGGGCCGGGAAAGTGTCACGCTCAGGGTCCGGAATCAAGGGGATTACGCGAGCGTAGGGTCTCTCGGGAAGGCGAGCACAGGGCGCTTCGTCTCAGGCTCAGACGGGTAGCTCGATTCGCCCGGGCAGAGCACCGGATCCCCCGAAAATCCGGGGTTGCCGCGGCACTTCGTGAAGTGCCGCGTGAGAGCAAAGGGCACGAGCAAGGAGACAAAAAGGACTGTTCCGGGGGGGCCTCGGGGTCTACCCTGTAGTGTGAGCCGCGAGCTTCCTTCGCTCGTCGGTCGGTCAGAGCATGGCAACTCCCTACCTGAATCCCGCGGTCATCGAGGCGGGCGAGCTCCTCGACGGCAAGTACCGGTTCGAGAGGGAACTGGGGCGGGGAGCCATGGGCACGGTCTGGACTGCGGTCCATGAGAGCCTCGGCCAGCGCGTCGCGATCAAGATCATCTCCCCCGAGCACGCCGGCTCGACGGAACTCCGGGCGCGCTTCGAGCGCGAAGCGCGCGCCGCAGCGCAGCTCCGCTCGCGTTTTGTGGTGAGCGTCTTTGACCATGGGACAACCGAAAGCGGTTTGCCGTACATCGTGATGGAGTACCTCGAGGGTGAAACCCTCGAGGAGCGGGTGAACCGAGAGGGTTGCCTTTCCATCAAGGATGCTTGCCGAGTCACCCGTCACGTCGCACGAGGACTCGCCGCCGCCCACGCCCGCGGCATCGTCCACCGCGACCTCAAGCCCGGGAACATCTTCCTCGTCCGCAGCGAGGACGATGATGAGAGTGATTGGACAGCCAAAGTCCTCGACTTCGGCGTCGCCAAGATGGAGGACTTCTCCGAGCGCTCGACCACGCGCACCGGCACCGTACTCGGAACGCCGCTTTACATGAGCCCCGAGCAGGTCCGCGGCGCGAGCAACGTCGACGCCCGCGCCGACCTCTATTCCCTCGGCATGGTCCTCTACAACATGCTCACCGGGACGTTCGCCTTCGATGGTGAGTCCTTCGGCGATCTGTTGATCTCGATCTGTACCGACGACTTGCCTCGCCTCTCCTCGCGCGCGCCCCATGTGAGCGCAGCCTTGGACGCCTGGTTCGCCAAGGCCTGCGCAAGAGATCCGGCCATGCGCTTCCAGTCAGCGGAAGAGCTCATCCGCGCGCTCGATCGGTCTCTCGGCGCAATCGAGGGCGACCGTCCATCGTCGGACTCGACCTCCAGCGATTCTCTCGCGCTCATGCCTCAGCTCGCAGAGACCTTCGTGAGCCCGAACGACACGAGCCGCGGAGGGACTGCGCCAGCGCTCCTGGATACGAGCGGCGCCACGCTTCACGGCTCCGAGTCCGACGGCGGCGCCGCCGTGACCATCGGGCACAAGACGACCCATAGCCGCCTCCCGCTCTTCCTCGCTGCCGCCCTCTTCGGTCTCGGCGCCCTCGGCGCCGGGTTCCTCGTGTTCGGCCGCGGCGCTGCCACTCCGGAGCTCCCCGTAGAATCTTCCCACACGGCCACGCCACCGGTCATCGTCGAGCCCAGGGCGGAAGCACAAGCACCCAAGGCACCGGCCGAACCATCGGGGGCGACCTCCGACTCCGCAGAGGCCAAGGGTCCATCGGGGGCGACCTCCGACGCCGCAGAGGCCAAGGGTCCAAACGAAGGGGTCGCCGCGGCAGAAGACAGCGCAAAGGACGCCGCGGCGACGGCGACCAACAAGAAGCCCGCTCAAACGGCACCGAAGAAGGCGACCCCGCGCGCCTCCACGCCCAAAGCCACTCCGACTCAAGAGGAGCCAGCAGCTCCCCCGCCCGCCCCCACAGCTCCTCCGGTCGTCGATCGCGTCGGATTCTGAGCGTCGGATTCTGAGCCTCGCTCTTGGGGCATTCAAAATAGGGTGACGCAGTGGCGCTCCCTGGGCCATCATGGCCGCCATGAGCACGGGTTCCCCGAGACTGTCCTGCCGACGTCAGTCGCACCTCCCGAGTGAGTTCGTCAGGCTCCACAGGCCGAGCCTCGCGCTCCTCCTCGCCCTCAGCCTCTCGGGGATCGCCCCGCGCACCATCGCAGCGACCCCGACCGCTGACGAAAAAGCAGCCGCGCGCGAGCTCGCTCTCGTGGGCATGGATCTGAAGGACAAGGGAGATTGTCCCGCCGCTCTCGAGAAGCTCGAGCGCGCCGAACAGCTCTACCATGCCCCGACCATTCTGACTGCGATCGGCGAATGCCAGATCGCCCTCGGCCGACTCGTCGAAGGCACCGAGAACCTCAAGAAGGTCTCCCTCGAACATATCGACCCGAAAGCCTCGAGTACCTTCTTCGACGCTCAAACTCGAGCGCGCCAGCTCCTCGACGAGACGTTGCCGCGCATCGCCAAGCTGACCATCGAGCTCAACCCGGAGCTCGATGACGTCGAGCTTCTCATCGATGAGGTCAAGGTGAGCAGCGCTCTCATCGGCGTCCGGCGGCCGACCGATCCGGGGCGCCACACTGTCACCGTTCGCAAGCACGGCTATCTCGATGCCACCGCCGAGGTGACTCTCGAAGAAGCAGGCGACGAGAAGCTCACCCTCGCGCTCGAGCCCGATCCTACAGCCGCCACTGAGACGAAGGCACCCGAAGCCATGGAGACCGACGCTTCCGTCCAGGCGACGGCGAGTCAGCCCCGGCGCAAGTCGGCACAGCCAGTCCTCGGCTGGATCGGGATCGGCGTCGGCGCTGCGGCCCTCGGCGCCGGCGCGGTCACCGGGGTGCTCGCCCTCGACCAAGCAAACCACCTGACCTGTCCGAACGACGTGTGTTCCGGCGGCGATGTGGGCCGACTCGATTCCGCGCTCTCACTCGCGACCGCCTCGACGATCCTGCTCGGAGCCGGCGGCGCCCTCGCGGTCACGGGGGTCATCCTCCTTTTGACCTCCCCGTCCGAAAAGACGAGCGCTCGCGCGCCCCTCGAAACTCAGCTCGGAAGCGTGCGCCTCACGCCGGAGGTCTACGCCGGCGGAGCGGGCTTCCGGGGCAGCTTCTGAGCTATCCCCCCCGGGGAGCAGCGCGCATGGGATCAGCTCCCTGAGAGCTGATCCCTAGGATCATCCCTGAAAGCAGCTCCCTGAGAGCCAAGAGAGCTCTATTTCGCGATCGGGGCTGCGTCAGCGAGGTACTCGAGGATCGCCTCATCGAGCGAGCGCTCCTGCGTGCCTTTTTCTCCGAAAAGGCCTGCCGCGGCGCTCGGTGGTGTCGAAAAGATCGAAGCCGGCCTGGGAGACGCGTAGGTGCGCTCACCGCTCGAGGGCGGCGCGGCACTCTTGATGTTCACGTGTGGGGGCTCGGGCGCTTCCATCGGAGGTGAGCGCTCTGTGACCGAGGGGCGGATCGGCTCGCGCTCGAAGGTCCCTGAGTGGGAGGCGCGCGCATCTACCGACGCCTTGGGGGCGCTGTCGTCGAAACCGATCTGTTCGTCGAGCCCACCGGAGCGCAGCAGGACAAACATCGCCTTGTGCTGGTCTTTCATGATCCCGCGCACGATTTCGCAGAGGTTCGGCGCGTCCATGTGCTCGGAGTACTCGCTGCGAATCGACTTCACGATCCGTCCGCCATCGGCAAACAGGTGCGTGATGACTCGCTGATGTGACCCGCCGGAGTCTTCCGTTTGGATGTGGAAGATACGCCCGCGGTGACGCACGTTGCTGTTGTAACCGGTGAGAGCAGCCATTCTCGCTTGCGTCTTGGCTCCCCGTCCAAAGTGGAAGCGCAAGAACTACAATTCTAGCTCATCTCGCGTCTTCGTCGAGTCGCCGCATGCCTTCGAGTAGAAGCGCTTCGGGGCTGGCTTGAATGACTTGAGCTTCGGCCTTCATGTTCGGATCGAGGGCAAACGTGCCGTCATTGAGCTTCAGCATGGCGTAGAACGCCTCCTCACCCCGGAGGTTTCCCCACATCGCGTTATATATCTGTCCACTCACGAAATGGATCTCGCCGCGCTCTGATTGCGAGCGAATCTTGAGGAAGCCTGTTTTTCTACCGTGCCAGAGGACCTGCACCATATCCGGTAGGCCCATCTCGCCGAGCGAGCCGGAAACCCCGCGGTTGATCCCGCCCTGCACGGCTTCGCGCTCCATGATCTGCTTTAGCTTGGCCACGAGCAGATCGGCGACCACCGGCTTAGTCATAAAATCCTGGGCCCCGAGTTCGAAAGCCCGTCGCGCGTCAGCACTGCCGGTACGGGAGGTCACGAAAATCCAAGGCAACTTCTGGCCCCACTCGTGTTTGCGCGCCTCAGCGAGCAGCGAAAATCCATCTCCGCCGCCCGGACCGAGATCGACCTCACTCACGACCATCTCACACTCTCCCGCCTGCAAGATCTTGAGCGCTTGATCGATGGTCCGTGCAAGCTGAACCTCAAAGCCTTGTTCGACCATGCGGAGCTCGAGCACCGTGGTCTCCTCGGGATCGGGATCGATCACGATCGCGCGGTGACGATTCGCCAAGAGGCGCGCCTTCAAGTCCTCACCGGTCACCGAGTGCTTGAACAAGTCAACCAAGTTCGGATCGAAGATCGTGCCCTTGTAGCGAACCAAGACTTCACAAGCCTCCGCCGGGCGCAGTCTCTTGCGGAAAGGGTTCCGAGGGTTCTGCGTCAGGTCGGCGTACGTGTCCGCGATCGCCAAGATGCGCCCGCCGAGGGAGATGTCTTTGCCGCGGACGCCGGCGGGGAAACCCTGGCCATCGAAGCGCTCGTACATCTGTTCGACGGCCAGACGCGTATCGTGTGTCAGGCCAACAGCCTCCATGAGCCTGAGCGGCATCGACACGACCTTTTTCGCCTGAGCCGCGTGCCCTTCGTATTCGGCAACGTTCAGCGCGGTCAGATGATACGCGCCCATCTTTCCGAGATCGTGGACGAAGGCCGCGACCTGCAAGCTCGCGAGCTGACTCGGGCTCAGACCGATGCGTTCGGCCAGTTTCTTGATCAAGCGCGCGACCTGAGACGAGTGGCCCCGGAGGTCGGGCCGTGAGTTCTCGAGAAGACTAACGAGTACGTTCAGCGTCTCAACATAGGCGCGGTCGGTGGCGACTCGCCCCGTCTTGTTCGAAGTTTCGAGCTCTTCCCCTGAGAGCACACGCTCCCTATTGCCGTCTTCGCGCGCGAGCGAGACGACCATGCTCTCGTCGCTCACCAGGTTCCGCTCGTAGACGTCGAGCATGTTCGTGAACTGCGCGTGAGCGGCGCGATCGAGGTTCGCGAAGGCGTGGATGTCGCCGGAGTAAGCCTTGGCGACCGCGGCTTTGACGGCGCGCGGACGCGCCACAAACGCGCGCACCTCGCGCACGCGGCTGACAAGGCGGATCTCGTCGAGAGCGGCTTGGTTGTTCGGGTCCGCCGTAACCACGCTCAAGATCCCGGAGGCCGGCTCGAAGAGCACCGGGAAGACAGTGTGGGCCATGGCCAGCTTCTTCGGGACTTTTTCGAGGGTCGCGCGATCGATGTCGGCTTTGGCGAGTTTCTCCGTGGATACGAAGCGGGTCTGGTAGGCGTTCGCCAAGTAGCGGAGCAGCTCTCCTTCTTGGACCAGGTTGGCCTCGATGAGGGCTTCTTCGGCCCGATCTCCGAAAGCCTGGATGTGATTGAGGGCGGCCTCCCGCTGCTCTGGACTCAAAAATCCATCAGACACCATGCGGTCCAGGATTCGCTGATTCGTGGGGGAACTCATGCCTCTTCTTGGATGCTCGGGCGAACCAACACGGCGTTCGCACAGCATGTTTTTTTGCCCGCGAACCCCAGTCGATCATACAGGATTTTCCCTGTCGAGCGAGCACCGACGGCTTTGTCGCTATCGGAATTTCCGCAAGGTGTGCGCTCTGACATCACACACGCTTCCCGCCTCGCGCACCCGCGCTCCGTCTTTCCTTCATGCGCCTCCCTCACTCCCGCCGCGTGTTCCGCTCGACCCTCGATACGAAGTTCGCTTGACCACCAGCGTCACCGCTCGTCGCCCTGTCGGTCGACAGGGGCGCTCGCCATGGGGCGCTCGTTCAACGCCGACCCAAATTCTCTCTCGGGCCCCACAGGCGCGCTGCGTCGCCAAACGTTGAGAGCCCGGCCTCGCCCGCCTCGTCAGGAAAGAGGGCCCGGCCACTGGAGGCCCCGCCGTCGGACCGGCCTTCAGCAGGCCGATTTTCTCTGGGCTCTTGCGAGCGGCCCCCTTCAGGTGCTCCCCTGTCCCCCGCCCCCCTCCTGCTCGGGGCGTGGCAGCTTGACCCTCAGGAAAACTGGGGCTAAGGACGCGGTCCCCTTCGAAAGGACCTATTTTATCTCCGGCGACGGAGGTCGAGTCGGCATCAGTTCGGGGGAGACCCACTCGATGGGCCTCGGGTCGCTCGATCGCGCAAGCGAACGGACGATTCAGAGCTCGCGAGATCGGGGCCCGACACGTGTCTTGTTTTCATCGCCGCTTTCGCGCGGGTCACAAGACGTCGGTGGGCCCTCCCACTCATCCCCAAAACAGAGGACCCAAACCATGAAAACAATCAGCACTTCCGCCGCACGCGCCCAAGAAGAGCGCGCTTGGTGGGTTGTCGATGCGGCAGATGTGCCCGTCGGCCGGCTGGCGAGCAAGGTCGCAATGGTCTTGCGCGGCAAGCACAAGGCGAGCTTCACCCCCCACGTGGATGGCGGTGACTTCGTCGTCGTGATCAACGCGGACAAGGTCAAGATGACCGGGAACAAGCCGAGCCAACATCAATATCACACTCACGGCGGCAGGCCGGGCCACCTCAAGAGCATCAGCTTCGAGCGAGCCATCGAGCTCAAGCCCGAGCTCCCGATCCGCCACGCCGTCAAGGGCATGCTGCCCAAGAACGTGCTGGGTCGTCAGCTCATCAAGAAACTCAAGATCTACGCGGGGAACGACCATCCCCACGCAGCCCAACAGCCCAAGCAGCTTTCCGTGTGAGGTCCTGACCCATGAGTGCAACCGAAACCTACGCAACTGGTAAGCGCAAAACGGCGGTGGCTCGCGTTTGGATTTCGCCCGGCAACGGGCAAATCACCGTGAACCGTCGGCAGATTGCCGAGTACTTCGTCCGTCCGACCTCCGTGATGGTCGCCAAGCAGTCGATCGAGCTCCTCGAGCTCGTCGACAAGTATGACATCCGTGCCTTCGTCAAAGGCGGCGGCCACAGCGCTCAAGCTGAAGCCGTTCGTCACGGCGTCGCGCGCGCCCTCATCGCTGAGGATGCGGAGCGTCGTAAGGCCCTGAAGAAGGCTGGCTTCCTGACGCGCGACAGCCGCGCCAAGGAGCGTAAGAAGCCCGGTCAGCCGGCCGCTCGTAAGAAGTTCCAGTTCAGCAAGCGCTAAAACACGAACGATCTTTCGAACACGAAACGCGGCCGGCGCCCAAGCGCTGGTCGCGTTTTTGTTTTTGATCCGAAGCGCCTCGGTATGGCGCAGGAATTGGGAGAGAAGGACCACATGGCAAAACTCAAAGCGGGCATCATCGGAGCGGCGGGTTACACGGGAGCTGAACTGATTCGTCTCCTCGACGGACACCCGGAGCTGGAGCTCCGTTTCGTTGCGGCGCGCGAGAACGCCGGGCAGAAGCTAGGACAGGTTGTGCCGAGTGTGCTCGGGATCCCTGAGCTCGAAGAGCTCCCCCTCGAGAGTTTCGACGAGGCGGACGCGGCGCGGGTCGCGAAGCAAATCGACGTCGCCTTCACCGCCCTGCCTCACGCCGCCAGCGCGAAGCTCGGTGGCGCGCTCTATGACGCCGGGGTCCAGGTCGTCGATCTCTCTGCTGATTTCCGGCTCAGGAGCCAGGCCGATTACGAGAGCTGGTACGGCCCTCACCCGCGTCCCGATCTCTTACCGACGGCCGTCTACGGCCAACCGGAGCTCCATCGAGGGGAGATCGAAGGCGCACGCCTGATCGCGGCGCCCGGCTGTTACCCAACCAGCGCGATCCTCCCCCTCGCGCCACTGTTCCGAAATCGTCTCGTCGAGCACTCACCGATCATCGCTGACGGTAAGAGCGGAGTGAGCGGCGGCGGCAGAAAGCCGAACCCCCGCTTTCATTTCCCGGAGACGGCCGAAGGACTTCGCCCCTACGGGGTCGCGGGACAGCACCGCCACACCGGCGAAATGGAACAGGAGCTCGGCCTCGCTGCTTCGAGCGAAGAGCTCCGGGTTCTGTTCACGCCGCAGCTCGTCCCGATGACCCGGGGCATTCTCATGACCTGCTACGTAAAGCCTCGCCCGGGCGTCGGACTCAAGGAGTGCCGCCAGTCTGCACTCGACACCTACGCGAACTCGCCACTCGTGCATGTCATGGCCGAGGGACAGCTGCCGGACACACTGATGGTGCGCGGCAGCGGACGCGCCTTCCTCGCCTACGCGCTCGATCCCCGCACGGGGCTCCTGCTCACAGTAGCTGCGATCGACAACTTGAGCCGTGGTGCGTCCGCCCAGGCAATCCAAGCGCTGAACATTTCGCGAGGGCTGCCGGAGGGTCTTGGCATTCCGCGCATAAGTCTATTTCCCTGAGCGGAATGATCGGGTCGAGGTCCCGTCTCAATTTGAGCAGCTCAAGCACTTCGGCCCCACTCGTCTTTCGATCTTGCAATGCCGATCAGTGCTTTGCAATCGGGGCGAAACGAACGAGAGCGCTCATGAGAAGCGACGCACGAGTAGCATACTCGAAACGCCCGTGATTTCCGTATCACGGGCGCGCGAACAAGTGCTAGAAGTGATCCGCTCTGCATGTCCTCTCCTTTTAAACTCGCAAGTGAGTTCGAGCCACGGGGTGATCAACCCGCGGCTATTCAGAAGCTCGTCACAGGTCTCAGGGAGGGGAAACAATACCAGACGCTGCTCGGCATCACCGGTAGCGGCAAGACCTTCACGGTCGCCAATGTGATCGCCCAGATGGGTCTGCCGACCCTGATCATGGCTCCGAACAAGACGCTGGCGGCCCAGCTCTATGGGGAAATGCGCGAACTTTTCCCAGACAACGCCGTCGCCTATTTCGTCAGCTACTACGACTACTACCAGCCAGAAGCTTACATCCCGACCAGCGATACGTTCATCGAGAAGGACGCGATCATCAACGATCAGATCGATCGCATGCGCCACGCGGCGACCCATGCGCTCCTCTCGCGCAAAGACGTCATCATCATCGCGAGCGTCAGCTGCATTTACGGCATCGGCTCCGCGGAGAGCTACGAAGGTCTCCTGATCGAGCTGATCAAGGGCGTCGAGTTTCGGCGCGACGAACTCTTGCGTCGACTCGTCGACATTCAATACGAGAGAAACGACGTCGACTTTCACCGCGGCACCTTCCGGGTGCGCGGCGACGTCGTCGAGATCTTCCCCGCCTACGAGGAAAAGCTGGCGATCCGCGTCGAGTTCTTCGGCGACGAGATCGACGAAATCAGCGAGGTCGATCCTGTCCGCGGCAAGATCACAAGGCGCCTCTCGAGCTACTCGATCTACCCCGGCTCCCACTATGTGACGCCGAAGGACCACCTGAGCCGCGCCATCCAGCAGATCCGGGAGGAGCTCCGCGAGAGGCTCGACTACTACGACCGAGAGGGTCGCTTCCTCGAGAAGCAGCGCGTCGCCCAAAGGACCCAATATGACCTCGAGATGCTCGAGCAGATGGGCTTCGTGCAAGGCATTGAGAACTACTCAAGGCATCTCTCCGGGCGAAGCCCGGGCGACCCGCCTCCCACGCTGATCGACTACTTCCCGAAGGACTTCCTGCTGATCCTCGACGAGTCGCACCAAACGGTGCCCCAGATCGCGGCCATGTACCGGGGGGACCGCAGCCGAAAAGAGACGCTCGTCGAGTACGGGTTCCGCCTGCCGAGCGCTCTCGACAATCGCCCGCTCCGCTTCGAAGAGTTCGAAAAATACATGGGGAAGACGCTGTTCGTCTCCGCGACTCCTGGAGAGTTTGAGCTCGAGCGCAGCCAAGAGGCCCGCGTCGAACAGCTGATCCGTCCGACCGGCCTCCTCGATCCGGAGATCGAAGTTCGTCCCGTCGACGGCCAGGTCGACAACCTGCTCGCCGAAATCCGCACCCGCATCGACAAGGACCAACGTGTGCTCGTCACCACGCTCACCAAGCGGATGGCCGAGGATCTCACGGAGTATTACGCGGAGCTTGGCATTAAGGTGCGCTACCTGCACTCGGACATCGACACCATGGAACGCGTCGAGATCTTGAAGGCGCTTCGGGCCGGTGAGTTCGATGTGCTGATCGGGATCAACCTACTCCGCGAAGGTCTCGACCTCCCCGAGGTCAGCCTGGTCGCGATCCTCGATGCGGACAAAGAAGGCTTCCTCCGTAGCCCGCGCTCGCTCATTCAAACGATCGGCCGCGCAGCACGAAACTCGGAAGGCCGCGTGATCATGTACGCCGACCGGATCACCGCCGCCATGTCCCTGGCGATCAGCGAGACGGACCGCCGCCGCGAGATCCAGAGGGCGTACAACGAGAAACACGGCATCACCCCGTCGACGGTCCGTCGCTCGATCAAGGACCTGAGCGCGGCGGGCGGCGAGGCAGACTACTACTCCGTCCCGAAGGTCAGCCGCCCGAGTCCCGTCGTCGAAAGCGCGACCAAGGGCGGTAAGGGTGCCCGGCAGAAAACTGCCGCAGCACAAGCCGAGGTCTTCCAGGAGCCGACGACCGGCGTGGCTCTCACACCAGAAGATCTCGCCGAGCGCATCGAGGAGCTCCGCTCCGCCATGTTCACTGCGGCCGAGAACCTCGAGTTCGAGACAGCTGCTCGTTTGCGCGACGAACTCTCACGCCTGCAGGGCCGGGGAGACCCCACGCCAAACGAAGCGCCCAAGCAGAAAACAGAGCGAAAGCGCGGCCGCTCCGCGCGCGGCTGAGCCCCTCGCTATACGACCGCGATAGCCAAGCGAGCCAGGAGACGACGAGACGTTCGCTCAGAGCAGCGTCTCGTCGCGCTCCTTGAGCGCTTCGACCACGAGCCGGACGTCCTGGCTGCGGCTGCGCGGCATGACCAAAAGCGCATCCCCCGTGTCGACGACGCACAAGTCGCTCACGCCGAGGACCGCTATCGTCTTCTTGACGGAAGAGCCTGAGCTCTGAACGAGGTTGTTCGAGGCGTCGACAAACAGCGCTCCGGGCGCACCCACATTGCCCCGTTCATCCTTCTCCGCGAGCTCCCATGCGCTCTCCCAACTCCCGAGGTCGCTCCAGCCAAACTCCGCCGGGACGACGGCCAGCCCCGCTTCTTTCTCCATGACCGCATAGTCGATGGAGATCGAAGGCGCGCTGTCGAAGAAAGCCTCCACGGCTTTTTCGTATCGCGCAGCGTCGCCTCTCTCCGCCGCGACCTTCCGGGCCCCCTCCGCGAGCTCGGGCGCGTGGCGACTGAGGGCTAGGAGCATGTCACGGGCTCGGAACACGAACATGCCCGCGTTCCAGTCGAAATTCCCGGAAGCCAGGTACTCCTCCGCCTTCTCGAGGCTTGGTTTCTCGACGAAACGCCGCACCGCATAGACGCCCGGAGCGCGCGGATCGCCCCGCTCGATGTAGCCAAAACCGGTCTCGGGACGTGAGGGCACAACGCCGATCGTCGTGATGGCCCCGGCACGAGCAGACTCGATGGCTCGCTCGACGGCCGCGTGGAACGCGGGTTCATCCGCGACGTGCTGATCGCTCGGAACGACGATCACGACCCCGTCTGGGCTATCCCGCTCAACGAGCGCCGCCGCCCAGGCGATGCAGGGTGCGGTGTTCTTCGCCCGCGGCTCCGCGAGGAGATTGTCCGCAGTCAACTGGGGCAACTCGCGGAGGCTCGCCTCCTTGAGGTGCGCCCCAGTCATGATCAGGACTCGTGAGCTGTCCGTGAGCGGCATCAAACGCTCAACCGTCCTCTGGAGGAGGCTCCTCGGCCAGGCGGGTCCGAGCGGCAAGAGTTGCTTCGGGCGTAACTTCCGCGAAGCTGGCCAAAATCGGGTACCGCTACCGCCAGCGAGAACCGCTAAGTACACGGGAGCGGGAGAGAGAGCGCCGGAAACAATCGAAGCAGTCACAGGGCCCCAGGATCGGGAGCGGCGCGAACGGCGTCAAGCAAAAGCGCGCCCAGGCGCCCAGCTCTAGCGCGGGATATCCACGATGGTCGCGCGCAATTCGATGTGACGGCCGTTACCGTAGGTGAAGTAGGCGCCGGTGGGCGGCTGGCCAGGGACACGGTCAGGGATGCGTTGTCCCAGGGAAACAACTTTCGACCCAGCGTCCTCGTCCTCAGTCGCAGCGTGCTGCTGAATTTCCGATGAGAGTTCGATGAGCATTTGTCCTTCACGCTCCCCTTGGATGGCGAAGGTACCACGTCCCAAGAAAGCCTCGTTCTTGAGGGCTGTTCGCGCGAGAACGGACTTCGTATCGCCGCGCACGATTTCTATCTCGTGAAGGTGGCCGCTCGCGTCCACACGCAGCTCGACGAGCACCTTCTGCTTCTGGTCGAGGGGAGCTTCGAGCCAAGCAGGGAGCAACTTCCCGGCGAGCGGTAACGTTCTCACGAAGGCCGCGAACAATGACGCGCGAGCACGCGCGACGCCCTCCTGACCATAAGCACCTGTCGAAACTCCCGCCTCGCTCGGACCCGCCCCAGGAGAAGCGCTCGCCCCCGAGGATGCGCTCGGGCTCGAGGGAACACTCGGGCTCGGTGAAGCGCTCGTCGCATTGGCCGGCGCTGACGCGGGAGGCTTCTTCGGAGGACTCACCGTGACTGCCGCGGGTTTCGGGGTGGGCGCAGAGGGAGGGGTCGGCTTTTTCTCCTCCGCTGGCGCCACCTCTGCCGCGTCGGGCTGATCGCGGCCCTCCGCGCCCTCCGCGCTCACGGTCCCGGGCTCCCTCGCCGCGCCGTTCACTCCTGCTCCCCGTGCCTCGTCACTCGGCGGCGTAGTGTCGACCTCGAAGGTCGCCCCGAAGAGCGCGGTGCTCGTCACCTCGAGCCGTGGCAAACGCGACCTCTGCGCCTCGAGGCCGAAGTAGAGGAGCCCGTGGAGCGCGAACGAAAAACAGAGCGCCGCCGCGAGGGCGGTGCGCCTTTTCGCGCTCAACGGGGCAAGTCCAGAGGGCACTCTCCTATCCTGCCATTTCGACACCGTTCGAGCAGTGCGGTTCGCCCAAAAGAGCCACCCCGAACCAGGGCAGCTTTACGGCCAGGCGCGCGCCATCGCCAAGGTGGCGATGCCGAGCGGAATCACCCAGAGAGCGAACCAAGGGAAAAATCCGCTCGCGACGACGCGACGCAGGAACAGGAGCGCGCCGATGCCGCTCACGAACGCGACCATTGTGCCGACGATGGCCGGGCCGAAGGCCTGAATGTTTGCGATGTCAGGGATCTCGAGCAAAATCGCCCCGAGAACCGCCGGCAAGCTCATGAGCATCGAGAGCTCAAAGGCGCGGCGCCGTTCGACACCAAGGAAAAGAAGCGTCGCGATCGTCGAGCCGCTTCGGGACAGTCCCGGCAAGACCGCCCAGCCTTGCATGAACCCGACCAGAAGCGCCGCCTTCCACGTCGGGTGCTCAACGATGCCTGGGGGTGCATAGCGAGTACTCGCGAGCGCAAGGCCCGTCGCGAGGAAGCCGAGACCGATCCACACCGGAGACTCGGTCGCCTCTTCGACAAAGCTCTTCAGCCCGAGACCGATCAGCGCCGTCGGAATCGAAGCAACGAGCACGAAGAGTGCGTCTTGTCCGGCAGGCGTCGTCTGGAAGAGAGACGGCTTCACGACCGCACGAAGCCCGTCCCCGAGCGCCGGGATCGCCCGGGCCCTGAGCACGAGCAAGGTCGCAAGCAGGGTCCCCGCATGCAGGAGGATGGTGAGGGAGAGCCCGCTGTCTTGAACGTCAAAGAGAAGACTGAAGAGCGCCAGGTGCCCGTCGCTGGAAATCGGAAGAAACTCCGTCACCCCCTGGATCAGTCCTAGGAGGAGTACGTTGAGCCAATCGTGCATGAGGCGCTAGTTTTCCGCTGATTCGACGGCCGTGTCGAGTAGTCCCACGATCTCCTCGGCCGAGAGCTGCTTGGTGGTGGCCGCGAGGATGCGCCCTGTGTTGTCGACGATGAGCAGAGTGGGCAGGGTCGAGACCGAGAGGGCCCGTGCCAGAAGCCCCTCGTCGTCATAAGCGTTCGAGTAGGGAGTCCCGCTCTCGAGCGCGTACTTCTTCGCCGCCTCGATAGGCTCACCGGTTGCGATACCGAGCACAGTCGCACGCTCGGCGAGCTTCGGATGAGCCTGGATGAGATTCGTGGTTTGCCCTCGGCACGGCGCGCACCAACTCGCCCAGAAATCGAGGATCAGGAGTTTGTCAGCAAGGTCGACGCGACGAACCCGATCCCCCGGCGAGCCCCCCGAGATGAGCTCCAGCTCGAAATCCGGCACATTCGCTACCGCAAAACGCGCGGGCGCCGGACGGAAGTACGGATAGAGCACGAAGGCAAACAACCCCGTGAGCAGAACGAAGCCGATAGCGGCACGCCGCGCCTCTTTCAGGCTCAAGCTCTTCTTCGGTTCGGAGGACACGCGGGGGATCGCTAACCCGTTCCGCCGAACACGGCAATCCAAAGCAGAACGAGAGAGAGGCCAAGCGCGATGGTCAGGCCCGCGACGACGCTCGGACGAGCCCGAGGCCGCGACAGAAGGCCCGCTGGCGCCTCCCCGCGCCTCAAATCGGAGAGCAGCTTGTCGTCGGAACGGCGAATGACAAGCCGAAACAGCCAGAGCGAGAGCGCAAACAGCGCCGCCACATAGCCGAAGAGAGCGCGCACCATGCGCTTTCGACGCTCCGTCTCGCGCAGGCGAGCGTCAGGGCCACCATCGATGAGGTGCCCGTCGACTGCGTCGAAGGTCATCCTCTGAGCGGCCAGCGGATAACCGACAGTGCTCGGAGAGCGACCATCGGGGCTCGTCGAGAGGACCAGGTACAGCTCCGGTTCCGGGGGGACGCAGCTCGCGGGCAGGAGGCCCCCAGACGTCCCATCCTCCGCAGGCACGAGCTCGAGACGTCCACCCGCAAGCCGAGCGCGCTCGGTCACGAACGTATACCATATGGCTGGGATCTGGAGCGGCGCCAAGATCGCAAGGTCCTCACCCCGTCGTTCGAAGTGAAGCGCCCCCGGAACGATCGGAAGTGTCAGCGAGACGCGCGGCGCGTCGGGCTCCCCGAGGCAACCCCGGTCTAAACTCACGACGTGTTCCCTGGGCTCGATTTGGACCTGTTTGGCGCCAGGATCCGCGAGCTCCAGGCGATCGAGGACTTGTCCTTCGAAAAAGAACTTCGCGCCGGACAGCCTGGCCCAGTCACCGCCCGAGCCCAGACACCTGAGCGGTTCAAGCTCGAGTTGCGACCGGAAGGGCACCGCCAGCACACCGCTCGGCAGCCTGAGCCCTGAGCGCCTCTCCTGAGCGCGCGAGAGCCCGCGCCGCGGCGCAAGAGCCCAACGCTCAACGGGAAACTCCGGGCTACCCTCGGCCAGCACGCTCCCGTCCAATAAACTCATCACGCGGATCGAGAAACCGCCGCGACCGTCGCGAGCCGGCAAGGTCACATCGAGCCAGCCCTCTGGTCCCGTCTCACCTTGGACTCGATCTTCCGCGCCACCCTCCGAGCGAACGACCTCGACCGGCGCACGAGGCCAAGGCACGATTTCCTCGTCGAGCTCACGCACGACCAAGATGCGCCCGCTCCAGGGGCCACTCGCATCGGTTGGCCCACCGTAGACCTGTGCGCTCGCCGTCGGACGCGACGTAGCGCCCAAGGAGAGCGCGAGCGCCACGGTCAAAAGGCCGAGCGCCGGGATCGTCAGGACCCAGCGCTCGAGCGACCAGCCTCCCTTGTCGCGGAAAAGTCCCACTCAGCCAGAGGCTACAAGAGCCGCTCACGAAAAAGGAGCGAATTTTCACGGGTCCGAAGTGCCCGAGCACGTGACGTTTTCCGCGAAAACCGAGTGTTTGGCGCCTCGGCGACCTCGTGTACTCTGGGAGCCCCTGATGTCCGCCAAGACCAGCCGTCCCCGCAAGAAATCTCGCTCGTCCGCCGAACGCTCGGGTGAGCCCACACGCAAAGAACGCCGCTTCGCCACCTCGACCACCTTCATGCCCACTTGGGTTGCGGTCGTGGGTATGCTCGGCTCGCTCATCTTAGGCGCGGGCTGTTTTGCGCTGTGGGTGCTCGATCCGCCGGTCGCCTTCGCTTCTTATCTCGTCGCTGTAGGCGGCCTCGGCTTAGGTGTCGCGCTCTGGTTCGGAAGCCCTGCGGAGACGGCGCTGCTCATCGGTGACGCAGGCGTAGGTGTCGAAGACGGTCGCGACGTGTCTCGCGTCCGTTGGTACCAAATCAAGACCCTGCGCATCCGGGGCGACCGCGTAACGCTCGAGGCCGACAAAAAGACCCTCGAATTCTCGTTCGGCGCCAACACCCGCGGCCTGAGCTACTTGCTCAAAGAGGCGGCTGAACGCGTCCCGAACATCCTCGACGTCGATAAAGCCGTCACTGGGAAGCTGCCCGCGCCCGACGCGAAAGCCGGTCACGAGCAGACCGTCGTCGACGACCAAATCGCGGGTATTGAGTGTGCTGCCTCGAACCAACCGATCAAGTTCGAGGAAGACGCGCTGCTCTGCCCACGCTGCGGTCAAATCTACCACAAAGACTCGCTACCTGAGCGCTGCCTCTCGTGTGACGCTCAGCTCAAAGGGTACGCGCTCCGCGCATAAGGCCCGAAAAACCCCCGAACAAGAGAGCTCACGGAGCTAAAGGAAGAAAAGTATGGAATTTCCGAATATCGACGTGCCCGGCGAGGGCGATCTCTACGCCCGTTTGAACACGACCCAAGGCACGATCGTCGTCCTGCTCGAGGAGAAGCGCGCCCCGAACACCGTCAAGAACTTCGTGGGCCTCGCGCTTGGTACCCAGGACTGGACCGATCCCGTCGACAACTCAAAAAACTCCGGCAAGTCGCTCTACTCGGGCGTGAAGTTTCACCGCGTGATTCCCGGCTTCATGATCCAGTGTGGCGATCCCGCGAGCCGTCATGACAGCGCGCAGAGTCGCTGGGGCATGGGCGGTCCCGGCTATCGCTTCGCCGACGAGTTCCACCCCGAGCTCAAGCACTCGACCTCCGGCATCCTCAGCATGGCCAACGCGGGCCCCGGAACCAACGGCTCTCAGTTCTTCATCACCGAAGGCCCCACGCCGCACCTCGACGGCCGTCACTCGGTCTTCGGGAAGGTTGTGGCCGGTCACGACGTAGTGAAGAAGATCGCGAACGTTCCGCGCGCGCCGAATGACCGCCCCAAGGAGCCCCAGGTGCTCAGCTCGGTCGAGGTGTTCCGCAGCGCCGAGACGCCGACCGCCTAATTTGCCTCAAAGAAAAAGCGGACCCGCGACCCAGGGAAAAAGGGCGCGAGGCCCCGGGCCTATCGAGCTCTTCTTGAGAGCTCCCCCGCGGGATCGTCCGCCTCCACTCCTTGCCGTGCTCGCCTTCGGCTGCGCGCGGCAAGGGTCCCTCTTGCTCGGCGCTTTCCAGCGCCGAGCGAGGGTCCCTTCCCCTCATCGCCCAAAAGAGCGCTCAGTCGACGCAGATCTCTTCGGCAGGAGGA
Organism: Pseudomonadota bacterium; assembly: GCA_023428245.1. Lineage (GTDB taxonomy): Bacteria > Myxococcota_A > Polyangia > Polyangiales > Polyangiaceae > NIC37A-2. The sequence continues at coordinate 22,017 of JAEYYX010000007.1, forward strand.
GCATCTCCGACGAAGAAAGAGATCTCATCGAGCCAGACGTCCGAGCTTTGTACCGTACCGAGCGCGAAGTCGATCAGGTAGAGCTCAGACGGAGCGATGCTGCTCGCGCTCTGTCCATCGCGCAAGAACTCGTCGAAGCGGAACGAATAGCGACGCCAGCAGTCACCGACCTCGATGTCGACGTGATGCGAGTTCCAACAGTCGCTCTCACAAGTTCCTCCTTGCTCCGGAGGCATGTCATCAAGACTCACCAAGCGCACGCTGAGCTCTTGGCTCGGACCACCCTCGACCTGGCCCTTCGCGTAGAATGTCAGTCCATCGAGCGCCGAGCCGTCGTAGAGGCATCCTTCGCTCAAGTAAGCTCCGAAGACTGAGCCCCAGGCCGTGAAACCGCCCGCCTGCACGCGAAGCGCGCCTCCGTGGACGCCACCCGAAACCGGCACCAAGCCTTCGCTGTGGCTGAGGGTGCCGTCCGTGCCGTCGCCGTACGCGTACCAGCCGCCGTTCAGACCGCTTCCTTGGAAAACGGCGTCGTCGTCATCGAAGTCATCAATCGGAAGGAGCTCGTCTCCGCCCCCGAAACTGAGCGCGCCGCCCATGTTGCAGGAGGTGAGCGTATCGGGAAGGTCCGGCGCGCCACCTTGACCGCCCACGCCGTTTCCGCTGGCGCCACTGCCAGAAGCTCCGCTGCCGCCGGCTCCACTACCGCCGGCCCCGCTGCCGTCGGCTCCACTACCGCCAGCGCCGCTACCAGTACTCCCGGTCCCTGCGCCAGCTCCCTGGCCACCTGAGGCTCGACCACCGCTGGCCCGCCGGCCGCCACTTCCCTCTCCGTCCTCACCGTCGTCGGGGGCCCCCGCCGCAGCGCCGGTACCGTCGGTCTCAGTCGCCGACTCACATCCCACCGTCTGCCCGCCAGCCACCAATATCCCGACGCAAAAAAGCTGTCGGGTAGCTCGATTCACCTTCATTCAGCCTACCTCCGAAGGAACAAGGATATCCGGTCCCGCTGACTGGTCGAGCGGCCAGTCCAACTCCCCCCTGTGGTTCACTTTTTTGGAAGTCGAGGTCCGCCGCGCCGGCGTGGGGCGCCAAGTTTTTTCACGCGCTTGAGGCGGAGGAATGGCTAAAATTATACCTATCGGGAACCCATGAGCACACGCGTCCCGCTCGGCAAGATCTCGAGAGCCTGAATCGAGCGACCGCCATAATAGGCAGAGAGTCCAACGTCGATCCGATACACCCGCTCGTCGCATGCGGCGCTCACACCGCCCTGTTGCACAGTGTGTCCCACGACCATCCGCCGAGCCTTGGCCCGGTCGAGAGCTCTCGCCAGCACAGAGCAAGCTGTTTCGTCGAGCTCCGGGTTGCCATAGACCCGCGTCCAGAGAGGGCCCTCCTCGTCGGTGATGAGTCGAGGAGGATTCTTCAGTTCGCCTCGGAGCCACGCCGAGGTCTCTCGGTTCAGGCGCTCGATGCCGTAGTCGACGTGAGGCGCGCGCACGCCCGCGTGCGCAAAGAGAACGTCGTTCACCTGAACGATGATCGGTCGCTCCGCGAGCTTCTTGGCCCAAACGCCTCCCGGCAAAAATGCGCTGGCTCTTCCGCGCAGCTGGCTCGGAAAGACTTGCGCGTGGGGGCTTTCCTCAGGTCCGTCAAAGGCCCTGAGCGCGCCCGCTGTGACGTAGCGGAAGTCTCCGAGCGCGTTCATCGTCTCGTGGTTCCCGTTCAGAACGATGAGTCGGCCGCCCGCGGCCCTAGCCTCCCCCACGAGCCGCTCAAGAAACTCGAGGATCGAACGTTCGCCATCGCCTCGGTCGAGCTGATCTCCTGTCTGGACGATCGTGAGCGTGCCCCCAGCCCAGCGGTCCGACGCGTCGGTGGCTCCGACGAGCCGAAAGACAGCTCGCGTCGCCTCGAAATCTCCGTGCAGGTCTCCGATCGCCACCAGTCGACCGGAGGTCTCGAAGCGATACGCCTGCTCGCCGGAGGCAGGCCCTCGCGCGCGCTCTTTTCGCTGGGCTTCGCTCTCGACCGTGGTCTTTGGAGCTTCATTTCGCTTCTCGGGGGCCGCTTTGGGTGAGCCCTTCTGCGCCTCTCCTTGGGTCTTTTGTGCGCGTTCTTCGGTCAGTCGGCTCTCGCTCACCCGACTGCACCCAGCCAAGGCGACGAGCCCGATCAGGGCAAGAGAGCGCGTGAAGCTCCTCTTCGGGCGCAAGCCAAAAGTGAGCGGCTTCATCGCACCCGATCCAGATGCACCTCGACCACAGGTCGCGTCCCCGTCCAGTCCTGGATCATGCGCCGCACTGCCCGGCGAATGCTCTCTTCGAGCGGAAGCGCAGAACGCGAGTTGTGCTCAGCGACGACGCGCTCGACCTCTCGGCGCACCGCGCGCTTCGCGCTCGCATCTCCGTCCACCGTCGGAATCCCAAATGCGCTGAAGGTCGGACCAAACTCGATCCGGTTCCGTTTCTCGCCCACCGCGAGGGCCACGACGGCCACACCGCTCCGTCCGAGGTCCTGGCGTCGTCGCCGCGTCTCCGTGTCGAGTTCCTCGCCGCCGACCGCGATCCGGGTAATGCCGTGGCGCACCGGCCGATCGACAGAAAGAGGTCCCGTCTTGGGAATGCGCACGGGGGTCCCGTTTTCGACGACGACAGTCTCGACAACGCCGAGTTCGAGCGCCAGATCGCGGTGCTTCCGCATGTGGTGCAAGGTGCCGTGCACGGGGATGAACGCGTCCGGCCTGAGCCACTCGATCATCTGCGCTTGTTCGCTGCGGCCCGCATGTCCGCTCGTGTGTACGTCGGGATCGGTGAGCCGCGAGCGCACGTCGACGCCGAGACGCAAGAGGTCATTTTGCATCGTGAACACCTCACGCTCGTTGCCCGGAATGACGCGCGAGGAAAGAATGACCATGTCCCCCTCCTCGAGTCTGAGGCTCTGGTGGGTGTCGAGAGAAAGCCGACGCAAAGAAGAGGCAGCCTCGCCCTGACTGCCTCCGGCCAAGACGATCAGCTTGTCCCGCGGCAAGCCCGTGATCTGCTCTGGGCCGACAAGCAGACTCTCGGAACTCTTGAGCTGACCGACAGCGCGCGCCGCGGCGTAGTGTTTCGTGAGACTGCGCCCGAGGAGGCAAACCTTACGCCCGGTCTTCCTCGCGATGCGAAAAATTCCATCGAGCCGATGCACGTTGCTCGAAAATAGCCCCACCACAACGCGATTTTGCGCGGGCGCGATCAGCCTCTCGAGAGTGTCGATCACACCTTGTTCCGAGCCCTGTCGGACAGGCGTGTCGATATTCGTGCTGTCGCTCAAAAGAAGACGAATGCCGCGCTGTCCGAGGGCCTCGAGACGGAGCGCATCGGTCAGGTGACCCGCGGGCTGTGAGTCGTCGAGATCGAAATCGCCTGTGTGAAAGATCGTTCCGACAGGAGTATCGATAGCGAGAGCTGTAGCGTCGATGATCGAGTGAGCGACAGCGACGCTCTCCACCGAAAAGGGACCGAGCTCGGTGCGCGAGCCGACGGCGGACTCCACGAGGCAGTCGCTTTCGAGATCGTGGTCGGCGAAGCGCTCACGGATGAGCGCGCTCGCGTGGGGCGGCGCGTAAACCCGGGGTACCTTCTTCAGGTTCCGGAGCAGGTAGGGGAGCGCGCCGATATGGTCTTCATGACCATGAGTGATGAAGACCGCTTCGATGCGGTCTTCGCGCTCGTAAAGCCAAGAGAAATCAGGATGTAGAACGTCGACCCCAAGATCGTCGTCGGGGAAACCCATTCCACAATCGACGACCAGAATGCGCTCGCCGCACTCCAGTGCGAAGCAATTCATCCCGATTTCGCCGAGACCGCCCAGCGGGACGAAGCGAACGATTGGATCTGACACGGTGAACCGAAAAGAGAAGAGGAACGGGCTTTCGTCCCGGGCAATTCTTTCATACTCTGGCCTTGTTGAGAGACATCGACAACGAAGAATTGCTACGGCTCTTGGCTGGGGGCTCTCTCTATCTCGACGTGCGGACCGTCGAGGAGTTCTCGGCCGGGCATGTTCCTTTTGCTTTCAATGTGCCTCTCCTCGCGCGCGATGAGCAGGGCTCCCTCGTGCCGAATCCTGATTTTTTGACTATCGCAACGGCCCTCCTCGAAGGAAAAAGCGAGCCCATCGTGGCCTGCCAAGCGGGAGGCCGGTCGCGAAAGGCCTGCGCGCTCCTCAGCCAGGCCGGTCGCTCCGACCTGCTCAACTATGCTGGCGGCTTCGGCGGTGGGCGCGATCCCTTCGGCACCAAGATTCCCGGCTACATCGCGACCGCCGCTCCCGTTTCGACCCAGCCTGAACCAGGCCACACCTATGCTGAGCTCAAGGAGCGGCTGCTCGGCTCGTCTGGTAACCCTTAGCCACGTTCTCGACGGTTGCGAAGTCGCGCGCAGCACGGCCCGCTTCCTCAACCAAGAGCGGCGTGAAGGCTGTCAAACCGAAGATACCATTCGGCCTTCTCCGAAACGCATAACGCGTCCCGACCACGGTGACGACGCTCGCCCTTTCGCCCGACGCTTCGACGGCCTTCACGGCAGAAAGATCGTGGCGCAGCTGTGAGAGCCAGCCCTCACTACGAGCGTAATGGGCAAACACAGCCGGTCCATCTTTGAGCCCAGCGAGCTCGAGGAACGGGGCCAGCGCCGCCTCCTTCCGCTCCTCCGGGTAGGCTGCGCGGATCAACTCCACGGTCCTGCGCCTGTAATCATGGATCGTGAAACAGGCGTGCTGAGCCGCTTCCTCCGTGTAGGCGAAGAACTCCTCGGGCTCTCCCTGGTTCACCGCCTTGACCACCCGGAGGTACGCGCCCTCGGGAGTACGATCGCTCGGAAAACTCAGGATTGCGAAGCCAAGCCAGCCCATAAGCGCAAGAGCAGGCACGGCGAGTGCGAGGAGGAGCCGATTCGGCCTGCTTTTTGCCACCGAGAAAAGCTAGTACAAGGCCGCGCGCGCTGACAAGGCGCGAGATCTCATGAGCCCTGTCGCCGTCATCATCCCTTGCTACTGCGTCGAAGATCGTATTCAGCAAACGCTCACTGGGATACCCGCCTCGGTCGGGCTTGTCGTGGTGGTCGACGACAAGAGCACCGATCGCACGCTCGAGGTGGCTCGCGCGGCCGCCGACCACCGCACGATCATCGTCGAGCATGACGAAAATCGCGGCGTCGGTGCAGCCATCTTGTCGGGCTATGAATGCGCGCTCAGGCGGGGCGCGGACGTGCTCGTCGTGATGGCCGGCGACAATCAAATGTGCCCGAGCGACCTGCCGCGTCTCCTCGAGCCTATCGAGAGCGGACGTGCCGACTACGTGAAGGGCAACCGGCTCGTGCATCCCGAATGGCGAAAGATGCCGCTCTTACGCCGGCTCGGTACACGCTTCCTTGCTTGGCTCACCAGCCGTCTATCTGGACTGAATATCGGCGACAGTCAGTGCGGTTATACGGCGCTCTCTCGCAGGGCCGCTGAAAAGATCCCTCTCTCGGAGCTCTGGCCTCGTTACGGGTACCCCGGTCACCTTCTGCTCACGCTGGCCCAGGCGGGGCTCCGCGTTTCAGAGGTCCCGGTGTGCCCCGTCTACCGAGGCGAGCGTAGCGGCCTCAGGCCGTGGCACGTGCTCTACATCGCGGCCATCGTCTGCAGCCGCGCTCTCACGCTCAAGCTCCGTCGCCTCGGCTGGCCGAGTGCTACAGCCGAGGGGCAGCGCTGACAGGCTCAGGCCGCGCTCAGTCTTCTTCTCCTCAAAGAGCCAACTCACTCCCTCCCCCGAGACGTCGATCAGAGCGCCGAGCTCTGTTTCGTCCGCCTCCCCGCGCCCGCCCGGGACCCGAGCGAAGGCCTCCAGCGCCGCTACACAAGGATTCTGAGGGGTACCGTGAACCACCGCTCGTCCCACCACGAGTCGGCGTGGCCCCTGGGTCGTCTTCACGATCACCTCTCGCTCGCCCCGTGGAAACGCGGGCGAGACGACGCGCACTGTGTCTTTGCGCTCCTCAGCTGTACAGGGTCGCAGCGGATCGCTCGCATCCGACAGGAGAGCGGCGCGCGCTGGGCGCGGCGGCAGGGACCCCAAGAGCCCTTCGATGGGGAGAGATTCGGCCCGCCAGAAGCGCCCCTCCGTGTCCGCGATGATGGTCGTGAAAAGCGGGACAGTGCCCCTGTACCCGAGGTTCACCGAGAAGACGAGGTTGGAGCGCTCGGCGGCCCCAGCCAGGCGCATGGTTCGAGAACTACCATCTTTGCCCGCAGCCGCGACGACGAAGCCATCGCGGGACAGGCGAAGGAAGATGTCCTGATCCTTCACGCGGATGATCTCGCGCTCGGTCACCCGCGGATCGGCGGGCTCAGGCGGTACGGTCTCTATGACCCGGTGGGACTTACCGCACTCGTCAAAGGCAAAAAGCCCATTTTGCGCGCCACCCCGTCCGAGCTCCAGATAGAGCGTCTCCCCGCTCACGCTCAGCAAGGCCGGCTTCGCCCGCGCCCGACCGTCCCCAAGGGCTTCGTAGTCCCGCACTGAGCCGGGAACATCAAAGGGAAGTCGTCCGACGCAGGTCTGCCCGAGCATCCGATTGTCCCAGGCCACTTCCAGCGCGCTCAGCGTTCTTTGGCCCCGCGCTTCACCCTTGAACCGATAACGGAGAGCGGCCGCTCCTTCGACTTGTTCGCTCACGGTCAGCGCGAGCCCGCGTGCGTCGGGTACTCCGCGAAAGAGGCTCACTCGCTCGACGTCCTGCGCTCCGAAGCGCGCCTGATAGATCCATGCGCTCCCGTCCCAGGAGCGTGACGCGACCTGAGACCAAAAGACATCTCCCCGCGCCGCGTCATGAGCGGTCGGACGCGAGGATGCCCCTTCCAGCGTGATGCGGGGAGCTCCCGTGGCGTCGCAGGAGATCTGCGCCCCAAGGTGCGGCTGCCCCATGTGCTCCTCCCGCTCCCGGCTCGCGGGCAAAGCCGACCGCCGCTCAGTCGACCCGAATCCTCTCCGGAAGAGCTCATCGCCGACGACGCAGCCAGCCTGCACACAAATGACTCCATGAGTGAGCCCGAGCTTTCCCCGGAGCGCCGGAACCTCGGAGCGCCTCCAAGAAAGCCCGCCATCGAGGGACTCCACCAGCCGCCCCGTCGATTCCTGGGCTCCGAGAAATCGATCGCCAAATCCGCCGAGCCGCAGGTTCGCCTCCGGCGGCGTCCCGACACCGACGAGATGGAGCTGGGCGTCGACAGCCGCGGTCAGGAGCTTCTCGCCATCACCGACTGCGATTCCAGTGACAGAGCCCTCCGACGGAAAGAGCGCCACGTACTGCAACGCGCCGAGAGAGCCCCCGAGGAGACTCGAGAGATCGAGAGAGCTCACGAGGAAGCGGGGAGGGTTCTCGGCGAGCCGAGAGATCGTCCCTCGATCGGAGGGTATTTCCTTGACGGTTTGGGCCTCGGTGATTCGGTAGAGAAGCAGGTGTTGATCTCGCGACCTCTGAGTGACCACGAGCAACGCGCCGTCACCAGCAAAGGCGAGTTCGAGAGCGCTCGTCGCCTCGGGGATCGGGACTTCTACGCTCCCGGTGCCCCGAGCTGAGCCCCAGAACACGCCGCGAGGACCGCAGCCGGGCTCATTCTCCCAAGCAGGACAGAACCCGAGCCAAGCGAGCCGCTCCCCTTTCACCGCCATCCGCAGCCGTTCGGCCTCGCCTCGCAGGCCCTCCCCGAGCACTTGAAAAGATTCACCGAGCGGCGCGTAGAGAAAATCATACCGCTCACGTCCTGCTCGGCTCTCACAGATCACGAAGACACCGCCGTCACCGAGCGTCACGTGCTTCGGTTCACAACCGAGCGTAACGTCCGTCTCCACCAAGGGCTCCGCCGCGGCTCCGCTCCACAGACGAAAATCCCCGTCCCTCTGTCTTACAAAGGAGACAGCTTCGCCTGAGGGACTCGAAGCAGCGTGCCCCGCCCGAACGGAGATTGCACGCAGGTAAGTCGGGTTTGTTAGCTCCGCTCGAGGGGCAAGCGCACCCTCCGGTTCGAGAGGGACAAAGGCGCTCGGCCCTTTTAGCCCCAGGCGCAAGTCGGAGCCTCGCTCGAAAGGCGCTCCGCCGAAGGTGAAGGGCAGCGCCCTCAATTGCCCACTCGGTTCCCTCAGGAAGTAGGACTCGGGGAGCGAAGCCAAATAGACATCGAGTGCCCCGGCTTCGAGCGAGGTGAAGAAAGGAGCCCCTTCACTTTTTTCCCAGGTCGCTCCGAGATCTTTCGAGATCCAAAGGGCTCCGTCTGCACCGAGCCCCAAAAACTCTCCTGTCCGAGGAGAGATCGCTGCGTCCGTGAATACCTCGGGCGGCTCAAAGCCACTCGTCCACGGCGCAAGGGGCCCACTCGCCCGGTAAGTGCGACCGGTGCGACCGATCCCGTAGACTCTTCCGGCGCGTTCCATGACGCCCGCCAGCACCTCGGGCGCGACGTCGCCGCGACTCGAGCTCTTGTCGTGCGTGCGCCCTCCGAGGGCGTCGATCCAAAGGCGACCGCCACTCGAAAGGTCGAGTACATATGTGAATAAAGAGGCGCCCTGGGGACGATACTCCCAGCGCGCCACGGGCTCCTCGGAAGGCGCCCGTGAGGGCGCCGGCTCATTCCGACTCGGCGGCGCACGGAAGCCACATCCGAGCGCCGACCAGCCGAGAAAAAAAACGAAGAGCCCGTCCCCCGAGCGAGGCCAAGCCCGCCGCCCGAGGACGGGACCCAACATTTAGCCGCGAACCAGCTCGAGGAGCTTGTTCTTGGTCGTGAGACCGACGTGCTGATCGGCCTTCTCACCGTTCTTGAAGACCATGACGGTCGGGACGCCGCGAATGCCATACTTCCCGGCGGTGAGCGGAGAGGCATCGATATCGAGCTTGCCGACCTTCGCCTCGGCACCGAGTGCGTCGGCGACCTGATCGATGATCGGAGCGAGCTGCCGACAAGGTCCACACCACGAGGCGGTGAAGTCGACGAGCACGGGCTTGTCTGACGAGAGCACCTCATCTGCAAAGTTGATGTCGTTGAACTCGAGAACCTTTTCGGAGGCCATGGTCCGAGAAAGATAATGCCGGAAACGGCGTCCGCAAGGGATGGCTCCTTCTCTTGACCTGATCTTCAAAGATGGGAGAAGCCCCGAGCCATGAGGTTCGCGGACGCGGATATTCTTAGCCCGAACCCGGTGTCGCCGGAGACGGCTGGTCTGCCCCTGCCCGGCCCAACCAGCGCGTGGACCGCTCCGGGAGTTATTTCCGTGCTCAGTGAAATGGCGCTCCCCGAGCGGCTGCTGCGCATGCAGCAAGTCCTCGCCGCGCGTACCCGCGACGTGACGGTCGTGCTCGAAAATCCCTACGACCCTCATAACATCTCGGCCGTTCTCAGGAGTTGTGATGCATTTGGGGTGCAGGACGTGCACATCGTCGGGAGCAAGGCGCGTCTCGCAGCCGCGAACAAGGTGACCAAAGGAAGTCACCAGTGGATCGATCTTTATCATCACGAAAAAGCCCTGGTGGGCGCCCAGAAGCTCAAGGACGCTGGGTATGAGCTCGTGATGACTCATCCGGAAGGCGCCTGGGTCCCGAGCGACCTCGCTTCTATCCCGAAGCTCGCTCTCGTCTTCGGCAATGAACACGAAGGGGTCTCGGAAGAGGTAGGTACACTCTGTTCCGCCGCCGTGCGCATCCCGATGTGCGGCTTCGTGGAGAGCCTGAACCTGAGCGTGTCCGCCGCCATCCTCCTCCAATCCGCGACCCAGGCTCGGCCCCGCGGCCTCCCGGACCCGGTCCGAGAGAATCTCCTCGCCCGTTGGCTCCGGGCCTCGGTGCCACGATCCGCCGAGATTTTGGCGGCGTTCGACGCCCGCTAGCGAAAAGGGCTAAGCTACCCGTCACCATCGGCCCCCAAGGAAGCGCACATTTGGCAGACTCGATCATCGGCCCGGGCATCATTATCGACGGGACAGTCCAAGCAGAAGGCGATCTCCGCGTCCTCGGGCGTGTGCTCGGCCGCGTCTCCGTGAGCGGCACTCTCGAACTCGCCCCCACCGGCTCCGTCACAAGTGACGTCGTCGGCGGACGAGTCTTGGTCGCTGGCATGGTCGAAGGGAACGTGACCGGCACTGAACGCGTCGACCTCCTGGCGGGAGCGCGCCTCCTCGGCAACGTCAAGGCGCCACGGCTCACGATCGCGGATGGCGCTACCTTCCGCGGCAAAGTGGAGATGGATCTCTAACGTGTCCAGCGAACGAAGTAACGTAGAGACCACGGTGCTCGGCGCCGGGGTCGTCATCATTGGGAACCTCAGCGGTCAGGGGGCTCTGGAAGTCCAAGGGCGCGTCCAAGGGAATCTCCGCTTGGATGGGCCTCTGACGATTGGGCGAGGGGGAACCGTCGTCGGCAACATCACCGCTCACAGCGTCTCCGTCGCGGGCTCCGTGCACGGGGACATCGAGGCCAAGGACGGGATCGAAATCCAAGGCCCAGGCAGCGTCGAAGGAAACCTGCGCGCCCCCCGCATCGGGATCGAATTGGGAGCAGAGGTACGAGGTCTGGTCCAGGCGGGAAGTGCGGCCGCGCAGAAGGCGCCGGCAGCAAAGGCTGCCCCTCCGAAGTCGCAGCACCTTGAGTCTTCGGTCACCACGCCCGTGTCTGACGAAGCTACCCTTCGGCCGGACGAGGTTTCTCCTCCCGCTCCAGAGCTCGACGACGTCGAGACAGAAGAGGAGTTCGTCGAAGCGGAGAGCGAAGGCGAGCGCGAAGCAGAGCCTGGAGCTCTACGCGCCAGGCGGAGGCGACGCCGTCGCAAGCGCCGCTCCGACTCCGCGGATCCCACGTCTCCCGCTTCCGATGAAGGATGGCCTGAGAGCGCCCCGGCAGAGGCGGCTCCTCCCCCCCCGCGACCCGCCGGTCCGCCGCGCCCTCCCACGTTCCAAAAAGGCGCTCACGCGCAGAGGCGTCGGCCCTAACCGGCGACATCCTCCGGGCAGCCCCGGGCTTCTAGACGCTGCTTCTCTTCCCGCCTACAGGGCTTCTCGAAGATGCGAGCCGCTCAAGAGACACAGAAATACATCGAGCAGATCTCGGGGACGCGGGCGAAAGCCCTCGGCTCCTCACCCATGACGGGCCTTCAAGGAGGACGCCGATGAGCCGCGAGCGCTTGATCCAGATCCTCACCGAACGAAGCTTCGAGCGCCGTCAGGTCAAGCTCGCTTCCGGACGCACCAGTAACTTTTTCATCGACTGCAAACAAACAATTCTGACCGCCGAAGGACATGCCCTCGTCGGCAGTCTTATGTTCGATGCGCTCTCCGAGTTCGGGCAAGTCGACGCCGTCGCTGGTGTTGCGCTCGGCGGCTGCCCACTCGCTTCGGCAGTCTCGCTCGTCAGCCACCAGAGGGGCCAAGATTTGCCGGCTTTCTATGTGCGGAAAGAGAAGAAAGACCACGGGACCGAGAAGCTGCTCGAAGGAGACAAGGCGCTCCGTCCGGGCATGCGTGTCGCTTTGCTCGAAGATGTCATCACCACAGGTGGCTCGAGCTTGAAAGCTCTCGAGGTGCTCAAGGCCGCGGGCGCCGAGATCGCGGGCATCATCGCGCTCGTCGATCGCGACGAGGGCGGTCGCGAGACGATCGAAGCCCAGGGCGTGAAACTTGTCGCACTCACGACACGACACGACTTCATGAAAGACTGATCTCAGAAAGGCCTGAGGTGCGCGAACAGAGCGCCTCGAAAAACTTCAGACTCTCGGGCCGACGCGGAGCGCAATGAACTTCAGGTAGCGCCCTTCTTCATGCCCAAGCGCGATCGGATGATCGGTAGCATGGCCGATTTCGTGAAGAATCTGGCCGCGAATGCGCGCCTTGCGACCTGACTCGCTCAGAAGAAAGCGGAACTCGTTCGGGCTCACCTGGGACGTGCAGCTCGCAGCACAAAAAACTCCGCCAGGGCTCACGACCCGAAGTGCCTGGCTCATCAGCTTCACGTAAGCCCGCTCAGCCGCGCGCTTCTGCTCTCGGTTCTTGGCAAAGCTCGGCGGGTCGCTGATCACAACGTCCCACCTCTGACCTTTTTTGGCCGCTCGCTCCAAGAACGAAAAGACGTCCTCGGCGTGCTCATCGTGCGGGGTGGCGTCGAGACCATTGTCCTCGAAGTTTTTCGCAACAGCGCGCACAGCGCCCTCCGCGATATCGACGCTGGTCACCGAGCGGGCACCGCCTAGCGCTGCAGCCACAGAAAAACCGCCCGTATAACTAAACAGGTTCAGTACGGAGCGGCCGCTGGAAACTCCCCTGACCCAGCGTCGATTCTCTCGATGATCGAAGAAAAGCCCGGTCTTCTGGCCGCGGATCAGGTCAACGCCGAGGCGCATTCCATACTCTTCGATGAAGAGATCTTCATGAGGAGCGGCTCCCGAGAGAACCTCGAGTTCGACGCTGTCCTCTCTGCGCAAGCGCCGGAGCACCCCTTTGGGCTGAGCGACCTCGCCGAGTGCCGCCACCAACTGGGGAAGGATGGTTTCGAGAGACCTCGAATAGGTCTGGAGGACCGCGTAGCCCTGATAGGAGTCGACTACGACGCCGGGGAGTCCATCGCCCTCACCGTTGATCAAGCGATAACCCGTGACTCCATTTTCTCTGAGTGGAGCACGAAGCGCCCATGCGTCCTCGACCCGGGCCCGGAAGAAGGCCGCGTCCGGCTGTTTTTCGCTCGAAAATAGGCGCACGGCGATCGGGGACTCTTCGTCCCAGAGCCCATAGGCCGCAAAGGAGCCGGACACGATCCTGACCCACTCCCCCGTTCGGGCCCGACTGCGCGGGATGTGATCTCGGTACACCCACGGATGTCCCGAGGCCAGTCGACTCGCGAGCGCCTCCGGCAGGACAATCCCTGAAGCCAAACGACTCATCGCACTCGCTCCAAGAGCCGCGCTGCGGCTCTGCGCACACTCACATCCGTCCCTGCCCCCGCGGCAAGTTCTTCCGATCCCTCAGCAAGGAGGCCGAGCGGGAACCACTGAGCTCCCTGGACTTCGTCGCTCGCCTGAAGGGAGAGATCGGGCGCCCGAAACAGAGCGCGAACGTCAAAATGCAGGTGTGCGGGGCTCTGCCCGTGGGCGGGGATCGAGTGAATATCGAGGTCGAAAGAGGACTCAATCAGCGAGAGCTCTTCGAGCCCCGTTTCTTCTCGTACCTCGCGCCGCGCTGCTTCAAGCAAGGAGACATCTCCAGGTTCAACGTGCCCGCCCGGCTGGAGCCAGAGGCCGAGCTTTCGGTGATGAATCAGGAGCAAGCTAGCCTCGTCGGGACTGAGCACGAATGCGCTCGCAGTGAAGTGACCGGGCTCAAAGAGCTCGCGGGAAAAGGCGCCGGGGGACGGGGCGTCTTCGAGCAAATGAGTCATGCGCGCTCGCGCCGGGCCGAGCTCTGGCCGCGCTACACGGCCGAGCGCCTCGAGGGTCGAGACGGCGATAGGGTCCGAAGGGGTGGCCACCGGGCGTGCTCTTCCCATGAGGCCGCGATGGCGACAAGCCAGCGAGCGCTTGCAGAGCGCTGCGCTCGCGGGAAGGCCCGGGCCAAGTTCGCACCATGCTGCCAGTTGACAGCACAGGGTTTCCGACCCTTGCTTGCACTCGTGCACGACACCCTCCTGACCCTTGGCTGGAACGAGTACGCTGCTCGCGCGTCCGGTCGTCTCGGGGCGCTCGACGAAAGTCGGCTCGCGCGCGTGGTCGGGCAACACCGGAGGCAGTGGGACGTCGCGGGCGCCAGCGGCCTGGAGCGCGCGGTCCTCGCTGGGCGCCGTTACAAGCCCGACGGTGCGCAGAAAGTCACCGACATTCAGCCCGTCGTCGGCGACTGGGTCCTCATCCGGCGCGCAGACGGGCTCGGGAAAAGCGACTGGCCCGTGATCGAGGAGGTTCTGCCTCGTGCGGGCACTTTGTCGAGAAGCGCCGCTGGGCGGAATGGCCAAGGACAGGTCGTCGCAGCGAACGTCGATCGGATCGCCGTTGTGGCCGCCTGCTCTCCGCCAGGCAGCTCCGAAGGCGCGCGCGATCGCGCTTTGAACCCAAGGCGCATCGAACGCTACCTGACGGCCATTGAGGCAGGAGGCGCCTCCCCTCTGGTCATTGTGAACAAGGCGGACATCACAGATGAGGGTCCGGAACTCGCAGAGCGTCTCCGGGCTCGCCTGATCCGGGTGCCTGTCATTCTAGCAAGCGCGAAGTCCGGCCTCGGCCTCGATGAACTCGCCTCTCTCGCGGCGGCACGCCACACCATTGGATTCGTCGGCCTCTCAGGCGTGGGAAAGTCTTCCCTCGTGAACGCCCTTGTCGGGGAAGACCGACAGCGCACACAGGCAGCGCGCGAGGAGGACGCCCGCGGGCGCCATACCACGACCCATCGTGAGCTCTTCATAGCCCCCTCCGGAGCCCTGATCATCGACACGCCTGGCATGCGCGAGTTCTCTCTCGACACGTCAACAGCGGAAGAGGACTTGAGCGCCTTCGACGACATCGCCCTCCGGGCGGATGGGTGTCGCTTTCGGGATTGCTCGCACCGCGCGGAACCCGCCTGCGCTGTGCGCGACGCGGTCAGTCGGGGAGAGCTCGATCCCGACCGCCTCCGCAGCTACCAGAGCCTGAAGGATGAGATTCTCGCTCGCGACAAGGCGGCGCGCGAAGGCCGACCTTCGCGACCGGGCCGATAGTGATCGCTGTTTCCTGATTCTCCCCTCGGAGCCTCTGCTCAGCAAACCGCGCTTTTTCGCGCAGACGGACGGTGCTTTCCGTTCATAAACCCTAAGCAGATCGTCAGTCTGGCCGTTTTGAATTCCGAGGAACGGCCGACCGTCGACGATACCCATGAATCGAAGCGTGCTCTTGGTGGGTCTCGGGCTCACCTCACAGGAAACGATGGAATCGGTGCTCCGAGCGTCCATCCTTTCTGAGAACCTCGAGATTCAGAGCTGCACGGACTCCCGGAACGCTGACCGGCTCCTCTCCGAGCGAGTCCCGGCGATTGTCATCTGCGGCGAGGATCTGGCGTTCGGACAGGGCGGGGCCGTGGAATTCCTCTCGAACATCCGCGAGCACTCTCCGAAAACAATCCGCATCCTCCTCTTGACTCGGAGCGCCCCCGAGGTGTTGATCGGCGCCGTCAATCGAGCGGAAGTATATCGATTTTTGAAGCCCCCGCTCACCGCCGTGGAGATCCACGAGGTCCTCGAAGAGGCCCTCAGATTGGTCCGGGTCACCGAGGCGCAGGAGGTGGTCTGGAGTGCGGCTTGGGAACAAAAGCTCGCAGTCGAACGTGTCTTCGAACACTTCGCCAAGATTCCTGAGGCGCCCCACGATCCGTCCGTCGTCGCGCGAATCGCTGAGCTCCAAGAGCAGGGAGCAATACGGTCCACAAGCCATGGTCCGAACGGCTCTATGCAGAAACTCAGTACACGCGAGCGAGAAATCGTCGAAAAGTTGGCAGCTGGCCACCGCGTCAAGGATATCGCTGGCGTCCTCGACATCAGCACGCACACAGTTCGAAACCACCTCAAGGCCATCTATCGCAAGCTGAACGTGCGGTCGCAGCTCGATCTCTTGAGCCTATTTTCGCGCAATTTCCCGCGATAATGGGGCCATTTCCGTGACGCGAGGCGGTAGCTCATGGCTGCCGCAAAAGTCCACGCCAGTCGCGCTGTTCCCGCTCGACTCTGTGAGCAACGAGGAAGAGTCGTTGTGAGTCACCCGAGAGCGGCAGATCCGTCACGCCGCGCAAAAGACTCAGGAAACGGTGCGCGGTGCGGACGACTGTCCGCATTTCGCGACGTTCGCTCGGCCGTGAGCGATATCGGACGGGGAGTCGTTTGTTGGTAGAAGAATTTTGCCCGAAGATCTGGACATCGATCTCGATTCACACATAATAATGAGAGCTGAGAGTGAGAAGCGCTCCGGAATAGGGGCTGGACGGCTTCTCACGGTTCAAACGACGCGAACCGGATTTCTCATCGCAACAGACCGCCCCAACAAAATTTCGTAAGGACTTCCAAATGGCAGCAAAGAAAAAAGGCAAGAAAAAGACGGCAAAGGTAGCCAAGGTCGCGAGCGGCGCGACAATTCGTCAGGGCGACAAGGCCGCTTTCGTCCGTTCGCTTCCGCGTAGCATGGCTGCGAGCGAGGTCGTCGACCGCGCTAAGGAGAAGGGCATGATCATCTCCAAGGCCTACGTGCACAACATCCGTTCCGCCGCGAACAAGGCCGCCCGCGCCCTGATGGCGAAGGAAGGCAAGAAGACCGTCAAGGGCAACAAGGCGAAGCTCGAGAGCCAGCTCAAGGAGCTCGTCATCGCTCTCGGCCCCGCTCGCGCAAAGAAGCTTCTTTCGCAGGTCGAGGTCTCCTTGGCCATCGCGGCGAAGAAGTGAGCTGTCCCGGACCCGGACATTTGTCCGGGTTCATTGCTCAATGACAATCGGCCAAGACGCGGCGAGCGCTTGGCCGATTGTCTTTTTGTCTCCAGGCTTTCGGACCTGGATCACAGCTAGGTTCTTCCGCGGTGACGTGCGAGCGCGACCTTCTTTAAGTGAGGTCGCCGATCATTTGCGCGAGGTAATGTTCGCGCCCGAGGTCCCTCACGATGCTGAGCTGGGTTTCGAGGAAGTCGACAGCTTCTTCTTCTTCGACCAAGATTCTTTCGAAGAGGGAGCGTGTCCCGCCGTCGCCGACCGATGTCGCCAGAGCGATCCCCCCGTTCAAGCGCGCCACCGCCGCGACCTCGAGCTCCAAATCGAGCTGATGCATCTCGATCGGATCCTCGCCGACCCTCACCGGGTTCAGACGCTGCATGTTGGGCGTCCCGTCGAGGTAGAGGATGCGCTCGATGACTTCATCAGCGTGCCTCATTTCCTCGATCGATTCCTTCCTCTTCTGCTCTGCCAGCCGCTTGTAGCCCCAGTTCTTTAGCATTTTAGCATGAATGAAATACTGGTTGATGGCTGTCAGCTCCGCGGTGAGGATCTGATTCAACAGATCGATGATTTGAGGATCGCCCTTCATTCTCTCGTTTTACCCCAGGCGCTCAGGGCGCCCCGTCGATTTTCGCGGCTGAACGAGCTTTTCAAGTTCACCCGAATGGGCGCCCAGTAGTCTCACCTCGGTTCCCCGCAGAAGCCGGCTTTGTGGTGCGTTATCGAGCATTTGTGGCAGAGGGCGAAATTCCGTGGTCGGCTCGATTGAAAGTGACTTTCATTGTGATATTCCAAGCGGCGGAGGGCTTCAGCCAGTTCTCCCCTTCGCCCGTATGATTCTCTGTCACTGTTCGAAAGTCACCGACCGCGCCATCGAATCTGCTCTCGACGAGGGAGCGAGCTCGCTCGAAGAGGTTCGAGCTCTGACCCGCGCAGGCCGATGCTGTGGCGGTTGCCTCCCGGCGGTCGCTGAGCTCGTGAGCCGCCGCATCCCGCTCCGCATCGCCCCAGCGGGCGTCGATCTCGCGGCTGAGTAACGACCGAGATCTTTGACATACCGGGCGAATTGGCCGAGCTTCGGCCCGCATGCCCGCGTCCATCCACTTGCGCTCGGTTGCTTTGGCGCTGCTCGGCGCTCTCTTCACTCCCTTTCCGAGTGCCGCTGAAACGCCCACGCCAGCTCGAGCGAGCTCCGGCGCTCAGACCGCTTCGCGTCCCATCCCAGAGCTCCCGTCGATCGAGTACAAGCTCGAAAACGGACTGAACGTGGTCCTCAGCCCCGACCCTGCGGCGCCGATCGTAGCGACTGAGATCGTCTACATGGTCGGCTCCGGACACGAACCCAGGGGGAAAACCGGCTTTGCGCACCTCTTCGAACACTTGATGTTCCAGGGGAGCAAACACTTCAACACCGAGTATTTCACGCCTTTCGAGCCGATCGGCGCCGAGGTGAACGGCACTACGAACAACGACCGGACCAACTACTACGAACATGTCCCGCGTCAGTTCGCGGAGCTCACGCTGTGGATGGAATCGGACCGGATGCGCTCGCTGGTCGACGTGCTTGACCAGACCAAACTCGACAATCAAAGGGACGTCGTCAAAAACGAGCGCCGCGAGCGCTATGAGATGAGCCCCTACGGGATGGCCTTCTGGCACATGGGTGAGGCCCTCTATCCCCCGGGTCACCCCTACCGCCACAGCCCGATCGGGTCCCACGAAGACCTCACGAACGCGAGTCTCGAGGACGTGCGCGCCTTCTTCCGGAAGTACTACGTGCCAGCGAACGCCGTTCTGGTCATCGCGGGTGGCTTCGAAGAAGCCGAAATGCGCGGACTCGTCGAGAAGTACTTCGGGGACATCCCTGGCGGTTCGCGGGCTCCGCGCCCGGAAATCCCGAAGAGCGCCGAGCCAAGTGTACGCCCCGATCGGATCCACTGGATGGTAGAAGACCAGATCCAACTGCCGCGCGTCTACCTTGCCTTCGACTCGCCCGCGCTCTTCGAGCCTCTCGACGCCGAGCTCGACCTTTTGTCGAACATCCTGGCCGACGGCAAATCGAGTCGCCTCTACCAGTCTTTGGTCTATACGCAAAAGCTCGCCAAGGACATCGACGCCTATCAGATCTCTCGCGACCTCGCGGGCGTCTTCGTCATTCAAGCGACCCTTGCGCCCGGCGTTTCACTCGAGACCTTCGGTCCTGCCCTCGAACGCGAGCTCATGCGAGCTCTCGAGACCGAGCCCACCGAAGCGGAGCTGGTTCGTGCGAAAAACGCCTTCAAGAAGGACTTCTACCATCGGATCGAAAGCGTCGGGGACCGGGCAAGCCTGCTCGGCGCCTACGCGACGAAGCTCGGACGCGCTGACGGTCTTGCTTACGACTACGAGCGCTATGTGAATGCCACAGCCCAGAGCGTGCTCTCGGCCGGAAAGGAAATTCTCTTGATGGATCGCTCGGTCCGACTGGACTTCGTCCCAGGAAAGCGCGGAGCCCCTATCCAAGACCTCACCCCGAAGAGCCCTCGCCAGGAGACTCAGAAATGAAATTGTCCCGCTGGACCGTTCTCCCGATCTTCGCGCTCAGCCTGCTCGGATGCAGCCAGAGCGCCCCCCCCGCGGCGGCTCCCGCCGAGAAGCCGGCCCCCTCCGAGCCGGAAGCGACGCAGGTCCCCGATCCTCGCTACGCCGAGCTCCCGAAGCCGCGCGGAGAGAATCCCTGGGCGCCACCGCCTCCCAGTGTTTTTCAGCTCAAAGCTGGCCAAAAGGTTTGGCGCCTCGAGCAGGGGCCCTCTCCGCTATTCTCTCTCCACCTCGTGCTGCCGCGCGGCGCTTCGGCCGATCCGCGCGACAAGATCGGCTTGACCCAGCTCACGGCCGATCTCTTGGATGAAGGTGCGGGCGGAAAGAGTGCCCTCGAAATCGCCGACGCCTTGTCGCTGCTCGCGACAGACTACAGCGTTTCGGTCCAACAGGACACAACGCTGCTCACGCTCAACGGACTCGCCGAGAACCTCGACGCATCCCTCGCGCTGCTCTCTCAGATCGTCCAGAAGCCCACCCTCAGCCAGGCCGAGTTCGACAGGCGACGCGACCACGCCGTAGCGGTAGCCCTGTCCCGAAAGGATGAGCCCAGCTCACGCATGCGCGAAGAGCTGAGCCGCGCGGTCTTCGGAGACGGCTACTCCGGACCTCACACGAGCGGCACAGTCGAGAGCCTGAAGCGCATACGACTCGCGGACGTCCGCGCCCACGCCCGCGGTCTGCTCGCCGGTCTGGAAGCGGAGTTCGTCTTCGTGGGCCCGACCGGCGAGAACGAGCTCAAAGCGCTCCTCGAGAAGCACTTCTCCAGTTTCCGCGGAAAATCGACACTCAAGGTAGCGCCCGTCGCACAAGAGATTGCGCCCACCGAAGTCGTCGTCATCCCATTCCGCGGGGCCGCACAATCGGCTCTCGGTCTCGCCAAGCGGACTCGCGGCGCCGACAGCCCCGACTATTACCAAGAGCTCGTAATGAATGAGCGAGTGGGCGGCTCGTTCACCAGTCGCCTCAACATGGTTCTCCGCGAGGAGAAGGGCTACACGTACGGAGCTCACAGCGGCTTCCAGCGCGCTCGCAATGTGGGCATGTTCACCATCATGGCAAGCGTGCACGCTCAGGCGACGGCGCTCAGCGTGCAAGAGATCTTCCGTGAACTCGACCGCCTCTGCCGCGAGCCCTTCGAGGAGCTCGAACACAAGGAAGCCGTGAGTGGCCTCCTCCTCGGCTATCCCCTCCGCTTCGAATCTGCAGGCAGCACCGCGGCTCAGCTTGCCACCCTCCCGATGTACGGGCGCGGTCCTGAATTCCTCACAGATTGGCCGAAGAAGGTGAGTGAGGTGTCACTTGCAGAGGCTCGCAAGGCGGCCGAGTCCTTCTGTGATTCCCGCTCGTTCCACATCGTCGTGGCGGGCGATGACACGCTCGTTGTGCCTGAACTTGAGAAGCTGGGACTGCGAACGACTCTACTCACACGGCAAGGCGAGTCGCCCGCGGCACCTGAAACTTCCAAGGGGGCAGGCACTTCGACCCATTGAAGGCGGACACTGCCGTTCCATTTGACCCGCCCGGGTCCTGGTGGAAAGGTTCCGCGCGATGAAAATGATGGACATTTCGGCGACCGGTGAGCTGCCGGAGCTCGAACGGCTGCGGGTGGCCGCCGCCATCGCGCAGGCGATGATTCCCGGCTCGGCGATTGGACCGGCGGCCGATGAGCAGACCGTCCTCCACACCGAGAGGTTCATCAGCCGCACACTTCCCGAGAGCCTCGGCGCCTTCCGCGCTGCCCACCGCGCCCTCTCACAAGCCGCTCGCGCCTACACCGGGCGCCGCTTCGAAGAGCTCTCCGCGGACGAAGCCGACGCCCTCATCCAGCGCTGGGCAGTTCATCCCATCCTCGGAAAGGCTGTCAACTTGCTTGGAGTTCTCTACCGAGTAACTCATTTTTCCCAGCCCGAGCTGCTCCAGAAGCACGCCCCCCTCCCCACCGTACAAAACGTCGAACAACCTCGCTGGGTGAGCCAGACGGCCGCTGCTCGCGACTTCGACGCGAGCGAGCCGCTCGAATGTGACGTCGTTGTGATCGGAACCGGTGCGGGCGGAGCGGTCGTCGGACGCCACCTCGCCGATCAAGGCCTGGCCGTCGTCTTCGTCGAAGAGGGAGAGCACCTCCGGCGCAACGACTTCCCTGGGACTCTGACCGGGACGCTCTCCGAGGTCTACAAAAATACCGTCTCGATCGGCAACGCGCCGATCATGATTCCCCAAGGACGTTTGGTCGGCGGCTCTACAGCCGTCAACGGCGGTTCTTCTTTCCGTCCCCCGCGTTGGGTTACCGACAGGTGGTGTGAGGAGTACGGGAGCGCTGAATTTTCGACGGACGCGCTCGAAGGCTACTTCGACCGCACTGAGAACATTCTTCAGGTCCAAAAAGCCGACACCCGTTACGCTGGTCCCCTTCACAACATCTTCACGCGCGGTGCTTCGGAGCTCGGCTGGCACTCCGACGTCATCGCCCGGAACGCGCCCGGCTGTCGCGGTGAAGGATTTTGTGATTTCGGCTGCAAGACAGACGCCCGCCGCTCAACGAACCTCGCTTACCTTCCGACCGCCTTCGAGAAAGGTGCGTTCATGCTCTATGGGCTCCGGGCAGAACGCGTCATCCATGACGGTCGTCGCGCAACAGGGATCGAAGCAGTAGCCCTTGAGCGCGATCGCAGCGTTTGCCTCGCCGAAAACGGCAAACCCAAGCGCGTCCGCATCCACGCGCGCGCCGTGATCCTCGCGGGTGGTGCGCTCAACTCGCCCTTGTTCTTGGCCAAACAAGGCATCGGAAACTCGAGTGGGCAGCTCGGCCGCAACATCACCTTGCACCCGTCCGGCCCGGTGACGGGCCTGTTCGACGAGAAGATCGACTCAGCCAAGTACATCCCCCAGGCGGACTACTCCTTCGAGTTCTTGAAGGAAGGTTTGCTCCTCCTCTCCGCTGGCTCCGATTACCAAACAACGGCGCCCCTTTTGGGCCTCTTGGGCAGACCGCTCGTCAAAGTGCTCGAGCAGCAGAACCACCTGGCCGGGATCGGTTATCTCCTGGCCGAGGAAGCGCGCGGGCGCATTCGGCTCGGTCCGAAGGGTCTTCCGATCTTAACCTACAACATCACGAAACGAGATATGCGGCGCATTCAGCGAGCGCTCGTTCTCTGCTCTGAGCTCCTCTTCGCCGCGGGAGCGCGGGAGGTCTTCCCGGGGCTCTTGAAGCCAGTTCGCCTGAAATCTAAGGCAGACGTCGAGGTGCTCGCGCGAAGTTCGCTCAGCCCCTCGGACCTCATCGTCACAAGTTACCATCCACTTGGCTCCTGCCGCATGAGCCAAGATCCACGCCAAGGTGTCGTCGACTTGAACCATGAGTGTCACGATCTGAAGGGCCTGTTCGTCGTCGACGGCAGCACCGTTTCGGGCCCCCTCGGCGTGAACCCCCAAATCACGATCATGGCCCTCGCCACCCGGGCCGCGGAGCGCATCGGCGCACTATTGAGCGCGAGCTGATCGCCGAGCAGGATGGCGCTCTCTCGATAGCTCTCGACGCCCTCACTTGATCGGGCGGGGACCGCACAGGAAGTTCACCTGAAGCTCCGCGCCCGCCGAGCTCAGGATGCCTCTGCACGTCTCCGGGCAGAGCTCAATCGTCCGCTCGCCGTCCACGCTCGCATATCTCCAGCTCCTATCGCTCGAACAGGCTTCGTCGTAGTCGAGACGCTCGCTCGTCCCGCCCTGCCCCACAGACACATCGATCTCTTCGGGGGCGAATGTGAGCCCCTCAGGATGAGGTGGGATCGCGACAGTGCAGGAAAAGGAGCGCTTTCGGATGTCTTCGATGGCATCAAGGAGCGCGCCTTTCGTGGAAGTCGGGTTCGATGTGTCGATCAGAAAGGCGCTACCTGTGCCCCCTGCTTCGGCAATCTGATTCAATGCCGAGAGCGTCTCGGGAGGAGGACAGGGCTCGTCTTCCCCGCCGTCGGTGCAGCCCCAGTTCCGCCATCCCGCGGGCAATTCAGCCGGCGGGACCGTCGGGTTTTCGATGCCGATCACGTAAGTCGCGATGCCGCGCTCAGAGAGCTCCCGCGCCGCCTCCACGGCATCTTCTAGCTCTTCGCTGCAGCCCTGCGGGAGACCGTCCGTCACGAGCACCACCGCGCGCTCGCCGTCCTCCATTGTCTCGAGGTCGCCCAAGAAACGCCCTGCACCCTCGAGGACGGCGAAAGTCGGCGTTCCTCCTCTCCAGCGGCCTCCGGCAAGCCCGGCGCCTACTTCCTCTTCATAGGCGGAGAGGACCGCACCGAAAGCCGTCGACGGCAGCCCCGTCATCGGGACATCGGGGGTCTCATAGGTCTCACTGTCACATCGGCTGTCGCTGCCTCCGTCGACCGGAAACAGAACCATCGAGGCATTCATCCGCTCAAGGTCCGGCTCCTCGAAAAATGCCTTCGTGGCCTCCACCACAGGACGCCACTTGCGCTCAGGATCGTGCCACCAGTAGGGTCGATCGAGGGCGCCCATGCTGCCTGAGACGTCGAAGGCAAAAGCCAAGTAGAGGGGCGCGAGCTCTGTCCCCGCCGAGGACTCCTCACAGACGCTTCCTCCGTCCGGGTCACCCGTTTGTCCCCCCGGAGCGCCCACCGAGAGGTCGTCCTCGCTACCGTCATAGGAGCTCCCGCCGCTCGCCGAGAGGCCGCCGCTTCCCTGGTCCTCCGAAGAGCCCGTGCCCCCTGTCACGCTCGACCCGTCTGTATCCACGCCGCCCTTCCCCGAATTCGAGGAGGAACAGGCGACGATCGCGACCGAAAGTGTCCAGGCTCCGAGCCCGCCAAAGCGAAAAGGCCTCTTGTCCGCGGTTCCCCTCAGTTCCTCTAGCTCCATCTCGAAGGAGAAATGCTCGGGGAGGCCGAAGCGATCGAAACAATTTGAACCTTATTTCGGAAGGAAAGATCGGACGTCGTCCGCACGGGCCGGGTGAGGCCTGACCCTACATCGGGTCGCGAAAAAGCCCGTCCAGGAGGACACTCCACTCATGGCCTCTTTGCAGCCACTCCGCGTCTGGGCTCCCCGCGCAAAGCGGGTGGACCTTGTTCTTTTCCCGAGCGAAGAGCGGGTGCCCTGCCGCCCAGTCCCGGGCAGCTGGTTCGTCGCCGAGCGCGAGAACCTCGAGCCCGACCAAAGGTACGCGTTTTCGCTCGATGATGGGCCGCCGCTCCCCGATCCGCGGAGCGCCGAGCAACCTGAGGGAGTGCACAGGCCCTCCCGCTGCGTGGACTTCAAGCAGTTCTCTTGGTCAGACGCGGAGTATCGGGCGGTCCCGCTCGAGCGAGCCGTGATCTACGAGCTCCACGTCGGGACCTTCACCGAAGCCGGGACTTTTGATGGAGTCATAGCGGAGCTTCCGCGTCTCCGGGCGCTTGGTATCACTCATATCGAGCTCATGCCTGTCGCGAGTTTCCCCGGTGAGCGCGGTTGGGGTTATGATGGCGTGGGTCTGTTTGCGCCCCAGGCCTCTTACGGAGGCCCCTACGCTCTGATGAGGCTCGTCGACGCCTGCCACCAGGCGGGGCTCGGAGTCATCCTCGACGTCGTCTACAATCACCTAGGACCGAGCGGGAACTACCTAGGACGCTTTGGGCCCTATTTCACAGCTCGCTACCATACACCCTGGGGTGAAGCGCTGAACTTCGATGGTCCGGACAGTGACGAGGTGCGGCGCTTTGTGCTGGATAACGCGCGGTTCTGGCTCGAAAGTTATCACATCGATGGCCTTCGCCTCGATGCCGTCCAGACCATCTTCGACCAATCCCCCGAACACCTCTTGTCCGCGCTATCCCGCGAGGTGGCTGAGTTCGCTCGAGCGAGCGGCCGACCCCTCTTCCTCATCGGGGAATGCGATCTGAACGCCGCTCGCTTCATCACCGAGCGCCCCCATGGATACGGACTCGACGCCCAGTGGTCCGACGATTTCCACTACGCCCTCCACGCAGCGCTCACCGGCGAGCGCGCCGGCTACTATCAGGATTTCGGTTCTCTGCGGCCCCTTGCGCGCGCTTTGACCCAAGGATACGCGCTGCAAGGAGAGTTCAGCCGCTACCGACAGCGAGCCCAAGGAGCGCCTCCTGGAAACCCACCGGGCCGGCGCTTCGTCGTCTACAGCCAGAACCACGATCAGGTGGGCAATCGACCCCAAGGAGACCGATTGCGGACACTGGTCTCAGAAGCGAAGTGCGACATCGCCGCCGGCCTGACCCTGCTCTCTCCGTTTACGCCCATGCTCTTCATGGGCGAAGAATGGGGCGCTACCTCTCCCTTCCATTACTTCATCGACCACGCTGAGCCAGAGCTACGAGAAGCCGTGCTTTCCGGACGACACAGGGAGATGTCCGAATTCGGCTGGGAAAACCCGGAGACGCTCGATCCGAGTTCTCGAGAAGCGTTCGTACGCTCAACGCTCGATTCTTCGCTTCCGGAGACCGAAGCTGCAAAAAGGACCTTGGCGCGGTACCGGTCCTTGATCGCTCTCCGGCGCACGCACCCGGAGCTCCAAAGCGACGAGCTCGAGACGGTCCGAGTCGAATTTGACGAGGATGACCGCTGGCTTGTCCTATGGCGGGGACGGGTCGGTGTCCTCTGCAATTTCTCTGAGCGCCCCGTCTCCCTCCGTCTCCCTGAGTTCCGCACGCTTTTCGGCAACGAGATTCTCGAGGACCAGGGGCTCTTCACCCTCCTTCTGCCTGGGCTCGCGGTGATTCTGACCTCCAAGAAGAAACGCCCGGGGAAGCGTTGAGAGGGCGTTCCCCCGGGAGGAGGGCGAAAGTCTCCCCGCCCAGTGCAGAGGGCTTTCGCCGAACTTTTCCCTGTCACTCCACGAACTTCGACAGCAGGCGGATGTACTCGACCTGATAGCCGTTCGAGTTCTCCGTGACCGACCAAGAATTGAGAGGCCAGCTGTCGTTGAACTGAGCGTAGGACTTCATCGCTGGTTGGCCTGCAGGAGGGCTCGGCGGTGCTGCGCCGCAGCTCACGCCACAACTATCGGTCTCGCAGCAGCCATCCCACTCATAGGAAGGATTCGGACCGCCCGCGAGGAAGCCGGGTGCAGGCCCGAACTCGCTAGACCCGACCTCGTCCCAGGGCGTCCCTTCCCCGAACCACGTGTGGTAAAATTGTGTGACGCTCTTTTCGGCGCCGCTCTCGCCCATGTTGCTCAGATAGACGAGCCCGAGCGGATTCACGCCATGCAAGTAGTGGATATAGCGCTCAGCGGCGCGGCGGGCTTCTGCCTTGAAACCGGGGTCGAGATCGTAGGTGAGCGCGGAGTAGAACACGAGCCCGGTGCGAGACTTGTGCGCATTGGAGCCCCAGGTGTAGTCGGCGACGAACGCCAAGTAGGGATCGGGATCCCCTGCGAGCGTCCCGAAATTGTCATCGGAACCGAGTGCATTCACATAGCGATCCAAGATCGTTTGAGACACAGCGGGCGCGACTCCTTCCATTTTCGCGAGTAGCAGGTACGTGTCGTGGAACTGCTGATCCCAGCCCGCTACGTAGTAGTTAAGCCCGTTGTAAGCAGCGTCGCTCGACCCTTCCTTCGTGACGTCGTAGTTCTGCTCGAGGAATTCAAGATAAGCACTCTCGCCAGTGAGCCGGTAGAGCTCCATCGCGAAGTTGTTCTTGAAAAGAACGATGCCCGCAGGGTTCCCGCTCCAATCGAGCTCCTGTTGTCCTGCTCCGAGGTCGTTCGAGCCGTCGTTGTTGTAGAAAATCACCCGAGGGTTCTCGCTCGCCCACTCCCAGGCGCTCTCCGCGCGCTCTTCGAGCTCGCTGGCAAAGTCTTCGTCCACATCCGAAAAGATGCGAGCTCCGATCGCATAAGCCGTCCCAGCGCGGACCGTCGCGTTAGTGCTCTCGGGTCCATAACGACTCGGACCGTCTGCAGCCGACGGAGGGCTCCCGTGATCGAGGTCGACGATCGAGAGCACAGAGCCATCTTCGTTCTGAAGCCGGATCAGGTGCTCTAGGCCGAAGCGAACCTCATCCAAAAGGTCGGACACGCCATTGCCTGATTCGGGAATGCCGTAGTCGTCCCCGAACACGCCGGGGTTCTCTTCGTAGGCTCGGAGCAGCGTCACGACGTAGTCGGCGGTCCAAGGCGTGTATTTGTTGTAGTCGCCCGCGTCATACCAACCTCCGGAAACGTCGCGGGCCGTCGAGGCATCACTCGTGGCGCTGTAGAGGCGAGCTTCCTTGTCCTGCCCAGACCCAACGTGGCTCGCTCCGTCTTCCCATGCGGCGCCCGCATACCTCGCTTCCTTTGCGAAGCCTGCGCGCTGGTAGAAGAAGGTCCGCACTGCATGCTTCAAGACGTCGCGATAGACGTCGTTGGAAATGCGGAATAGACCCGAACGGACCGAGTTCTCGCCGTCGAGGACGTAGTAAACGCCGGCCTCCCGCACCTCTGAGAAATCAAGATGGTAAGCACGGTCACCGCTCTGCTGGTGCACCTGACCGCCCTTCCATTGGGCAGGCTCGAGCTCAAGGACGGCCTCACCGGTCGCCGCGTTCATGATCCGATAACGCTCAGCCACGGTGTACTCTGCCCCGGAGTCGAAACCCTGCGCAGGAAGGCGAACGACGGCGATCTTCTCCGAATCGGGGAGGTAGCCGAACTGATCGACCACGATAAAGTCGCTCAGAGGCTCACTCGGAGGATCGATTTCGCTCTCGGGGGGCACGGAGCTACCGCCAGCGCCGCTCCCGCTACCACCTGTCGAACCTTGCGCACCACCCGACCCGGGATTCGATCCGCCTCCCGAACTCGTGCTGGCTCCGCTGCCTCCGGGATTCTCACTCCCACCACCAGATGACGGCCCAGCTCCTACGCCGCCAGTCCCGTTTCCGTTGCCCCCCGTCCCGGCAGGACCGGCCTCCCCCTCGGAACCACAGCCCACAGCGGTAAACGTTGCCAGGAGCAGCACTGCCGGAGCACTGCGCAGCGGATGCATGAGTCGAAGCATGAGGGCGAATCTAGCGCAGGTTTTCCGAAAAGCCTCACTCGACGGGAGAAGGACCTCCTCCAGCGGGCGCTCCGGCCCCCCCCGACTCTCAGCGCGGGTCACAGAAGATCCGGACGCGCCCTGTCGCCACCAGTTTCCCATCGGCATCGGTGATCTTGGCTTCCCAGAGCTGAAGGCGGCGCCCCGGGTGAACCGGGACCGCTCGGCAGGTGAGCTTCCCGCTCCGCACGGCACGCAGAAAACTCGTTTGATTTTCTACGCCCATAATCACAAATCCAGGTCCCGCCTGTACCACTGCGCCCATGGAACAGGCCGTCTCGATCGCGCCCGCGTGGACCCCACCATGCACGATGCCGTAGGGCTGCAGGTGCTCGGGGCCCACGGTCCACTCGATCACGACTTCTTCGGCCGTGAGACGAACGTAGTCCATGCCCATCGCGCGGGTGAACCCTTTATCCTCGAAGTCGGGTGGGAACAGAGCGAGCACTTCTGGAGTGAGTTGTTCTTTCACGGCTCTTCACCCTATCACGGCACACGGGCGCGCGTGGCCCCACCGCTTCTCAAAAATGGGGTGCACGCAAGAAAGCATGAGGGACCGTCGAATAGACGTCTTTCTCGGACAAGCCCGAAAGCGCAACGGCGAAGCGCCGAGCTCCGAAGAGCTCAAGGCTTCGCCGCATCCATTCAGAGATCCGCCGTCTCCTGGTTCGGACCAGGACCGAAGTCAGGACGGGCCGGACGAGGTCGGACCCGACCCTTACTTGTTGGGCTGGGGAGTCAGCCGGAGATAGGGACGGAGCGCGCGGTATCCCTTCGGAAAGCGCTGCTTGAGCTCCTCCGGGTCGGTGAGCGCGGGCACGATCACGCAATCATCGCCATCCTTCCAATCGACGGGGGTCGCAACCTTGTAGTTGTCCGTGAGCTGGAGCGAGTCGATGACGCGGAGGATCTCCGAGAAGTTCCGGCCCGTGCTCGCGGGGTAGGTGATGATGGTGCGAATCTTCTTGTTCGGGTCGATGATGAACACGCTCCGCACCGTAAGCGTATCGTTCGCTTCCGGGTGGATCATGTCATAGAGCGTCGCGACCTTCCGATCCGCATCGCCGAGGATCGGGAAGTTCATCTGGGCGTTTTGGGTCTCTTCGATGTCGGAGGTCCAGCGCTTGTGAGACTCAACGTCGTCTACGCTGACCGCGAGCATCTTGACGTTCCGCTTATCGAACTCGGCCTTCAGATTCGCCGCGCGTCCCAGTTCCGTAGTGCAAACGGGGGTGAAGTCCTTGGGATGGGAGAACAGGATCGCCCAGGTCTGCCCGATCCACTCGTGAAACTTGATTTTTCCGGCCGTCGAGTCCTGCTCGAAGTCCGGCGCGATGCTACCGATATGAAGCGCCATGAATCGTTTCCTTCTCTCTCGCACGCGCGAGAGGCCTCACGAATACGACCACGGAGCGGAGCGGTCAAATCCACGCGCCCCCAAATGAAAGCATCGGTGGTCTTTGACCGCAGTGCAACGACCTCGTGATGGGTTTTCCGTCAAGTTTGCCCGAAGAGCCTCGCTCCGTGAGCGATTGAGCAGCAGGCCGCCGGGCAGGGCGGAATGTGCGGAAACGCGGGACTCAATCGGCGGCGCGAGCAAACCGAGCGCGGACGGGAATACGGAAGGAGAGTGCCCGCTCCGGTTCGGGGAAGTCGATCTGTTCGGCGGCGCGCTGCAAGCAGGCGCCAAGAGGACTCACCGCGATCGCCTTCGGCTGAACTTCCACATTCGCCTTTCGGCCCCGTGCGGGCACTCTGAAGTGGAGCATGGCCTCGGGGTTCTTCTCGGCGAGCTCGAGATGCGCCATGAAACAAGCTTCGAGGGCTGTGCCTTGCGCGTGGATCGAGCGAGTCAGCTCCTCCTCCGGTGACCGCGGAGGTTCTGGCTCGACGTCCGATTTGCTCTGCCCCTCCCGGTCAGCCTCTCGCTCTTTCGAAGAGCCACCCACGACCACAACCTGCTCGGTGCGATCCCGCATCAAAAATCCCATCGCGACAGTCAACGCGAAGATCAGGAGCACAAGCGCACCCCACAGCATCGTATTGTTTGAACGTCTGCCCGAAAGCAGCGCGTCTGGCACCGAGCTTACCGAGCTCACCGAGCGCATGGCGCCGCGAAACTCCTTCGCGAGCGCTTCTTCTCGAACTTGCAGGGGCTCGACATTGACCGTGGCAGGCAGGATGTCGAAATCTCTTTCGACGATCCGCTTCAGCTCCTCAGCGAGGTCGTCATCGTCGTCGCTCTGAAATCGCCGAAGTTCCCTCGAGAATTCACGCACCGAAGC
Organism: Pseudomonadota bacterium; assembly: GCA_023428245.1. Classification (GTDB taxonomy): domain Bacteria; phylum Myxococcota_A; class Polyangia; order Polyangiales; family Polyangiaceae; genus NIC37A-2. The sequence goes on from JAEYYX010000007.1 coordinate 52,431, forward strand.
GAATCTCTCCCGGGGATCTTTCTCGAGCGCCCTCATGAGCACCTCCTCGAACCCTTCAGGGATGTCGTTCCTGAACTGTGAGGGGCGCGGTGGCGGCTCGTGGGCCATTCTCTGGACGGTCTCTCCGATCACGTCCGACTGAAACGGCGTCTCGAGCGTCAGTAATTCGAGGAGCAAAATAGCCGCTGAATATTGGTCAGCGCGAGGCGATGCCGCTTCTCCTCTGAGCGTCTCCGGCGCGGCGTAGCCGAGTTTCCCGCGGAAGACGCCGGAGGCAGACGAGACCCGGCCTGTCCGACCGTTCATGCTCGCGATGCCGAAGTCGAGTAAGTAGACGTAGCCGGTCCGATCCAAGAGCACATTGTCAGCGGCGACGTCTCGATGGACGATTTCACCGACCGTGCCATCGTCGTTCAGAAATTCGTGAGCATACTGGAGCGCGTCAAGGACCCGGCGCACGATGAAAAGACAGATTCCAATAGGAACCTGTTTGCTAATCGAGTGGCGATAGTCGAGCCAGCGCGAGACCGGATAACCGTGAACGTACTCAAGCGCCATCACGTACGCTCCATCCTCGACGCCAAAGTCGAGGATGTTCGGGATCGACGGATGCTGCATGCGCGAAAGGATCTGAGCTTCGCGACGGAAGAGCCGATTGCCTTCCTCGCTTACCCTCATCTCCGGGCGCATGATCTTCAGCACCACCGGCCGCTTGAAGCCGTCGACTCCTTCGAGCCGTCCGAGGAGCACCTTGCCCATGCCTCCCTGAGCCAGGTGGTGGACCACCCGATAGCGGCCGAGGATCAACGAAGACTCGGGAGGCTCAGAGGGCTGCATATTCAAGGAGAGGGGGGGGCTTCGCTGCTCTTGGGGCGACGTAGGTAGTAATGAGTACCACGGCCAGGCCGCGTGAAGGCAAGCGCCATCGTGCCCTGAGGGCTCGCGATAGTCGAGAAGCGACGCTGACTGTCGAGGGTGAGCTCAGTTCCGTCGAGCATGACCGAATAGCCGGGCATGGCTTGTCCCGCGACCGAGACGGGACTGCCAGGCTCGAAGCGATCACTCGGCTCGGCGACGCGGGCCGCGGTCGCTTGGGCATCGACGCGGATGTCGACGGTCGTTCTTCGAGAGGTTCGCTTCGGCGTCCCGGTAGTCGAAAAGACGAGCTGGTGGGTCCCGGGACCGAGCCGTCCTGAAGGCAAGGCGACAGACGGCTGAGCAACAGACATCACCTGACCGTCGAGCGTGAGCTCATAGGTAGTACCCGTTGGAGCGCTCGGCCATACAACGGTGATTTGTGGCAAGCGCTCTTGGTAGTAGACCGTGTAGACGCGTCCGTCGGCATGGACAGTCGCTGACGGCGTAAACGCCGGGAGCGGCTTGGCGCCTTTGTCGCGGAGCACTTCGAACTGGCCTTCAGCCGCCAAACGCTCGCCTCCATCCGTACAGTAGAGAGCGTACTTGTATTTACCGCCGCCAAAGTTGAGCGCGAGCGTGCCCACGCCCTCCACCTCCTGTTCCCCCGCCCGGAGCCGCGATGAGCCCGGACAGAGGCCCTCGCCTTGAAAGCCAATACGCGTGGGCGGCTCAGGATCGTGCACCCAGAAGGTCTCTCCGGCTCTGACGACGAGATCGCTCACCGGGCTGGCCGGAACCGTGTTGTCTTCATCCCTCGCGGACCGCGCCGCTTCTTTGGCTCCTTCGCTCGGACCATCAACGACGAGGCCCCCGAGCTCCAGGGTAAGACTTTCCCCGGCCCCCAGGCTGCGAGGGGACGCGCCCACAAGCTCCACGCGTCCGAGGACCACACTTGCGACGAGCCTCGAGCCGACCCTCTGGAGCCGCACAGTGCTCCCCGCCTCGAGGGCAAGCTCACCAAAGAGTGACTCGAGGCGTACGCCCTCGTCCACCGTACCGACGTCCACCTGGCCGAGTTCAACCGTTACCCCGAGCGTGCCCGAGCCAGAACGCCGTCCGAACCGGACCTGAGAGTCCGGACGCAAGAACAAGCGCGCGCGCGCTCCGAGCCGGAAGTTCGCGTTTGATGTTTTGTCTGTGCGGGCCGCATCGCCATCAAAGAAAGCATCGCGTCGCGCAGCGGGACTCCACTCGTTCATGTTCACGCTGAAGTCGCGCTCCGGGCGACCCGTGAACTCCATCAAGACAGCGATCGGCCGTGGCGACCAGAGCAGGTACAAGAAGATTCCCAGTCCTGCGAAGAGCACTCCGGCGAAGAGCGCGCGAAACCTCCCCCACCGCCCCCCGAACCAGCGGGAGACCCGCACCTCCAGGGCTTGGGCAAAGCGCTCCCCCGTTCTCCGCCTCGTCCTCATCATGCGTCTCCTGAGTTTTCAGGGAGCTAGCGCATTGTTCAAGATCGGGAGCCCCACTTTCCTTGGGAGCTCCCCGTACTCGTCTCGCTCGGGCTTGGCTCTCAGACTACGGCGCGATTTCGCTCTCCCGAGATTCGGTCCGGAGCGTCCGTGGCTTCTTGGCGCAGAAAACAGGGAAAAAGCGAAGAGCCGGGGACTCACCCCCACCCCGAAAGCAGGCCCGTGTTGCCGAGCTACAGAGTGGACGCTATGATGAAATGACTTCGCGCGTTTCTCGGTTCTCGCCCCAGCCTGGTTCATGACACGCAAGACTGACGCTTCCCCGCCGACTCGCCCGAACGAACCCGCTCCGAAGGAGCGGAAGAAGGCCGGCAGCACCGCGCCGTCGACGCCCCTCAGCATCCTCGAAGCCGAGCGAAAAGCGCACGAACAGAAGAACGAGCGCTGATCGTTTGAAGCGTTGTCCCCAAGAGCGCCTCAGCATTCCGTTGAGCGCGCATGCGCCGCACCACCTTGCGTCGTCTCGAAACAATCGTCTTTCTGTTCACTGCGGGAAACACGAAAGCGCCGCTCCTGTTCTCCCCCCTTCGAGTCACCTGAGAGTCGGCGCAAGGCTCGCGCGAATTTTGTCTCTCAGGCGAGCGCGTTCGAGCGCGACCAGGACAATGCGCGCAAACACGTCGCCACGGGCGATACACATCCCGCGCACACTCAATCAGGTCAAAGTCCCCGCGTTCACCGTTATCAGGGAAGCTTCGGGAGCAGAGAACGCGCAAGAAGTTCGCTTTTCTGTTTCGGACTGGTGTCGAAACGCTGTCGCCACATATGTGAGCGGATGATGTGTCTACGCTCGCCGCGATCGCTCATCATCCTTGACACCTCGCGGGCCCACAAACTAGCATCCGGTTTACTTGTTTTGGTCGCACCAAGACGAAGCAAAAAAAACCACTAATGCCCGGCGAACTCGCCGCGGCGAGGAGAGAATCGAGATGAGCTCACTCTATGAGAAGATCGGCGGCGAAGCGGCTGTGGACGCGGCCGTGGACGTGTTTTATCGGAAGGTGTTGGCGGACGACCGCATCAGTCACTTCTTCGACGACATCGACATGGACCGTCAGCGCGTCAAACAGAAGGCCTTTCTTACCTTTGCGTTCGGTGGACCTGCAAACTACTCCGGGAAGGACATGCGGGCGGCGCACGCCAGAATGAACCTCACCGAAGCCGACTTTACAGCCGTCATGGAGAACCTCGGCGGAACGCTGAAAGAACTCGGCGTTCCTGACGAACTCATCGCCGAGGCCGCCGCGATCGCGACAAGCGTCAAAGGCGATGTCCTCAACCAATAAGACAAAGCGAACCGCCGCTCCTCGGGCGCTGGATCGCACGAGGCTCCCGCGCGTCCACGAACAACAGATCCGCCGCCGCGCTCAGCGCACCGCGAACAGGGCGGCGCAAGTCCAGAAGGTCTGTCGCCGCCGTTCGCCGGGGCGCGGGAGAGGCGTTATTGGGGGAGGCGCAAAAACCCCG
>JAEYYX010000098.1 GCA_023428245.1 Pseudomonadota bacterium
AAGAGAGAGCGCGGGAGGCGCGGCAGCGGGCGCCGGCGGCTCTGCGGGCTCGGGCGGCGGCCAGGCGGCGAGCGGCGGGGCGGACGCGAGGGGGGGACAGACCAGCTCCGGAGGACAGACGAGCTCAGGAGGGCAGGGGAACGGCTCAGGCGGCGCCGAGACGGGCTCGGGCGGGGCCGGGGGAGGCGCGAGCGGGGGCGCGGGGAGCGGAGGCCAGGGGAGCGGGGGCGGACCGGGCGGGGAGCCGGGGTCTTTGGCGGAGATGTATCCCTGTGATGGGGAGATGAGCGGGTATGATGCGGTTGTTACGGGGGCGGGGAATAGCTGGAGCGTGAGCGGGGGAGGGACGCACGGGAGTTTGCTCGAGGCGATGCGCGCGGCGCTTGGGTCGGGGGGCGCGAGCGCAAACTCAAAGCGCAAGGTTCTCCTCGCGAGCGACGGGACGGTTCCGGCGAATGAGCAGCTTCGCGTGTTCAGCAACACGGTGCTCAACGTCTGTGCGACGATCACTGTCGTCGACCCGACGGGCGGCTCGGATCGGAGTCCGATCTACGCGCGGAGCGCTTCGAATATCGACATTCCTCACCTCACCATCCGCGGCAACGCTCAGTACGGCGCCTTCTTCCGGGAGACGGAGAACGTTCACATTGGCGTCGCGGATATTCGCCTGAGCGGCGGGCTCGGCATTCGCATCGACAACAATCCGGGCGGAAGCGACTGGGCCAATAGCGCCAGTAACGCCGCGCGGCGCTCGGGTTTCCGGCTCGATGACGTCTACGTCGAGAACGTCTCCCACGGGGTCGAGTTCTACGGCATCAAGGACATCACGATCGGGCGCGTCGTCGCGCGCAGCGCGACCCAGGCAGGGCTCATGCTCAATAACTCCGTGAACGTCGAGGTCGATCTCGTCGACGGCAAAGGCGTCTCACCGAACGCCGGTTACGCGGTCTTCCGCATGGCGAACGATAACGGCAAGGACTGGGACTCGGGGAATCACCCGATGAGCATTCACGTCAAGAAGGTCATCGCGCGGGAGTCCGGCGGCCAAAACGGCCAGGGCATCTTCTGTCTCACGGACAGCGGCGGCGTCACCATCGACGAGGTCGACCTCGAGAACACCGCTTCGAACGCCGTCTGGCTCGAATGGTGTACCAATGTCCGTATCGGAACCTCGAGCACCCAGAGCCGCATCGTCAACTCCGGGAACTTCATGGTCTCCTACGGAACCGACACGCGCCGCTCGAATCAGCTCGTCTTCGAGAACATCACGCTCACCGGCACGAACATCAACTTCAACCACGACTGTCCCCCGAGCATTCAGTGGATCAACGTCACGCGGAACGGCGCGGCGGTCACCCAGTGTCAGTAGCGCCGCGCGACTCCGCTCAGCCGGCCTCACTGGCGCTCCGCAGCTCCCTCTCCCGCGTGACCGCCCTCAGGTAGCTTGACTCGCCTCACGGTCGCGGCTCGACTCAAAGGCGCCCCCTTCGCGAGTCTTCGAGAGAGCCCTTCGTCCATGCAGCGGTACACCGTCTTCGACAGCGCGCTCGGCCCGATCGGACTCGTCTGGACCGAACGGGGCGTCGTGAGCCTCCTGCTCCCCGAGCGCACGCGGAGGGCCACCGAAGCCGAGCTCCGCGCCCGCCATCCCAGCGCCGAGCTCGCCGAACCGTCCGTCCCGATTCGCCGGGCCATCGACAAGGTCCAGAAGCTCCTTCGCGGCGAGAAGGTTTCGCTCGCCAGCGTCCCCGTCGATCTGAGCGGCGTGAGCGAATTCTATTGCTCCGTCTACGAGCTCGCGCGCCAGATCCCGCCCGGCGAGACGCGCAGCTACGGCGAGATCGCTCGCGCTCTCGGGAAACTCGGCGCGGCCCGCGCCGTCGGCCAAGCCCTCGGACGAAACCCCGTCGCGATCATCGTCCCCTGTCACCGCGTCCTCGCGAGCGGCGGCGGCATCGGCGGTTTCTCAGCGCCAGGTGGCACCGCCACGAAGACGCGCTTGCTCGCCATCGAACAGGGGACAATCGGCGCAACCAGCGCGAAGGCCGCCCCACGAAGCTCAGCCAACCAAGCGAAGCCTGCCCCGGCGAAGGCGGCCGCAGCGAAGACCTCCCTCTCCAAAGCTCGCGTCGTCCACGAACGGCGCCGCGAAACGACACGCCAGGCCCTCCACGAGGACTTCGACGAGGGCTCTCGTTCCCTCCACTCCCTCGAGCCGAAGTTTCGCTCGGTCATCGAGCGGGCAGGACCGATGCGCCTCGGGCGTGGGCAGACGGACGTCTTCCTCGCCCTCGCCAAGGCCATCACTTATCAGCAGCTGAGCGGAAAAGCGGCGGGCAGTATCTGGGCCCGGGTTCTCGAGCTCGACGGAAAGAAGCTGCGTCCGGATTTCGTCGCCGAAGCTCAGCTCTCGCTCCTTCGGGGGGCAGGGCTCTCGGAGGCCAAAGCTCGCTCGCTCCAAGATCTTGCTCAACGGGTCGTCGCCGGGGAAATCCCCAAGCGGCGCGCGCTCCTCGGCATGACCGACGAGGAGATCATCGAGCGACTCACGACTGTCCGCGGCGTCGGTCGCTGGACCGTGGAGATGTTTCTTATTTTTGATCTCGGACGCCCGGACGTTCTCTCTTCGACCGACTACGGCGTGCGAAAAGGATACAGCTTGATCTTCGGAACTTCAGACCTTCCCACTCCCCGCGAGCTCGAACGACACGGCGAGCGCTGGGCCCCTTATCGATCGACGGCGACTTGGTACTTCTGGCGTGCTCTCGAGCAGGTCGACTGACCCCATGCCGCGCGTCTCTTCCTTCTTTCGCCCGGTGCTCAGCGCAGTCCGGGCCAACATCGTCCCCGGCCTCTTTCTCCAGGCTTTCGCTCTCGCGATCGTGCTCGCTTACGAGTTCAGTGGGAGCGTCCGTGAAGCTCTCGATTTCGTCGGCCGCGTCAAAGTCGAAGGCGGCTTCGTCTACTCGGTCCTCGCGACCTCTTTCTTCGGCGGCCTCGTCCCTTACGTGGTCCTCACGCTCGCCCGGCGTATTCCCGAGGAGCGTCGGCTCAAGGACTTCGCCTTCTATCTCCTGTTCTGGGGTTATAAGGGCTTCGAGGTCGATCTCCTTTATCTCTCACAGGCCGAGTGGTTCGGAAATGAGCGCGACTTCATCACGATCCTCTCGAAGACCCTCGTCGACCAGCTCGCTTACGGACCGCTCCTCGCCGTCCCGACGCAGACGATCTTCTTCCTCTGGAAGGACTCGGGCTATTCGTTCGCGGGCGTGCGCGCAGCGCTCCGGAAGGAGAGCCTCTGGGCTCGGCTGATCGTCGTGATGGCCTCGAACTGGTTCGTTTGGATCCCGGCGGTCGCCATCATCTATTCGCTCCCGGTTCCGCTCCAGCTCCCGCTCTCGAACCTCGTCCTGACCTTCTGGACGCTGATTTTGACCTTCGTGAGTCGAAGCGAGACGGAGAAGTAGAACCTTCGTGGTCATCCCGCGCCGGGGTACGCAGTGTTTGCGCAGAATAATGCGCTCGGTTTTCTTGGCTTTCCTTGGTGGGGGGGAGGAGCGGCGTTAGGATTTGCCCATGACGGAGCGGAGGACAGATAACGCGGCGACGATTGTCGCGGCTCTCGGCATGAAGGAACACCCGGAGGGCGGGTACTACGTCGAGACCTTTCGTGATGCGCCGGCGAAGGGCCGGGGCCAATCGACAGCGATCTATTATCTGCTCGAACACGGCCAGCGCTCTCATTGGCACCGCATCGACGCGGTCGAGGTCTGGCACTACTACCGCGGCGCGCCCCTCGAGATCTTGGTCTGGACCGAAGGCAGCGAGGTCCGACGCCACATCCTCGGCCCGGATGTCCTCTGCGGTGAGCGGCCCCAGCTCGTGATTCCGCCCCTCGCTTGGCAAACGGCGCGGCCCGTCGAGACCCCCGGATGTGAGAACTTCTCGCTCGTCGGCTGCACAGTCGCACCCGCCTTCGAGTTCTCGGGGTTCGAGCTCGCGCCCCCGGATTTCGCTCCGGAAGCGGGAACCCTCGACTGAGAAGGAAAAAATCCAGCAGACGCGGCGGGCAGCTCTCATGCTACGAGGCCTCATGGCGCTGCGCTGGAACGTGATCGTTGCCCCGCTTTTCGCAGTGGCCTGTGGCGCGCGCTCTGGTTTGCTTCTCGAGGATGCGCCGGTCATAGCTGACGGTTCAGGCGGATCGAGCTCGGGACGATCAGAAGGCGAGCCAGGCAGCGGAGACGGGCCCGGCGCGGGCGGAGGCGGCGCGCCAGGCAGCGGTGGAGGACCGGGAGTTCCGCTGGGCTCTGGCGGAGAGCCCGGCTTCTGGGAGGAAGAACCGCTCGGGATCGAGGGCGCGTATCCCGCGCGGGCCTCTTCTCCTGACATCGCGCTCGCGATGGCTCCGGCCACCCAGAGCGCGGTCTTCTTTTTCGCGACCCGAGAGGGTTCCGTCGGTCAAGCTCGTTGGTTCGGGGACGAATGGGAGCCGGGCGCGGACGGAACGGAGAGAGGCGTTCAAAGCGTGCGCCGCGCGTGGATTGCCGACGATGGGCTCAGGTCATGGGTCAGCTATGCGCCGGCAGAAGGAAGCCCCTCGTATCCGCTCAGCTCGGAGGTCTTCTCGGGAGGGCTTCCTCTGGGCTCTTCGACCTCCTTCCAGGAGTTCCAGCTGCCTCGCGGCCTCGGAAACTTCGACGCTCCAACTGTGGATATCGCCGTCAGTCGCTCCGGAGACACGGTAGTCGCGTTTCTCGGCCATGGCCGAAAACATTATGTCTTCGAGAGCCGCAGCTTAGGCGGAGTCGTGGCTGGTTTTCTCCCGCCCCTTGCTGCTGGAAAGTCCAAAGCCGGCGCGCTGATTGGCTTTCCGAGCGGGATCTACTGGGAGGAGGCGCGCTCGATCGACCTCATGTCTCCCTCCTTCTCTGGCTTCATCGACGAGGCTTCCGATGGCTGGTTCGGGGATAATCCTATGGTTCCCTTCGGCCTCGTCTATACGAAGGAGGACGTCGCCTGGGGCGCATGGAGAATCGCTCCTTCCTTTAACCAAAGCGTGAGCATCATCAGAGTCGCTCGACTCGAATCCGACAAGGCTCCTCGGTTCTTCGAGCTCGCCACAGCTTCCTCCGAGTTCGCCGAGGGAGGAGGGTTAGCCGTCGACCAGAGCGGCAGGCTTCCCCTTGTGCTTTGGGCCGAGCGCTTCCCTTCGAAGACTGAAGTCCACATCGCAATGTTAGAGAACGGCCTCCTCTCCGAGAAAGCTGTTCACGGGCTCGAGACGGACGCTCCCTGCCGCGTGAGCACTCCCGCGCTCGCCGAAAGCTTCGAGCGTCTCATCGCCTCCGCTCACTGCTCGGACGGCAGCGCGTACCTGTTTGGTGTGAACTGGGCTTGGAGGCTTCCAGACAGGGTCGCCGGCCTTCCCGCCATCGCTCTCAACGAAAACGGCTCCCTCGGATTCGCCGTTTGGACAGAAGACGCTGGACAGGCAGGGGAGTATCGCATTCGGATGCGAACGCTCACATGGTGAGTTTTGCTCCGCTCCTCCATTCCCCTCGGCCTCGCCTATACGAAAAGCGACGTCGCCTGGGGCGCGTGGAGGGTCGTTGATGCTGCGGGTGAAGCCGACCCGTACATTCGGGCCGGAGAGCTCTCACCCGACGACGACCACCAGCTCTGGGATTTGTCCGTCGTATCATGTGTTCGCAACCGACTCCGCCTGCCGCGCAAGTGCGCCTTTGCTTTCCGCAGACGGTTCGAAGCTCGTCGCATCAGCCTATTGCGCAGACGGCAAGGCCTATCTCTTCGGCGTCCTTTGCTGCCTGGACCGAAAGCGACGGTGTCACGGGACGTCATCGCATTCGGATCCGAAATATCACCTGCCTTCGGGCATCATGCGCACGCGGTAAACTCTCTGCCTGAAGTGGCTGTGAGCCGCTCGTGAGTTCCGCGGGACGGCGGGCCCCTCTCGTGGTACGAAGCGAGCATGGTGCTCAGGTGGAGGGGAGTCGCGGTTTCGCTCTTGGCGGTCGCTTGTGGGTCGCGCTCGAGCTTGCTTGTCGAGGACTCTCTGGCCACCTCTGACGGGGCAACAGGCTCGGGCGCATCGAATCCCGGGCGAGCCGGAGGTGGAGCGGCGGGAAGCGGAGCGGCGCCCAGCGTAGGCGCTGCGCCCGGAAGCGGGGCGGTCGGCAACGCTGGCGGAAGCGGGGCGGTCGGCAACGCCGGCGGAAGCGGAGCGGTCGGCAACGCCGGCGGAAGCGGGGCGGTCGGCAACGCCGGCGGAAGCGGAGCGGTCGGCAACGCTGGCGGAAGCGTCGATTTCGACGACTACGAACCCACCATCGCGGGCGGAATTTATCCCGGGAAGGTCGGCGCGCCTGAACTCGCGCTGGCCATGGCCCCGAGCGGCGAAGCCGCCGTTCTCTTCTTTCGGACCAAAAATGGCTCTGTCGGCCAGGCCCGTTGGTTCGGGGTCGACTGGGAGGCGGGCCTCCCCGGCACCGACCCGAGCGTCGCAAGAGTCGCGGGCGCCTGGATCTCCGAGGACGGCTATCGTTCGTGGGTCAGTTATGAGTCCACTCAAGGAAGCTCGCCTTACCCGCTGGGCTCGGAGATCTTCTCCGGGGGAATTCCCTTCGGCGTCACCACGTCAGTGGACGAATTCCAGCTTCCCTACGAACAGAGAAGCTTCGCGACGCCGCCTGTCGAGATCGTCATCGGTCGCACCGGAGCCGCGGTCGCGGCCTTCCTCGAGGCGAACCGTTTCCAGTACCTGACCAAGGACGATAGCGCTCTCGGAGACGACACCTCCTTCGTCTTCCCCCATACCCTCGCCGCCGGACTCGACTCCTCAGGCGCACTGATCTCGCTGCACGACAGGGTCGTCTGGGATGATGCACGCTGGACCGGCTCCAGCCTCCTGCTCACCACCGTTCCAGTCGACGGCACCGATCTGAGCGGGCTCCCTCTCTATACCTTCGTCCCCTTCGGGCTCGCCTACGCAGGCGATGACAGCGCCTGGGGCGCATGGCGAGTCGTCCCACCCATCGAAACGTCCTCGGCGGCCCTCATTCGATTCGGACTCCTCAGGCCGGGCGGTGACCACCTGACCTGGGAGCTCCCCACGATCCCCTCCCCGCGCTTCCTCAGCGGGGGAGGCCTCACTGTGAGCCGGGACGGACAGGTCGCAGCGCTGACCTGGGGTTACCGCTTTTTCGCGGAGGAGTCACAGGTTCGCCTCGCTTGGATCAAGAATGGGCGCGTGAACGACGGGGTCACCTACACGCTCGAGACGCGCTCCCTCTGCCGCGTGAGCGCACCCGCCGTTTCAGCAAGCGGCCACCGCGTAATCGCCACCGCTCACTGCTCAGACGGCGGCGCCTATCTCGTCGGTACGAGCTGGCTGGTCAAACTCACGGAGTCCGCTCTCGATCTCCCCGTCTTTGCCCTCAGCGATCCCGGAGATATTGGGCTCGTCGCCTGGACCGAGTGGCAGCCATGGGACGTCGGTCACGTCGAGACGCGCACGCTCGTTTGGTGAGCCAAACCGGTGCGGATCCGCGACAAGCCAAGCTGGAAGCCGACGCGCGGCGAGCCAACTCCGAAGTCGCAGCGCTCTCCCGCGGTCACCTGTGGGCTCTTTCGTTTACTCTTCCGGTGAAGGTTCCGCCGCTGGAGCCGGGGCGGGCGCAGCAGGCGCTTCTTCCTCGTCACGAGGAGTCGCCTGCGATGCGGCAGGTGCGGTAGCCCGCGGCGCAGCTGAGCGCACGGCGGTCTGTTTCGGAGCTTTCGCCTTCGCTGCGATCGCCTTGTCGAGCTCTTCTTTCAGCTCGGCGAGCTCAGCGTCCTTCTTGTCGAGCTCGGAGCGAAGAGAAGCGAGCTCGCTCGTTTCTTGTTCGGTGTCTTTGATCTCCTGATCGACGCGCCGCCGTTCTCCATCGACCCACAGGCGCAGACCGAGATCGCTCTTCGCGAGCTGGCCCTCGACGAAGCTCAAGATCTCCTTCCGTTTCTCCAGAGAACTCTCACCTCCGTAGTAGGTCTTCATGACCTCTTCGCGAATGTTCGCGCGCGTGCGCGCTTCCGCGGAGGTCCCGGAGAAGTAGCCAATTGCGCCGCCTGCCGCCGCGAAGGCGAGGAGCAGGAGCGTGCCCCGAATGATGAGGCCGCGGCCGGTCGCTTGAGCGATCTTTGAGAGCTCCGTGTTCACTTCGCGGAGGCGCGTCTCGAGGAGCATCTGGAGCCCGTCGAAGCCCATGTTGATGAACGGAGGGCTCACGCGCATCTCCGAGTCGGACCCCGGAGCGTGACTCGGGCGAGGCGGAGAGAGCGACGCGCCCTTCTCCGGAGGATGTGGGGGGTTATGGCTCGGGCGCGGTGGCGGTTTATGAGAAGACGTCGTCGGCGTGACTCTCGGCGCGCCGAGAGAAGGCGTCGCCTCCTCTTCTTCAGGTTCGAGGAGTTCTCCTTCGAGGCTCTCCGGCGGACGATCGTCGTCGAGAAGCGTCACACGCCTCGTGCTCAACGCTTCGAGTGCGTCCGTTGCGCTCCCGAGGGGGTCCGTCGGCCGAAGCTCTCGCACGTCCGATTGACCAAACTCGCCCGTCCCCGCCTGACTCGTCGCGACCCGTCCCTTGGATTCCATCGTCATCCCCGTTCCCGCTGACGCCTCATTGTCTCTCCTACTCTACCAAAGTCCTTGCCTCTCCGCCTACGGCGCACCTCAAAAATGCACGAGGGTGGCGGGAGAGCGCGGGGCGCTCAGGGAGCGTGGCACCGGAACGCTGGTCGAAGTGCGCGCGGGAAGCGCCGCAAGTGCGCGGGACTTTTAGAACAAACGCATAGGGAGCTTTCTCTCCCCGTCTCACGGCAAAAACTTGTGACGCGAGGTCATAGGATGGTAGCGATCTGAGGGGGCGCCACCGACGGTACCCATTTTCTAGGGGAACATCATGACACTACGCACAGCTGCCTTCGCCGCCGCCCTGCTCGCTTTGGGCCCGGCGACGGCCCACGCCCAGGCCCGCAATATCTTCTCCGCGCCCACCGGCGAGCTCGGAGCGAACCTGAGCACCGATCCGACCCAGATCTCCCGCATGCACGGCGAGCTCTCTTTCTACACGGGCACCCAAGGGGCGACCACGACGAATGCTCTCGTCCTCCAGGTCGGCGGCGGCGTGAAGCTCACCCGAAACCTCGAAGTCACTTTCGGGCTCACGGGTCACGGACTGATTCAGTCTCAGAGCGGAGTCACGGGCGATCGGTATGCCCTCGGCAACGTGATGAGCGGCGTGAACTACGTCAGCGCCATCAACCCCCAGCTCCGTTTTAAGGTGGGCGGCGCCCTCGCCTTCGGTCCCTGGAACTTCAAAGATAGCTCGGTCACAACCGAGGGCTTCGTTCAGAACATCTCCGGTCTCGCCACCCACGCGTTTCAGGACCTCTGGTATCATACGCCGAACCTCGTCCACATCGTCGTCCCCGCTCGCGTCGAGTACGACGTCACTTCGTCTTTCGTCGTCACCGGCGACGTTCAAGCCGATCTCGGCATTGGTCTCGGCAACACGAACACGGGCCTCCTCTTCATCTTCGCGCCAGGCGCCGCTTACTGGGCCAGCGACAGCTTCGCCATTGGCGCGCGCCTCCCGCTCCAGCTCCAGAGCTTCGGCGGCGACGGTGCCCAGGTCTCCCTTGAGCCCTACGCGCGCTTCGAACTCGGCGAAACGGCCTTCCTCGCGACCCGCTTCACCCTGAACCTCGACGACCAATACGGCTTCTCCTTCGACACCGGGAAAGTCTGGGGCCTCCACGTCGCGCTCGGCGGACATTTCTAAAGAAGCCGGCTCCCAACTCCCGGCCCCGGAGCTCCCTGGGGCCCTCGACGGGAGCTCACGGCAAGAACCCCGAACTCTACCCCGTCGCGCTGGTGAGTCTTGTGAGAGCGTCCCTCGTCGCTAGCGAGCGGTCGACGAACCAGACGACGACAGGGGCGGCCAGGGCGAGGCCGAGGGCGACGTAAGCGACGGTTTCGAGGCCGATCAGGCGGCCGCGGGGATCGGCGGCGAGGAAGGCGGAGCTCATGAAGGCGCCCGCGGCGGAGGCGAAATGTTGGACCGCGGACTGGGCCGACATGAAGCGGGCGCGGGCGGCGGGTTCAGGGACGCGCGTCGACAACGTCTGGAGCGGGACCATGCGCGAGCTCCCCGAGACCATGAACACGGAGAAGACGAACAAGATCGGCAGCGATTGGCTCGGGTGGATGAAGCCGAAGACAAGGGCGAAGGCGTGCAGCAGCGTCCCGAAGGCGAAAACGCTCACGGCTCCGAATCGGTCCACAGCGCGTCCCACAAGGCGCACAGCGATGAAACTCGCGATACCTCCGACGAGGTAGAGAGTACCGAGGAGCTCACGAGGATAACCGAGGTTGAACTCGACGAAGGTCGCGATGTTCGGAACGATCGAGAACACTCCGAGCATCACGAGGCCCATGCCGCCGAGGCAGAGGAGAGAGCTCGGTGAGAGAAGAGAACCGCCTTCCCCTGCTTTCGCTCGAGGGCGATCTAAATGAGCGCGGAGCTCGGGCAACATGACGCGCGCGGCGAGCGTCACGAGGAGTCCGAGAGCCGCCACCGCAAAAAACGGCGCGCGGAAGTTGAAGAGACGTGAGAGCTCGAGGCCCGCGGGCACACCGAGCACGGACGCTACGGCGAATGAGCTGCCCACAATGCCGAGAGCTTTCCCGCGGCGCTCAGCAGGCACAGTGTCCGTCACGATCGCTAAGGCGACAGAGGTCGCGGGTCCCCCGAACATTCCTGCGAGCACCCGCGCGGCGAGGAGAGACGAGAGGTTAAAGGCGAAGCCGCCGAGAGCTGTCGCGAGGGCGAGCCCGGCCATGAGCCAGGTGAAGGCCTTTCGGCGCTCGAATCGGTCGAGGAAAAAGGAGCCAACTACGCCCGAGAGAGCCGCCGCGAGAGTATAGGTCCCGCCCACCGCGCCCATCATCGAAGTCGGGACACCGAGCTCCCGAGCAAAGTCAGGACCCAGCGGCATCACCATCATGAAGTCGAGGATGTTCACGAACTGCACAGCGGCCACGATCAAAACGATGGACCGCTCGTGCGAAGGAAGGTTCGGCTGGGTCATAGGGGTCGGCGGGCCGGGAACAGCCGGGGCTCGGGGAGCACCACTTCAGCATGACTCAGGCGCGAGCGCCCATGGCTCGGAGCTCGCGGAAATCATTTTTCCTTGGAAGCGAACAGTCTCCGCGCCTTGTCAGTTCGCGAAACTCCTTGCGCCCGGGGGCTCGGGGGGAAGAATAAGCCGTGGCCACCGAAATCGAGCGGAAGTTCCTCGTCACTCAGGAAGACCTCGCGCGCCTCCAGCCGGAGCGCAGCGTGCGCATGCGGCAGGGGTACCTCTCCCGCGCTCCCGGCCGCACCGTCCGCGTCCGCATCGAAGACGATCGGGCGTTCTTGACCATCAAGGGCCGCGCCTCGGGCCTCGCTCGACCGGAGTTCGAGTACGAGATCCCGCTCACGGACGCGAGCGCGCTCCTCGAAATCGTGGACGGGCCCCTCGTTGAAAAGGTTCGTCATTACGTGCCTTTTAGAGGGCTCGTCTGGGAGGTGGATGAATTTTTTGGGGAGAACGAAGGGCTCGTCGTCGCGGAAGTTGAGCTCTCCCGCGAGGACCAAGAGTTCGAAAAGCCCTATTTTGTAGGCTCTGAGGTCACCAGCGATCCGCGTTACTTGAACTCGCGGCTCGCGGTAGAGCCTTACTCGACTTGGTCGAAGGCTTAACGGGCGACTACCTCGTCCTCCGCACGCGAACCGCGCGCACGAGAGCGCTGTCCGCCGCGCGCGTGTACTCCTGGAACTGAGGGTAACTCTCGACCTGAATGCGCCCGGCCTCGGTCACGACCCGCCGCTTCAGGCGAACCGTCGAAGGTCCCTTCGCTCCGCTCATGTACGCGTCCTCGATCTTGAAGAAGGAGCCCTTCTCCCCAAACGCACCGGAGGTCGGATAAACCTCAGCGATGTAGCCCGCGGGCAAGGTGACCGTCAGATCGAGGCCCTGCTCGACGCGCTCTGAAATCAGAAGCGGCGTCTTCCGCTCTGCCAGGGACGTGAGCTGAGAAAGGCGGGGCATGAAGGGCGGCCCGAGGAGCAAAACACCGCCGGCCATGGTCCCGAAATGGGGAACTTCGACTTCGACCTCGAGGATGAGCGGCTCGTCGAGAGCGTCCTTCTTCTTCACCTCATGGCTCACGAGGCGCGCTCCGCTCAGATGTTGTGCGAGAAGCTGACTCTCGATGACTCCCGGGAGCTGATTCTCAGGGATCTCGGCGAGACCCGCGCGGAGGCTCGCGCCGTACTTTCCTTCGAAGACGATTTCGAGGTGAAGTTCGGCGTCGCCGTTCTCTTTGAGCTGACCCGTGCCGCGGTAGGCAATGCTGTCGTCGATGCCCCCGAGGGGGATGATGGCCTTCCCGAGCTGCTCACCGCCGAGGACATAGGCTTTCTGGCCGCGCACGTGGGACGGTATGGTCCCGAAGGGCGCGTAGCGATTGTCCATCGTCAGGTATGCGACGTTTTTACCCGAACCAACGCGGAGAAGCGGGAACAAGGGGCGCTCGAACTCGCTGATCGGACCGCGGGGAGGAGAGGCGATGCGACTCTCGGCCATCACCCAGGCGACAGGGATCCCGAGAGCTTCACACAAAGTCTCGAAGCCGTTTTCGTGGCGCCCGTTCCGACTCACAACAACCTGACGACCGTCGTCGGTGGGACCCTCCTGCACGTTGTCGAGGATCCAGTGGTACAGCTTCCGCGCGCGTTCGAGAGGACGCTTTTCGGATACGCCTTCGACGATGCGCTCGGCGATCCGTTTCACACGCGGATCGACGGGCGTGAGGCTCACGGCGCTCGCCCGCAGCGCATCGAGACGCTCCGGGAACTCAACACCCCAAGCAACAGTCACCCGCGGCAAAAATTCCGCGGTCGGAGGGCTATTCGGCTCAGACACGTAAGCGGGGCTCCGGTCAACGCGAAACCTGCGCACAACAAAGGGCCCCGCCTCGCTCACGACGGGCTCCGGCGCGCCGCCGGTCGCCTCGACAATGAGCGACTTGGCCTTGGGCGCAACCACAACAAACTCACTGCGCGCGTAGGCGATGCCTTCTTCGCGGAAGTTCCAGGTCGGACCCATGTAGCTGCTCCCGTCACCCCGACTCCAGTTCGAGAAGATGCGCTCCTGTTCGACGTAGTCGCCGACCTCGAGGTGCGGCATGGTCTGAGTCGGTTTACCGCGGACGCTCTCGGGCTCAAGAATGCGCCCGTCTTTCTTCAGGACGCGAAGCTTCAGCGTGAGCCCCGCTACGTCCATCTCAGCGAACTGGCGAATGGCCTCTTCGCTCTGAATGCGGACGATTTCGTGCTCGAGGAACTGAGAAGAGCCATCCGAACGGACGAGCACAGCTCCGTAGTCGAGGACGCGCGCCGCGGTTCCGGCGAGCTCAATATCTTCGCGCTCAAACTCCGTGATCACAGCCTTGCCGTCGAGGCGATAGGGCTCAAGAGCGGTCACGCCTTCCGCAAGATCGATCGCGCTCTCGAGAAGGCTCGGGTCGCCGCCCGCCTGGATCGCCGAGACCACAGCGCGCGCGAGCGCACTCTTTTGGCCTCGAGCGAGCTCCGCATCCGCGAGCGCGAGGCGCGCGTGGATGTCCCTCGGCTCTCTCTCGACGGCGCGCTCGAGACGCTGCCAAACGACACTCTCGTCACCGGAGCGCTCGAGGAGCGCGTCGATCCGATCTTGGATATCTTTGCGCTCGGAACGTCGGCTCAGGAGGCGCTTGAGTTCGCTCTTTGCGGCCTCATAGTCGCGACGAGCCAGGGCACGGGAGAAAAGCACTTCCGTGTCCGGATCGGCCTTCTTGAGACGATCGAGCAGCTCTTCGACCTTCTTGTGGTCGCCACGGGCTTCCGCGACGTCGATGGCGTAGGTAAGCGCATCGGGCTCCGTCGGGAACTTTTCGAGGATGCGCAGGACGGTCGCTTCGAACTCCGGGCCCCAACCGAGCTCTTCGTAGAAGGCGGCCAGCGTGAACTCGAGGGTAAGGACTTCGGGGAAAGCGCGGGCCTGCTCTTCGAGCTTCGGGAGCGCGTGGACTTTCCCTTTCTGGTCTCCGAGCCAGAGGGCCGTCGCGTAGCGCGGATACCAGAGGCCACGGTCGCGCTGTTCCGCGCGCACATAGAGCTCATGCATCAGGTCGCGGGTCTGGGATTCGTCGAAGATCGGGTCGCTCTCGACGAACCCAGCCGCCGTCATCAGCACGCCCCCAGTCGCCTTCTCAGGATCGCGCACGAGCGGCTCAAACAGGACCGACGCCGCGTCCGTCGAACCCTCGAAATCGAGAAGGCTCGCGACGATAAAACGCTCTGCCGGGCTCATCTCCTTCTCTTCCTGGAGCCCCTCCACGTAGGGCATCAGGTCGTTCGGATTCGGAAGGATGCGCGGGGGAGCGCCGACAAATCCCGGTGCTACCGTTGACGATCGCACAGGAAGCGCTCGCCCATCAGGACGAACCACGCGGAGGGAAGTGCTCCCCGACGAGAGCTTCCAGAGCACCCGGTGTTTTCCCGGACCGAGCTCGACGCGCGCTCCAAAATCCGGCCAGACCCCGAACTTTCGCGGGTCGCGATCGAGGACGAGCTGGTCATCGATCCAGACGCGGAAGGCCCCGCTCGCCGCAATGATCAAGTCCTCGGTCTTCTCGAGCTCAATGAACGACTGGGCGTAGAAAACACCTTCTCGCACCGGCGCATCGAGATCGGCATCACAACCCTGAACCTTCCCGTCGTAACGGCGCGGCGCCTCATCAGGGCTCAGTTCGTCGTAGAAACGTACCGGCCACGGGCCCGGCTTTTCGGCATCGAAGGACTGCAAGAGATCGGCAGAGCGACCCTTCCCGAAAGGACCCGCAAATTGGACATGCGAGACGCAGCCAAGCAGATCCCGCACACGCGCGATCCGATCCTGGACGCGGCTCCGCACCTGATGACGCGCTGCCATTTCGACGAGCGTCGCATAGGCGCGAAAGCCCAGGTTTCCCGGCTGGTCGAGCCACTCTTGCAGCTGCTTCTTGTGGGCATCGTCGAACCCTTCGAGGTGACCCGAGAGCTCGTAGGCTTTTTGAGCCGAGTACCAGGCGCGTAGGCGCCCGAGCGCCGCCCCTTCTTCATTCGGATCGCGCTTCGCCTCGGCCGCGAGCACTTCGAGGAAACTTTCGGCGGCGCGGCGAGGACGGCCGTGGAACATATCGTCGAGGGCGCGAGCGAAGGCCGCGTGAGCTCCCTTGATCTGAAGTTCGTCGAGACGAGCCCGAGCGCGCTTCGCCTGACCTGCGTCTCCACCCGGACTCAAGAGCTCTGAGATCAGCCATTCGCTGAGGACGTCCGGGTCCTTCGAGGAGCTCGCCTGTTTGCGTTGCTCGCCCATCGGATCGGGCGGCGACTTCGGCTGACTTTGGCATCCCTGACCAGAGGCGAGTACCAGAGCCAGAAGCGGGGCGAGATAGCGTCGTCTCATTGCTTGTTCTCCTTCGTGGGCTCGAGCAAGAGAGGCGTGTCGAGGGCTCGATCGGCCGCCGCACAGAAGGCTCGGAAGTCAGCGTATTGTTCGGGGGTCACACGATCGACGAACAGATAAAGAGAGCTCTTCACGGTGATGGTGCTTCCGGTCTTCTCGTAGTTGACTTCGTAGCTGCCAAAGGGGGTTTTCTTCGAGACATTTTCAGGGGCGCTCTGCACCTGCATCCCTTCGGGGATCGTCAGAACAATCGACTCCTGTCGGTTCGAAAAGTCCGTGATGCGCACGTCGTGTTTTCGAGTGGAGCGCGATGCGTAGGTCGAGGCGAGATGTGATGCGACTGTGACGTTCACCCGCAGCAGGCTTCCCTCTTCCCGCGCAAAGTTCGGCACCTTGGCGTGGAAGGCGATGCGCGGGGGAGCCTCAATGTCCGAAAGGTCGCCCGTCGTGATCGAGTCGGCGTCGAGCTGGATTCCGGGGAACTCACCGGCCATGTCCTCCGAGAGCCGCGTCACCCGCGTTCCCTTCGCTTCGTAACGATTCCGCCAAGAGGAAGCGCGATTTCCCTTCACCTCGTAGGCGACGGCCAGTTCACCGCGCCCGTTCCGAGCCAAGTTCACTCGGGTTTCGCGCTTCGTCATGTTGTCCTCGGGCTTGAGCCTAGGGATCTCGACGAGACGGACCTTGCCGTTTTGCATGATGAGCGCGAGCGCTCCCTGATCCATCGCGGGCAGCTCACGCATCCCGGTGTATTCGGCGGTTCCGTCCAAATAGAGGTCGAGCTCCGGAACGTAAGCGATCGCGTGATCGAAGGGCGCCAGGCTCGCGAGTTTGGTCGGGAAATCTCCGCGCATCCGCGTCCGCACCACGACAAAATTCGCGTCGATGCCGAGCTCCCGAAGGAGCGTCACGATGACCGTGGCCTTGTCCTTACAATCGCCCCAGCCGCGCGCGACTGTTTGCACGCAGCGGCGCGGCTTGAATCCGTAAATTCCGAACTCGAGAGCGACGTAGCGAGTGTTCTTTACGACCCAGCCGTAGACGGCCCGAACCTTCTCTTCCGTGGTCTTGGCGTCTTTCGTGATCTCGCGGGCGAGCTTCTTCGTCTCGTTGTCGAGATCGAACTGGTCGCGGATCAGGCCCCAATAGAAGCGTCCGAGCGCGTCCCAGTTCTCGAAGGTCGAGGCGTGGACAAAACCGAGCGTCTCCGCCCAGGGGGGCATGTGAGGCTCGGGGTTCATCGCCTTCAGGTTGTCAGCGAAGAAGCGATAGACCTTCGAGTCCGCCGTCTCCTTCACTTCCTGTTTCAGCTTGAGCCTGTGCTGGTCGAAGTAGATCTGGCGGCTCTTCGGCATCACGAGCACATACTCTGCGTTCGCGACAGGTTCGTCGTTCTGCAGGTAGGCGATGTCCCCGAAATAGTCGGCGAATTCGTTGCGCAGGGTGACGTCTTCGATTTGATAACGGAGCTCGACGACATCTCCCGGCTCGAGCCGCGGGAACTGGACATAGAAGGTCCGCGCCGAGGTGTACATGGCGATCGAAGGATCGTCCGCCGCGCCTTCCCCGCTCTCAATCGCCTCATCTGTCGTTCCGTCGGCCCGGTAGACCCAGGCGCCCCGGAGCTGCACAACCTGAGAGTCGGCCTGGTACTGGAAGGCGTATTGACGCGAGAAGGCGGCCGCCGAGTCCGTCAGGGGCTGGAACGCGACCTGGCGGAACTGACGCGAGAGGCCGCTCGGGTAGACTGTCGAGACGGTGAGATCTCGAAGCGTCCGACGCGAGTGCCCGTCGGCCTTCGCGAAGCGGTACTTCAGGAACTCGCTCGCCGGCATCGCGTACTTTTCGTCCGGCGGAGCGGGAGGGGGAGCCATGTGCTCGACGTACTCCCTGGTTTGTGCATCCTGCGGGCGGAGTCTCAGGATCTCTTTGAGAAGGGCGAGCTGCTCCTGCTGGGCCTTGTCGCGTCCCTTGTAGTCGGCGAGCTGACCGAGGACGGCAGCGTCTTCCGGAGCGAGATCCCGGGCCCGCTCGAGGTCGGCGTAGGAGCGCTCGTGGGCGCCAAGCTGACGATGAGTCTCGGCGGCGATCCTGTAAGATATCACGTCGTCCGGGGCCACAGCCTCGAGCCGGCTCAGGAAGTGCTCGACGCTCGACTTGTCCTTACGCCGAAGAGCAAGGTCGATGCGCGCGCGGAGCGCAGCGAAGTCGTCAAAGCGCCCCGCGGCCAAGCTCTCTTCGACACTTTGAGCAGCTTCGGTGCGCCCGAGTCGTCCGAGGCCGCTTGCGACGAGCTCCTTGAGCTCGCTCGAATGGGGCCTTCGGATGAGGGCCTTCTCGAGGGTCTGAAGCGCCGTCCGATAGAGCCCCGCATGGCTCAAGAGATCGACGCGGCCCGAGATCGCCGAGAGGTTGTCCGGATCGAGGCCGAGCACTCGATCATAAAGAACAAACGCTTCCCGCGGGTTCGGACCACTGCGAAGGAAGGACGCCTCTGCGAGCAGGAGCATGACTTCTTCGCGCGAGCCAGATGCTAGGCTGATGGCCTTGGCTTTCTCGAGGTAGACGCGTGCGGCGTTTCTGTCTTCAGAAAGAGTCGCCGCGAGAAGGAGCCTTTCGATCGTCGGCTCGAGGGCAGCCGCGCGCTCAGCGAGACCGCGCGCTTCGTGGGTCGTCGGATCGTCACCGCCGCTCAGGAGCAGGTATTTCGCCGCATGCTCGAGATCCACGGCCTTCGCCTTCGGATCGCCTTTGAGCCGCCGGACTTCATCGAGGGGCCCAGGAGCCACACCTCGCAAAGGCGCGCTCGCCTTCGCGGGTTTCGCCGCTTGTTCCGGAGCGCTCAAGGCAACGTCCGCCCGGACAGTGACCCCGGGCAAGACGCGCCCGTCCGTGTGGCCGAGGCGGAGACTCAGGCGGGGCGCACGCTCGTTGGCGCAGAGCTTCACGGTGAGCCGGTTCCACCCGGGTTTGACCTCCACACCCACCGAGCGGCGATCGAAGTCGAAGCCCCGGTAGGAATCGTCAGAGAGAACATTCTCGCCGTTCCAATAGACTCGGTACGCGCCGCCCGCTCCGACGAAGAGCGCCGCGCCCGCCGGCGGTTTCTCGACCGAGACGAAGGTCGTCAGATAGGAGCAGCCGTAATTCGCCGGGCGAAGGACGCTCCCGAGGTTCACGCTCCCCTGCCAGAACACATCGGGGAGCGTCCGGTAGCGAATCGGCCTCTCTTTGCCCGAGTAGGCGCGCCCGGGAACGATCGCCGCCGAGAGCTCATCCTCGGGACCGTAAACAGCATCGAAGCCTGCTTTGCCTTCGTTATCGAAGGGCCCGAGCAGAAGCCAGTCGGTGATGTACCCGATCTCGCCAAACATCTCCCGGGCGCGCTTCACGTCGCCGCGCCGAAGCCGTGCAAAAGCGCTCAGGGTATTCGCATAGACGCGCTCGAGTGCGGGGCGCCTCGTGTCGCTGCTCGCGAGTCGGAGCGCCGACTCCACCGTCGCCGGATCGACCTCCTCCCAATCTGCCCACATCTCACGCAACAGGACCACACCCTCGAGACCCCGCGCCTTCTCGAACGCAAGCAGCTCGTCAGCCAGGGCCTCTTCAGGCGTACGCAGTGGCGACTTGGCCAACCGACCAGCAGCCCCCTTCGTCGAGGCCACTGCGGCGCCCGCTCCTGTGCCTTCAGCGCCACTTGCGGAAGTCGACGCAAGCAGCGCCGTGAAGATCGCCAGCCCGCCAATTCCGGCCGAAAGAAAGTTTCGCATCACTTGGGACTCCCTCACGCGGGCAGGCCCTGGCGCTGACTCCACCGCGGCGCCGCCTCCAGAGCTCGAAGATTCGAGACACATAGCGCGCCCCTCGGGCCCGCCAAAGGGGGAAAGAAAGCGAGCGAGAGCGCGAACGGACGCCCACATGGTCCGTCACAAGGGCCCTTACGTTGTGGGATGGACAGCCGTTTGCCTGGAGGTTCCCCCGAAAGCTCTGACTCCCGCCTGCCGTGAGTGAGAGCGACTTGGGCCGAGCCGCTCAAGTCAAGGCTTGCTGGAACGAGACCCCTCATACTAAAACGGAGCTCCGTGAGACGTCTCGACCTCACCGGAGGCAACATATGGCGAACCCGCAGATGGTGATGTACGAAGAGGAGTTCACGTTGATCCAGGAGGTCGTCGACCGATTGGTTCGAGACGCGAACGCCAAGGTCGTTTTCATCGTCGACAAGAACGGTCAGCTGATCGCCGCGAGCGGCGACGTGGCTGAAATCGATACGACCTCCCTTGCCTCGCTCACCGCCGGCAACATTGCCGCCACGGGCGGCATCGCGAAGCTCCTCCGAGAGAACGAGTTCGCAACCCAGTTCCACGAGGGCGAGAGCCAAAACATCCACATTCAGCTCGTCGGAAACCGCGTCATTCTCGTGGTGATTTTCGACGCCAAATCGAGCCTCGGCCTCGTGCGTCTCCGGGTTCGAAAGGCCACGGACGAGCTGAACAAGATCTTCGAAGATCTCCTCAACAAAGCGCGCGATCCTGGCAGCAATGACTCACCCTTTGGTGAGATCACTGATGAAGACATTGACAGCCTCTTCAACGACTAAGGGAGCTCGGTACCGTGCCTTTCGTTAACTTCATGGCTCGGGAGATCAACTGCAAGATCGTTTACTACGGTCCGGGTCTCTGCGGGAAAACGACGAACCTCCAGTACATCTACGAGCGGACCAACCCAGACGCCCGCGGCAAGATGATCAGCCTGGCGACGGAGACCGAGCGCACGCTCTTCTTCGACTTTCTCCCCCTCGCTCTCGGTGAGATCCGCGGTTTCAAGACCCGGTTTCACCTCTACACAGTCCCCGGCCAGGTCTTCTACGACGCAAGCCGTAAGCTCATCCTCAAAGGCGTCGACGGCGTCATCTTCGTCGCCGACAGCCAGTTCGAGCGCCTCGAGGCGAACCTCGAGAGCATGGACAACCTCCGCGAGAACCTCGCGGAGCAGGGCTACGATCTCGACAAGATCCCCTTCGTGATTCAGTACAACAAGCGCGACCTGCCGAACGTCGTCGACGTCGCCGAGCTGCGCGCTGAACTGAATCCGCGGGGCGTTCCCGACTTCGAGGCGAATGCGCGAACGGGCGAAGGAGTCTTCGAGACGCTCAAGGCCGTCAGCAAGCTCGTCCTCACCGAGCTCCGAAAGAGCCACAGCACCTAAAGTAGCCTCCCATGAGGCGCGCCCCGCGAGAACGAGACCCCGACGCACAGCAAGAAGGGGACGGCGCGCCGCGCGAGAACCGAGACGCGCGCGGCCGAGCTGCGCGCGGCTCCGGGCCCGCCGAGAAGAAGGAAGCGAAGGAGCCGCTCACCGTGGCCGGACTCGCCGAAGCCGCGCTCTCTTACCTGAACAGGTATGACGCTTCTTTCCAGGGGCTCCGGCGCGTCCTCTTGCGCAAGATCGCCCGCGACGGAAGTCGCGCGAAGCTCACGGAAAAGGAGGTCGACGAGCTCCTCCTTCGCCTCGAGGGCTCGCGCGTGATCGACGACCAAAGGTACGCCGAAAACCTCACGGCGAACCTGCGCAGCCGCGGCGCTTCCTCCCGCAAGATCGCCATGAAGCTCAGGGAGCGCGGCATCCAGGCGACCGACGCCGAGAAAGCCAAAGAGACAGATCGCGTGAGCGATCTCGAAGCTGCGCGCACCTACGCTCGAAAGCGTCGCCTGACGTCGCGATACAACCTCGGAGACCCCGCTGAGCGTCAGAAAGCGCTCGCGGCGCTCGCTCGCCAGGGGTTCTCCTTTGACGTCGCCGTGCGCGCGCTCGCGCCGGTGGACGAGGAGTAAGCGCAGGCGCTCGCGGCGCTCGCCGTCAAGCAACCGCACGAGAACCGACGCCTAGGGCTTTCCGCCGGACTTCGGCGCCGCATCCTTCAGCTCTTGTTCAACGCGAGCTCTGACGCGGCCGGAAGCTTCGAGCTCCTTCTTGCGCGTTTCGATGGCTCGAGAACGCTCGCGGGCGAGCTTGTCGAAGAGCACTCGATCTTCGTTCTTTGTCGCTTGGGTCACCTCAACGGAGATGCGCTCGTAGGCGGAGAGGGCTTTGTCGAGATCTCCTCGCGCCTCAAACACTGCTGCTTGGCGAGCAAGGGCGGCGAGGCGCGCTCGACCTTCAGGCGGGCTCACTCGGATCGCGAGCTCTGAGAAACGGAGGGCTTCATCGAGCTCACCGAGCGCCAGTGAGCATTCGGTGAGTCGGAGCAGCGGCGTGGGCGACCTCGGATCGAGGGCGGAAGCTTCTTGATACGAAGCGCAGGCGCCCCTTGAGTCCCGCGCCAGCATCTGCCCGTTGCCCTGCGCCACGAGCGGGAGGGCAGGGGAGCCGGCGGCGGTCTTCTTCGGAGACTTGGGGGTCGCGGGGGAAGGGGAAGGCGCCGGGGGCGGTACGAGTTGATTTGGGCTCGGGGGCGCAGAGGCTCCTGGGGGCACCGACGGACTCGGCGCGCCAGCATGGGGGAGCGCGGCGGGAGGCCCTTCCGAGGCTCCCTGGGGGCCTTCTTCGGCGAGAGCCGGCTGCGCGAGGATTGTCCCGAGGGCCACGAGCCCGGCCCGGGGAAGGATGCGTCGAACCCAAAACGCCGCCCTCATGATCGGACAGGATACCTTCCGCGGAGCCGCGCGACTAGGCCAGCCGCCTCACCCCCCGCGCAGGCCTACCCGCTCCCGTGCGGTGTGCCCCCCGTCGCGCGCGAGACGCGCCTCGCGACTCCACCTCGTTCGCTTCTCGGGGAGCCGCTCTCAGGGAACTCGGCTATCGTTCGGCGATGACAGTCCCTAGGGTGGCAAATTCGATGGGCGCTCCTTCGACCCTCCGAGCAGCTCTGCTGCTCGCGCTCCTCGCTCCGACTGCCTGCAAGAAGGACGCGCCTCCGCCTGAGAAGTCTGAGCCGCCTGCCGCGCCCGCCGAGGTCGCGCCTCCGCCCGCGCCCCGCGAGTGGTTCGTCGGCCGCTTCGAAGGCGAAATCCCCTTGGTCGAGCTCCCTTTCGCCCCGGAGCGCCTCCCGAAAAAACAGCGAGAAGAAGGCTCTCGGCCTGTTCCCAGGGGCCACGCGCGCCTCTCCGTCACCATCGACGAAAGCCGCCGCGCTCACCTCGAACTCACGGCCCCCTTCCCTCAGAAAGCCGAGACCACCCTCGAGGAGGGCGAGATCCGCACCCGCTTCATCCCCACGCCCGAGCTCCTCGGCTCCGGCACGGTCATCCTCGAACGCAAAGGAGACGCCTTCGTCGGAGAACTCGCGCTCCTCGATCCGACGCGCACGATGCCCCTCTCGGGAGCCGTCGACGAAGGCTCTCTCACAAAAAGCTCCGCCCCATGAACGCGCCCTTCTCTCGGCGCTGCTCGGTTTTCTCTCTGTTCGCCCTCTCACTCGCCGTCGCCTGCGAAAGCGCCAAAACCTCCGAGCCTGAGCCGAAACCCCTCCGCCTCTGCTCCTGGAATATCGAACGGCTCGGGAGCAGCGGAAAAGACCTCGGAACCATCGTCGCTCTCCTCGACGAGTACTGTGACGCAGCGGTTCTGCTCGAAGTTCTCAGAGAAAACGACGCCGCGCCCGGCTGGGACCAGGTTCTCGAAGAGCTCGGCGACGACTGGCTCGGAGTCCGCACAGAGGAGCCGCGCCCCGAAAAGGCGAACTACGCCGAGTACGTCGCCGTCGCCTGGCGGAAGGGCGCCCTCGAGCCCTGCTCGGGCGATGCCGAGCTCCACTACGCCCCCGACCCCGAAGATCGCTTCCAGCGCGAACCCGCCTTCGGCTGCTTTCGAACCCCGAGCGGCTTCGACTTCCTGCTCGGCGGCTACCACGCCGAGTGGGACGACAATATCGAGGCCATCGAAGAAGAGGTCCGCTTCTTGGACGAATCCGTGCGACAAGCTCGCCAAGCCTGGCCCGCCGAAGACGACGTCCTCCTCTTCGGCGACTTCAACCTCGTCCCGGAGCGCCTCGCCTCGCTCACCGACCTCACATTGTTCGCGGATGGTGAAGGTTCGACCCTGAACTCTTCCGGCGCCCGCACCAAAAACCTCTACGACAATCTCCTCGTCGCTTCCCTCTCCGACACACCCGAGCTCGTCGACCCAGCGGAGGTCCTCGATGTACGTGACGAGGCCGGGGGACCAAGCGACTATGTTCGGCTCGTGAGTGACCACTTGCCGCTTTGCGTCCTGCTCTACGCAAATCTCCCCGACGACGATTAGACTTCTCGGTCTCCCATCGCTCACCATCGAGCTCCGCCGTTCTATGCGGTCCTCGCCCGGGCGACGATTGAGTCCCCTCATCACCCCGTTCTCTTGGCCCCGGTCCGTCACAAAAGACTGAGCCCACCCGAGCCTTCCCCTGAGCCCGCCGCCTACCGCTTCGCTGCTGTTCACGAACCGGTCCCCTCCTCGCTCCGCAGAAGAGCCCATTTTCCTCACTGCCAAGGGAACTCAACCCTCGGACGAGAGAGCCCACTTGTCCCCCGTGAGACGTTCGTGCGCGCTACCACGTTTCCGAGACTTTCCGCCTCAGCGCGCACAATGAGCCCACCTCGGAAACGCGGAGCGGCACCCCGGCACAACAACGGAGAAGTCTGGTCCCTTCGCAGCTCCGGCACCTCAGATTTTCCCGCGCGCCTTTTTGAGATCCGGTATAGAGGACGCTGTGAGCGTTCGAGAAGCACTCCAGGCCCAGAATGAGCGGATCCGGCTGGCGCTCGAGCGCTCGGCTCGAGCGCCGAGCGCGGCGCGACTGCTCGCCGTTTCGAAGAAGCAGTCAGCCGAGGCGATCCGGGAGGCCTACGCGACTGGGCAGCGGGACTTCGGCGAGAACTACGCTCAGGAACTGGTCGAAAAGGCGATCGCGCTCAGAGACCTGCCGGACCTCCGTTTCCATATGATCGGCCATCTCCAGTCGAACAAGGCGAAGCTCATGGCTCTTCATGCGCACTCGGTTCAGAGCGTAGATTCGCTGGCGCTCGCACAGGAGCTCAACAAACACGCCCAGAATAGGCGCCCCGACTATCTCCCAAAGCTCGAGATTTTGCTCGAAGTGAACGTCGGCCGCGAGCCTCAGAAACACGGCGCTCTCCCCGAGGATGTGCCCGCGCTCGTCGCGGCGATCCGTGAACTTCCGCATCTCACGCTCATGGGCCTCATGTGCATCCCACCGGACGCCGAGAGCGCCGAAGAGAGCCGGCCCTTCTTCCGCGCGCTCGCCGAGCTGCGAGAGAGCCTCGGCGGCGCCGCGAAGCTACCCGAGCTCTCGATGGGCATGAGCCGCGACGCAGAGATCGCGCTCGAGGAAGGTGCGACCTGGGTCCGCGTGGGCACGGCGATCTTCGGCGCGCGCTGACCTTTGCGCGCCTGAGGCGCGCTGAGGAATGGTGCTCGACACGAGGCGCCGCGTGCCCTTCCGCCGATAACGGTACGCCGGGGGCGCACCCTCGCCGCACATGCCTGGCACCCGCTGGATAGTTCTCTTGCGCCTAGAGCACATCGCAGGTTCGAGATGCGCGAAGGCGCGCTCTTCGCGCGGCGCGAGAGTGGGCGCTCGCGAAGAGTTCGGCTAAGAGTGCGACGTGAAACGAGCAAGCGGAAAGTCGAGCGAGGGACCCTCCCTGCTCGAGCATGCCGCGACGCGCCGCGGTGAGCTTCCAAGTCCTCTCGCCGATCGGCTCCGCCCGCGCGTCCTCGACGAGGTCGTCGGCCAGAAACACCTGCTCGGACCTGACTCGTTCTTGCGCCGCATCATCGCGGGCGACCGCCTCGTGAGCTTGATCCTTTGGGGTCCGCCGGGCGTGGGCAAGACGACGATCGCCGAGGTGATTGCGCATACGACCTCGCGCAACTTCGTCAAAATGAGCGCGGTGCTCGGCAGCATCGCGGAGCTTCGCGAGATCGTGGCGCGGGCCGAGGAAGATCGAAAGTTCCGCGGCAAGGGGACGATCCTTTTCGTCGACGAGATCCACCGCTTCAACCGCGCCCAACAAGACGCTTTTCTGCCGCACATGGAGAGCGGCACGATCACGCTGATCGGCGCGACCACGGAGAACCCCTCCTTCTCGGTGAACCGCGCCGTGCTCAGCCGAGCCAAAGTGCTCGTGCTCGAGTCGCTCAAGGACGACGATCTCAAGGGTCTTCTCGTGCGAGCAGTCCGCGATCCGCGCACAAAAGTTCCCTCGGGGCGCAGTTTCACCGATGAAGCGCTCGGAGTTCTCGCCCGCGCCGCAGAAGGCGACGCCCGCCGCGCCCTAAGCTTGCTCGAGAATGTTCTTTCCTTCCTCGAGACCGAACCAAGCGCCCCCGAGCTCGTTGACGAGAACGAACTCAAGAGCATGGCGGAAGGGGAACTCCTCAAAGGAGGCCCGCTCCCCTACGACAAGAAGGGCGATCAGCACTACGGCGCCGCCTCCGCCTTCATCAAGAGCATGCGCGGGAGCGATCCGGACGCGGCCATTTATTACCTGCTCCGCATGCTCGACGCCGGGGAAGATCCTGCGTTCATTTTGCGCCGGCTCGTCATCTTCGCGAGCGAAGACGTTGGCAATGCCGATCCTCGTGCGCTCCCGCTCGCTGAAAGCGCCGAGAGCGCTTATCGCCGGCTCGGGATGCCCGAGGGCATCTATCCGATGGCCCACGCTTGTCTCTATCTCGCCTCCTGCCCGAAGAGCGGCAGCGTCAAACAAGCGATCGCTCGCGCCCGCGGCGCCATCGAAGAAAAGGGGCCCTTGCCGATCCCGACGAAGCTTCTGAATGCGCCGACGGCGCTCCTTCGCGAGCTCGGTCACGGAAAGAACTACCGCTACGCTCACGATTACGCGGAAGGCTTCGTGCCAGGTGAGACCTACTTGCCTGAAGCGCTCGTTGGACGCCGCTTCTATGAACCCACCAAACACGGCTTCGAGAGCCACATCGCCGAGCGCCTCGCGCGCATTCGCGCGAGCACCCCGGGCACCGCCGGGAAAGACGAGCCCGAGGAGTAACGCGGAGCGCCTTAGCTCGCGCTCGAGCGTGCGAGCTGACGGAGGACGAAGGGCAAGATGCCTCCGTGCCGGTAGTAGCTGACCTCCGTCGGCGTATCGATGCGGCAACGGACCGCGAAGATGCGATCGCCGCTCGCGTCCGTGGCGCGCACCGTCAAGATCTGACTCGGCTCGAGGCCATCCGCGATGCCAAGGACGTCGAAGCGCTCAAGACCCGTGAGACCGAGCGTCAGACGCGACTCTCCGGGCAAGAACTCGAGAGGCAAAACGCCCATTCCGACGAGATTGCTGCGGTGGATGCGCTCGAAGCTCTCCGCAATGACAGCCCGAACTCCGAGCAGCAGCGTCCCCTTCGCGGCCCAGTCCCGGGAGCTCCCGGTTCCGTACTCCTTGCCCGCGATGACCACGAGCGGAACAGCCTCTTTCCTGTAGCGCTCGGCCACGTCGAAGATCGTCTCCACGGGCCCGAGGGCGCCGTTTTGACCAATGTGGCGCGAGAAGCTGCCCTCCGTGTCCGGAACGAGCTGGTTCTTGAGCCGGACGTTGCCGAAGGTTCCTCTCACCATCACCTCATGGTGACCTCGCCGCGTACCGTACTGGTTGAAGTCGCGGGGTTCGACGCCGCGCTCGCGCAAATACCGGCCGGCGGCGCTCTCGACCTTGATGTTCCCGGCGGGGGAGATGTGATCGGTGGTGATCGAGTCGCCGACGAGAACAAGGCAACGCGCGCCGGAAATGTTCGGCGGGAAGTTCGGCGTCTCCCTCGACAGAGCCTCAAAGAAGGGCGCTTTCGCGATATAGGTCGAGCTCCCTTCCCAAGCGAAACGGTCGCCCTCGGGAACTTCCGTGTCCCGCCATGCGGGAGGACCCGTGAAGACGTCGCGATACTTCTCCTCGAAGGCACTCAGCGTGACGCTCGCGCGCACGGCCTGACTCACTTCTTCGGGAGTCGGCCAGACGTCGCGCAGGTATACAGGCTGGCCGGAGCTGCCGATGCCGAGGGGTTCACTTTGGAGATCGATGTTCACTGTCCCCGCGAGCGCGTAAGCGACGACGAGGGGCGGCGAGGCGAGATAGTTAGCGCGCACATCCGGCGAAATCCGGCCTTCAAAGTTCCGGTTGCCGGAGAGGACCGACACCCCGACCAAGTTCTCGGACTGGATCGCTCGACTGATCGGCTCCTCGAGTGGTCCTGAATTTCCGATGCAAGTCGTGCAGCCGTAGCCGACAAGATGGAACCGAAGAGCCTCGAGGTCGTCGAGAACATCCGCCCGCCGCAGGTACTCGGTGACGACCTGAGACCCTGGAGCCAGAGAGGTCTTCACCCACGGCTTCACCTGAAGCCCGAGCGTCCGCGCCTTCTTCGCGAGAAGGCCCGCCGCGAGCATGACCGAGGGGTTACTCGTATTCGTACAGCTCGTAATCGCAGCGATCACGACGTCACCGTGGCCGAGCGTAAACGTCGAATCTCGGCCCGTGCTCGGTCCGAGGTACGCGCCCTCGAGATCTACGGCGATCCGCTTCTCGAGCTCAGCGCGCCCTTCCTTTGACAAAGTCTCCGGCGAGCCACCCTCGGCCCAGGTCGCGCCCTGCTCCGCTGGAGCGACGGCTGCGAGCAGCGAGCGGCGCCAGGCGCTTTTCATGTTCGTGAGCGCGACGCGGTCCTGTGGACGTTTCGGACCCGCGAGCGAGGGGACGACTGTGCCGAGCTCCAGGTGCAGCGCGTCCTTGAAACGGGGGCGCGGACTTTGGTCCGTCCGGAACAGGCCCTGCTCTTTATAGTAGGTCTCGACGAGGCGGACCTGTGCGTCGCTGCGGCCTGTCAGCTTGAGGTAAACGAGAGTCTCTTCGTCGACAGGGAAGTAGCCAATCGTCGCGCCGTATTCCGGCGCCATGTTCGCGATGGTCGTGCGGTCGGCCGCGGGCAAGGAGCTCAGGCCACTTCCGAAGAACTCAACGAACTTCCCGACGACCCCCTTCTTCCGAAGCATCTCGGTAATCGTCAAAACGAGGTCGGTCGCTGTCACACCGGGAGCCAGTTTTCCCTCGAGCTCGAACCCGACCACCTCAGGAATCAGCATCGAAACAGGCTGGCCGAGCATCGCCGCTTCCGCCTCAATGCCTCCAACGCCCCAGCCGACAACACCGAGCCCGTTCACCATCGTCGTGTGCGAATCGGTCCCAACGAGCGTATCAGGATATACAAAAAGCTCACCGTCTCGCTCTCGCCGGAACGCAACCGAGGCGAGGTACTCGATGTTCACCTGGTGCACGATGCCCGTGCCGGGAGGCACGACGCGCAGATTGCTGAAAGCACGCTGACCCCATTTGAGGAAACGATAGCGCTCACCGTTCCGTTCGAACTCGCGCCGCACGTTCTCTTCGAAAGAGCGGAGAAGCCCGAAGGAGTCGACCTGAACCGAGTGATCGATCACCAAGTCGACTTGTTCGAGGGGATTGATCCGCTTTGGATCGCCACCCATCTCAACGATCCCGTCTCGCATCGATGCGAGATCGACCAAACAGGGAACGCCTGTGAAATCCTGAAGTAGGACGCGGGCAGGGACGAAGGGGATCTCGCTTTCCCCGACATTTTTCGCGTCGTATCCGGCGAGTCGCTCGATATGCGCCTGGGTGACGTTCAGGCCGTCTTCTTGGCGCAGGAGGTTCTCAAGCAGAATTCGAATCGAGCAGGGGAGCGTGTCGATGTCCCCGAGGTTCCTCAGTCTGTCGAGTCGGAAGTAGCTGAACGTTTCGCCGGCGACTTCGAGCTTCGCCTTGGCGCCAAATGAGTCGATGCTTGCCATGATTGATCTCGATGAGGAGAGCTCTCCATCTCCCTCATCCATTCCACACGTGACGAAGAGAGTCGAGCGATCGAGCCCCACTCTCCCTTTCCGCCGTACCGAGGATACACCGACCCCCACGCGATCCCGCGCGAAAACTCGGGAAAGGAGGCGCGCAATCTGCGCGACGTGCGCGCAGACTTCGGCTACTCGGGGTCTTCGGGGAGAGGAATGAACTCCACCTCATCCCCTGGAACAATCGGAAATTCTCCGCGACGCCACTGCTCCTTGGCGGCGGCGATGCGTGCCTCGGAGCTCGAGACGAAGTTCCAGTCGATGAAGCGAGGAGCATCGAGAGCATCGCCCCCGATCAGCACGAGCCGCGCTCCTGTCTCACTCTCCACGCTCGCCTCCGTCCCGCGCTTCACAATGACCAGACGCCCAGGCTCGATGGTCTGTCCGTCGATCACGAAGCTGCCCTCAACTCCGTACAAGGCGCGCTCTTCGGCGAAAGGCACAGCGAACGTTCCGCCGGCCCGGAGCTCGATATCGAGGTAAAAAACCTCGGACAGCGTCCTGACAGCCGACCGAGCGCCGCCAAACTGGCCCACAACGACGCGCACCTTCAGCCCTTCGCGCTCAACGATAGGCAGCGCCGAACTGTCGTAGTGGTCAAATTTTGGTTCGCATTCCTCCTCCTCGAGGGGCAGCGCCACCCAGAGCTGGAGGCCATGGAGACGCATCGGACCCGAACCGGGAACCGGCCGCTCTGAGTGAACGATGCCTCGGCCGGAGGTCATCCAGTTCACCTCGGCAGGGCGAATGACCTGCTCGTAGCCGAGACTGTCGCGATGAAGGACCTCGCCTTCGAAGAGGTAGGTCACGGTGGCCAGACCGATGTGCGGGTGCGGCCGGACGTTGATTCCTTCGCCGGGACCGAAATCATTCGGGCCCATGTGATCGAAGAAGACGAACGGTCCGACGTTACGCACGCGAGGAGTCGGGAACAGACGACGCACAGTGAAAGTGTCAACCGGGCGCGCCCGCGGCTCGATAATAGCCTCGACCGGGCTCATGGCTCGGTCTTCTGAGTCCAGCGACGCGTCATCAGGTCGTCTCATCGCTCTCACACTCTGCCCCTCCTCCGCCACCTTGTGAAGCAAGATCCGCTCGAGACAGGCGCAAAGGTCCTTTCCGACACGAGCACCAAACGACAGACTTCTTGTTCCTCTCCCCCTATCGCTTCTTAAAACGCACCCCCAAAGGCCATGTGCCAGCCCCACGACTTTGGGACTAGGCGCGGATCTGAGGAGTCAAAAGAGAATCCAAATGGGGGATCGAGGTTCAGAGTGAAGCGCGTCGCGATGAACACGGCCTGAGTGATATCGAAGCGAACGAACGGCTCGACTGCGACCTGCGTCGAGTCGACGAAGGTCGAACCGACCTGCACCGGAACGCGCGCCCCAAACATGAGCCTATCCATCGGCCAATAGGCGAGCCCCGGTGCAGAGATGACAAGGAGGTTTGAGCTGGCGCCGTCCAGGCCAATGCCGACGTCCGGCTGGACATCGAGCGTGACGACGAGCTCCTTCAGCGCGTCGAACTCGAGGCGAGCCGGGAAAACGAGGTGAAGTTGATCGGGCCAGTAGTACCAGGAATCTTGGTAGCCATGAATGGAGGTGCCTGCCGTGATCTGGACGGTTCCGTCGGTCGACTCGCGGTTCCACGGTCCGAACGCGACGAGCGCTCCGAGCTTGAGCCGAAAGTTCGGACCAAACGCGCGAATGTAGTTCCCCCCGATGGCAACATTTCCAAAGGCGACACCGCGATCCAGAGTCCCCTGCGCGTGCTCTCCGTCCCCATCGCCGACGAGCCAATACCCTTCGCTCGCATAGCCAAAGGTCAATTCAAAGTTCTTGCTCAAGCGAAGCCCGGCTCCGACCGTGAGCGTGACGAGATGTGTCGTAGCGTTGTCGCGCCCGAGCCCGGTCGCCGTGTACTGGTTACTCATCGTGAAGTAGGAGAGCTCCGCGTGCGCCCGCACGCGCCGGAACTCCGTACTCAGATTCGCGCCGAGGTCCCCGGTCGGCGCCGAAAACGTATCGCGAGCCTCCGCTTTCCCAAGAGTGAGCGACAGGGCGAGGAGCGCGCCGACTGCGATTCTCAGACAAGGACCCCCGTACCCCACCGCCCGATGATAGGCGAAACTGCGCTCGAGTGCAGCTCCCGTGCGCTTCTCGAGCCGCGCCCGCGAGGGAGCCCGCGGTGAGAGCTCGAACCCGACTCGATTGAGCTTTTTGGCCCCGGTCCATCACAATAGAATGCGCTCAGACGAGCCTTCGTCTGAGTCCGTCGGCTCGTCCGTGCGCGACGAAGACGACAAGCGCGTCTACATCGGCACGACCGGCGCCTTCACGACCACGTAATATTTGTAGTCCTTCCCGCGCATTTCGGCCTCGAAGTGCAAGTTCGGGCCAGTCAGATCAAAATAGTAGATCCAGGCCTCGGGGATCCCAATATCCGCCATGCCATCGAACGACTGCCCACAGCGGATCGGTTCTCCATCGTAGCGGTTCGTGACGTAACAATCGTAGCCAGCAATGTAGTAGCGGCCATCGTCCATCCGGTAGAGGGCGCCGCGCCCTCCCCCGTGGCGAACGTTGAGTCCAACGCCCGGAACGCAACCCTCGCCAGACGGATCGACCTCCGCGCACTCCCAGCGGCGAGCGTTCTCATTGTCGAGTCGCCAAGCGAACCGACTGTCCGCGAAGTTAACCCCCTCGCGACTCAAACTGCCCTCGCTGGCGATGGCGGCCGCCCCGCCCGCACCGCCTTCGCCGAGCGGGGAGAAGGTGGATGTGGACTGACCGCAGGTGATCGTACCCTCAGTGCGCGTGACACAGTGGCGTTCTAATAGAACACGGCGCTGCAAGTCTACGCGCAGGGAAGGGATTCGCCAGCTCACGTATCCGAGCGCCGAGGCAACCTCATCAATTGCGCAGTCGACGTTCGTCGCAGTCAGGTCGGGTGTGTTTCGAGAATCTTCAACGAGATCAATTCCACTTTCACATGATGGAATTGTCAGAGAAAACCGCCCTCCTCGTAATGAGATCCTGGCTTCCGTACCATGCGCCAATGCCCCGGTTATCCGTGAAAACGGCCCGAGGGACCCGTCCCCAAACGAAACGCTCGCCCCACTCCACCAGTACCGTCCCTCGACGGGCGACCGGTTGTCGGCCTGCGTTCGCCCGCATCCAAAGGCTATCAGTGCCGCGGCGAACCAAAAGGTACGAACTGAGGATCCGCTCGTATCAACCATCGAACGGCTCGAAGACCAGAACGTTGGATACGGGGACGCCGCCGGGGAGATTGGTGATCGTGTAATACCAGTCCGTGGCCTCGTTTAAGGTCAGTGTCTTCGACTGAGGATCCGTCTCACACGGCTGCAGGGCAGAACCCCACCCGACCTCCTCGGAAACGGCTTCCGATTCCTCCAGGAACTGCCACGCACGGAGCAGAAGCTCGTCCGGGATCTGCCCACGTTCAATCAATGAATCCGAATCGGCGAGCTCCGTGGTGTGCGGATTGAACCAACCCCACGCGAACGTCACGGGTCCGACTAGTGCTTCCCCAACATACTGGAGCGGAGGATTGACGATCGCCGTCAAATACGAATCCTCAAGAGAGCACCTCGGATCGGGCGTCGCCTCGGGCGAACGGCCCGCGCACGTGTTGATTCCGAAGCCGTTCGAATCTTTGATCGATTCACTGCGACAAACGATCGCATCACCGAACGGGCAACCGTCACAGCAATCGGAGCCCTCGCTTGCAAACGTCCCGCACTCACAGGCCACCTTCAGGTCCCCCTTGCTGAGCTTAGTACCGGGTTCCATGGCCTGTCGCGTATCATTCGAGGAACAAAGCGGCGATTCCGTCACCTCACACCCCAGCACGAGAGCGCACCCCACAAGCACCATCAACCCTTGGCTGAACTTCATTGTATCTATCCCCTACTCAGAAAAATTGGCCATGATTTTGTTGCGTTCTCGCGAGAAGGCGCGACGAATCTCGGGGTCGCGAAAATGCCCCTCGGCTTGATCGAGGACCTTCAAGACTTCCTCCCGAGCCGAAGGCCCAACGGAGGCGGAGCCCGCGCGCTCATATGGGAGCTCCGCTACTTCAGGATTCCCAGATTCTGCGCCACGCTGATCATTCGAATGGTCTTCATGCCTTCCGGTCGCAGCTAATGAAGAGCGATCGACCAGCCGCTCGGAAGCCGAGCCGGCTCGGGCCGCCGGGACCTCGGGGGGTGAACTCGGAGACGCTACCGCGTCACGGCTCCGCGGAGACTGGAGGTCTCTGAACAAGAGGAAGGTGACGAGCCCGAGGCCGCCAACGCCAAGACCAATCGTGATATGCGCGCTCTTCATAGCGACGGGCACCCGGACGGAAGGTTGACTGTGAGGAGCATCGTGTCCCGAGCCACGGATCGGAACTCGTCGATGACCTCGAGCCCGACGGTATAGACTCCCGACCACCTCCCGCCCGCCCAGGCCGAGTCTTCGGGCGAGCTCGGTGCGACCATCGGCGGGCCCAGCGGCGGGGACGACAGTTCGTTCTGCCTTACGCGCGCCAGAACGTGCGCTTTCTGCGCCGCGGGACTACCCTAACCTCATCATGCAGCGGGCTCGCTTCTCCGTAGATCGAGACGCGCCCAAGGCGCCTCCGCAGCGCCTGTGGGACGTACTCAATCCCGAGGAACGAGCCCGGATCCTATCGGCATTGCCCTCCGAGCTCCCTCGCGCCGCGCCCCCCGAGGGCGATCGACACCGGATTCCCAAAGAACGCGCCTTCTCGGCGCTGGATGAATACTTCCGCCGCATCAAGCGCAGCGTCTACCTCGGCTCGGAGCTACCCATCTATTATCCCGACGAGCCGGTCTTCGCGCCCGACCTCATCGCCGTACTCGACACCCCCGCCCATGAGAGGCAGGCCTGGGTTGTCAGTCATGAAGGACGAGGGCTCGACTTCGTCCTCGAGATCCACGTCTCGGGGAGCGCGCAGAAAGACTTCGAAGCAAACGTCATTCGCTACGCAAACCTCGGGATCCCAGAGTATTTCGCGTTCGATGCAGGACGCGGCAGACTCCTTGGGTGGCGCTTGCTCGAGCCCAGCGCTGAAAAGTACACGCCTATTCTGCCCCAGGAAGGTCGCTGGACTTCGAACGTGCTCGGGCTCGACTTGGCCCTCGAGAGGGACGGTCTTCGCTTCTATCACGGCTCAGCCGCTCTCCCTCACGCGCGTGAGCTGATCGGACGGCTGTCGAGCATGGTGGACGACGCCCTTCGACGCGCAGAAGAGGAAGCTCGACGCGCAGAAGAGGAAGCTCGACGCGCAGAACGGCTGGCGGCTCGCCTGCGCCAGCTTGGATTCGACCCTGACGAGACCGAATAGCCGATCGCCGCGGGCGAGATTTAGTCTGTCTCGATGGCCGCGACGTAGGGCAGATTGCGGAAACGCTGAGCCCAATCAAGGCCATACCCGACCACAAACTCCTCGCCGAGCTGGAAGCCGACGTAGTCGGCGCGCACCTTCTGCTCCTCGGTCGGCTTCTCAAACAGCGCGCAGACGCGCAGGGACGCGGGACTTCGCGCCAGGAGAGTCTGGACCAGGTAGGCGATGGTGAGGCCCGTATCGATGATGTCTTCGACGAGAAGGACGTGTTTTCCTTCGATGGGTTTCGTCAGATCGTGGGTGATCTGGACATGGCCCGAGGACTGAGTCGCGTCGCCGTAGCTCTGCACTCCGAGAAACTCGACGGCCACGGGTCCTGCGATGGCGCGGGCCAAATCGGCCGCAAAAATGAACGATCCCTTGAGAATACACAGCAGCGTGATCTCTTCGTCGCTTCCGAGATCCGCCCGGATCTTGCGGCCTAGCTCCGACACCCGCTCCTGAATTCGGTCCTCGCTGAAGAGGACGGTCATGCGCTTTCCATCGGAAGGGTGACTCATCTCCTCCAGCCTATGAGATCCCTCGGGCTTCGAGAAGCCTCCGTTCTGTTCAGCGCACCACCACACGCACCGAGGCCACGCGTCCGTCTGTCTCGAAGGTCAACGACCCTTGGCGGTCGGTGCGAAAGATCTGCGTGCCCATGCCTTCGAGCCGCTCGAGCACGTCGCGCTTCGGATGTCCAAAGGAGTTTCGCGCTCCGACTGAGATGAACGCGAGCTCCGGCTGAACCCGAGCGAGGAGCTCCCGTGAGCTCGACGTGTCACTGCCGTGGTGACCCACCTTGAGAAGGGTGGCGTGCAGGCGATCGGGGGCCGCCGCGACAAGGGAGGCCTCTCCGGCGAGCTCGATATCCCCGGTCAGGAGCGCGCTGTGAGCCCCGTGGTCGACTCGTAGGACCAAAGATGCGTCATTCCGCCCGAGCCCGAGAGCAGCGCCGCAGGGGGCGAGAACGCTCACATGCGCCCCGAAGTCGTGGTCACTCCCGCAGAGCTCGGCGGCGCCGCGAACGCGCACTCCGCGCTGTCTCGCCAGGTCCAAGAGGCGCGCGAGTTCCCGGGAGTGTTCCTGGGGCTGCGCTGTGTGCCAAAGCTCGCGCACAGGTGTCACTTCGAGCACCCCGAACAAGCCAAGCATATGGTCACGATCCGGATGTGAAAGGATCATGAGGTCGAGCTCGCGCACTCCATGCGCCCGAATCCAAGGCAAGAGGACTCGGTCGGCCACGTCCGGTTTCCCCCCGGGATACCCGCCCCCGTCGACAAGGGCGACCTTCCCATCGGGAAACTCGAGCCAGAGCGCGTCCCCCTGACCGATATCGAGTGCCGTCACGCGCAAGAGCCCGGAGCTCACGCCTCCCGCCTCCGCGGATGGAAGATACCGAAACAGGCCGATACCCAGCGTAAAAACAGCTCCGAGAGCCCGCACCCTCAGGCTCGAGAGCCTCGCGAACACGCCCAGCGCCACGAGCCCAAGCGCGACGAAGAACACCATGTCCCAAGCGTCCGGCAGGCCCACCTTGAACTTCAGCTCTTCGACCCCCGCGCTCCATTTCGCCACCCAGGCCACGAGCAAGAGCGCCGACGATCCAACCCAAGCCAACCCGCGCTCGAGGTCCGGCAGAGGCGCGCTCACCGCATGCAAGAGACAAGCAGGCAACGCTAAGAGCTCACCGACCGGCGCCGCAAGCAGGTTCGCGATCAGCGCAGCCAGAGTCAGTTTGTCATTCATGAGCGCGATGGCCGGGGCGCAGCCAAGGGAAGCACTCACCGTCGCGACGAGATTCTCGACGATGAATCGAAGGGGCTGTTTTGTCAGAAGTCGCCCGCGCACGAGCGCGCGCGTGAGGGGCTGACCGAGGGCCAGCAAACCCAAGGTCGAGAGCGCCGACAGCAGAAACGAGAGGTCGCCGCCGAGCAGAGGATCTACCGCGAGCCCCCACAGGATCGACAGCCCCAGCGCCGAGCCGCCCCGCACTCGAAAGCCGAGGGCCCGAGCGCCGAGCACCGCACTGAGCATGCAGGCGGCGCGGAAGGCGGACCCACTCGCCCCAGAGAAGTCCTCGTAGAGCCAGGAGAGGGGAATTCCGAGAGCGTTCGAGAAGCGCGTCACATCGAAGCGCCGCGCAAGCCGCGGGATTCGAACAAGAAGCATCCGAAGCAGGTTCGTCAGGGTCAGGATCGCGACGACGAGATGTGTCCCGCTGACGGCGAGGACATGCATCAAGCCACTCGCGGCGAAGGCGATCCGATCTTCGTCTTCGAGATCGGTCTCCCCGAGAACCAGCGCCTTCGCGAGAGGGACGGCGCCCGCATCAAAAGTCGCGACGATCCGCCCGCGCACCAGCGCTCGCGCCCAATCGACGGCTCGGCGAAGAGAGTTCCCCGAAATCCTCTCATCGAGAGCCACGAGGCCTCCCGAAAGAATCACACCGCGCCGGGCCGCGCCGCTCGGATCGTCGGAGATCCGCGCATTCCGAAACAGCTCGAGAGGCGCGAGCTGAAACACTCCGACCAGCTCATCTCCGCGCCCGAGCCCCATCGGCTCACTCCCCACACGAACGAGAAGCGGTCCTTCGATCTTCAGCTTGTCGCACTCGAGGGGTCCCGCCTCTCCGACCCAACTCTCACGCACTTCGTTTTCTCCGCGAAAACCGCGACTCGTCCTCTGGACCGGGGAGGTCACGATCCGGATTCGCCCCGCACAGCGCTCCGGCCCAGAGAACTCCGCGCGCACGGCCGCCGAGCTCCGCTCATATTCTTCGATCGCACCTCCCGCTCGCGCCGCACACAGCCAGAAAAGAAAGCCCGCCCCGAGCGCGAGCGGCACGCGCGCCCGCCGCGCCGCGTTCGCAATAGCCCAAAGCAGCCACAGGATCCCCACAGTGATCGCCGCCCCGGGCGCGCTCCGGATCTGACTTCCCGCGAGCGCCACCCCCGAGAGCGTCACGAGCGGGCTCAGCAGAAAGGGCGCCGTGTCGAGAAGCGCTCGCTCACGCATACCCTCGTTTCAGCAAGAGTCGCGCCCGCCCTCACTCCGCAAAAATCGAGCTTTTTTTCCCATTGAATCGCCGAAGCGATCCCTGGCGGCCGCTCGACTCGCCATCTCCGGCCAGGCTTGCAAGAATGAACCAGCTCTGTGGTGAACCCGATCGATCTCCGGCCGTCCAAAAAAGTGCGCGCTGACGCGCTCCTCCTCGAGGCAGGGCTCGCCGACTCCCGCTCCAAAGCGCAGGCGCTCATCCTGGCCGGCGACGTGTTCGCTGGAGAAGAGAGAGTCGACAAACCCGGGTCCCTCCTTCGCCGGGGTACAGAACTCCGCGTCCGCGCCTCATCCCGCTACGTCTCCCGCGGCGGTCTCAAGCTCGAAGGCGCACTCGAGGACTTCGGCTTCGCTCCAGCGGGCCTCGTCTGCGCGGACATCGGAGCGTCAACGGGCGGCTTCACGGACTGTCT
The DNA here is from genome assembly GCA_023428245.1 of Pseudomonadota bacterium. Taxonomy (GTDB): domain Bacteria; phylum Myxococcota_A; class Polyangia; order Polyangiales; family Polyangiaceae; genus NIC37A-2. The sequence goes on from JAEYYX010000098.1 coordinate 38,359, forward strand.
CCTGCAAGCGGGCGCCGCCCGAGTGTTTGCCGTCGACGTTGGACACGGTCAGCTCGCTTCCAAGCTGCGCTCGGACGAACGAGTCGTCGTTCTCGAGCGCACCAACGCTCGCACCCTCACCGCGGAGACGGTCGGCGGCGGCGTCGATCTCTCGGTCGTCGACGCGTCGTTCATCGGACTCGAGAAGCTGCTTCCTGCTCTTGTCGCGATCCTGCGCCCCGGAGGTTTCCTCCTCGCCCTCATCAAACCCCAGTTCGAGGTCGGCCGCGAAGAAGCGAAGAGGGCGCGCGGCGTGATCCGCGACGAAGAGCTCCGCGCAGCCACCGTGCGCGAGGTCCTCGATCAGGTCGAGCGCGCAGGCCTCATTGTCCAAAAAGACGCTCCCTGCCGCGTTCCGGGACCCAAAGGGAACGTCGAGCATTTCGTGCTCGCGGCGCGTCCGAGCGGCGATTCGCCTGGCGCGACCCCGGCTTCCGATGACGCTCCCGCAGAAGAACCGAGGACTGAGCCGTGAGTCCCGCGATCTTTCTCTTCTCCACGCTGCTCGCGCTGCCCAGGACCCTGACGGATCCCGCGCCAACCTACAAGAAACCTCTCCCGGAACCCGCCGTACTCGCTCGAGGCACCGCGAGCCGTTACGCGAACCTCGCGCCCGCTGCCTGCAAAAAGCTGCTCGCCGCGCGCAAGGTCGCCATCGAGTTCGTCGGCTCCGCGCCCGGCATCGCCAACCCCGTGCGCATCGTCGGCCCCATCGGCGGAGTTCAGTTTCAAACGGGTCCGAAGAAGTCGCCCTTCGGCATGGCCGATTGTCGCCTCGTCTTGACCTGGCTCGATCTCATCCCGCTGCTCCGGGAGCACGAAGTCGCGAGCATTCGCGTCGACAATTTCTACCGAAAAGACGCTCGCCTCCCGAGCCGCAGAGCCAAAAAGAGCCAGCACGCCTACGCCTTGGCTACGGATCTGACGTCTTTGACTCTCGACGACGGCACTCTGCTCGACGTCGAAAAGGACTTCCACGGCCAGCTCGGCCAAGAGGTCTGTGGTCCGGAGGCCGTCGTCCAGAACAGCGATCCGAAAGGCGTCCTCCTCCGCAATCTCGTCTGCGACATCGGGCGAACCGGCGCTTTTCATCACATCCTCACGCCCAACGCCAACCTCGCTCACCGGAACCATCTCCATCTCGACATCGCGCGAGACTGCAACTGGTTCTCGGTGAAGTAGCGCGCACGGGCCGCGCCCTTCCCGAAACTCACCTTTTGGTTTCGACATGACTCCGAGCTCTGTGCCGACACACTTTCGAAACGCTCACAATTGCCGAGCCTTCTTCGCGCCCGCGTGATTGCAAAATAGAGATTCACTGCGCGCCGCATTTTCGAACGCGATCGCTCACGGATGCGCTATGGTCAAAGCGGACGCGCGCTCTGGCGCGTCGGGAGAACCTCATGGCCTGGCGACAACGAGTGGTCATCATTGGCGGCGGATTCGCGGGAGTTGCCGCTGCAAAGGCGCTCAAGAACGAGCGCGTCGACGTTCTTCTGCTCGATCGTCAAAATCACCACCTCTTTCAGCCGCTCCTCTACCAAGTCGCCACCTGCGCTCTCTCCGCGGCCGAGATCGCCTTCCCGATCCGACACATCTTCGCGCGCCAGCCGAACACCGAAGTCGTATTCACCGAGGTCACCGGGATCAACCTGAAGGCACGTTCCGTCGAGACAACCTCCGGACCTATCGACTACCATTTTCTCATCATCGCGGCCGGCGCCGAGACGAACTTCTACGGACACACGGACTGGGCCGAGGCAGCGCCAGGTCTGAAGACCCTCGACGAAGCCCTCGAAATCCGGCGCAAAGTCTTGCTCGCTCTCGAGCTCGCGGAACAGGAGACGGACCCCGCGCGGCGCCGCGAACTCCTCACCTTCTGCGTCATCGGCGGCGGCCCCACAGGCGTCGAGCTGGCCGGGGCGCTCATCGAGCTTTCCCGCGGCCTGGTTCGGCGCGACTACCGGCACATCGCTCCCAGCGAGATCTCCGTGCGCCTGATCGAAGGCGGCCCTGCCGTTTTGAAGACGATGGCCGAGTCGATGCAATGGAGCGCGCGACGTCAGCTCGAGTCGCTCGGTGTGATCGTTCACACAGGATCGCGCGTGGTCTCGATCACTGAGGACGCTCTCGGTCTCGTCGATCAAGACGGCACGGCGCAGACGATTCCCGCTGCGACAATTCTATGGGCCGCCGGAGTTCGAGCGGTACCGCTCACCGCGAGTCTCGGAGTTCCTCTCGATGCGGGCGGCCGCGTGCCCGTAACGCCTTCTCTGAACATTCCCGGCTACGATGAGGTCTTCTGCGCCGGTGACGTCGCGGCCTGTGTCGACGCAAAAGGCGTGAATGTTCCGGGAGTCGCGCCTGCGGCGATGCAGATGGGGAAATTTGCTGCCGAACAGATCGTGCGACGACTCCAGGGTTTCGAGGCGCGCCCCTTCGTGTACCGAGACAAAGGAAGCCTGGCCACGATCGGCAAGCGCCGCGCCGTCGCTCAGTTTCGCCGCTCCCGCTTCTCAGGAGTGATCGCCTGGTACCTGTGGCTCGTTGTCCACATCATGTTCCTGATCGGCTTCCGGAACCGGCTCATCGTCCTCACCCAGTGGATCTGGCAATATGTCACAAGCCGCGGTGGCGCCCGCATCATCACGGGCATCTCACGAGGCCGCCTCGAATGGCCGGCGCAACCGAGGCGCCTCGGTCGCATTCCGCGGCGAGGCGGGGCGCCTGAGCCGAGCGAAGCCGAACCCCGCGTGGTCGAAGCCACGGCGAGCGGCGGCCCAGGCGGGTGAAGGCTCGAACGGGATCCTAGGTCCGCGCGGGATCTTCCTCGGCACTCGACCTCGTGTTTCATTAGCTCGGTGAGGATCGGGGTCGGGGGAACGCGGGTGGGAGTGTGGCTTGTGGCCCTCTTGGGGATCTTCCTCGCGGCGCAAGCAGCCCAGGCAGGGGAATTCCGCGCACCACGACTCCGCGGTGGAAGCCTCTTCGGCGTAACGTTCGGGACCGCAGAGGGGCACCAGCAAACGAGGCCAGACTCCGGCTACCAAATCGAACCCCTCCCTCTCATCATGGTCGGGGGAACCTTCGGGGTTCAGATCGATGAAAGGTGGTCGGTTTCGCTGCGCGGGACATCAGGCTTTTTCCCCTTTCGAGCGCACTTAGCGGCCTCTGTCGTCGGCGAGTACAACCTGACGAGGGATTGGTCCGCTGGCTTGGGAGCGGGTGCGGCGCATATGAGTGAGTCCCATCTCAACTTTTGCTTCAACACTTCTGGAGCCTGTCCGAGAGGTGGTCCCTTCGTTTGGACCGGCATCACATTCCCCGCCTTCATCACATACACATTTCCCACCGAGCGGCGGCGCTGGTTTGGGATCACGGTTGAGATGGCGCCAGGCTTCGATCCGTTGCGGCCCAGAGAGACAAGCGTACGGGGCACGCTCAACATGAGTGTCGTTTGGAGATGAGCGCCGCAGAGCGTGTCCGAGAGGCTTTCGGTCCCAGAGCGCAGGACCCCGATGGTCGTCGAGTTGGGCCATGCGGAGCGGCTTCCCGGCACAAAGCGGCTCACGGCGACGTTCGTCCACCTTGCGTGAACATTGAGTGAAGTCTGTTCGTGTCGTGGCGTCGGTAAAGAACGGGAGCGAAGCGGTAGGCGGTGGGCTCAGGGGAAGGCTCGGGTGGGCTCAACTGGAGGTGATGGACCGGGGCCAAAAAAGAGCGGAGAGCGCTCTAACAGTCACTCTCAGCCAAGAGGGCGCGGGCGAGCAGGGAGACGTGGCGGGTGAAGTCGCGTTCGAAGTCTCTGCGCATCGAGGCGAGTTCGGGGCGATGCAAAACGGCACGCACTTCCGGGGAGGGATGGCCAAAGGACCAAGCGCCAACGAGAGCGGTCAGTGAGAGATGCAGGAGTTCTTCGTATCTCCGCGGCGGAAGCAGGGGCGCGGTTTCGTAGAGGAGAGCGGCGACACGGCGAAAAAACTCGACGGCGTCGCGCTTGAAGTCGAAGACGGTCTGGGCCTCGACGTTGTGTTCGAGGACCGTCGGCAGAATCGCTGAGAGGCGACCGAGGAACGGGCGCGCGACAAAACTCGCGGCGAGCATCGCAGCCAGCTTGTCCAAGAAGGCGTGCCGCGCAGCGTCATTGAGAAGGGGGACGCGCTCGTGACACCTGAGCCTTTCCTCAAAGTCGATGAGCCAGCCGGTCCACTCTCTCCGCAAAAGCTCGAGAAGGATCGCTTCGCGGCTCTCGAAGTAGCGGTAGAGATTCGACTTCGCCATGCCGACACGGCGCGCGAGATCGTTCAGGCTCAGCTCGCGTTCCGTCTCGCTCTCGAGCAGGAGCGCCTGAGCCGCTTCGAGGATTTCCTCGCGGCGCTCGCCTTTCTGCTCATCGCTTCGGGCGCGTTTGAAACTATCCTTCTCGTCCGTCACGAACTTCCTTGACAAGAGACCGCCGGTCTCTCATTCAAGAGACCACTGGTCACCAACAGTGTGCCTGGGTTTGCGGCCCAGAGCACGTCCGAATTTTCTGAAAGGAGAAACAACATGGCTCCACCGCTCATGTGTGACAAGAGCTTGTTATCATTGGATTTATCCAGCAAGACCTACCTCGTGACAGGCGGGGCGTCGGGGATCGGACGCGTCACTGTCGAGCAGCTCGCCCGCCAGGGAGCGACCGTGGTCGTCGGGGTGCGCAATGAGGCGGCGGGGCGCGAGGTCGCAGGCGAGATTCGCCGGGAAGTGCCCGGGGCGAAGATCGAAATCCTGTCTCTCGACCTGGCGAGTCTCGATTCGGTCGAGCAATTCGCAGGTCAGTTCCTCGCGACTCACAGCGAGCTCCACGGACTTGTGAATAACGCGGGAGTGATGAACACGCCGCGGGCACAAACCAAAGACGGCTTCGAGCTCCAATTCGGCACGAACCACCTCGGTCACTTCTATCTCACAGAGCTCCTCCTCGAAGTGCTCAAGAAGACCGAGGGCGCGCGCATCGTCTGTCTCTCGAGCTGTTATCACGACAAGGCCATGGGCCGGGAGGGGAAGATCGATTTCGACGATCTCCATTTCAGACGCCGCAGATACGACGGCTGGACAGCTTACGCTCAGTCGAAGCTCGCCAATTTGCTTCACGCCAAGGAGCTCGCACGGCGACTCGAGGGCACGGGCGTCACCGTCGTCAGCGTGCATCCGGGCTGGGTCCGGACGAACCTGATTCGGCATTCGGCGCCTGTTTTTCTGCAGAATGCGCTCGCTGGGGTTCTCAAGCTCGCCGGGCTCATCGAACCGTGGGAAGGGGCTCAGACGACGCTCTATGCGCTCCTCTCTCCTGAAGTTAGAAGACACAATGGCGCCTTCTTCAGCCAGACAGGCATGTACCGGGACAGGTCGAAGAACGCGGGCGGATGGCCGATGAGTTCGCCGAATCCTCATGCGCACGATGACGAGCTCGCCCGGCGTCTTTATGACGAAAGCGCGCGCATCATCGCAGAGGCGCGGGAGAAGCGGCGCGCAGCTTGATCGCTCGGCGCGACGGGCGCCCCTCGGGGCGCTCACCGGTCGGAGTGCCGCTCGGCGTGATGACCGGTCCGGTCGCGCTCACCCGGTCGCGCTCACCCGGTCGCCAGAGGCGCGCGCCCCTCACGGGCGCGCGCTCGAGCTCAAAATGCCATCACCCAGAGATCGTAGAGCGCGTGGGTCCAAACCGCGGGAGCTAAGCCGCGCAGCTCGTAGATGACGGTGAAGACGAGGCCGCACGCGGCGCGGAAACAGAAGATCTTCAGGTCGAAATCTTCACCGAACGCCCCGTAGTGGTGCCAAGCACTGAAAGCGATCGCGGCTACGAGTGCCCACACGATGCGCACAAGCATGCGCTTCATGCCCCGCGCGATATTGAAGAGGAAGATCAGAAGGGCCGCTCCTCCTCCGTAGAGCAGCGCGCGGAAGGTGAGCTCTTCGTAGAAGCCCGCTCCGAGGCTCATGATGACGCCGGTGAAGCGCGTGCCGGCGTCGAGGGCATCGCTCGCCTGTTCAACGGAGTAGGAGAGGGCGGGCGCCACCCGGAGGAGGCCGACTGCGTCGTCCTGCTCCGTCACCCAGGAGAATAGGCGCGCTGCGGCCAGACCCGCCAGGATGCGCATGGCGACGGCGTACAGGACGCCCTCGGTGCCCATCCATGCGAAGCGGTTCCAAGAGATGTGCTTCCCTCGCCCCATCATCAGGAGCGGCACCACGTAGGCGGCCCCGAGCGAGACGGTCAGGAGCGCGTAGATCGGCATCGAGTGGTCGACGAGGGCCTGGAGTTCCTGGGTGACCCAGTCGGCGGCGTTCCGATACGGCAGAAAGACGACCCCGAGGTGGTACCCGATGAAGACGGGCATGGTCAGGGCCAGGTCGGTCCAAGGTCCCGAACGGTCGAGGTTTTCCTCGGTGGCGGCCACAGCGGTCATCGGGAGGGACCGTACCGGGTCACGCTATTTCTAGGCCAATTTTCGGCTTTCCCCGGCCCCTCCCTGACCGTCACGCGGCGCCGGGCGTGAGGTAAACGGCGAGGATCTTCACGCAGCGCTGGGCGTGAGGTGGTAGACGAGCCAGAAGACGACCGTGACCCAGAGGAGCACGATACCGACCATCGGACCGTCGCTGAGCATGATCTGGGTCGGGCTCTCCGCCTTCGGCCGAAAGCGCACGAGGTAGAGGAATCTCCAGTTCGCAGCGGCGACGAAGAGGCTCGTCAACCAGAGGTTGTCAGCCTGGAAGAACTCGCGCGTCCGCGGGTCGAGCGTGTAGACCAAGTATAAGACGAACGTGAGACCGCCCGTCAGAACGACGGCGAAGTTCAGACCTCGCTTCGAATACCCCTCGAGGGCCGCTCGCTGCTTCTTGGCGCCCCCCGCCTCCGCTGTCGTCAGCTCATGGCGCCGTTTCCCAAAGCCCAAGAAGAGCGCCAGGGTCGCGGTGCAAGCGTAAAGGTACCAGGAGATTTCGATGCCCGTGGCGAGACCGCCACCGACGACGCGAAGCACGAATCCAGCCGCGATACAGCCGACGTCGAGGTATGCGACGTGCTTCAGGCGACCCGTATAGGCGAGGTTCAGAAGGAAATAGGCCGCGGCCACTGCGCCAAAGCCGAAGTCGATCGCAAAAGCCGACCCAACGGCGAGAACGATGAGCACCGCAGCGAACACCTTCGCGACGCCAAGCGGCACGCGTCCCGACGGGATCGGCCTCCGGCGCTTGATGGGATGTTCGCGGTCGGCGGTGACGTCCGCGATGTCGTTGATCGTGTAGATCGCGCCTGCCAAAAAACAGAAGACAAGGAACGCGAGACCGGCGTTCGTGAGCAGGCGCGCTTCGAAGATGTGCTTGGCGAAGACCACAGGCGCCAGCACGAACACGTTCTTCACCCATTGATGCGGGCGGATGGTTCGGACCAAGCCGAGCGCGATGGTTCCCGGGGAAGGAGGGCCCGAAGGGGGAGGGGGCACCGCCGGCCAGCTCACGTGGCTCGGAATGTCGCCCAGCTCGCTGAACTCTCTGACGGAGGGGGCTTCCGGAGCGTTCTCTCCCTCCTCGGCGCGGCTGTCCTTCCAGGCCATCGGGCCCGGCTTTTAGCAGCGGCCCTTTCTTTCATCCACTTATTTACCATCGCCTGAGACCAATTCCTCTCGCGAGCGACCGCCGGCTTCGCTAACCACCTGTAACGTGACACCCCTAGAACGCCGCGCGCGTCATGCGGATCTCGCCGCGCAGCTCCGCGAGCACGATCACCTCTATTACGACCTCGATGAGCCTGTCATCTCGGACGAAGAGTATGATCGCCTCTACCGCGAGCTCGTCGATCTCGAGAAACAGTACCCCGAGCTCATTACGCCGGACTCACCCACGCAGCGCATCGGCGCGACTCCCCGCACCGAGCTCAAGGCTGCGCCGCACGTGGCGCCGATGACATCCCTCGACAATACCTACAGCCGGCAGGAGCTCGCCCAGTTCCTGGACCGAGTAGCTCGGGGTCTTCCGGAGGGATCCTGCCCTGTCTTTTCCATCGAGCCGAAGCTCGACGGCGCCAGCATCGAGCTCCTCTATCGCGGCGGCCGTTTCGTTCAGGGGATCACCCGCGGCGACGGTGTAGTCGGAGAAGACGTCACCGACAGCGTCCGCACGATTCGGAACCTTCCGCTCACGATTCCCTATCATAATGATTTGACCCTCCGCGCGGAGGTCGTCGTATTCCGCCGCGATCTGATCACTCTCAACGAAGAGCGCGCCCTCGCCGGCGAGCCCCTCTTCGCCAACACGCGCAATCTCGCGTCCGGCTCTCTGCGCCTGCTCGACCCGCGCCAAGTCGCGCGCCGAAGACTCCGGGTCATGGTTTGGCAGGTGCTGGAGCGAGATTTCGCGAACGATCACGCCTCGTCGCTCGCGAAATTGCGCGAGCTGCGCATTCCGACTCACGGCGTGCTCGAGCTCGGCGCGGGCGTGGACGAGGTCATGCACGCCATCGACGCCATCGAAGCGCTGAAAGCGACGCTCGAGTATGAGCTCGACGGCGCGGTCATCAAGGTCAACACCTATCGAGAGCAGGACATCCTCGGACGCACGGCGAAATTCCCGCGCTGGGCCATCGCTTATAAGTTCAAGGCTGATAGAGCTTACACGCGTGTGCTCGGCATCAGCGTCCAGGTCGGGCGCACCGGTGTGCTCACGCCAGTCGCGGATCTCGAGCCGGTTCAACTCGCAGGAACCACAGTCGCGCGCGCTTCGCTCCACAACGAAGATCAGGTCGCGCGCCTCGACGTCCGGATCGGCGATCTCGTCGGCGTCGAGAAGGCTGGCGAGATCATCCCCCAGATCATGGACGTGAAGTTCGAGGAACGGCCCGAAGGAACCGAGCCGTTTGTCCTTCCGCGCAGCTGTCCTCGCTGCGGCGCGCCCGCGGAAAAGCCCGAGGGCGAGGTCCAGATTCGCTGCACCAATGTGGAGTGCCCGGCGCGCGTCGAAGGCAGTCTCCTCTATTTTTCACGGCGTTTCGCGATGGACATCGATCATCTCGGCGCGGAGCTGGTCCAGAAGCTCTGTTCACTCGGACTCGTCAGGAGCATCCCGGACCTCTACGAGCTCACCTTGGGCGACCTCTTGAAGATCGAGCGCATGGCGGAGAAGGGGTCGACCAATGTGCTTCGCTCGATCGAAGCCAGCCGCGCCCGTCCTTTTGACAGACTCCTGATCGGGCTCGGCATCGAGCACATCGGTCAGGTCATCGCCAAACAACTCGCACGCAAGGTCCGCTCCATCGATGAGCTGCTCGCGCTGCATCCCGAATCGCTCACAAGTGAGCTGCTCGGCGTACCCGGCATCGGGCCCAAGATGGTTCAGTCGCTGGCCGCCTACCTGAGCGAGCCGAAAAATCGCGAGAATCTCGAACGTTTCCGCGCGCTTCACGTATCGGTCCCCTTCGAGGAAACAACCCCGGCCCGGGCCACGGAAGGCCCTCTCTTAGGGAAGTCTTTTTGCGTCACGGGCGTACTCAGCAGATCGCGGGATGAAATCCACCGGGAGATCGAGGCGGCTGGCGGCGAAATCCACACGACAGTGAAGAAGGGAACGACCTATCTCGTGGCTGGGGAGAAGGTCGGGAAATCAAAGCTCACGAGCGCCGAAAAACACGGCACCGAAGTGATCGACGAGGCTGGGCTCCGCGAGCTCATCGAAGCCGAAGACGCGGCAGGATAAGACTCGTGGGGGAAACTTCTTCTCCCCGTCTCCTTCTCATCGGCGCTGTCGCCGGTGCGGCGCTCTTCGGTGCGACCTTCGGTCTCGCTCTCTTCCTCGCGCGGGAGCCCGACCCTTGCACGGAGGGCCTCATTCTGTTCGGTGAGCGCTGCTGCGGGCCCGGTCAATCGCTCGTCGAAGGTCAGTGTTCAGGCGTTCCAACGAGCTGCCCCGCGGGTATGGCGCTTCTCCTCGGGGAAGCGCCGGGCTGCACCCCGCGGTCGTCGCCGATTTTTTACGGCGGTGGGCAGGTCGTGATTGCGCCCACCGACTGGGACAGTGAACAGGTCGAGCGCGAGACTTTTTCGGTGGCTCCTTTTCGCTTGGACAGCCACGAGGTCAGTTGGCATCGCTTCTCCCGATGTTCTGAGGGCGCCTGTGCGGCGCTCGAGGGTCGCGAGCCGGGGGCGCCTGTGACTCAAGTGTCCGCTCCGCAAGCGGAGCGCTTTTGTCGCTCATTCGGAGGGCGCCTGCCGTCGCCGGAGGAGTGGATGTTCGCGGCCATGGGGGAGCAGGCGCGGCGTTACCCCTGGGGCGCCCACGGGCTCACCTGTCGGCGCGCCGCGTACGGTCTCGAGCGCGGACCCTGTGGGACGACGCTCCGCTCCCCTGAGCTCGCTGGCGCACGGTCGCTCGGTCGCTCGCCGGAAGGCGCCGAGGACTTGGTCGGTAACGTCGCCGAGCTCACCCGGGACGCTTCGGGGCAGGTCTTCCTGGTCGGGGGTTCCTTTCGTTCGCGCTTCCCGGCGGAGGTGAAGAGCTGGGCTCGGGTCCCGCACGACGGGGCGCCTCGGGACGATGTCGGCTTTCGATGCGCCTACGCGGCGAAAGAGTGAGCGAAGCACTCGCTCTCACTTCGCCCTTTCCTAGAGCACGCCGAGGAAGAGCGCCTCTGTGCTATGATTGCAAGCGTCATGTCGGTCACGCCGAGCGAACTCAGAGCGAATATCTATCGCCTCATCGACGCAGTGATCGAGACAGGAGTTCCGCTTCGTATCCTGCGCGGAGACACTGTGCTCGAGCTCGCTTTGGTCGAGCCGCCCTCACGCCTCGCTCGGCTTCCCATCCGAAACCTCTTCGATTGTGATCCGGACGAGCTCACCCGAGCCCAAGGAGAGCCTGATCTCCCTTGAAAGCCCCGCTTCACCTCGATACGCACGTCGTGGCCTGGCTCTACGCGGGGCGCCTCGACCAGTTCAGCCTGCGGAGCAAAGCGCTCCTCGAGGAGCGCCCCTTGTTCATTTCGCCTGCCGTCGAACTCGAACTCGGGATTCTCTATGACCGGAGCATCTTGCGCGTTCCGGCGAGCGAAGTCGTCCAAGATCTCGTCGATCGCATTCAGCTCACCGTCTCGACCGCCTCTTTCTCTCGTGTCACGAACAAGGCGCTCGAGTTCTCCTGGGCGACTGACGTCTTCGATCGCATGATCTGTGCGGAGACCGAGCTCGCTGAGGCGACCCTTCTCACGAAAGACGCTGGCATTCACGCTCATTTTTCTAGGGCTTTTTGGTGATGATTTGCGCGATCTTGTTGATTGGTACTGAGCTCGTCCGCGGAGAGCTTCGAGACAAAAACGGCCACTGGCTGGCGGGAAGGCTCGCGGAGCTCGGCCACGAGGTCCGCGAGCTGCGCACTGTCGACGACGACATGGACCGCATCGTGGAGACGCTCACGGAGCTCGGCGCTCGTCACGATCTCCTCTTCGTCACCGGCGGCCTCGGACCGACCTCAGACGATCTGACGGCGGCCGCCGCCGCGAGGCGCCCCACGGCGCGGGGGGCGCGGGGGTGTTGGG
>JAEYYX010000120.1 GCA_023428245.1 Pseudomonadota bacterium
TCTTCCGCCGCGGGCGATTCTTTCGCCCGCCGCTCGTTCGGTCACTTGAAGATGACAACCGGTGGCACCGACGGGATCGTGAAGTCTTCCCAAGCGGGCGTCAGGTTCGCAGTCTTGAGCTCCTGGAACTCGGTGTCGCTGATGGCGAGGAAGTTCTGGTTCCAGAGGTAGATGGCCGCGTAGGTCTTGACCTCACCGGTCGCGCGGTCCACCTCGATCGTGCTCATGTAGAGCTGCGAGGCCTTCTTCGAGATCGGCGGCGTGTACTCCGTCGGGGTGAGCTCGAACTGGCCCGGATAAGCCCGCGCCGACGAGAAGATCACGAAGTAGTAGTCCTTCCCGTTCTCTTCGGAGCGAACCACGCTCGACCACTTCGGCCAGCTATTGAGCACGCCGGGGCTCGCCTCGCCTCCACACGCGACAGGGTCGTTCGCGCGAAGTCGGACCGGCGTCCCGCCCGCGGACGGCACGACGAAAATCTCGCCGTTCCGATTGTAGTAGGGGCCATCGGGGTTCGCGCCCAGCTGAGCCGCAGCGGGGTTGTTGCACTTGGTGCTCGCCTGGTCCGTACGACTCATCGGCTTACCCTGTGCGCAGCGGCTGGTGTTGCTCGGGGCGGCTGCGCGCGTGAAGGCGATGAATTTGTCGTCCGGTGAGAACGCCGGGTAGTACTCGAGGACGCTCGGATCCGATGCTCCCGCAAGCGGGACCCCCGTCGCCGGGCCGCGAGGTGAGGTCAGATCGGCGATTTTGATGTCCGCCGTGTTGTTGTGCCAGTCCGGATGGCCATCGTAGGACGACTCGCTCACCGTATAGGCGATCTTCATGCTCGTCTTGGCGGGGGTCGGGTTCGAGATGCTCAAGGTCTCGCTCGCGATCACACCCCAAGCGGTCCCCTTACCCGCAGCAAGCGCCGCGTCTCGGGTCTTGGCCGCTTCCTGACGCTCGTAGCCGGTATACTCGACGTTCCACGGGGGCTGCCCCGTCACGAGTCCAGCCTCCGGGGCCGGCAGGGTTTCGTCCGGGCCCGTCGCCGTATCGAGCGCGATCCAGATCAGATCGTGGATGTTCGGCTCGTAGGTGGGCGGATCGTTATAGCCGTAGTTGATGTAGATGCTGCTGCTCGCGGCGTCCGAAATTCCACGGTTACGCCCCATCGTAGTGATGAGCGTGGTGTTCGTGGTGTCAGCCGGGAGCATCATGCCCGTGCCGAGGAATGGCATCTTGAGGTACTTCTGGGCGCCGGCCGCCACGTAGGCAGGGGCGGCCCCCGTCGTTCCTGCTTCGACGGACGCGATGCCGATGTTCCAGGGATAGTTGTCGGTGAAGATCATCGCCTTGCCGTCGGGCGTAGCGTTATGACAACCGATGCACTGCGCCTTGCCAGGAGCGATACCGGTGATCGAGTCCGCGACCTTGTCACCGCGCAGATCGGAACCGGTCGCTGTGAACACGTTGTTCACCGCGGTGACTTGAGACTCCGCAAGAGCCGGCACAACAGCTTCATCACCCACAGTGAACCCGTAGAGCGCGCTCACGCCGACGCCCGGGACCGAGCTCGACGTACCCCAGAACACCATCGAGCCGCCGGCGAGCGCTTGCGTGATGCCGAAATCTCCTTTGGCTCCGCTCACGATGCTTCCGCCGGCAAGCCCACGGATGGTGACGGTGATCGAATCCTGAACGCCTTCGGCGATGACCGGCCAAAGCTCCTTCGGAATCGCCCACTCGGTCTTGTTCGTGTAGACGACGAGATCGTTGTTCTGACTCTGCGCCGAAAGCCGAATCTCCCAAAGCGTCTCAGATCCGGTGCCGGTCCAGCGGAAGCGCGGGCGCAGCCAGTTCTTCGGGAAGAGGGCACCGGGACCGTTAGCGTCCGAAAGATGAGGTTCGTGGACACAGACTCCCGACTGCGCCCCAGCGTTCGGGTCGGCGAACGCGCCGACCTGGTCGGCGGTGATGGCAGCATCGGCGAAGATCGCCGCAGCGGGGAAGGCCGACGGGTTCGCGCCGGGACCAACGACAACGCCGTCGTCAGCCACCAGATCGTCGCCATCGTCATCGAAGATAATGCCGGACCCACCGGAACCTTGATCGCTCCCGTCTCCGGGGGCGTTGCCTACGCCATCGCCGCTATCCCCAGGGCCTCCGGGGCCCCCCTTGTTCGGGGGCGCGGTGCAAGCGCCCGCGAAAATCGTCCCCAAGACCGCGAGCGCGGTGGCGACGGATGTCGGATGAAGCCCCCAAATTCTGTTCGAATGCATGATCTAGGCGTTCCTATAGAAAAAGCGTTGCGCTGAAAACGGTACCACGCGAGGAGGGAGCGTTCTCGTGAGGACGGACGAGCGGCCCATAATTTTGGGTCCGACTTTTCATCACCCGGGAACTTTTCAGACTTTCCGGGATTCCGGCACTTTTTCTCGGAGAAATCGCCACATACCAACTCGACCCTTTACTTTCTGAGCGCCCTCGGCAGGATTGCGCCCGGAGAAAAATGGTCACGATCAAGATGGCAGTCGCCTGTGCCCTTTTCGTAGGGATGCTGTTCTTTTATGCGATGCTGCCGATCGCATCGCTCCAGCTCCTGCCCTTCCTCTTCTTCGGATGCATCAGCCTCCTCGTCGGAATCTGGGACGAGGCGGGCGGCTACCGGCGCTGAGCCGTTTCTGACTCTCACCAGCCGACAGAGCTCGCCGCTTCTTTGCGGACGCGGTTCACGAGCCGACAGAGCTCGCCGCTTCTTTGCGGACGCGGTTCACGGGCCGACAGAGCTCGCCGCTTCTTTGCGAATCGCGGAGTCAAGCTCTCCCTCGCCGATCGAGGTCAGCTCGCTCCATTCGAGCTCGCGCTCGAACTCGCGCGCGAGAGCCTCGGCCGCCATGGTCGCCCCTTCCTGAAGCGTGGGCGCGCGCCCCGTGAGGGATGTCACAGAGGCGACTCCGTATTCGCTGATGCCACAGGGCACGATCAGCGAGAAGATGGTGAGATCGGTCGAAAGGTTCAGCGCGAACCCATGAGAGGTCACCCAGCGCGAGATGCGAACGCCGATCGCTCCGAGTTTTACAGGCACCTCGGCCTGCTCGGGACCTTCCCAGATCGACGGGCGGACCCGATCAGCCCACAGCCCGATCATGTTTGGGATCGTCCCGGAGGCTACGCCGAAGGGAGCGACGATGCTCTGCATGACGCGCGTCAAAGTCTGTACGTAGGCGCGCACATCGGCGCGGTCCGGTTTTAGATCGAGGATCGGGTAACAGATGAGCTGGCCCGGAGCGTGGACGGTCACGTCCCCGCCCCTTCGCGTATCGTGAAACTCGATGCCACGCGCCTCGAGGAACTCGCTGGAGGCGAGCACATGTTCCGCCTTCGCGCCGCGTCCCGTCGTGATCACGGGCTCGTGTTCGAGGAGCAGGACAACATCATCGATCTCTCCTCGCTGTCGAGCCTCGAAGAGGCCTTCCATGAGCGCGAAGGTCGTGCCGTAGGGACGACGGCCGAGAAAATAGGCGCGGAGAGTTTTCACGCGGAGCTCCGCTCCTCCTATTCGCTCACGCCCATGGCCGCAACCTCTTCTCGGAGGTCCTCCATGAGCCGGACAAACTCGGCGGCGAGTTCGGGATCGAACTGCGTGCCGCTGCAGCGCTCGATCTCGTTCAGGGCGACCTCGTGGGGGAGCGCGCGCCGATAGGCTCGATCACTCGTCATGGCGTCGTAGGTGTCGGCGACGCTGATGATGCGCGCGATGAGCGGGATGTTGCCCTTCTGGAGACCGAGCGGGTAACCCCGGCCGTCCCAGCGCTCGTGATGGAGATAAACGCCAGGAATGACCGGCTCGAGAAACTGGATCGGATCGAGAATCTCTTTGCCGTAGGTCGGGTGTTTTTGAAACGACTCATACTCGGCGGCAGTGAGCTTGCCCGGTTTGTTCAAGTTCATGACACAACCGATCTTGCCGATGTCGTGCATGAGCGCCGCGTGGCGCACGATTTCGACCTGTTTTTCGCCGAGTCCAAGGCTCCGCGCAAGGCGCGTCGCGTAGAGCGCGACGCGCTCTGAGTGCCCCCGTGTGTAGTGGTCCATCTTGTCGATGGTGTTGGCGAGGCCCTCGATAGTTTGCTGAAAGGTGGCGCGGAGGTCTTCGTAGAGGCGCGCGTTTTCGATGGCCGCGGCGGCGCGGGAGGCCACGATCGAGAGGAGTTTTCTTTGGCCCTCAGTGAAACGACGGTACGGCGTGAAACTCGAGACCGCTAGAAAGCCCAGGATTCGGTCGCGCATCCTGAGCGGCACAATGAGCAGACTCGAGAGCGACTGACTCGGCACACTTTCGAACAGCGAAAGGCCCGCCGCGCCCGCGAAGAGCAAAGGCGCATCGCTCTCGAAGCGCTCGATGACCTTCCCGGGGTCAAGGACCCCAGGCGAAGGAGATGGACCCGCTTCCTCCGCCATCGGATTCTCAGGGCGAGAGAGCTTCTCGACGTCTTGCACGAGAGTGGCGCGCTCAAAGTACTTCCCGCGGCCATCATCGAGCCACAACGAGACGGCGTCCGCCTGAACCTCGTGGAGCGCGCTCTCGATCACAGTAGTCACGACCTGGTCAAGGCTCAGGCTCGCGGTGATCGCTTCGCTCACCTTGTACAAACTGAGCGCCTCGCGCAGCCTTAGATTCTCGGCAGCAAAACGTTGCTTCTCAAGGCCACGCTGGACCACGTGGACCACTTCCTCGACCTTAAAGGGCTTCAGGATATAGTCGTACGCGCCCTGTTTCATGGCATCGATCGCCGTCTCGACAGTACCGAAGCCCGTCATGATCACAGTGAGCGCTTGGGGATGAGACTCAGCGACATGTTGCAGAAGTTCGATGCCGCCCATGTGGGGCATCTTCAGGTCCGTCAGGATCAGGTCGAAACTCCCGCGCGAAAGCTCGATGAGCGCCTGCGCCCCGTTTTCAGCGGTGCGCACCTGGTAGCCTTCCATCGTCAAGAAATCGCTCAGAATGTCGCGAATGAACCGCTCATCATCGACGATGAGCACACGCGCTGCCTCAGGAACGAGAGAAAAACCCGAATTCATCGGTCACTCAAAGAACCCAAGATTCCGCCGAGGGGCGTGCGTGCGCTCGCCTCGGGTTCGAACCGCCGAAGCGCCCTCAGATTCACGGCATTGATGATGGCGTGGGCGACGACTGGCCCTAATAGTGATCCACTTCCCGCGTAGAGCGCGGCGAGACAAAGACCGAGCACCCCGGCCGACAGCGCCCAGGTCCAGCGAGCCGGACCCGGGATTTGATGGACAAGGCCAAACAGCACCGACGAGGCGAGGATTCCGATCGAAGGCGCGAGCACACCGCGGAACAAGAACTCCTCACCAAGCGCTGACAGTATCGCGAGCGGCACCGTGTGCGACGCGGGAATTGAACGCACGATCGGTGCAAGCTCCGCCGCGAGATTTCGAAAGGGACGGAAAGAGCGCTCGAGGACGGGCGAGAGGAGGACGACCGCGATGCCGATGGTGGCGCCGAGAGTCCCGGAGTAAAGATGGCTGAGCGATGGGGGAAGCGCGAACCACGGCTCCGGATGCGCTCCGATCCCGCCCCACAACCAGAGCGCGAAAGCACCCGAGGCTCCGCAAACGAGCGCGTAAACGCCGAGTGCCAGATTCGAGCGTCCCATCCGAACGGCACTATGGCATGGCAGAAGGGAACTGGGTATCGTCCCGGCGTGAGCTCGAAGCCCGGGGAAGCCGACGGAGAACGCGCCAGTCTGGTCATGGAGAACCTGGACCTGGTCGAGCATGTCCTGGCTCACCTGCGGGCCAGCGGCATCACGATGGACGCCGAAGAGCTCCGGGCCTACGGCCAACAGGGCCTCGTCGAAGCCTCGCTCCGCTTCGAGGCCAACAAGGGCAGCGGATTTCGAACCTTTGCGTACCTGCGAGTGCGGGGCGCGATGATCGACGGGATGCGCAAGATGGGCTCCTGGTCCAGGCGTGGCTACGAGTCGGTCCAGATGATGCGTGCGGTCCAGGCGACCAGCGAAGGAGCGCTCGAGGAAGGAGGGTCGCCCGACGATTTGAGCCCCGAAGCGGCGCAAGCCCGCCTCCAGAAGCACATGGGCAACGTTGTCGCCGCGATGTCCACCGGGATTTTCGCGGAGGCGGCCTTCGGTGATGGCGGAATTACGGCTCGGGATAGGACCCCGGGCGCAGACGACCTGCTCGAAGAGCGCCAGATCATCGAGCTATTGAACAAGGGGCTCGACGAATTGCCGAAGGACGAGGCTGAGGTTCTCCGGAGATTTTACCTGGCTGGAGAGTGCCTCGACGACGTGGCGGCCGTGCTCGGCTGCAGCCGATCTTGGGCGAGTCGGCTCCACACCCGCGCGATCCAGCGGCTCGCGCTCAAGATGCGCTCTTCCCTCTGAGAGCCCCCACTTCCATCCGAGCCCTGCGGCCCCCTGAGAGGCACCCGCTCCTCAGACAGCCCACCGCCGATTTGAGTGGCCAAACGGTCCGAGCTTTGGCAAGGCGACGCCATGGGTTCCCGAGTCCTGGTAGCCATGAGCGGCGGCGTCGACTCTTCGGTCGCCGCCGCAGTCCTCCTCGAGGCGGGCCAAGAGGTCGTCGGCGTGACGCTGCACCTCTGGGACTACCCGGATGACGACACGGTGAAGGGGCGCTGCTGCGCCCCGGAGGATATTCACGATGCGCGCCGCGTCGCCGATCACCTCGGTTTTCCCCACTACGCTTTCGATCGACGGGAGCTCTTCGAGCGCGAGGTCGTCGCCCCCTTCGTCGAGGAGTACCTCGCCGGTAAGACACCGAGCCCCTGCGTCCGCTGCAATCGCGGGGTCAAAATCCAAGAGCTTCTCACGCTCGCCGACCGGCTCGGCGCGGAAAAGGTCGCGACCGGCCACTACGCCCGAACTCGCCAAGAAGGCGAACGCGTCGATCTGCTGCGCGGTGTCGATCGCACGAAGGACCAAAGTTACTTTTTACATATGCTGCCCGACGAGGTGCTCTCGCGCTTCGTGTTCCCATTGGGCAGCCTCGACAAAGCTACAGTTCGCGCCCGCGCCCGTGAGCTCACGCTTCCCGGAGCCAACAAGGGCGAGAGCCAGGAGCTCTGCTTCGTCCCCACAGGCCGCTACGACGAACTCATCGAAGCCCGAGCTCCTGAGCGGGTTCAGCCTGGAAAGATCGTCGATCCAACAGGGACTGTGGTCGGAACTCACGCAGGCATCCATAAATTCACCCGCGGCCAGCGAAGGAACCTCGGCGTAGCCATCGGGGAGCGCGCTTACGTCGTCGATGTCGACGCATCCTCCGGCCTCGTCCAGCTCGGGACCAAAGAAGACCTTCTCACCTCGAAGCTCACACTCGAAGAGGTCACTTTGAGGGCCCCGCTCGGCGAGACCTTCGAGGCAGACGTCGTGGTCCGCTACCAAGGAGCCCCCCGCCGCGGAAAGATCACCATCACGGGGAGCGGCGGCGCGGAGATCTCTTTCGAGGAGCCGATCACCCGACCCTCAGCTGGCCAATATTCAGTATTCTACGAAGAAGATCGCGTGCTCGGCGGCGGACTGATCGTCGACCGCCGCGCTCCGGCGCCCGCCGCTCGCGCTTTGGCCCCGTGACTTCCCATCCCCGCACTCTGCTCCGCACCGTCGAGGCGAACCTTCGTCCGATCGGTCGCGGCCGGGCGATCGCTGTCGCCGTCTCAGGAGGACCGGACTCGATGGCGCTCCTCCACTCTCTCGCTCTCTTGAGGCAGCGCCTCGATCTCCGCCTCCTCGCCATCTCCGTCGACCATGGCCTCCGCCCAGAAGCATCCGTGGAGGTCGACTTGGTGCGCCGTTTCGCGGCAGAACTCAGCGTCTCATTCCGCTCCGCGCGCCTCAGCCTCAGCCCCGGCAGCAATATCCAGGCCCGCGCCCGCGAGGCCCGTTACGAGGCCCTCTCTTCCATCACCGATGAAGAGCTGGGGACCGAAGCCTTCCTCGCCACAGCCCACCATGCGGAAGACCGCGCCGAGACAGTCCTCTTGCGCTTGCTCCGAGGAACCTCCGTCGAAGGGCTCGGAGTCCTGCCTCCCGTCGCCGGCCGCCTCGTGCGTCCCATGGTCACAGCGCAAAAGTCCGATGTGCTCGCCCACAATGAGCGACACGGCATTCCGAGCGTCCGTGACCCGTCGAACCTCGACCCTCGCTTCCTCCGCGTCCGCGTCCGGCGCGAACTCCTGCCGCTCCTCGAAGAGCTCAGCCCCGGAATCGTCCAGAAACTCTGTAGCCTTGCGGAGGACGTAAGCGGCGAAATCCCCCTCGGTTTGAACCGCGAACAACGCGCTCAGCTCAGGCGGGCGCTCTCCGACCCGGAGGCCCGGACAGACGTCCCGCTCGGCCGCGGGCTCTGGCTCAGGAAGGAATCGACGTGACGGGAGTTGAATGCCATAGTCTTTGCTCTCGGCGCTCGGGCGAGTCGGGCGGCGGGCTGATCATCAAGGACCGCGAGGCTATCCCGTGAAGCAACCGCAAAAGACACTCCTCCTTTGGGTTGTGGTCACCGTGTCTGTACTGGCTGTATGGCAACTCATCAGCCCGTCCGTTCATGGGCCACAGGCCATGGCCTATAGCGATTTCCTACGCTTGGTCGAAGCCCCCGAAACTGAAAAACACGTCCGCGACATCCAGATCCGCGATCGCGACTTCAAGTTCGAGATCGTCGATCCCGCGCAAGCGGCCGAGAAGCGGACTTCATGGGGTACCACGATCGGTCCCGCCGATGTCGATCCCTCGAAATTCATTGAGCAAGGTGTGAGCGTCACCTTCCACAAGGATGAAGGTGGTGCGTTCTGGATGAGCGCGCTCACGATCATGCTACCGATGCTCTTCCTCTTGGCCATGTTCTACCTGTTCATGCGCCAAATTCAGTCCGGCGGCGGCAAGGCGATGAGCTTTGGAAAGAGCCGCGCCCGCCTCCTGAACGAGGCTCAGAACAAGATCACGTTCGCAGACGTCGCGGGCATCGATGAGGCCAAGGACGAAGTCGAAGAGATCATTGCCTTCCTCAAAGATCCGAAGAAGTTCCAGCGCCTCGGCGGCCGCATCCCGAAGGGTGTGCTCATGATGGGTCCGCCCGGAACTGGAAAGACTCTGCTCGCTCGCGCGATTGCAGGCGAAGCCGGCGTTCCCTTCTTCAGCATCTCGGGTTCCGACTTCGTCGAGATGTTCGTGGGCGTGGGTGCGAGCCGCGTCCGCGACCTCTTCGAGCAAGGAAAGAAGCACGCCCCCTGCATCATCTTCATCGATGAGATCGACGCAGTCGGCCGTCATCGCGGCGCCGGTCTCGGCGGCGGTCACGATGAGCGTGAACAAACCCTGAACCAGCTCCTCGTTGAGATGGACGGCTTCGAGTCGAACGATGGCGTCATCATCATCGCCGCCACGAACCGCCCCGACGTTCTGGACCCGGCGATCCTGCGCCCCGGTCGCTTCGACAGGCGCATCACTGTGCCCCGCCCCGATGTGCGCGGCCGCGAGGGCATCCTCGGCGTCCACACGCGCAAGGTGCCGCTCTCCGGTGACGTGGATCTGAACATCCTCGCCGCAGGCACCCCGGGCTTCGTCGGCGCCGACCTCGAGAACCTCGTGAACGAAGCGGCTCTCCTCGCTGCGCGCCAGGACAAAGAAGCCGTCACGATGGTCGACTTCGAGCTCGCCAAGGACAAGGTCCTGATGGGCGCGGAGCGCCGCAGCATGGTCATGAGTGAAAAGGAGCGCGCGACCACGGCCTGGCACGAAGCCGGACACACGCTGATCGGGAACCTCGTTCCGGGCAACGATCCCGTGCACAAGGTCTCGATCATTCCGCGCGGCGCGGCTCTCGGCGTCACGCAGAGCCTCCCGCAGGAAGACCGCCACACGATGACCCGAAGCCAGGCCCTCGCGCGCATCGCCATGCTGCTCGGCGGTCGCGTCGCGGAAGAGCTCGTCTTCTCCGAGATCACAACGGGCGCCTCCGACGACATCAAGCGCGCCACGCGCATCGCCCGCACGATGGTCTGTGAATATGGGATGAGCGAGAAGCTCGGCCCCCTCGCCTACGGCGAGAACGAGGAGAGCGTCTTCCTCGGCCGCGAGTTCGCGCAGCGCCGCGAGGACTACTCCGACGAAACGGCGCGCGAGATCGATCGCGAGGTCCGCGCGATCGTCGACGCCCAGTACGAGATCGTCAAGAACGTCCTCTCGGAGAACCGCGAAAAACTCGAGCGCCTCGCGATGGGGCTCCTCGAGCGCGAGACCCTGGACTCCGCCGAGATCAGCGCGTGCATGGAGGGCCGCTCGATGCCCGAACGCAAGCGCGTCGTGATCCCGACCTGGACCGAGCGCAAGGAGCGCGAACGCGAGAAGAAAGAGCGTCGCCCGATCTTCACGCCGCCTCCGAAGCCTATCACCGGCGAAGCTTGAGCACACAGGTTCATCAGGCTGCGGAGCTCGCTCCGCTTCGGTCGTCGGTGCTCAGGTACTCTCTACGCTGCGCGCCTCCTCCCTAGCGGGGCTTCGCTCGCAACCCTGGTGAACCGGCTTTGAGTCGGACGGCTGCGCTCGCTCGCAACCCTGCTGAACCGGCTTTGAGTCGGACGGCTGCGCGATGCTGAATCCGACAGCGCCTCGACTGAACTCGGGGCGCTCTCTTTTTTGGGGGAAGTCGATCGCTCTACCGAGGGCGACTGAACCCGGGGCGTTTTTGGCCCCGGTCCATCACAAAAGGCTGAGCCCAGCCGAGCCTTCGCCTGAACTCACCGCCTACCGCTTCGCTCCTGAACTCCATCGACTGGCCCGTCATCCGAACGTCATCTTCTGCAAGAACGAGCTCGCCCTTATTCGAACGAACGGGGATTCGCCTTCGATCAGGATTCGTTCTCGACAGTCGCGTGCGGTCGGCTAACTATTCCCGACAGGGGGAATAGGATGTCGCTTCCGACTAGGTCACAGACCATCATTCTTTCGTTGCTTACGCTAGCCTCGTTCGCACTTCAGTCGAATCGAGCGATGGCACAGAGCACCGCAAATCAGAATTCCAGCTGGTGACTGTCGAGGTCACTAGAATGGTTCGACCGCCAGTGGTGAGCCCAGGTCCCTTGGACCTGGGTCATACAATCCGAATCGAGATTGCAGGAATGGTTTCGGACCCCTTTGAGCTGCGCTGCCACCCGTGGCCTTTGTGCAACACATATCGGGTCAACCAAACCTGGAACGAATGGGATTTTCTGCAGGTGAAGCTGGCCGGCGACGCTGCGCGCGGCTACTCGGGGCCGCTGGCACATCGCGAGCCAGAGCCCCCCTTCGGGGATATCGCGACCCGAGCGCGCCGGGCGCTCCCCGCCGACCTAGCCCTGAGCGGAACGCTCGACGCTGCCCTCGGCGCCTACGGGCGCCACCTCACGGTCCGCTACACGATCACGAATCAGGGCCCCGGACGCGCGGACGAACCGACCCTCGAGCTGCCGCTGTCGCCCGGGCTCGAGCTCGTCCGCTGCAACCTGCCGGGCGGACGTTGCTTCGAGCATCAGGGGACGCTCGTCGCCGGGGTCGATGAGCTCGCCCCGAACGTGAGCGTCGTGGTCGAAGTCGAATTGCGCGCGAACTGCGAGCTCGGAGCGGGAGAGACCGCGACTCTCCGCGCTCGCGTCCACGCGCGGACCCGTGACCCGAACCCTTCGGATGACGGCGTCGAACTTAAAGCCTCCCTCTTACCGAGCTTCGGCTTCGAAGACCCGGCGCATCCGTGGGTCAAGGCCTTCACGGGCGGTACCCAGGCGATGCCGACGGCCCTGACCGATCGGGGCACCTCCGTCCGGCTCACCTGCGGCTACCACGCCTTCGAGAGCCCCCCGTTTGATACCGATGAGCTCGGTGTGAGCGGGTCGAACCTACTCGTCGATGTGTTCGTACCTCCTGCGAGCTGGGGCGGCTGGGTCGGTGAGATCCAGCTCTTCGTCGAAGTACCGGCCGCGAACGTCTGGAACCGCTTCGTCGGGCAGGTCGGCCTGAGCGCGCTTCCGCGCGGGGTCTGGTCGACGCTCACGTTCCCGCTCGACGCTACGACCGCCGCGCTCTTCAGCGAGAGTTGGCCCGACGCGCGGCTTCGCTTCGGCTCGAACCTCGGTCTTTGTGGCCCGTCGGTGTTCTTCGACGACGTGCGCTTCGGAGGCGAGCTCGTTTGCCAAGAACCGCTCCCCCCGGACGATCCCGTCGCGACGAGCTCGGTCCTCTCCTTTGACCAGCTCGCCGATTGGTCCGGGCCGCCTGGTGCCCTCAGCTCCGAGTCTTCCGCAGTCGTCGAAGGTACGGGAGCGCTCCGCCTGAGCCCGCGGCCCTGGACGAGCGTCACGAGCCGCCCCTTCGCGACCAGCGAGCTCTCGAGCATCACGAACCGCCTCGCCCTCGAGGTCTTCATTCCCGACGCCGCGGCCTACGCCTATTGGGTCGGAGGATTGAACGCCTTCCTCGACTGCCCGTCCGCCGGCCTCTACCGCCGCTGGCTCGGCTATCATGCGCTCCAGTTCCTCGAGAGCGGCGCTTACAATCGTATCGAGTTCCCGCTCGCTCCGGAGGCAATCGCCGCGCTCCAGGGAACACATTCAGACTGCCGATTCAGCTTCGAGATCGCCTCCGACCCGGTGCTCGGCGGGATCATTTTCGACGCGGGTGGGTTTGTTCAAGGAGGGAATCCATGAAGTGCTTTTCCGCGCTGAGCTGGTTTGGATTCGTTCTGCTCGCCCTGCCAAGCTGCGAAACGAAAGATACGAGCGATGGTTCCGGAGGAACGGGAAATGCCGGCGGAACTACGTCCGAGTACGTACAGCTTGAGTCGGGGTCCGAGGTGACTTTTTCATGCCCTGATGAAGTCGAAGGTCTACATTACGAAGTTACGGCGGCGATCTGCAGAATCTGGGACGGTGGAGTCTGGGCCGAAGTCAGCTTTGGAAACACCGAGCTTCGCGTTCACGTTGCTAACGACGCTCTCGGAATCTACCAAACGGGACAGAACACCAGCACGCGCGTCCTTGCCAACACAAGTTGCGCCGCTTCCTCGATCCGAAACCGCACTCCCTGCACGATCGAGCTCGCAGAGTACACCCGCGCGGAGAATCCGGTCGATGGCATGGCGGGCGCGAGCGGCACTGCGGTCGAGGTCGGATCGGCCGTCACCATGCTCGTCGATTGCCCTGAAGGACTCAGCATCGATCGCGGCGACG
>JAEYYX010000029.1 GCA_023428245.1 Pseudomonadota bacterium
GGGGGGGTGCGGCGCCCGGGGCGTCGCCTACCAAGCCGGGAGATAAGAGCGCTCACGTCGTCTCGACGAAAGATCACGAAGAAGGAGAGTGCAATGATCACATTGGATGGGAAGACATACGAACCTAAGGCGGGCGAGTCGGTGCTCGAGTGCTTGTCGCGTCATGGCGTCTCCGTTCCTTCCTTCTGCCAGAGCGGAGTCTGTCAAACTTGCCTGATGAGGGCGGTCGATGGTGACGTGCCGGCTCGAGCGCAGCAGGGACTCAAAGAATCCTGGAAGAAGCGCGGCTTTTTCCTCACGTGCGTTTGTAGTGCCGACCTCCCCCTCGCCATCGAGCGAGGTCAGGCCGCGGAGCGCTTCAGCTCGCGCATCCTGAGCGTGCAAGCCCTCTCCCCCCGGGTGAGCCGCGTGTACCTCGAGCGACCTTCCGGTTTTCAGTTCGAAGCGGGCCAGTTCATTCAAGTGATCCGCAGCGAGGACGGCGCGCGGAGACCTTATTCGGTCGCCTCCCTTCCGGATGCCGATCACATCGAGCTCCACGTTGCGATCTTCCCGGACGGAGAGCTGAGTCCTTGGCTGAGCTCATCTGTCGGCGCACCCATCGAACTCGAAGGACCGTTCGGCGAGTGTGTGTACGTCCCGGTCGAACCTGAGCGTCCCCTCGTTCTCGCGGGGACGGGAACTGGGCTGGCTCCCTTGATCGGAGTCTTCCGCGCAGCGCTGGAAAGCGGACACCAAGGACCGATCACGCTCTATCATGGAGCCCGGAGCGCCAGCGATCTCTACTTCACGGACGAGCTCCGCTCCCTCCTCACGAACTCTCAACATCGCATCATCGAACTCTTGCTCGAAGGGGACGAATCCGAGGTCATCCCTGAGCCGCCGCTCGCAAGACGGATCGGAGACCTTGTCGAGGTCGTCCTCGAAGAGCAAAAGGCACCTCTGGCTTCCCGTTTTTACCTATGCGGCGCTCCAGAGTTGGTTCAGCGTCTGAAGAAGAAGCTCTATTTGAAAGGCGCGAGCTTGGACAAGATTCACGCCGATCCGTTCCTCTCGCGAGCGCCCCCTGCGAGCGCTTCATGACCCTGACCAAGGTCAGGTTCCCTTCCGCCCTCCTCGCTCTCATGCCCTTTCCCTCCAATGACAGGGGGGAAATTTTCTGAAAGACTCGGGTTCGTGCAGCTCACGCAACACAGCGACTTTGCGCTTCGAACTTTGGTTGCCCTCGGCGCGAGCTCCCCGGAACCTCTGACCGCTGCTGAGATCAGCGCCGCTCATGGGATCTCGGTGCATCACGTTCTCAAGATCATCCAGCGGCTGTCACTGCTCGGATACGTCGAAACAACTCGAGGTCGCGGCGGAGGTGTTCGACTTGCGCTGTCCCCCGAGCAGATTCGCCTCGGCGAGCTCCTCCGCCAAACGGAAGTCGAGATCGGCGTCGTCGCATGCCTGCGCGATGGGGATACTCCCTGTACGATTGAACCAGCTTGCAGCCTCAAGGGCGTCTTCCAGCGAGCGACCGACGCATTCTTCGAAGTTCTCGACCAGCACACCTTGGCCGACGTACTCCGACCAAAACGCGGCATCGCGCGGCTCCTGCAGCTCGGTCGTCCTGCCTAGAGCTTGCCCGCCTCGCGACACTTGCGCGCGCAGCCCGCGTCCGCCCGCTCGGATGCCCCCTGCGCCCCTCGCGCGCACCGCCAGCGAGGGAGCACGCGAGAGACACTTTCGAGAAGGCGCCCTTGGCCCAGGGGCCTCCCTTCAGAGCGGGATGCGCACGACCACACCGCCCATCACATCGCCGATCTGAAAGTCGGTCCGGGGCGCGTCTTTGTGCTCATTGTGGCACTTCACACAGGCCTCCGCGACTCCCACATCCGCGTAGACTGCAGTGAAGTATTTCTGCCCACCGAGCTCCTCCTCGCCGTAAAAGTTCGTTCCCTTGTTCGCCGCCACGAACTCGAGCCCCTTCTTCTCGAGCTCTGTCGACGGCTTGTTCTGCTTGTTCAAAGGCCACAAGCTGAGAAGGGAGTAGGTGAACCCTGCTTCCTTCTTCGCGACCATCTCCGCGCCCATGCGGAACATCTGGGCAGGCAGCGGAAGCGTCTTTTCGTCCTCCCAGTGCTCGGTCGCCTTGATGATGTTCTCTTTGTTCTGCAGCCGGTTGACGACGTTCTTGGTATAGACGACCCGGTCCGACTCCATGACGGCATGGAGAGCGTCAGCGAAGCGCTGTGGGGAGATTCCCGCCGCCTGGGGAGCTGCGCCTTCGGGAGCCGCTTCTTTCTGGCAGGAGAGTGGAGAAACGGCGAGGAGAATGAACAAGATGCTTCGGAGATTCTTCATGATAACAGCCAAAAGGTAACAGCCAAGAGATAACAGATGTGTTGCTATTGAGTTCTTTTCGTGGCCCACTCGACGCTAACAATGTTCGTCCGGGGACGTCGGTGAAAGTTCTTCTGGACCAGCTCAGAGTCGGCGATTGCGTCGATAGAGAAGCCGAGCCCGTGACAGCTCAAGCAAACGCTGCGCAGCATCTTCTCGGGGGGACGCAGGTTGTCGTTCTGGTTGTGCGAGGCAAACATGACCCCCAACTCGTCGTCGGCAGACGGCATGTGACAGGTCGCACAGGTGACCGCTCCTTTCGCCGCCATTTCGCCGCGCAGGGCCCGTTCGGTGAGCTCGAAGTGCTTCGAGCTCCGATAGCTCCTCGTGTGCTCGTCATTGTGACACCCCTCACAGGCGGTCACCGACGCAAACAGTGGATCGTCGGGCCTCTTGTGACAGCTCGCGCAAGAGAGCTCGTGCCCGGCCGCACTCGCTTTCATGGGAAGGCGAGCGAGCGCGGGCGACATGCGCGAAAGCCCCCGTGCCGCGCGCATCCCGTGTTTCCCGAGAGCAAAAGTCTGCGCCTGTGAGGCGTGACAGTTCGCGCAAGAGGCGTCGCTAGCGCCAACGCCAAGACGCGCGCGATCCTCGGAAGGACACGGTTTCGCGTCGACCCGCGGCACGATCGGTTCACTCGAGAGCTCCGGCTCTCCGGCGTGTTTGACGAGGAAGTCTTCGTAGATGCCGCGGTTGTCGTGGTAGTTATGGCAGCCTGTCGAGGCGCAGCTGTCGAAAGCGAGCCCTTGGTGGGAGGGTCGCTCTTCTCCGATCTCCTGGTGACAGCGGTAGCAGTAGTCGCGCGGCAAGCTCAGGCCCTCGGTGGTGCGCCCGGGAGCGTGCTCAACGTGACACGTCAAACAGGAGCGCGCATCAAGCTCGGCGATGCGATTCGCGTTCCGAGGATCTGTGAACTTGCTCTTTGGGTGAGAGTCTTTGGAGGCGGTGAGCTCGGCGCCGTGACAGTGAATACAGGCGCCGTCGAGATCCTCCGTGCTTGAGAACGACGCAGTGTGACAAGCGGCGCAGTCGAGCTCGATCTGATAGTGGCCGGAGCTGGTGGGCCCGGGCAGAAAGATCACGCGGGCCTCAGACTTGTCGCTATTCATGATCGCTCCAAGCCCGGAAGCAGAGAGCGCCGTGACGAGAAGGAAGAGCGCCCAAGGGCGGCGCGAAATCGAGGGTTCGTTCGCGTCGACCATCAGAAAAAGTAGACCTTTGCGATATGGACCAAGAGCAGGACCGGTAGGGGCCAAAGCGCATAGATATGGATGCGGTTGACCCATAACCTCCGCCGCGGACGCTCACGCTCAGGGGCCCACTCGGGCAAAAGCGCCGCGAGGGCTCCGAGCAGCGTACCCAGGAGGACAACCAGGATGAGTGCGCGATCGAGACCGTGGCCGAGACGCAGCCCCGTGTGCAAAGCGAGTCCGACCAGACCCAGCACTCCAACCAGCGCATGAAAAGTTCGGAGTTTCTCGAAACGGAGGCAGCCGAGCCATTCGAGCCGCTTCCTGACGGACATCAGGAGGCCGACGAGATAGAGCCCCACCAGGGAGAACCCCGTCCATTGTTTGAGCTCCTTATCTCGCCAGAGCGCATCGTAGCTGGCATCCTGAATCGACCCCGAAAAGGGGATCGGCCCGGTGAGTAGATAGGCCGCAGCCAGAAGCGCAGCGACAATTGAAAGTGGCCCAAGCCACACCGAACGCCGCGGCGTCTCGACGGGCACAAATAGACTCGCCACCAGGGGTTCACAGGTTCCACATACCCGAGAGGCGCCTGTCCTCTGACAGACGAGTTCGAGAGAATCGCATCCGTCCTCTCGAGCCCGCCTGAGGGCACCGGCCGTGACTCCGGTACAAGTGCAGACCGTGGCCGATTCGGGCCAATCGAGGATCGTGAGGTGGGCCTCGCGAAAGACCAGCTCGCCCTTCCGAAATCGCGCGAGTTCAGCGCGGCTGACTCGTTCTTTCCGCGCCAGGGCGCTCTCAACTCGACTCAGCTCGGACCACCCTCCGATCACGACCGCGCCAATGAGCCGGCCCCGCGAAACGACAAGCCTGCGGTAGCTCGTAGCGTCTTCGTAGATGGCGACGTCGACGCCAACGCCTGTCGCGCCGCTCTCCCCGAGCACCGTCACCGGTAACCCCTCGAACTTCAGCCGGGTCCCCACACCGCTCGGCTCGAAACGGGCTTCCTTTCGCCCCCCGAGGTGTTCCGCGAGCACCTCGGCCATCGCATACCCAGGGGCCACGAGGCCAAAAGTATAACCGCGGTGCCTTGCGCACTCCCCGATCGCGTAGATCTTCGGATCACTCGTACAGAGGACGTCGTCGACCTCGATGCCACCAAAAAGGTCACAGGTCAGCCCCGCCGCGCTCGCTAACTTGTCCCGGGGCCGCACGCCCATCGCTAGGATCACAAGCCCAAAGACCTGGCCCGGAGCGTCTTCGCATTCGAGCAGAGTACCTCTCTCCTGCTCGACAAACGCGAGGATGCGAGCAGACATATGTAAGGTCAGCCCAGGGCGAGCGAGCCCTTGGAGGAGCGCTTGCCCAGTGTTCGCCTCGATCTGTCGCGATAGGGGATAGGCTTGCGCGTCAAATACGTGAACCGAATGCCCCTCCGCGAGGAGCACATCCGCGAGCTCGAGGCCCAGGAGCCCCGCGCCCACGATCGCGACAGGAAGCTCTGCCTCGCGAGCGCGCGCCGCCAAGACCAGGACTTCGCTCGCATCGCTCGTCGAGCGGAAGGGGCGCACGTCTCGCCCGGTGTTCCCCGGAATTTTCCCGAGCACCGGCTGCGACCCAGTCGCGAGCACTAACACGTCATAGGGGGCTTCGAGACCATTGTCAGAGATCACGACAGCCCGCCCCCTATCGATCTGGATCACCGGATCCACGTGGAGCGTTACGTTTTCTTCCTGGAACCAAGTCTCTTCCTTCAAGGCGAGGTCGCTCGGGGACGCCCCCCGCAGCATCTTCGCGAGGTGCACCCGATCGTAGGCAGGCTCGTCCCCGAAGACGCGCAAGCTGCAGCCCGCAAACTGAGCGCGGGCTCGGATTTCTTCGCAGAAACGTTGGCCCACCATGCCGTGGCCGACCACCACGATCCGCGATGGAACAGCCTGTTCTTCCTTCTTCTCCTGGTCTCCGGGGCCAGGCTCGTCCATATCCCGCCGAAGGCTGATCTCCGCTTGTACGTCCTCGACCGGAAAATCTTCCTCACGCGTGCGCGCCATCGAGTCGGGGGTTCCTGTTAGAGTCGCCATGTCCTTGGGAGGCCCGCCGGCGGCGCCGGGAGCAAACAAGTATTTTCATTACTTGTTTATGAGGACGCGGGATTCACTGGAACGTCTGCCAAGTTTCCCTGAGATATCTCGAGAAAAAAGCTGACCGAGAGTGTTGCCTCAAGGTATCCTGCGCGTCGCGCGCGCCCGTAAGCTTCCTGAGGGTGACTGATGCTTGCGCCTATTCCTCGGCTGCTTCGCAGCGCTTGACCGACCGCGGAGCGCCCGCCCTCAGCCACGTAAGAAGAGTTTCCTTGTCCTCCTGCTCCAGGGGCGAAACCCTCGGAGTCACGAGCGCGTCGAGCGGCGGCATCAAGTCGGCCTCGACCATTTGTTTCATGAGGACGAAGGTCGGCTTGCCGCTCCTTTGAGCTTGGACATCTTCGTAGTGCACCATGCCAAAGGGGGCGTCGTTCTCGGTCGGCTCCCAGTGACAACGCCGACAGCTCCGCTCCAGGACCGCCTCGACATCACAGGGAAATCCCGGCTCGGGCGAGCGCCGACCGAGCCACGGGAGCGGCCCAGCGGCCTTTCCCAGGAGCTTTGCTCCGGTATCCGCCGGGGGCGCGTCGCTCTTTTTCACCTCCTTCTCACAGCCGAACGAAAGAGCCGCGAGCAATGGTACCAAAAAAAGCGAACTTCTGAGCCTCACCCGTATCGACTATCACACTGTGATCGCTCGCTCAGTGCGATTTTGGATTTCATTTCGAAGCGCTTCTCGAAAAAGAGATGTGCACAAAAACCCTGGGAACCGTCGAGCAGATCTCAGCAAAATACGGCGAAAGCTGTGGCAGTTTTTAGATGCTTCTAGTTTCGAGCGGGCGCCTCGTCATGTCACCTTTTCGAAACCTTGGGCAGCTGGGATCGCTCAGCGACTCCTGTACTTCGCGAGTGCTTCGGCGAGCTCTCGCTCGACCGTCTGGACCAGCTCGGGCGGCTCGACCACCCGCGCTCGCCCTCCCCACTCGAGGACCCAGCTCGTGACCGGGAGCAAGTTCCCGACGGTCATGGTCAGACGCACGCCGCCGCCCGGCAGAGGCTGGAGCTTTTGGGACGGGTGCACCCGGCGCATCTTCACGTACTCTGCAGCTGGCGCGTCGAAGTCGACGACGACGCGGTGTTCGACGTCGCTCTTGAACACGCCGAGCTCCCCTTGGAAGTACTCGTCGATGTTGAACCCAGGGGGAAGCTCAAAATGGTCCGTCACGCTGACCTCCGAGTCGCGCATGCGGTCGAGCACGAAGGTCCGGATCTCTCCTCGCTGCACGTGGTAGCCGACGCAGTAGATCGAGTCGCGATGAAGAACCATCGCGTAGGGGTGGATCGTGATGCGCTCCTCCTTCGTCTTGCCTGAGGAGCGATACTTGACCCAAAGCGGCCTGAGATCGGCGACAGCTTGGAACAGATCATCGAGCTCTTCGGTGCGCTCGGAGTAGTTCTTGGGCGCGAAAGGAAGATATAGAAAGCGCTCCTCGAGACGAGCGTCCGCGCGTCCTGCGTTCGGGCCGCGCCCGGGTCGCCGCGAGAGCGCGAGCAGCTTCTCCGTCGCCATGTTGATCTCGTCGTAGAGCGAGCTCCCCGCCATCGGTTCGAAGAGGCGACGCGCCGCCAAGAAGGCGTAGGCTTGGGTACGCCGAAGCTCGACCTTCCTCGGGAGCTCCGAGCTCCGGATCCGCCAGAGCATCGGACCGCCGCCTCGCGTCGGGGCTCCCTCGAGATCAAACTCACGCTCGATCTCTTTCATATACCTGCGCATGGTACGCACAGTGACGCCGAGCGCTTCCGCCATCTCGTAGAGCGTGATGCCCTTCGGGTGCCGCAGCATCAGCTCGCGCAGGTGATCGATGCGACGATGTTGGGTGAACTTTCCTTTGGGACGCCCGACCTGGCTCATCAGCCCGAGACGATATCACTTCCTTCGGGCCCCTTGCACTTGGCCGGGTCCACAGCTCGAATGGACCCTATCGTGCAAAAAGCGCCGAAGACGTCCCCCCTGCCCACCCCGGTCCAGCTCATCGAGAAGACGCGCGACGGAATCGAGCTCGAAAAGGACGAAGTGCACGCCCTGGTCGGGGGGCTCCTCTCGGGTGAACTCGCCGACTACCAGATGAGCGCCTGGCTGATGGCCGCCTATCTGAATGGTCTCTCCGACGCGGAGATGGCCGCTCTCACGGAGGCCATGCTCCACTCCGGGGAAATTCTCTCGATGAAGAGGGTGCGCGGCCCGAAGGTCGACAAGCATTCGACCGGCGGGGTCGGCGACAAGGTGAGCCTGCCGCTCGCTCCTCTCGTCGCCGCAGCGGGCCTCTTCGTCCCCATGATCTCGGGGCGCGGCCTCGGTCACACCGGCGGGACCTTGGACAAGCTCGAAGCCATCCCCGGCTATAACACTCAGCTCGACAAGGCTCAGTTCGAGAAGATCGTGAGTAAGGTCGGCTGCGCCATCATCGGTCAGACGCCGCGCATCGCGCCCGCTGACAAGAAGATCTACGCCCTACGCGACGTCACTGGCACTGTCGCCTGCCGCCAGCTCATCGTCGCCTCCATCCTCAGCAAAAAGCTCGCCGCAGGGCTCGATGGGCTCGTGCTCGACGTCAAAGTAGGCCGGGGCGCGTTCATGGTCGAAAAGAAGAGCGCCACGGCCCTCGCTCGCTCCCTCGTCGACACGTCGAGCGCCCTCGGAACTCCCGCAACGGCTCTGCTCACGAACATGGACACGCCCCTGGGCGTCACGATCGGCAACGCTCTCGAGGTGCGCGAGTCGATCGAGATCTTGAAGAACGAGGGCCCCGACGACTCGCGCGAACTCACCTTGCGACTCGGAGCCGAAATGCTCCTGATGGCAGCGCTCGCCCCGAGCCGCGCCGCCGCCGATAAGAAGCTCCGTCAGCTCCTGGCTTCCGGGCACGCCCTGGAGCGCTTCGCGCGCATGATCGAGGCCCAGGGAGGCGATCCGCGCATCATCGACAAACCGAACCTCTTGCCGCAAGCGCCGCACCGCACCGTCCTTTTCGCCGAACAGAAAGGCTACGTCGTCGACATCGAACCACGCGGGCTCGCCGAAGCGGCGCTCCGCCTCGGCGCAGGACGCCTGCGCGCGGAAGATCGCGTGGAGCCGAGCGTAGGACTCGAGCTCTTGGTCCGCCCGGGCGACGAAGTCGAAAAAGGCACTCCCCTCGCGCGCATCCACGCCCGGAGCGCAAGCGCCGCCCGTGCTCAATCTGAGCTCGTCCGGCGCTCCTTTTCAATCAATCGTCGCCCTCCTCAAAGCATCACGCCGCTCATCCTCGGCGCCATCACCGGCAAAGGACGCGCTTCGTGAGCGAAGCCGAGCACCTCGATTGCCTCGCATGTGGCGCCTGCTGTCGCACGGGACACGACGGGCGTATCCTGATTCCGCCGGAAGACCTCGTCTATTGGAAAAGGATCGGTCGACCGGACATCGCTGAGCGCATCCAACCGGGCCACTTTGGGCTCGACGCCTTCGCGACGCACCAAGACGGAAGCTGCGTCTGGCTCGGCACGGAAGCTTCTCCAAACGCCTGTCAGATCTACGAGACCCGGGGCACCACCTGCCGCGAATTCGAAGCAGGAAGTCCCCAGTGTCTCGAGTTTCGCCGGGACTTCGGAGTTCAGCGGAGCCTTTGACCGGGCTTCGCTCCGCTGTCGGGCGAGAGAACGTAGAGGTCCTCCTCTCCTTCTCCGGCGCAGAGCACCATGCCTTCGCTCAAACCGAACTTCATCTTGCGGGGCGCCAGGTTGGCGACGATGACAACGAGCCGTCCTTCGAGCTTCTCCGGCTGATAGGCGGCCTTGATGCCTGCGAAGATGGTGCGGGTGTCGGGTCCGCCGAGATCAACGGTGAGCTTCAAGAGCTTCTTCGCTTCCGGGACGTGCTCCGCGTGCACGACGCGAGCAACTCGAAGATCGATCTTTCCGAGGTCGTCGATCGTAATCTCGGGTGCAAAAGGCTCCCGAGAAGGCTGCTCGGCTCGAGCAGCTTCGGGGGCGGCGGCGGCTTGAGCTTCGGCTTCGGGCTCTCGGCTGTCTGAGATCATCTGCTGTACTTTCTTCGGATCTACACGCTGCATGAGGTGCGAAAAGGGGGCTAAGGGGACATCGGTGATCGGGCTCTCGGAAAAAGACCAAGCGTCGAGGGGACTGCCGAGGAGCTCACCGCTCTGCTTCGCGAGCCCCGGAAGCACCGGCGCGAGGTAGATCGCGATCTGGCGATACAAGTTGAGGACGACGCTGCAAACGTCCTGGAGTTCCGCCTCGCGCTCGGGCTGTTTCTTGAGCTTCCAGGGCTCTTTACGATCCACGTACTCATTGGCCCGATCGGCAAGCCCCATGACCAGGCGCATCGCGCGAGCGTAGTCACACTTTGCGTAGGCCTCGGCGATTTCGGTGCCCGCCTGGACGCCTGAGGCGAAGAGTCCTTCGTCTTCCGGGTAGGTCGCAGAGAGGCGCGGCGTAAGGCGCGCGGTGCGACTCGCGAGGTTCACGACCTTGCCGACCAAATCGCTGTTTACCTTCGCCTGGAACTCTTCGAGATTTAGATCGATATCGTCGACCTTATCGGTGAGCTTGCTGGCGTAGAAATAGCGAAGGTACGCGGGATCGAGGTGTTTCAGGTAGGTCTCGGCCTTGACGAAAGTCCCGCGAGACTTGCTCATCTTCTCGCCGTTGACGGTGAGGAATCCGTGCACCTGAACCCGCGTCGGCGTGGTGAGGCCCGAAGCCTCAAGCATGGCGGGCCAGAACAGCGTGTGGAAGTAGGTGATGTCCTTGCCGATGAAATGGTAAATTTCGGTGTCAGGCGAGCGAATGTAGTCGTCAAGAGACGCCCCGTTCTTCTTGCACCACTGCCAGGTCGACGCGAAGTAGCCGAGAGGAGCGTCGAACCAAACGTAGAAGAAGTGCCCAGGGGCATCGGGGATCTCGAAGCCGAAATAGGGCGCAGGCCGTGACACATCCCAGTCGCGCAACGGTTCGGCAAGAAAATGGCCCTTCAAGTAGTTTGCGATCTCGGGCTGAAGATGTTGACCACCTTGGGTCCAGCTCTCGAGGAACGGGCGCATGTCCTCGATGCGAATGAAGTAGTGAGGAGCCGACCTAACCTCAGGAGCAGCGCCCGAATAGACGCTCTTAGGCTCAGTCAAGTCCGTGGCAGCGTAAGCCGCACCACACTTCTCACAGTTGTCTCCGTATTGGTCCGGAGCGCCACACTTCGGGCACTTGCCTTTGACGAAACGGTCGGCGAGGAAGACCTGTGTGACGGGATCGAAGAGCTGCGTGACTTCGCGCTCGACGACCAGGCCCTTGTCGCGGAGCCGCCGCCAGACGTCCGCGCAGAGCTCGCGATTCTCCTCGGCGTGGGTGCTCCCATAGTGGTCGAACTCGACCCCGAAGCTTTGAAAGTCCCGGAGGTGTTCGCCCCGTATGCGCTCGATGAGCTCCGTCTCGCTCACTCCTTCTCGGGCGGCGCGCATCATGATCGCCGTACCGTGGGTGTCGTCGGCGCAGATGTAGAGCGCCTCCCGCCCGCGCATCCTCTGAAAACGAACCCAGATGTCCGTCTGGATGTACTCGACCAAATGTCCGAGATGGATCGGTCCGTTGGCGTACGGGAGGGCGCTTGTGACGAGCATGCGAGGCGAGGGACGAGGAGTCATGCGCGGGGCCGAGGTTATGCGGCTCCAGGCGGCCTGGCAAAAGCGGCCTTTTGCTCGGCATCGCCGGGCGCGATATGAGGCGCGCCATGCCGCTCTTGGAAGGAAAACTCGCGCTCATTACCGGTGGAGCGCGCGGGATCGGTCTCGCTGTCGCAAAGGCCATGGGCGAAAGCGGAGCTCGCCTGATCCTGGTGGACAGTGGCTGTGAGCGCGACGGCTCGAACCCTGACCCGAATGTCGTCGAACAGAGCGCCCAGGGCCTAAGGGAACTCGGTTTTTCCGTCGAAACGCGGGCCTTCGATGTCGCCGACGAAGAGCGCGTCGAAGCTCTCTTTCGTGACCTCGAAGCGAGCGGCCAGGTTCCAGACATCTTGGTGAACGCTGCCGGCATCATCCGCGATCGGGCCCTCTTGAACCTCGGTGCGGCCGATTTCGACGCCGTGCTGAGGACCCATGTGCGGGGCACCTTCCTCTTCATTCAAGCCTTCGCCTCTCTGCTTCGGACGCAAAAACGCGGCGGATCGATCTTGAACATGACGAGCGTGGCGGGCCTGCTCGGCAACGTCCAACAAGCGAACGAGTCTGCGGCCAAGGCGGCCATCTATGGCTTGACGCGCACGGCCTCGATTGAACTTCAGAAGTACGGAATCACCGTGAACGCCCTCGCGGCCATCGCGCGCACTCGCCTCACTGAGGACCTCCCGATGTTCGAGAAGCTCTCAGGGACGATGGAACCCGAGCATGTCGCACCCGCGGCCCTCTACCTGACGAGCCACCTCTCGGACGGCCTGAGCGGGACCGTGCTCTCCGTGGCGGGCGGCAGGATCGCTCGGATCGGGCTCGTCGAGAGCACCGGACGCACCAAACACGAGGACGGCGGTCTTTGGACTCCCGAGGAAATCCGCGATCATTTTGAGGGGATATCCAAGATTTGACCTTCCTCCGGCCCCCCGGGCGCCCGCCCGCGCGCCAAGTGTGCACCCGGGACCCGCTTTGATAGGCTGAACGCGCGGCTCCTATGAAACGCGAGCACACCATCCCGCTGTTCCTCTGGATAGCACTCGCGCTGTGCGTCCACGCGATCACGGGTGGCGGCGCTGACCGCGTCTCCGAGATGTTCGCTGAGCGGCTCGACGTGCGCGATTTCGCTCGGGATGCCCGTGGCCTCGCGCGACGTGTAGCACCCGACCTCTCGATCGACATCGAGACCTCTCTTCCCGAAGACGACGCCCTATCAGAAGACGAGCCGGAGACGAAGCAGGCCGAAGAGTCGGAGACTGAAAAGAACCCGGAAGCCATCGCCCTCAAGGAGCCCGAGCCTAAACCCGAACCCGAGAAGAAGGCGCCCGAGCCGCCGAAACCTCCCGAAGCTGAAAAGAAGAAAGAGATTCAGCTCACAGAGAAGAAGCCGGTCCCCGCGGAGCCTCCGAAGGTCGAACCACCTCCGGTCATCGTCCCCGATCGCCGCATCGCCGTGAAACAACACGTCGACAAGCCGGAGCAGGAGGACAATCCGAACGCGCGCTTTGCGGCCGAAGAGGCCAATCGCGTCGAGAAGGAGACTCAGGCGCGCATCACCGCCCGCGATCAGAACGAAAAAATCCCCGATCCTGGCAAAGGACCAAGCGTCGCTCCAGGCGACCCGGGGAACTCAGAGGAGAGTCGCGTCGCCGAATCGGAAGACCGCAAAGGAGAAAAGGAAGCCACTGATTCTGCTCAAGCGAGTCGCCCGGCGCAGAGTGCCGCCGCTGCCCCTGAACGAGCCCCGGGTACGCGCACCCCGGAGCGAGAGCGCGAAGCGAAAGCACGCGCGGCGAGCGAGGCCGAGAAGGCTCAATCCGACGCTCCAGAAGTCGCGAGCTCCGACGCCGGAAGGGACTCCGTCGACATGAGGCGGCAGGCCCGCGCCGGCAAACAAGGCCAGAAGGAGCTTCCGAGCTTGAAGCCGAGAAAGGCGACCGATCTCTTAGGACTCGGCTCGGAGGCGCGCACCTCCCGCGGCATCAACTTAAACCTCACCCCCGCGCTCGCGAACTCCATCGTCGGCGCCGACAATCTCGCAAAGCTCTCGAAGACCCAGTCCGAGAAGCGACTCAGCCAGCATCGCGGCCCCTGGAAATCTCTCGGGCTCGAGCGCTGGCGCGCCTCGATCGAAAACTACGTCCCCGTAGTCCAGCCAGGCAATCAGACGGCACTCAACACGGCGCGTGTACCTTTCGCGAACTATCTCCACGAGATCCATAACAAGCTTCACCCGATCTTCGCCGACACCTTCCTGGTTCATCTCTCGTCGCTTCCCGCGAATCATCCCCTGAACAACATGGACATGAGCACGCACCTCGAGATCGCTCTGAACCGCGAGGATGGGAGCGTCGTGCGCATGGGTATCACTAAGACAAGTGGCGTCACCATGTTCGACGTCGGCGCTCTCGACTCGGTGAAGCGTGCCTCCCCGTTCGGAAAACCGCCTGGGATGATCGTGTCGAGCGACGGCAACGTGTACTTCCATTGGGAGTTCCACCGCCGCCCGGAGTTCGCCTGCTCGACCTTCTACGCGCGCCCCTTCTTGCTCAACATTCCGCAGCCCGACGCGCCCCCAGGTCCAACGCCGGGTCCGACGCCGAGCCCGAGCGCACCCGTCGCTCCGGATGAAAAACACACCCTCTTCCCTGAGCTCAGTCCTTCGAGACCCCGTGGCTGAGACTCCCGTCCCCGGCTCTTCGGGAGCACCCCGAACGACGCTTTTCGAGGTCAATCCCCTGCTTCGATCCTCCGGGATCTACCGAGCCTGGACGATCGCTCTCGCCCTCAGCCTGACGTTCTCCCTCGGCGTCCGCCCCGCGCTCCGAGGCACCTATGTCGGCATCGAACAGTGGATCGACCGCGCCGACACGGTCGCGAGTTTCCTCGGTCAGTCGGCGGCGCTCGGAGGGGCGATGCTGCTCTTGCGGTTCCTGGTGCTCGAGCTGCCCCGCAGAGGACCATGGCACTTGGGCGGACTCGCTGGACTGCTCGCGACAGTCCCCCTGATCGCGGTGCTGAGCGCCACCCGCGGCATCTTGGGCTCGCGGCTAGCTCTGTTGAACACGCTTGTCGTGATCTTTCTCGCCGTGGCGATCGCTGTCGGGCGGCTCCTCCGTCGTGACCGGCTTGCCCTTGTTCCCGCGCTGTTCGCCTTCGCTCTCACCGGCAAATTTTTCGCGCTCTTGGTGCCGGGACTGCCCAGCGGGAAGTGGATCACAGGGCTCTGTCTGCTCGTCGCGCTCGTCTGCGCAACCTCGGGTCTCAAGCTCAGAAAAGAAGACAAAAGCCTCGCACTGGTCCCCGTCATCAGCGCTGATTTCGCCGCACGGCTCTGCCGCGGCACGCTCGATCCCGTCTTTTCGGCGCTGCTCCAGAACCCGACCCTACTCTCGGCGGTTTGGGGTCTGCTTCCTCTCACCATCATCTTCCACCTTCGTGGCAAACATGCCGGGAATGTAGCGGCCCCTCTCTTCGTTCTCTCTCTGATCTCACCCATCACGCCCCTGAGCCTTCTCGCCGCAACCATTGCGCTTTTGTTCCTGCTACCCGAAACGCCGACCTTCGAACCTGTTTCCGTGGTCGAGCCCCGGACTTCGGAGGAGTCCAGAGCGCCCCTCTAGCCCCCAGTACAAATCGACAGCTCGAGCACGAAAATCATCCCGTTCTCCACAAGGAAAGCGTCCGAGTCCGTGCTAGGGGACTCGCCGAACCGACCGCCCCTCTCCCCTCCTGTGACTCACGGTAACGTCGCCCTGATTCTAGAAGATGACCCGCTGGTCCGACGAGCGCTCGTGCGCGGTCTGTTGGGAATGGGATATGTTTGTCAGACGGCGAGCTCACTCGTTGAAGCGAAGTCGGTAGCGGAGGAGCTCGCGCTCGCCATCGTCGACATCGATCTGCCCGATGGTTCCGGGCTCGCCTGGGCGGAGCTCTCGGCCGAAAGAAATCCGATGACGACGCGTATCTTCTTCTCCGCGACGGAAGACACCGAGGTCATTCGGAAAGCAAGCGCCCTCGGCGATTTCATTCCCAAGGCGGATGGCGTCGGTGCCGTGCTCGCCCGAGCTCAGGTGCTCCTCGGTCGCCCTTCGAGCAGCGTCCCGGCTCCCCCGATCTCTGCGCCCCGCGCCGCGGGTGCCCCCCTCGCCCCAGAAGAGCGCAAGGCGCTCGGCGGCGATTGAAGCCCGGCGGCCCGTTCCGGTACCCTTCGCCCGACCGAGGCTCGCGTTCCCTCGCCTTCGCCGCTCACCCTCTCAAAGCCGGCGAGCGGCTCGAGTCGAGCGAAGGAAGGGAACAGCACGCGCGCCCGTACTCGTCAGGTTGGGCTGGGGAGCGCGGAGGCCGACCGCCTCGAGCTCAGAAGATCAAAGTGATCATGAGCGCCGCCATCACAATGACGAGCTCGGGCATCGAGAAGAAGAACAGCTTGCGCGCCGTTCGGTCATCGAAATCGCCTCGAAGCCCGCGCGCTGTGGCGCAAAGGAACGCGACGCTCGTGAGACCCGCGACGATGGCGTAGACGAGTCCCGCCCCATTGAGCCAAACAGGCAGCAACGAAACCGCCACAAAAAGCGCGGAAAATGCGACGAGCAGGCGCGAAGCGTGAGCCCGGCCGCGGACGACAGGAAGCACCCGGAGCCCGGCGCGGGCGTACTCTTCCTCACGAAAGAGTGTGATCGTGATGAAATGGGGAAGCTGCCAAACGAAGAGGATGAGGAAGAGGCTCAGCGCTCGCGCGTCGAGCTCCCCTTGATTCCCCGCGTAGCCGATCACCGGCGGCAGCGCTCCCGGCACTGCACCGACGTAGAGAGCGACAGGCCCGACGCGCTTGAGAGGCGTGTAGACGAGCACGTAAAGCAGAAGCGAGAGAGCTGCGAGGCCGAACGCGAGAATGGTCGTGAAGTGCGCGAGGCAAACCAGCCCCGCGAGCGCGATCCCGACGCCGAAGGCGAGCGCCTCGTCTGGGGAGATGCGACCTTCTGGGAGAGGACGGCCGCGGGTGCGCGTCATGAGCGCGTCGCTGTCCCGCTCGAGGAACATGTTCAGGGCATTCGCCCCAGCCACCACCAAGGCGGTCCCCACGATGAGCGGTACGAAACGGCCCCAGGTCACCGGTGTCGGTGCCGTGAGGGCTCCGAGAGCTGTCGTGATCGAAACAAAACGCGTGATGCCGGGCTTCGAGAGCTCCACGAGCGCTCGCCAAAGCTCGCCCCGCTCACCGGGCGATACCCGATCCGGGGTCGTGGCCGTCACTCCGCGCATGGTCCGAGAGCCCCGCGCTCTTAGGAGTCCTTCGAGCGGGCGCTGTCCCGCTCTTCGGCCCGCTCATCGCTTCCAGCGCCGGCAACCTCAGAGGTCTTCGTCGTGGTGATTCGTTTCGGCGAATCACCTTCGTCGTTGATGCCCTTCTTGAAGTTCTTGATCCCTTCGCCCAAGCCCTTGCCGATTTCTCCGAGCCGCGACCCGCCGAAAAGAAGGAGCACGATCAGAAGGATGATAACGACCTGCCAAGGTCCGATGGACATGCGGGCCCCTTACCACCTGCCCTTTCCCCAAGCAATCAAAGGGAAACGCGCTCTTCGATAGGTTCCCGGGGAGATCCGTGCCCACGAGAGTTCTTTCCCCTGGCTTGTTGGCCCCGGCCCGGGAGCTCCCGGCGGAGCCCGACCGAGCCTTCGCCTGGACCCGGCTCCTCGGGGCACTCCCCCGCCCGCCGGGACCCGGCGACTCCCGAGCCAGCCCGCCCCTCCTCGGAGTCTCCTTTTCGGTCCCCTTTCTCCCGGAGCCCTCTGAGCCCGTTTTCACTCTGCCCGCGCACCCTGCCCCGCGCACCCTGC
>JAEYYX010000068.1 GCA_023428245.1 Pseudomonadota bacterium
GGGGGGGGGGGGGGGGGGGGGGGGGGGCGCCGCCCGCCGCCCCCCCCCCCCCCCCCCGCGCCGGTAACGTCAGCAGAAGATGAGTGGCGCTGAACCGCTTGGCTCGCGCCCTCGACGAGACGGAGGCCTACGGCGAAGGCTCTCGTCCGCTCACCCTTGAGGGCGGACGAGAGCTTCGCTGTGCCATTTTTGAGGCGCGTTCTGGTTTTTCGTGTTGCGCCGGACTTCATTCAGCTGCGCCGGACTTCATTCAGCTGCGCTTGAGCGCAGCATGCCCTCGCGGACGATGAAGTCGACGACCTTCTGAACGGAAGGTTCTTCTCGCAAGTTGGTGAACAGGAAGGGGCGTTCACCTCGCATCTTGCGCGCATCGCGCTCCATGACCTCGAGGGATGCTCCGACGTGGGGAGCGAGATCGATCTTGTTGATGATGAGAAGATCGCTCTTCGTGATCCCGGGCCCCCCCTTACGCGGCACCTTCTCCCCCCCGGCCACGTCGATGACGTAAAGAGTCAAATCGGACAGTTCCGGACTGAAGGTCGCACTCAGATTGTCTCCGCCGCTCTCGATGAAGATCACCTCAGGATGGTGACGTTCGGTCATCTCGATCACAGCGTCGAGATTGATCGACGCATCCTCGCGAATCGCCGTGTGAGGACAGCCTCCAGTCTCAACACCCATGATTCGATCGGGGGACAGCGCTCCGTTCTTTGTCAGAAATTCAGCGTCTTCTTTGGTGTAGATGTCGTTGGTGACGACCGCGATGTTGTAGCTGTCGCGCATGGCGCGACACAGCGCGAGCACAAGCGCCGTTTTCCCAGAGCCCACTGGCCCGCCCACTCCTACCCGCAACGGTTCACGATTCATGACTTTCGATTCCTTCGTTCAAGACCGGAAGACGCGACAATACTGCGTCTCATGGAAAGCGCTCGCCAGAGCCAGCCGCGGGCAGCTCGCGCCAATTTCGTCATCTCTGAGGGATGTCCCGATGAGCACGGCTTGCTCAATACTGGGTAAGACTCCGTCGAGAAGTTTTTGACTCGCGAGCGGTCCGAGCGGCAAGAGGCGCGCGAGCGCTGTCACATGCTGTTCAACCCAAGAATACGCGAGCAGCGTCGCCGCCTCTTCCCGCGGAACGTTATAGCACACCGCGCCGAGTGACAGGGCCTGCGCGTAGGTACGAAAGGAACGGTCCTCGAGCTCGAGCTCCGGCCAGAGCTCTTTGAGGACGCGTGCGAGTGCCCGGCCCATCTGGCCCTCCTGTTCCGCGAGCTCCCGAGTCTCACGACTCGCTCTCAGACGCGCGCTCCAGGCGGCCGCCAGGGCGCCGTCCTGGGCCTTCCAGGCGTCGTACATGCGCAGGAAGTACGGAACCTCGAGGCGGGCGACAGGGGCCTCCAGCATCGTGACGAGGTACTCTCGCCACTCGCTTTCCCCCTTCACCCAGCCTAGCTCGACAACAGCTTCAAGTCCTGAGGAGTAGGCGAAGGCGCCCGTCGGGAGCGATTGCGATGCGAGCTGGAGGAGTCTCGCTGTGTAGGCGAGCGTCGCTCGGGGAACGCGCACATTCATGCCTTCATGACTCCGAAGGCTGCGCGCTCCTGAAGAGAAGGTCGGAACCAGACTCGGGGTGTACGTGGTCCGCGAGCCCCTTTTGACGCTCGTGATCGTGGTGGCCGTGACCGTGGGCGCCAGCGAGAGGGACGTGGTGGTGATGGCCGACCTCAAAAGCGACAGCGCCGTGCCCATGAGCGTAAGCGCCACCCTCCGGCTCAAAGGGCGCCTCGACGACAGTCACCTCAAACCCGAGCCGCCGCACCATATCGTCGAGCACGCTATCAACCTGATATCGGACCCAGCCTTCGCCCAGCTCTACCTTCACGTGACGATTACCGAGGTGATACGCGACCCGAGCCTGGTCGAGCCCGCTCGCCAAGACGTTCGAGACTCGTTCAGGGAGAGCCTCGACCCGATAGATGCTCCCGTCGGCGCTCTGGAGGTGATCGCCTCCTTTGAGGCTGGTCCCGCGCTCGATGAAGATCCCGACCTCCTCGCCGGAAACGGTGTGCGTGCGCTGGCGCACGCGCTGCCTGTCATCGAATGACAGTCGGATGACCCCGTCAGGTTGGGGAACTGGAGCGGCACGTTCGGTGAGTTCTCTCATTCCCGGTCACCTCAAAAGAGGAAGTATCGTTGTGCGAGCGGCAGCTCACGTGCAGGCTCACAGGTGAGCAGAACTCCGTCGGCGCGCACCTCGTAGGTCTGAGAGTCGACTTGGATGTCGGGGAGTGCATCGTTCAGGATCATCGAGGTCTTGCGCAGCTTGCGAATGCCGCCCACTGCGAAGGTGCGCTTTTTTAGGCCGAGCTGCTCCGCGAGACCAGCGTCCGCCGCGGCGCGCGAGAGAAAAGTCAGTGAGGTGCGGTGGCGCGCGCCTCCAAGAGCCCCAAACATAGGGCGGTAGTGCACAGGTTGCGGCGTTGGGATCGACGCGTTCGGATCGCCCATCGGGGCCGCTACGATCATCCCTCCCTTCAAG
Organism: Pseudomonadota bacterium; assembly: GCA_023428245.1. Classification (GTDB taxonomy): domain Bacteria; phylum Myxococcota_A; class Polyangia; order Polyangiales; family Polyangiaceae; genus NIC37A-2. The sequence continues at coordinate 2,540 of JAEYYX010000068.1, forward strand.
ATCAGGGAGGGTTTGGTGCCGAAGAAGGCGGGCCTCCAGAGCACGATGTCGGCGAACTTTCCGACCTCGATCGAACCGACCATATCCCCGATCCCGTGCGCGAGCGCCGGGTTGATCGTGTACTTGGCGATGTAGCGGCGCACTCGAAAGTTGTCCGCCTCCGCCGTGTCCGGGCCGAGAGCGCCGCGCTGTACTTTCATTTTGTGCGCGGTCTGCCAGGTGCGCAAAATGACCTCGCCGACCCGGCCCATGGCCTGGGAGTCCGAAGAGATCATGCTGAAAGCCCCAAGATCGTGCAGGATATCCTCTGCGGCGATCGTCTCGCGCCGGATGCGCGATTCGGCAAAGGCGATGTCCTCGGGAATTCCTGGATCCAAATGGTGGCACACCATGAGCATGTCGAGGTGCTCGTCGATGGTGTTGATCGTGTAGGGCCGCGTCGGGTTCGTCGACGAGGGGAGAACACAAGGATTCCCCGCGGCCTTGATGATGTCCGGGGCGTGCCCTCCGCCCGCGCCTTCGGTGTGGTAGGCGTGGATCACGCGATCCTTGAAGGCGGCGATCGTCTGTTCGACGAAGCCCGACTCGTTCAGGGTGTCGCTGTGAATCGCTACCTGGACATCCTGCTCTTCGGCCACGCTCAGACAGGTGTCGATGGCCTGAGGGGTCGTACCCCAGTCTTCGTGGAGCTTGAGCCCAATGGCACCTGCTTCGATCTGCTCGAGGAGGGGCGCGGCCAAGCTGGCGTTGCCTTTGCCGAGGAACCCGAGGTTCATCGGCAGGTCATCAGCGGCCTCCAGCATGCGATGGAGATTCCAGATGCCCGGAGTGCATGTCGTCGCATTCGTGCCCGTCGCAGGACCGGTGCCCCCACCAATCATGGTCGTCACGCCCGACATTAATGCCTCGTCGATCTGCTGTGGGCAGATGAAGTGGATGTGCGCGTCGATGCCGCCCGGCGTCGCGATCAATCCCTCTCCTGCGATGACCTCGGTGCCCGGTCCGATCACGATCGTGATGCCGGGCTGAATATCAGGATTCCCGGCCTTGCCGATGCCCACGATCATACCGCTCTTGATTCCGATGTCGGCTTTGACGATGCCTTGGTGATCGATGATGAGAGCGTTGGTGATGACAAGGTCGACGCACTCAGCGGCCACTCGCTGACTCTGGCCCATACCGTCGCGGATGACCTTGCCCCCCCCAAACTTGACCTCTTCGCCATAGATCGTGTGGTCCTTCTCTACAGACACGAAGAGCTCCGTGTCGCCAAGTCGCACTCGATCGCCCGTGGTGGGACCAAACACTTCCGCGTAGGCCCGCCGGCTGATCGCTACCATTATGGATCCACCTTCCCCATGATCTTGCCTTGAAATCCGTAGACCTCGCGACTCCCTGACAAAGCCACGAGCTCGACGGTCTTGACCTGTCCGGGCTCGAAGCGCACCGCGGTACCGGCGATGATATTCAGCCGAAAGCCTCGGGTCTTGTCGCGTTCGAAGCGAAGTGCCTCGTTCACCTCAAAGAAGTGGTAGTGAGAGCCGACCTGTACAGGGCGATCTCCCAAGTTCGCGACCTCGACCTCGATCACCTCGCGACCGACGTTGAGCTCAAGGTCGCCTTGAGGCGTGATGATTTCTCCTGGAATCACGGGTTCTCCGTCGTAAGTTGCTACTAGGGGATGGGATTGTGAACGGTGACCAGCTTGGTCCCGTCGGGGAATGTCGCCTCGACCTGGACCTCGGGGATCATCTCGGGAATACCGGGGAGAACCTCGTGGCGCGCGAGCACCTGCGTACCCATGGCCATGAGCTCAGCCACGCTCTTGCCGTCCCGAGCGCCTTCGAGGATCGCTGACGAGATCAGTGCAACAGCTTCGGGGTAGTTCAACAGAACTCCTCTTGCCCGGCGCCGCTCAGCCACGATGGCCGCCATCGAAAGCAGTAGTTTGTCTTTTTCTCGCGGGGTCAGATCCATTGGTCTCTCTCTTCAAATCGGCAGTGAAACTCAGCGCTCAGCACGCCCAGATCCGCGGGGCGACCGCGGGGCGACCACAGAACATCGGGCGAACCGTCATCCAAATCGTGACGAACGCTCGCCAACAATCCCGAACGCTAGGCCCCACATACCGCACCACTGTCGCACCTTCGAGCTCCGTCGCACCCAGGCCAAGCCCATGCGCAAAGTCCGAGCTCGTCGATTCACGAACGAGGGAAACCAGTCCCTCTGGCCCCCCCGCAAGGATCATGGTGCCCACAACCGGATATCCGCCGAGCCCCCAGGCTGCGGTCCGTGTTGGATCTTCGGCCGCTACGAGCAGTCGATCGAGATAGAGCGGCTGACGCTCGTGCCAAACCTCGAGGCGCTGGGAGATGCGTCCGCGGGAGAACCCCTCACCTGCAGCTGGACGTCCCAAGCACAAGATCTCCCAGCCAAAGAAGCTGGCGCCCTCTTCCAATTCGATCGAGGTTTTCGACTCGGCCAAAGCGCCCTCGAAGGCGATCACCTCTTGGGGAACCCACTCGAGGAACGCGCCCGAACCCACGCGCAGCTTCTGTTCGACGATCGCTGTACGGCCCCCGCTTCGATAGAACTTCGTGGCGGCGGGGTTCGTGACGAGCGCCGCCGAATCCGGTTCGGTTCGGATCGAGATCGTGAGACGATCACCACCCACGACCCCGCCTGGTGGATGAAGAAGGTAGAGGTGCGCGGTTCCGCCCTCTTCGGGATAAAATGGACGTTGAATCCGAAGAGGGCCCCGGTGCTCAACCCCAAGAACACGAGTCCTATCGCCCCGCTTCCCAAGCACGAGATCCAAGCTCCCGGCCCATCCCGCTTCGGCGCCCAAAGCCGCGCTCACACTCTGCATCTTGGCTCCCTACACGACCAAATAGCGCTGGACCAGCTCCTCCGACAGGTCGCCCATCGCGCCTGCGGCAACCTTTCGGCCTCGATCCAGGATGACAAAGTGCTCGGCGACTTTCCGAGCGAACTTGAGCTTCTGTTCGACGAGTAGGATTGTCATCCCCTCCTCTCGAAGCAGCGTGAGCACGTCTCCAATCTGGGACACCACGTTCGGCTGAATTCCTTCGGTCGGCTCATCCAAAATCAGAAGTTTCGGATTCAATGCGAGGGCGCGACCGATGGCAAGCTGCTGTTGTTGACCTCCGGAGAGGTCACCGCCACGGCGATGGAGCATCTCCTTGAGCACCGGGAACAGCTTGAAGATGCGCGGCAGCGGATCCGGCGAATCCTTCGGGCGGCCAAGGAGACCAACCTCGATATTCTCGCGCACCGTGAGCTGCGGAAAGATTTCCCGCCCCTGAGGGACGAATCCGATCCCCCGGAGTGCGCGCTGCTCGGGTTTGTCGCTAGACACGTCCTTGTCACCAAAGACGACCTTCCCCGAGTCGACCCGGAGCAGGCCCATGATGGATTTGAGCAGCGTCGTCTTCCCGACGCCGTTGCGTCCCATGAGACAGACGGTCGAACCGCTCGGGACCGAGAGATCCACGTCCCAAAGGGTGTGGCTTTGGCCATACGATTGATTCAGGCCGGTGACTTCGAGCATGTCATTCTCCGAGATAAACCTCGATCACTCGGGGATCCGCTTGGACGGTGTCCATAGGTCCCTCCGAGAGCAATTTTCCTTCGTGGAGGACGGTGACGATGTCCGTCGCGATCGAACGGACGAAATCCATGTCGTGCTCAATGACGACCACCGTATGTGCCGGAGTGAGGCTCCTGAGCAGGTCTGCTGTGCGCTCGACCTCCTGATGGGTCATGCCGGCGATGGGCTCGTCGACGAGCAGAACCTGCGGATCTTGCGCCAAGAGCATTCCGATCTCGAGCCATTGCTTCTGACCGTGGGCTAAGGTGCCGGCGAGCCTTGTCCGTTCGCCGGTGAGGCCGACTTCCTCGAGAGTTTGATCGACGCGTTCCTTGTCTGCCGCCGTGGAGCGCCCGAAGAGGCTCGCGAGGACTCCCTTGTTCGTCTTCAGAGCCAGCTCGATGTTCTCGCGGACCGTGTGCTGCGGAAAGACCGTAGGCCGTTGGAACTTCCGCCCGATGCCGCGGCGAGCGATCGTGTGCTCCGAAAGCCCTGTCAGGTTCTCAAGCTCTTCCAGGAAAAAAACCGAACCTTTGTCGGGCTTCGTCTTGCCCGTCATAACGTCCATGAGCGTCGTCTTCCCGGCACCGTTCGGCCCGATGATGCAGCGGAGCTCCCCCTTGTCGAGGATCAAGGTGAGGTCGGTCAGGGCCTTGAACCCATCGAAGGAGACCGAGATGTCATCCACGCAGAGCAGCGCCTTCTTCCGCTTCTCACGGATTTGCTGAGCTCGCTGGTCGCTGACCTTGCGCGGACTCGGGCGATCGGAGTTCTTCTCGCGGCGCGCCGCGGGAGGACTCGAAAGGGGGGCAGTAAGCGTTTCAGTGACCATGTGCCTTCTTCCTGAGCGAGCCTTGGGCCAGTCCGACGATGCCACGCGGGAGAAGCAGCGTGACGACGACGAACAATGCACCAAGGAAGAACAGCCAAAGCTCGGGCATCGCAGCCGTGAGCACACTCTTCGATCCGCTCACCAAGAACGCACCCAGGATCGGCCCGAGCAGAGTCCCGCGCCCTCCCGTAGCAACCCAGATCACCGCCTCGATCGAGTTCGACGGTTGCATCTCGCTGGGGTTGATGATGCCGACTTGAGGTACGTAGAGCGCGCCCGCGATGCCGCAGAGCATCGTCGAGAAGGTCCAGGCGAACCACTTGTAATTCAACGTATTGTAACCGGAAAAGCGCGTCTTCGGCTCATCGTCGCGGACCGCCCTAAGCACCGCGCCGTACTTGCTGGTCACGAGGAACCGACACGACACGTACGCGAGACCGAGCGCAATGACGCTCACGGAGAACAAAAAGGCCTTCGTCGACGGGTCGCGGAGCGAATATCCGTACAGGGTCTTGAAGTCGGTCAGGCCGTTGTTTCCACCAAAGCCTGTCTCATTGCGGAAAAACAAGAGCATGGCCGCGTAGGTGAGCGCTTGCGTGATGATCGAGAAGTAGACGCCCCTGATCCGCGAGCGAAAGGCGAAGTACCCGAACACCAATCCCACCAAGCCCGGCACAATGACCGCCATCGAGAGCGCGAACCAGAAGTTCTCGAAGCCGCGCCAAAACCAGGGAAGCTCCTTCCAATCGAGGAACACCATGAAGTCAGGGAGCTCGCTGCGATATACGCCGCCCGTTCCCACCGAGCGGAGCAAGTACATGCCCATCGCGTAGCCTCCGAGCGCGAAGAAGAGGCAGTGTCCCAGACTCAAGATCCCGGCGAAACCCCAAACCAGGTCGACAGCAAGCGCGACCATGGCAAAGCAGCAGTACTTTCCGAGGATCAGCGCATATTGCTCAGGCACGAGCGAGGGAACGATGAAGGCGAAGATGACCATCAACGCGCCCCATATCGCCCATCCGCGCGGGCCATGGATTTCTAAGAGTCGGCTCTTCATGAGTCTCCTGAAAAAAGACGGTCAAGCGCTCTCCGCTGCTCTCCCTTTTTGAGCAAAGAGGCCTTGGGGCCTGATTTGAATGAACAGGATCAAGATCACAAGCAGGAAGATCTTTCCGAGCACGGCGCCCACGCTCGGCTCAAGCAGCTTGTTCGCGATTCCGAGCCCGAATCCAGCAATCACGGTGCCGAGGATGTTGCCGACTCCACCGAGCACGACGACGACGAAGGAGTCGATGATGTGCTGTTGACCGAGCTCGGGCCCCACGTTGCCAAGCTGGGAAAGGGCAACTCCTCCGAGACCAGCCAGGCCAGAACCGAAGCCGAATGTGAGGGTATCGACACGCCGGGTCGGAATGCCGAGAGCCGCGGCGGTCTCGCGGTTCTGAGTTACGGAGCGGACGCGCAAGCCGACCGAGGTGCCCCTGAGGATGTACGCGACGAATAGCACTACGATCGCGGTAAAGGAGAGGACGGCGAGCCGGCTGTAGGGAACGACCAGCGCGGGCATCAACTCGAATCCACCCGAGAGCCAATCAGGGTTTGCTACGGCGACGTTCTGGGCGCCGAAAACGAGCCGTACGGCCTGGATCAGGATCAGGCTGAGACCCCAGGTCGCCAGCAGGGTCTCAAGCGGACGACCGTAAAGATGCCTGATGACGAGGCGTTCGAGCAGGATTCCCGCACCGAACGTCACCGCGAAAGCGAAGGGAATGGCAAACAAGAGGTACCACTCAGTGATCTCAGGTCCGATCGCGACGAGGCGCTCGCGAACGAAGAACGTCGCGTAGGCCCCAAGCATCAACATCTCACCGTGGGCCATGTTGATGACTCGCATGAGACCGAAGGTGATCGCGAGGCCGAGCGCAGCGAGCAGGAGGACGCTCCCGAGGCTCAGGCCATAGATGGTATTCGAGATGACGTTGATCTTGACGATGCGCCGTTCCACGGTGGAAAGGGCGCGCGAGAACTCTCGTCGCACCTCCGGGTCAGGCTCGAGGTAAGACGAGCTCGGATCTTTCCCAACGATGGCCTTGAGCTCGGCGACCAGGCTGATGTCCTGAGAGCCGATAATGGCTTCCGCGGCTGCGAGGCGCCGGGCGCGCTCGGGGCTACGGAGATCGATCTTGGCCATGGCGAGCGCCATGAAGCCCTTCGTCCTTTCGTCCCTTTCGGCCTCGACGAGACTCCGGATGAACTCCACGGTCTCCGGGTCCGGCTGGTCCGCGAGTCGCTCCGCAGCAGCTCTGCGCACGTTCACCTCGGGCGCGGTCAGGCTCAGTCGGGCCAAGGTCTCACCGAGCGTGCGGCGAGCGACGTTGTTCAAAGAAACTTTCTTCGTCGCTCCTTCGGGCGAGCCACCGGTGAGAGGGACGAGCTCTCCAGACTCTTTCCTCAAGAAAACGCGACGAGCGCTGTCGCGCTCGATTTGACCCGCCTCGAGGGCCGCGAGAATTTCGATGGCTTCGGGTGAGGTGCTCTTACCGATGCTCACGATCGCCCGCGTCACCTCGGCGAGATCTTCCGATCCCAGACCCGAGACATCAGGCCTTGCTTCATCCGCGAAAGCGGTGCCCGTGAGGGCCGTGGCAGCGATCAAGAAGAGAAGGAAGAGCCGGAAGATGACGAGCTTCATATGCATCCGAAGTTCCGAGCGCAGAGAATCCTGGGGCGATTTCTTAACAGGGCGACAATCGTTGATGGCCAACTGGCGAACCGTCCGCGTCCGCCAGTTGGCCCCCAACCAGAGAAAGGTCAGAACGATGCGGCTTTGGCCTTTTCGCAGTTTCCGCACAGCCAGGGGAACGACCAGTCGGCGACCTTGGCCTGGCTCTCGGGAACGTACTTGCTCCAGGGCTCAGCGCGGATCGGGCCTTCTGTCTTCCACACGATGTTGAACTGGCCGTCACCCTTGATCTCGCCGATGTAGACCGGCTTGTGAAGGTGGTGGTTTTTGCCGTCCATCGTCAGCTCGAAGCCGCTCGGAGCCTTAACGACCTGCCCGCCAATCGCCTGGCGCACGGCGTTGATGTCCGTGGTGCCAGCTTGGAGCGCGGCCTGCGCCCACATCTTGATACCGACGTAGGTTGCCTCCATCGGGTCATTCGTCACGCGCTTGTCCGCGTCAGGCAGGTTCTTAGCCTTTGCGTACTCCTTCCACTCCCGGATGAACTCGGCGTTCTCGGGCGTGTCGATCGACATGAAGTAGTTCCAAGCTGCAAGGTGGCCTTCGAGGGGCTTGGTATCGATACCGCGCAGCTCTTCCTCGCCGACCGAGAAGGCGACGACAGGAATATCGGTGGCCTTGAGGCCCTGATTCGCGAGCTCCTTGTAGAAGGGCACGTTCGAGTCGCCGTTGATGGTCGAGACCACTGCCGTCCTCTTGCCAGCCGCGAATTTCTTCACGTTGCTCACGATCGTCTGGTAGTCGGTGTGACCGAAGGGAGTGTACTCCTCCATGATGTCAGCCTCGTCGACGCCCTTCGCCTTCAAGAAGTAGCGAAGGATCTTGTTTGTCGTCCGAGGGTAAACGTAGTCGGTGCCGAGCAGAACCCAGCGCTTCGCGCCGCCACCGGCCTCGCTCATGAGGTACTCGACGGCAGGGATAGCCTGCTGGTTCGGGGCTGCACCCGTATAGAACACGTTGTAGCTCGACTCCTCGCCCTCGTACTGAACGGGGTAGAAGAGCAAGCCGTTCAGTTCCTCGAACACGGGCAAGACGGATTTGCGCGAGACGCTCGTCCAACAGCCGAAGACAACAGCCACGTCCTGCTGGATGAGCTCGCGGGCCTTCTCGGCGAACAGCGGCCAGTTTGAGGCGGGATCGACGACAACAGGCTCGAGCTGGCGGCCGAGGACGCCACCCTTTTTATTGATCGACTCGATTGTCATCAGGGCTACGTCCTTGAGGGAGGTCTCGCTGATGGCCATCGTTCCGGAAAGGGAGTGCAAGATGCCGACTTTGATCGGCCCAGTGTCACTCTTCTTTGCCTCGGCAGCCGGGGCCTCTTCCTTCTTCTCAGCGGACGGAGCCTCGCCCGGCCCCTTACAAGCACTCAAAAGCAATAAACTTGCTAGAGAGAACAATTCATACAGCTTCTTCACAGTATTTCTCCTCGTGGTTTTCAGTCGAACGTCGCGGACAAGGGGTGGATTCTGTTTTTCTGGGTCGAAAGGGGCCTCCCGGAAGGGAAACGCAAGAGCGTGGCGGCCTTTGGTTTCCCTTCCGAGAGCCGGGCAAAGGCGAATATGCGGAAGGTCGGACGCAACTCACAAGGAACGCACCGTCATGCGATCGCGTTACGGTAACGTCCAAGGCGCCAAACGGGGGGCATCTCGAAATCAGACCGAAACATGATCCCCGGTAAACGGGAGGCGATGAGAGTGCCCCCGGCCGACCCCGATTTGGTTCGCAGCTCTCTGCGGAAAGTCCTTCGCAGTGAATATTTCTCGCGCTCGCCTCAGGCTCGAAAATTCTTCGAATACGTAACGGAGTTCGCGCTCTCCGAGCAGGCCGACGGGCTCAAGGCCTACACGATCGGCGTCAGCGCACTCAACGTGAACGCTGACCGATCCTGTCCCGAAACGACGGCTCGCATGCAGGCCAGCCGGGTGCGGCGTTTCCTGACGAAATACTACTCAGGCCCCGGGCAGAATGATCCGCTCGAAATTCGACTGCCCACCGGCTCCTATGTCCCCATCTTCATAGAACGGGGAGCGCGTCAGGAAGAGAGTCGCAGGGCCCCGAACATTCCTGTCGTCCTCATCGAAACCTTCGACTGCATGTCCTCGGAGCCTCTGGATGAGGCCCTCTGCCGCGGCCTCGCCGGACGCGTGATCAGCCACCTCGTGCCGGTAGAAGGCCTCGCCGTGGTGCGCCCCTCCGCTCACCGTCCCGTAGAAACGGCCGACTATTGCCTCACGGGGACCTTGAGCCGCGCTGGAGACGCCGTCCGCATCACCGCCAGCCTCGAAGGTCCGGACGGGGGAAAGACGATCTGGACAGACCGCTACGATATCCGCCTCGATCCGATCGATCTCCACGTCCAAGAGGACAAGCTCGCCTACGCCATCGCTTCTCAGATCGCCGACCCGGTGGTCGGCGCCGTGACTCGCTCGGTCGGTGAGCCCAGCGAAACAGATCCCATCGCGGCCGTGCGCGCCTTTTATCGCTATCTCCGAGGACCGTCGCCCGAGGCGCTCGCACACGCCAAGCGGGTGCTCGAGCTCCGCATGCCCGACGGGGGCGGACACGGGCAGCTCCACGCCGCCTACGCCTGCACGCTGCTCCTCGAACAGCTGACTTTCGGAAGTAGCGCAGAGCTACTTGCTTCCGCTGACGCGCACGCTCGCTCGGCTGTCCTCGACAGTCCACAGTCTTCCCTCGCGCACCTGGCGCGAGCGCTCGTCTCCTACCAAAGGAGAGAGCGAATCCTCGCTCGCCAGTCCGCGCTACGCGCCCTCGATACGGCAGGAATTTCCCCTTTCCTCCGCGCCGCCATCGGCAACGTCTTGGCGCTGCTCGGCGAGGCGGAGCTCGGAATTTCCATCGTGACCGCGGCCTTTGAGACATGCTCCGATCTCCCGCGCTACCTGCGCTTCAGCGAATGTCTGGTGGAGCTCCTCGAGCGAAACTCGCCAGCCCGCGCTCTGCCTTTGGCAGGGGAGATCGCGAACGTCCTGCCTCTTTGGGGTCATTTGCTCGAAGCGGCGAGCCTCGTGACCTTAGGGCGCCCCGTCGAGGCGCGCCGAGCAGCAAGCTTGTCGCTCCCTGCCAGCGGCGCGCGCATCCCCGCCCATCGTATCGAGAAGCTGATCCGCGCCGTCGTGTTCGACGAGGTGTGGGCGGCCGAGCTCCTCGCTGCCGCCGCCGATGCAGGCATCGTCGCCAAACACTCGAGCCCCACGCCCGCGCGCTTTTCCGTCGCAGTGGGTTCCTCTCGCCGGCGCGGCTCGGAGATCCCCGTAGGAATCGTCCACTCTCTGTCAGGTCCGATGGCCCTCTGTGAGTCGCACCTGGTCAACGCGGCCATGCTCGCCATCGACGAGATCAACCGCGACGGAGGAGTCCTCGGCCGACCGCTCCGGCCTATCGTGGAGGACGGCGCCTCAGATCCGAACATTTTCGCTCGGAAAGCAGAGCACCTCGTGAAGACAGTCGGGGTCGAGCATATCTTCGGCTGCTGGATGTCGTCGTGCCGGAAAGCTGTTCTACCGGCCGTCGAGCTCGAAGATGCGCTGCTCTGGTATCCGATGCAGTACGAGGGGCTCGAGCAAAGCAAGAACGTCGTCTACACGGGAAGCTGCCTGAACCAGCAAATCGAACCTGCGGTGCGCTGGGCATTGAAACAAGGACACACGCGTTGCCTCCTCGTCGGTTCAGACTACGTCTTTCCCCGCACTGCTCATCGACTCATTCGGGGCCTCGTCGAGTCCCTCGGAGGCCGCATTGTGGAAGAGTTCCACGAGCCCCTCGGCCAAGGAAACTTCGACCGCGTCGCCGAGACGATCGCCCGCGAGAACCCTGACATCGTGTTCAACACGGTGAACGGTGTTGACAACATCGCCCTGTTCCATGCACTGGGCCGAGCACGCGTGCGAGCAGCCACGACACCGGTTCTCTCCTTCAGTCTCTCGGAAATCGAGCTCGCGAAGCTCGGCGGCCAAGCCACCGGACACCTCGCCTGCTGGAGCTATTTCCAAAGTTTCGCGACCCCCGAGAACCTCTCTCTCGTCGATCGATTCCGATCGCGGTACGGGCGCACCGAAGTTCTGTCGGATCCCGTCGCTACCGCCTACGCCCAAGTGCACCTCTTCAAAGACGTCGCCGAGCGGATCGGCGACGTGCACAGCCCAGCTGTTCGCGCCGCTTTGCCGGGCAGTGAGATGAAGCTCGGCGGAGAGACTCTTCTCGTCCGCGACAATCTTCACATCCAGCGCCGAGCGACCGTGGGACGGGCACGCTCCGACGAACAGTTCGAGATCGTCTGGCGCGGCGCCCAGCTCATCGAACCGGAACCCTGGCTCGGCGTCGATCAGGCCAACCTGGTCGGACGGGAACTCGTGCTCGAAGCGCTGCGAGCCCTACCGGAGATGGCCGAGCGGACCGCACGACTCGAGACTTTGGTCTCCCGGCAGCGCGACGGTCGCCCGTCCTTGCGTAGCTAAGCTCAGCTCCCTCGGGAGCGCCTCTCGCCAACGTGACCTGCTCCCGCTTCAATCGTGGACGCATGCAGAGAGCCGACCCAGCCGAAAAGGCGTCGATCCGGACAGGTCTCCGTTTTTTGAAGCGCCTCGGACTTTGCGCTATAATTTTAGACTGGGCCGTGGGCTGTGCCGCTCCGGCCCCAGCGCGCCCCCCCGAAGCTCCTCCCCAGGGGCAAGCCCGGCGCCCCTCGCCACCCACCCGAACCATCGAGCGCCGCCGTGAGGCCATGCCTCACTTCGAAGTAGACGGACGCCCCTTCTGTTTTCAGGGAGCGAACAACTACTACCTGCATTACCTCGAGAGCAAAGCGACCCTCGACGTTCTCTCGGCGGCACGATCTCTCGGCCTCTCAGTGCTTCGCGCCTGGGCCTTCCTCGATCGGGGCTCTCTCGATGGCAGCGTGCGAAATGTGCACGGCGAAGGCAGCCAGAACGGCGTCTACTTTCAGGCGTGGGACCCGGAGCGCGAGCGTCCTCTCTACAACGACGGTCCGGATGGACTTGAGCGCCTCGACTTCGTTCTCCATGAGGCACGCCAGCGTGGCCTCAAGCTCATCCTCGTTCTCACCAACAACTGGCGCGACTTCGGCGGCATGGACCAATACCTTGTGTACTTCGGCCTCGAGAAACACCACGAATTTTACACCGACCCACGCGTCAAGTCCGCTTACAAGGACTGGATCGCCCACCTCCTCCAGAGAACGAACTCCATCGACGGCGTCCCTTATGCTCAGGATCCAGCCATCTTCTCGTGGGAGCTCGCGAACGAGCCCCGCGCGATCAACATGACCGAGTTCGATGCAAAGGACGGCTGGACCACGAGCACCATCACTTCCTGGGCCGAAGAAATGAGCGAGTTTGTTCGCTCCCTTGATCCGAACCATCTGATCTCGGTCGGGGATGAGGGGTTTCTCAGCCAGGGAGGTTCCGAGTGGGTCTATGAGGCGCCCTTTGGTGTCGATAGCAGAGCGCTCACTTCTCTTCCTCAGGTCGACTTCGGCACATTTCATTTCTACCCCGACCACTGGGGTCTCCCCGCGGAGTTCGGGGCGGATTGGATCGAGCGGCACCAAGAGCTCGCCCTGCGCCTCGACAAGCCTTACCTGCTCGAAGAGTACGGCCTCCGCGCCACCCGAGAGAAAGAGACGGAAGGCCCTATCGTGCGTGGCGGCCGAGCGCGGGCCAGCGCCTACACTGAATGGAATGAAGTGATCCGCTTGCGCGGCGGTCCCGGCGCGCTCTTCTGGAACCTCTCCGCCGACATGGAGCCCGGCAAACGGTACCCGGACTACGATCGCTTCACGCTCTACCCGGACGAAGCTCAGGACCTCATCACACCTCTCTTGAACAAGATGCGGAAGGACAGCGTCGCTTGCGGCTCGATGCCGCCGGAGCCGGCGGAACCCTCATCCGCCTTTGTTCGAGTGCGCCGGATCGGACGAGCCGCGGAGGCGCAATACTGAGGAATTTCCGGGGAGAAATTGGGTAATCGGAGCAGCGTTCGATCCTCCTGCGCAATTCGTTCTATGCTGAGAGGACGGTCTCCGCGAGCTTCGCCCGCCGTACGAAAACCCATGACGAGTCGCATTTCGATTCAAGAAGTCAGCCGAACCTCCGGCGTCAAATTCGGTACCAGCGGGGCCCGCGGCCTCGTGGTCGACATGACGGACCGCGTGTGCGCGGCCTACACCCTCGCCTTTCTGCAAGCTCTCGAGAATGAGACGCGGCCGGGAGCCCCGCTCGCGATTGGTGGCGATCTTCGCCCGAGCACTCCGCGCATCCTCTCGGCGATTGCGCGCGCAGCCCAAAGCGTCGGGCGCGAGGTGCGTTATCTCGGCCTGATCCCGTCTCCTGCCGTCGCCCTTTACGGCCTCGAAGAGCGCTGTCCCACTGTGATGGTGACCGGCAGCCACATCCCCGCCGATCGCAACGGCATGAAGTTCACGACGCAGCGCGGAGAGATCGCCAAGGTCGACGAAGCGCGCATCCTCGCTCAAGAGGTCGAGCTTGCGCTCCCCTTCGACGAAGCGGGTCAGCTGCCCGAGATGCCCCTTCCTGAGCCGATCCAGACGGCACGGGAGCGGTATGTGAGTCGCTACCTTGAAGCTTTCCCTAAAGATTGTCTCGCCGGCATCAAGCTCGGAGTCTACGGGCACTCGGCGGTGGGCCGTGACGTGCTCCATGAAATCTACGCGGGTCTCGGCGCCGAGGTCGAACGCCTCTTCGACTCGACGGAGTTCATCCCCGTCGACACCGAGGCAATTCGTCCAGAAGACGTGGCTCTCGCCCGCGACGTGGTGCCGAGGCACGGTCTCTTCAGCCTTGTCTCGACCGATGGCGATTCGGACCGACCGCTCACCTCAGACGAGCGCGGACAGTGGGTCCGGGGCGATATCTCTGGGATCTTGACGAGTCTCTACTTCTCCGCCGATGGGGTCGCCTGCCCCGTCAGCTGCAACAGCGCGCTCGAACTGTCACAAGTGAGCGACCGGGTTCGACGCACCCGCATCGGCTCGCCTTTTGTCATCGAAGGCATGCAGGCCCTTTTGACGGAAGGAGCAAAGCGAGTCGTCGGCTACGAGGCGAACGGCGGCTTTCTCCATGTCTCGCCTCTCAACGTACCGGGAGGTGGAGAGCTCGCGCCTCTGCCCACGCGCGACCCCGTCATTGTTCACCTTGCGATGATCCTCTTGGCTCGGGCGCGCGGGAAAAAACTCTCGGAGCTCTCCTCGCTGCTCCCTCCCCGCGTCACCTCGAGCGATCGCGACCCATCTTTCGCGACCGAGCGCTCAGCCGCGCTCATCGAACGCCTCACCCTCGCCTGCAATGAAGAGCTCGCGGGCCTCTTGGGCCTTGGAAGTCTCAGGAGTCAGGACACAACCGACGGCCTCAGGCTCACCTTCGAATCCGGCGAGATTGTGCACCTCCGCCCCTCAGGCAACGCACCTGAGCTCCGCGTCTACGCGGAGGCGGAGACCGAAGCGCGGGCGCAAGAGCTCGTTCGCCATGGGCTCGAAATAGCTCGGCGCCTCGCCTGACCGAGCGCGCGCTCGGCTACGAACCTCCGATGAGGTCCATCATCTCGGGATAGTGATAGATGGCGCTCGCGGCGGGGCGTCGCTTCATCACGGCGATCATGGCACGCGCGATCTGATCGGTGCGAATCGATCGGTACTTGCCGGGCGTCATGAAGGCAATCAGGCCGAGCGCTTTGCCGAGCAAGGCAGGGGTGTGTCTCGAGCCAAGGATGGTGGCGGGACGAAATATGCTGACCACCTCCGGCCCGTTCTGTCGAACCGCCTCTTCCGACTCTCCCTTCACTCGCGCATAACGAGGCATGCCCGCAGCGCCATTCCCCTCCGCGCTCGCGGTCTGATCGGCGCCCACCGCGCTCATGAACGCAAAATGGCGGACGCGCCCTGAGTCGCGCAAACCGCGGGCAAATGCCTCGTTCAGACGCACATCCACCGCGCGGTGTTCATCAAGAGTGAGCTTGCGCGTGCCCGCGCCGATCCCGAGCACGCTGAAGCCGACTAACTCTCCTTCCACCGCTCGAGCCACCTCCAAAGTCCGCGTGCCGAGCGCTTCCGGTGTCATCTCCAAAACCAATTCCTCGCGGTACTCAGTGCCCGCGACGCGTGCTCGAGCGCCGGCTTCCGGAATGGATCGTCGCAAGAGAACGATGACTGCATCAAAACTCTCATCGCGAAAGAGTTCTGCGAGCAACGCCATTCCAACGGAGCCTGAGCCCCCGAGCACGATCGCCGTCTTTCTTTGAGTCATCAGCCTTTCCTCAGTCTACTGCTCATCTCGAAAGGTCTACGGGAAAAAAGAAAAAGATCCGCGCGGAGCGAAATCTCCGCATGATGGGGCTCTATCGCGCAGAGCGCCCGTGCTCAATCGGCCTGAAGGGTGGACATCCAGCGATCGATGAGTAGGACTTGGCCTATGAACAGAATGTCCGTCATGCAAGCCCTCGCTGTCTCCTTGCTCCTGACTCACTGTGGTCCGAAGGTGGAGCCTCAGGAGCCCGAGGCTGCCCCCCCGCAGCCGGAAGCACAGCCTGCAGCTGAGCCCGCGCCGATCGCGGCCGAAGAGAAGGCCCAGCCGACCCCCGAAGAGCTCGAACGCCAGGCCGCTCTCCAGAAGCTCCAAGAGGATCGCGCTCGCCTCAAGGAAGACCACACCGCCGAGGTCGCGCGCCTGACTCCCGAGCTCCGGGCCGAGGCTAAAGCCCTCGCCGAAAAGAGCCACCTGAGCGGTCGCGCAGCGATCGACGCCGCGCTCAAGGCAAAATACCGCAAGCCCGCCAATTCTGCCCGCGACAAGGATCGTCACCCCCTCGAGACCCTCGAGTTCTTTGGCTTCCAGCCGACCCAGACGGTTCTCGAATACGGCCCCGGCGAAGGCTACTATACCGAGCTGCTCGCCCCCTCCCTCGCCAAGAAGGGCCAGCTCATCATCACCAACACCGATCCGAATGGTTCCCCCGAGGCCCGGAGCACCTACTACGCGGAACGCGTCCAGCTCCTCCTCGAGCGCTCACCGGAGCTCTTCGGCAAGGTCAAAACCGTCATCTTCGATCCCAATGAACCGAAGCTCGGGCTCGAGGGCTCTGTCGACATGGCCCTCGTGATGCGGAGTCTCCATGGCATGGTCAACGCGGGGTCGCTCGATACGTGGCTGAAGGAGATCCACACGGCTCTCAAGCCGAAAGGTGTGCTCGGCGTCGAGCAACATCGCGCAGGTCCTGACGCAAATCCCGAGGAAAGCGCCAAGCTCGGCTACCTGCCGGAAGCCTGGGTGATCCAGAAGATCGAGGCCGCTGGCTTCACTCTGTCGAAAAAGTCCGAGATCAACGCCAATCCCAAGGACACCAAAAACCACCCGAAGGGCGTCTGGAGCTTGCCTCCTTCGTTGGCTGACGGTGACCAGGATCGCGAGAAGTACGTCGGAATCGGCGAGAGCGATCGGATGACTCTCAAGTTCATCAAGAAGTAAGCTCCCCCCGAGCCTACCCAAGAACAGCTCGTTCGGACAACCGGACGAGTTGTTCTCTTTTTGTGGACAATTTCTCTGCGCGGCGGCGGGACGACGGTCGCGCCATGCATCTCGGCCAATGAGTCAGACGCAGCTTGGTCACATGAAGATGAAGGAGATATCCGGGAGCTGGCCGCTCCGGAGATGAGTATTTGATCAGCGCGAGCTGGGCGCTTTCCCCCCGCTGCTGTGCCCCGTCCGACTCATGGTAGAAACAACCGCTATGAAGCGCCGACTGCGTAAGAAGAAAAGGCTCGGAGAGTTTCGCGAGCTCGGCTTCGCCATCCAAGCCCAGCTCAGATCCAGTTCGAAAGAGGGCCGTCTCGACTTCATCGAACGATTCGTCGATGCGGTCGAACGACGAGCCCTCCTCTTCGGAGGCGGTTGTAGCCTCGAGGGGCTCTTGGAGGGTCTGATCATGCCCCGCGCTCGCGGTAGCGCATCCGCGGAAGATCGCGAAGCGGTCCTTCAGCTCCTGCAGAACGCCCCCGAGATCGCGCGCTATGAAGTCGGACCGCTCAAGGACGCTTGGTACGGCCTAGGCACTCATCCTTCCCAAGGACTCGGCCAGCCCGCAGGGACGGCTCCTTGACTCCCTCAGCTCAACTCGCCTCTTCTTGCTCGATGGGCGGCGTCGCCTCGGGGTTTAACATCTTTGTCTCACGCTTGGGTGAGACAAGGGGAGTCGGAGTCGTCTGAGGCAGATTGCCCACGATGAGACCCCGGGGATCGCTCCCGACCAGCTCCAGCTGGAAACGCTCGCCGTCGCGCTGCCGGATCTGGTCGGCAATCCTCTCCGCTTCGCTCTCGGAAACCCCGAGTTCGACGAGGGCCGCGCGACCGAAAAGGAGCGCGGATTCGAAGGTCTCGCGGATCTGATAATCCACCCCCGCCTTGACCAACCGTACTGAGTGCCTCCTATCGAAAGAGCGCGCCAAGATCTTGGCCTGAGGGAACTCATGTTTTACCAGCGCCACAATGCGATCCGTCGCAAACGGGTCATCCACACAGATCGCGATCGCTTCGGCCACGCCGGCTCCTGAGGCGTGGAGCACGTCGAGCCTCGTGCCGTCTCCGTAATAGATCCTAAACCCGAAGTTGGCGGCGTTTTGGATTTGCTGGACGTCACTGTCGATGATGGTCACGTCGACGTTGCGCGCGAGGAGGGACTGGCTCGTCACTTGACCGAAGCGCCCAAAGCCGATGATCAAGACGCGCCCAGTCTCGCCGTTCGGCTGAACAACACCTTCGAGGGATTCCGATGCTTTCGAAGAAAACGCCCGGAGCGCGAGGACCAAGAGCGGCGTCAAAGCCATCGAGAGCACAACAATCGCCGTCATATTCGCGTTCGTCTCTGCATCGATCACCCGCCCCGCGGTCGCCGCAGAGAAAAGCACGAAGGCGAACTCGCCGCCCTGAGCCATGAGCACAGAGCGATCCAGAGCTTCGGGGGGCGAGCTCTTCATGAGACGCGCGACACCGTATACACACAGCGCCTTGACGAACATCATCGAGCTCACCGCGAGCAAGATGAGCCCGAAATTCTGACCGACGACCGCGAGATTCAGCGACATGCCCACTCCGAGGAAAAAAAGGCCGAGCAGAATGCCGCGGAAGGGCTCAATGTCCGCCTCGATCTGATGCCGAAACGTCGACTCGGAGAGGAGCACACCAGCGATGAACGCCCCCATCGCCATCGAGAGGCCCCCAAGTTCCATGAGCAGCGCCGCTCCGAGCACCACCAGGAGCGCCGCGGCCGTCATGACCTCCCGCGCCCGTGCTGCCGCGAGGATGCGAAAAAGCGGATTCAAGAGCCAAATGCCGACGGCAATTAGCCCTGCAAGGGCGAGCGCCCCGAGCCCGAGCTGACTCCAGGCGATCCCGTGCTGTCCTCCGACCACAGGCGAAAGGAGCGCGACCACCGCAAGGAGCGGAACGATCAAGAGATCTTCGAACAGCAGGATTGAGACGATTTTCTGACCGCGCGGGAGCCCGATGTCGCCTCGCTCGCCGAGCAGCTGCATCACGATCGCCGTTGAGGTCAGAACGAAGCCGGCAGCGGCGATAAACGCGGCTGACCAAGAGAAGCGAAACAAGAGCGCAGCAATCGCGGTCAAGCACAGCGTCGCCGCGCCAATCTGCAGTGTCCCGAGACCAAAGATCTGGCCGCGCAGGGACCAAAGATGCGACGGGCGCATCTCGAGACCGATCACAAACACAAACATCACGACTCCGAGCTCCGCCACATGGAGGATGCTCTCAGGATCAGAGAACCAGCCGAGCCCAAAAGGGCCGATCACGAGGCCCGCGGCCAAATAGCCGAGCACGGAGCCGAGGCCGAGCTTTCGAAAAATCGGCACCATGAGCACCGCGGCGCCGAGCAATGTGACGACCTGGACGAGTTGATTTCCATCGGCTTGTGTGTGCATCGGGGTCCGGAGCGCCTGAAGAAGGAGAGCGGTTCCTTTGCTCTTATCCCGCGGACCTTTCTCCTTGTCATGTATGGAAGCGCAGGGACCTCGCGTCAGTCGCCTATGAGCGAGAGCTCTCCTGACCTCCCATTTCGTGTTATAGTGACAGAGAGGTCTGCGGTATGGCGTTCGTTCTTCCCGTGTTCCACGCGCCCGACTTTTCCCTGCCGGAACTGTCGAATGCGCCCTGTGCGCGCCTCGAGCCTGCTCCTTTGGATGGTGTCGTCCCCGAAGGCTTTCACGCCACCTCGAACCACCCGGAATACGTCCGGCTAGAAACCGGTTGGAAACTGGTCCCGGAGAGTCGCATGGACGCCGTGATCGTGCGCTCTGAAGATGACCGCTTGAACGTCGTCGAGGCGCGACGGGTCCGGGCCGGGGAGCTCGTCGTGGTGGGTCGCACAGAGTCCGGGGAAGACGGAATCTACGTGCATACGAGCGGATTCTCCGAGGCGGAGCGCTCGACCGACAAGTTCAGCTTCCGAACCCGCGGCACCCGAGAGACTCCGTTCTCACGGAGCTACGACGACCTCTACGATCTTCTGCGCTACGAACGCGACCACGGCTACATCGTTTGGGTCGCGGGCCCCGCTGTCGTCTTCGACAAGGACAGCCGCGACTCGTTCCGAGAACTCATCGAGGCCGGCTACTGTCACGCGCTCCTCGCGGGAAACGCCGTCGCGACCCACGATCTCGAGGCCGGCTATTTCGGCACCGGACTCGGACAAGACGTCTATTCCCAGAAGCTCGTCCCCGGAGGCCATTATCACCATCTCGACGTCCTGAACCGCGTCCGGCGCTCTGGATCCATCGAAAAAGCCCTCGCCGAAGCGCAGGGTTCCGATGGTGTGATGGCTGCTTGTGTGCGGCGCGGGGTACCTTTCGTTCTCTGCGGTTCGATCCGAGATGACGGTCCGCTTCCCGAAGTCATCGCAGATGTCTACGCGGCCCAAGACGCAATGCGCAACCACGCCCGGCGCGCCACCACCGTCATCACCCTCGCAACCCAGCTTCACTCCATCGCCTTTGGCAATATGGTGCCGAGCTATCGCGTCACGGAGGAGGGGGTCGTACGACCCGTTTATCTGACCATCGTCGATATTACGGAGTTCTCCGCGGACAAACTCGCGAACCGAGGCTCGGCCCAGGCCATGCCGATCGTCACAAACGTCCAGGATTTCATGATCAACCTGCGCTTTGCTCTGGTGGGCGGGAGGGGCTCCTGACGGAACGTCCGCGCCTCCGCAGACCCGAGCGCGTCCACTTGATCGGAGCGCCGCTCGACTTGGGTCAAACCGTCCGAGGTACGGACGTAGGTCCCGCCGCACTCCGCTACGCGCGCCTCCTCGCCCAGATCGAAGAACTCGGCATTGAAGTCCGCGACCAAGGGAACGTAGACGCTCCCTCTCCCGCAGACGTCGGAGATCGGGACGTGATCGACGTGATTGGTGCGGTTTGCGAGGACTTGCGCGATCGAGTTCACTCCTCACAAAAAGCAGGCGCCACCGTGGTCACCCTCGGCGGAGATCATTCGGTCGCCATCGGCAGCGTCTCCGGAAGCATGGCGGAATGCCCCGTCGGCCTCCTCTGGATCGACGCCCACGGCGATTTCAACACGCCCGACACGTCTCCGAGCGGGAACGTTCACGGAATGCCCCTGGCTATCTTGTTTGGTCAGGGACATCCGCGCCTGACGGCTGTCTGTCAGGGGCGCCGACTCGATCCGAAACACGTGGCGCTCGTGGGTATTCGTGACCTCGACTTGCGGGAAAGAGAAGCTCTCGCGAGTGCGGGGATCGCCGTCTACACAATGCGAGACATCGACGAACGGGGCATCGGGGCTGTGGCCCAAGAGGCGCTCCAGCGGGTCCAGGGCCCCGGCCGCGTCCACGTGAGCCTCGACATCGACGCCCTCGATCCCAGTGAAGCGCCCGGCACGACGACAGCGGTGCGCGGCGGACTGACCTATCGCGAGGCCCACCTGATCCTCGAGCTCGTCGCCGACAGCGGGCTCCTCACCGCGCTCGACGTGGTGGAGGTGAATCCGATGCTCGACGTCCGGAACCAAACAGCGACCACCGCAGTGAGCCTCGTCCTCTCGGCCCTCGGCAAGTCCATCTTGTAGCCTATGATTGAAGACCTCTTCGCTGGCGCCCGTCGAGCTTCCGAGAAGGAGCTGGGAGCGCTCGCGGTCGAGCTCGCAGAGCTCATCTTGAAAGCCTCCGTCGCCGAGAAATCGGCGCGCGAGGAAAAGCAGAGACGCCGCGTCGGAAAGCTCCTCCGCTCGGAGGCCGCTCAAGAGCTTGGTCTCCTTTTCACCGATCGCGCCTATCGCAGCAGGTCACCAGAGAGAACTGTAGCCGCCGCGCGGGAAGCCGCGCGCCTCACGCAGGCTTCCGAGAATCTCGGGCCCCTCGACCGAGCCCAGCTCGACGCGCTCCGTCTCGTCGGCACGCTCGTGCCGCCCGTGACAACCTGGGCGCTGCGAGCGCGTCTCCACCGAGAATCCCAGGCCTTCATCATCGACGCAGACTCGCTCCGGGAAGAACTTCTCCGGCTCAAGGCCGAAGGCTTCCGCGTCAACCTGAACCAGCTCGGCGAAGAGGTCCTCAGCGAACAGGACGCGAGCCACTACATCGAACGAACCATTGCGCTCATCGAAAGCGCAGAGAGCGACGCCATCAGCGTCAAGCTCTCGAGTCTCTTCAGCCAAGTTCGAGCGCTCGCATTCGACGAAGTGGTGCGCCGCGCGACTCTCAAGCTCACTCCCATCTTCGAAGCGGCCGAAGAGCATGACAGGCTCATCTATTTCGACATGGAGGCTTACCGCGACCTCGATCTCACGCGCGCAATTTTTCTCCGCGCAGTGCTCAATCCTGCCTTCGCTCAGGTGCGAGCAGGTATCGCGCTGCAAGCCTATCTCCCCGAGACGCTCGCTGCCCTCGCTGAGATCGTGGAAGGCGCTCAGAGGCGCGTCGAACAGGGAGGAGAGAAACTTCGCGTTCGCCTCGTCAAAGGCGCGAATCTCGCGGCCGAGACCGTCCAGGCCTCGCTTCACAGACTCGAGGTCCCGATCCTTCCGAGCAAGCACGAAGTGGACGCGCACATGAAGCGCGTCTTGCGCGCCGCGCTCCAGCCGGACTACGCGCCCTTCCTCCAGGTGGGACTCGGCTCTCATAATATCTTCGACCAGGCCTATGCGGTGCTCCTCGCCGAGCAGCGCGGCGCGTCTGACATGCTGGAGCTCGAAATGCTCTATGGTATGGCGGACAGCGTCGGACGCGCCTGGACCAAGCAGAGCCGTCCCGTGCTCGTCTACGCTCCTCTCGTCTCCTCTGCCTCTTTTCCCGCTGCCATCGCGTACCTCGTTCGGCGGCTCGACGAAAACACGAGCTCAGAGAATTTCCTCTCCGCGAGCCTGTCCATGGAGGCGCGGGATGCGGCTTTCGAACGGGAAGCGAAGCGCTTCTTGTCTGCCCTTGAGGCTTCTTACACGAGCGCAGAGCCGACTCGTCGCCGCCAAGACCGGAGCGCTCCCGGAGCTCTCACGGTGCGAGGAGAAGGCATGTCGCCCTTCGACAACGCCGCGGACACGGACTGGACCCGAGAGGTCAATCGCGCAGCCCTGAAGCGTGCTCTCGCTGAGGTCGACTCCGCCTCCTTCGACGTCACCGCGCGCATCAAAGGCCAGGAGGGCGGCTCTCAGGAGGACGTCGGCTTCGATCCGTCACGCTCCGGTCAAAGGGCTTATCGGATTCGCCTCGCGGGCCCCGCGGAGATCGAACAAGCCCTCGCAGTCGCTGCTTCCGCCCTGCCCCTTTGGAGCAAGACTCCGGCTCGCATCCGCGCGCTCATCCTCGATCGAGCGGCCGACGAGCTCGAAAAGGACCGCCTAAAGCTCATCGCGCTCATGGTGAAAGACGCCGGCAAGCGGGCCGAAGAAGCGGATATCGAAGTCTCTGAGGCCGTCGACTTCGCGCGCTACTACGCGCGTCAGCTCCTTGAGCTCGACGAGCGATACGAAGTCCGGGGGCGCGGAGTCACGGTCGTGACCCCGCCTTGGAACTTCCCTCTAGCGATCCCGTTAGGCGGCTGCCTCGCGGCGCTTGCAGCGGGCAACCCGGTGATCTTGAAGCCCGCGCCCGAGACTCCCCTCGTCGCTCAGGCAGGAGTCGAAGCGCTCTACCGGGCTGGAGTGCCGACGGACGCGCTCAGCTTTCTTCCCTGTGACGACTCGGTGGCAAGCCCGCTCATCTGCGACACCCGCGTCGCCCAGGTCATCCTCACCGGAGCCACTTCCACCGCTCAACTTTTTCTCAAGATGCGCCCCGATCTCCGCCTTCTCGCGGAGACAGGCGGGAAAAACGCCGCCTTCGTCAGCGCTCTTTCGGACCGCGAAGCGGCCATCTCCGCCATCGTGCAGAGCGCATTTGGGCATGCGGGACAGAAGTGTAGCGCGCTCAGTGTTCTGGTTCTCGAAGAGGAGGTCTACGAAGACACTGCATTCAGGCGCGCCCTCGTGGACGCAGCGGCGAGCCTCCCGGTCGGTTCGGCTTGGGATTTCGAGAGCTTCGTGACCCCTCTCATCCACCCACCTTCGGGCCCGCTCAAGACAGTCCTCTCGCGGGGAGACGGGCGCGCGCGCTGGGCCCTCCGTCCTTCTGTCTCGAAAGAAAACCCTGCGCTCGTCTCTCCGGGGATCCTCTGGGGCGTTCCGGAGGGAGGCTTCGCCCACACAACAGAGTTCTTCGGTCCCGTCCTCTCGGTCCTTTCAGCTCGTGACCTTGAGCATGGTCTCACGCTCATGAATCAGACGCCGTATGGGCTCACCGCAGGATTCTTCGGTCTGTCTGAGTCGGAGCAGGATCTGTTCGTGAGAGGGATGCACGCGGGGAATCTCTATATCAATCGCGGCATCACTGGCGCGGTCGTCGGAAGGCAGCCTTTCGGCGGCCATAAAGCCTCGAACTTCGGTCCAGGCGTCAAGGCGGGGGGGCCTGGCTACGTCAAAGAACTCGCCTTGCTCACGCCGACGGTCCAGGTGACGGTCCCCTCGGCTTTGGGGGCGGACAGGCCCGAGCTTCCTCCGGAGGTGCCTGGCACGCCTGTGGTCGGCGAAGCCAATTGGCTCCGGTATCTCCCGGCCGAGGTCCTGATCGTCGTGGGTTCAGATGCGCTCGAAGCCGATCTCGAGCGCACTCTCGCCCAGGCGGAGCGCGTCGGTGCGCGTACGATCGTCTACCGCTCGCCTCCCCCCGGCGGAAGCCAGAGCGCTCTCGATCGAAGCTCTGCGATCCTTCGGGCCACCCACGCTCTCGGGTCCATCCTCGAAACTGCGGGAACAACCCGCGTCCGCCTCCTCGGAAGCATGCCTCCCGAGCTACGTCGCCTCGTAGCCCCGCTCGGGCTCAGTGTGCTTTCTGATCCCGTCTCAGAGAATCCGGACCTTGAACAGCGCCACTATCTGCTCGCTCAGTCGATCAGCATCGCCTACCACCGCTACGGGAATTTGAGCCTCGCTTCGCTCCATCCGCTCCTCAAAGGACGACGGCTCTGATCCCGGGCGCGGGGTTCTCCCGAGCCGGCTCACGTCTCACGAGGGAGACGGGGGCGCGTCATTCTGAGCGGAGAGCCCCACGGTGGACGCGAGGAGCGAGAGAGAACGCAGGCGCGACTCGATGCTCGGAGTGTGGTGAACGGTCATGAGCTCATCCGCCCCAGATAGCCCCGCAAATTCTTCGAGGTAGGCAGCGACATGGCCCGCTGCACCGATCGCCGAATAGGTAAACATCTGCTCGACGAAGGCGGCGTGGGGTGAGCGCAAGAGAACCTCCGGATCGTCGGGGAGACGATGGGCACCGCCACGGGAACTCAAATTGCGGATCACCATGAGGCGAGTTTGTTCGAAAAGCGCCCGCGCCTCCTCGGCCGTATCCGCTGCGATCACGTTCACGCCTGCGATCACATAGGGTCGCTCGAGTTCCTTCGAGGGCTGAAAACGGCTCTTGTACAAAGCGACCGCGTCTCTCAGCGCTGCGGGAGCGAAGTGAGATGCGAAGGCGTAGGGGAGCCCGAGCCGGGCCGCGAGCGCTGCCCCGAAAAGGGACGAGCCGAGAATATACAAGGGGACGTGAGTGCCGTGCCCCGGGATCGCCCGGACTCCGGGGATCGGGCTCTCGTCCCCGAGCAAACCGCGGAGCTCGACGACATCGTCGGGGAAGCTGTCGGAATCGGACGGGTCTCGGCGCAAGGCGTAGAGGGTGGCGCGATCGCCCCCCGGAGCGCGGCCAAGCCCGAGGTCGATCCGGCCGGGATGCAGCTCGGCTAGGGTGCCGAATTGCTCCGCGATGGTAAGCGGAGAGTGATTGGGAAGCATGATTCCTCCGGCTCCGAGACGGATCGTCTTCGTGTGAGCGGCGATGTGCGCGATCAGGACCGACGTAGCCGCAGAAGCGATCGAGGCGATGCTGTGGTGCTCAGCGTACCAAACGCGAGTGTAACCGAGGCGCTCCGCGAGCTGCGCCATAGAGACGCTTCCTTGGAAGGTCTGAGCGATGGTCTCCGAAGGGCCGACAGCAGCCAGGTCGAGGAGCGAAAAGCGCATGGGACCAGTTTCTTAGCAGAGCCGAGGGGCCCTGCACCTTCCCCCGCGAGGGCACGAGGCTGGGGCACATCGCGCCGGCGCCCGGCGTCACTTTTTCGCAGGAATCGGATGCAGGCCTGCGACAAATTCCGCCATGCTCGCCTTCATGCGGGCAACAAGCTCCGTATCCTTGGAAAGATCGGTCTTCTCTCCGGGATCATCGTCGAGGTTGTAAAGACCAAGCACCCGTCCCTGACTCGTCACGAGCTTGTGGTGCCCGTCGTAATAAGCGCGGCGCTCCTTGTTGTGAGGGCCTTCAGGCATGTCGACGAAGACAGGCCGCTCCTTGGCCTCCTCGGGTTTCGAGAGCTCCACGTCTCGCAAGAGTGAGGTCCCACGCAGAGCGTCCGCCTCGTCCCAGGGAACGTTGAGGAGCTCGAGGACTGTGGGTGCAACGTCGATGATGCTGCGACGAGCGGTGATGGTGCGCGAAGGTACGTCGGGGATGAAGAGGATGAGCGGAATCCGAACCAGTTCCTCCCAGACCTCAAAGCCGTGGCGGATCATGCCGTGTTCACCGAAGGCTTCACCGTGGTCGCTCGTGACGATCACCACGGTCCGATCCCGAGCAGAACTCTCGTCGAGAGCACCAAGCACACGCCCCACTTGCGCGTCCACGAAGGCGATTTCGCTGTCGTAACGCTCGCGTTCCCCTGGCCCGAAGTCGTAGCCCTGGTGCCGGACGTACTCCGCATGAGGGTCGACCCAGTGCACCCAGGCGAAAGACCGCCCTGGTTGCGCCCAGAGCTCTCCTAGCTTCGCGATGGCTTGAGTCGCGACCTTGTCGCCGTTGGCGCTCTTGTCGCCCTCGATGGAGACAACCTTAGGGGCTGCTTTCGAGTCGATGATGTCGTAGCCGCGCTCGAAGCCATAGCCCTTAAAGAAGAAGTACCAGTATCCCTGAACGCTCACTGTCTTGATGCCGGCGCGCTGAAGCCGCTCCGCCAGGAAAGGAACGCTTGGATCGAAGCGATCGAAGTGCTCGAAGGTCCGGAGGGTTTCAGAAGGATATTGGCCCAAGAACATCGGGCCGAGGCTCTTGCTCGTATAGGAAGCGAGCGAGTAAGCACGAGAGAAAACGGTGCCGCGCCGAGCGAGACCATCGAGCACCGGCGAGAGACGGGGATCGGCGCCTCCCCGCGCGTAGCCCAAGTCGTAGCGCAGAGTGTCGATCGTCAAGAGCAGCACGTTCCAGTCCCTGTCCGGCAGCGTCTCAGCTTTCGCAGTCGCGCCTGCCTCCGGGGACGTGGGCTCAACGGGCGCGGGGCTCGCCAGAGCACCATCTCCATCGACACAATCTTCGTCGCGACCGTTGCCAGGGATCTCAAGGAGAAGCGGAGAACGCTCGGGATCGCGATCATCACAGTCCCCGCCTCCGAAGAAGCGCGCCGCGCCATCACCATCCGCATCAAACAGGCGACTCAAGCGGCTGAGCGAAAACGCAGCGGGCCCGCGGCCTCGCTCGATCGAAAGGGCGGTAGCCGGACTCATCTCGAACGCGCTCCCGAGGCTGAGAATGAACACGCCGAAAAAGAGGGCGCCCAGGGCGCGGAGGCGCCGAGGACCGCTTCCGACCGACAGAAACGCGAGCAGAGCGGCGAGAGCCGTGAGGTTCGCTCCCCGCAGATCGAGTTCCGGCCGACGCAACACTCCGAACACCGCGAGTGCGTGGCCCTCTCCGCTCGTCGTGCCGACCGCCGCGAGCAGCACCACGCTCAGGCCAGCCATGAGAATCGTCCCAGCGAAGAGAGCCCGATTTCCTCGCCTGAAGGACGCGGGCAACATCGGAAGGACGCGCTCGACGCCGCCCAGGGAAAGCCCCACCACAAACGTCGCCGTCAAGGCAAAGACCACACTCTTCGCCTTGTCCGGCATCGAAGCCTGAAAAATCACGCGCGCGAGCGGCGCGAGGATGACGAGTGCAAGAAGGATCGCGAGGATCGTGAGCGGCCCCCGTGCCTTCTCCTCTTCGCTCGAACGAGGGCGCAACAGTCGCAAGAAACGCGCCCCCGCACGCCCCACCGCCGCAGGAATGAGCGCGGGGATCACCAGCAAGCCCAAAGTGGGAGCCCACGCCACGTCGTCAATCGTAGAGATGAACGATCCCCACGAAGTCATCACGAGAGCCGCGAGGACAGCAGCGGCGATCACACTCAAAATATCGTCGAGGAGGCCTTGTGCGGAAGGATCAGGGCGCGCGCGCATGAGCCCGGGGCTCATACCAGGTTTGACCTACTCTGTCAGAGCGCCTTCTGGCGCGCGAGCGGGTGCGTTTGGTCGTAAACACGCGCAAGATCGGCGGAGGAGAGGTGCGTATAACGCTCGGTCGTCGCGAGGCTCTCGTGACCAAGGAATTCTTGGATCGCGCGCAAATCAGCGCCCCCTTCGAGCATATGGGTGGCGCAGGAGTGACGCAAAGCATGCGGATGCAAATCGGCGCGTCCCGCGGCGACCTCGCCGAGCCGGCGCACGAGCTCCTGGATCCTCCGCGGCGAAAAGGATCCCCCTCGAGAGCTCACGAAAACGAGCAGAGGATGGAGATAGCCGGTCTTCGGATGCGCTAGCTCAGAGCGCACGGCGAGGTACCTCGAGAGAGCCTCACAGGCCACCTCTCCCAAGGGGACACGCCGCTCCTTGCTCCCCTTCCCGAGCACCCTGATGCTTCGCTCCGCAAGCGACAAAGCGCTCATCGTGAGGCTCGACGCTTCGGAAACCCGGAGGCCGCTGCCGTACAAGAGCTCAAGAAGCGCTCGATCCCGAAGCGCAGCCGCACCTGCCGCTGGCCGGGTTCGCGGGAGTTCTTCCGTCGCAAGGATCGCCTTTTCGACCACCTCCGGAGCGAGCACCAACGGAAACGACTCGTGCAGCTTCGGCATGCGCACAGCGCGCGCTGGATTTTTGGTAGTCGCGTTCCTGAGCGCCAAAAATCCGTAGAAAGCTCGGAGGCTGCCTAGCTTGCGAGCCAGAGAGCGCGTCCCGAGTCGCACAGACTCCTGCTCCAAGAATCCGCGAATCTCCCCGCGTCCGGCCCGCTCACAACCGTCCGCGAATTCGTTGGCAGCGAGGTGCTCGAGAAAGGCCCGCAGATCCGTCAGGTAAGCCTTGCACGTATGGTCCGACGCGCGCTTCTCGAGGCGCAGGAACCGCTCGAAGCCATCCAAGAGCTCGGCATCGCGCGCGTTCATCCTGCCCACTCTAGCCGAAACTGCCCCTTCGGGCGAAAAAGGGGCTCGGCCCCTCGCGCTTCGATTCTCCCCCACGTCCCAGTTGTCAGGATGCTCGATCCGCTCCGATCGCTGCCTTGAGCTCCCGCCGCAGCCCTGCAAACCGTTTCCGGTATTGAGCGGGAGTCATACCCACCTTGCGCTTGAAAAGCCGCCCAAAGAAGGCCGCGTCCTCGTACCCGACCTGCAGCGCAACCGCTTCGACGGGGTCGTCGGTCGTCTCGAGCATTTGCTTCGCCTCCTCGGTGCGGATGGCATGAAGGTATTCGAGCGGAGAGAGCCCGGTGGTCTGCCGGAAACGCCGCTGCAAGCTGCGCTCACTGAGCCCGATCCGCTCGATCAGCGCGGCGAGCGGCGACGGCGCGTCGTAGTGCTCGGCGAGCCACAGCTGGCACTCCTCGACCACCCGATCCGGGGAGACACGGTTCGGAGGAAGCGCCGCGTAGTGGCCCTGACCTCCCGCGTGCCAGTCGATCAGGGCCAGGCGCGCCGCGTGCATCGCGTCCTCGAGTCCAGCGAAACGAGCCACGAGGTACAAACAAAGGTCCAGATAGGCAGTGCCGCCTCCTCCTAGCACCAATCTTCCTTCATCAGAGATGACGAGGGCTTGATTCTTGAGGACCGTGACCTCCGGATAGCGACTGAGCCGATCACACCACAGCCAATGAGTCGTCGCTGAGTGCCCCGCGAGCAGGCCCGCTTCGGCGAGCAGGATCGCACCGGTACAAGCCGTAGCGAGAATGCTCCCCCGCGCGCGAGCGGCGCGCAGGTACTCGAGCTCCGGGGTGAAGCGATCATCGAGCTCTTCCTCAGGGCCCACGAGCACCTCAGGCACGCAGAGGATATCGGCGAAATAGTCGTAGGTTCGAGCGACCTCGACGAGCATGCCGTTGGCCACGCGGAGCGGCCCCAAAGTTCGACCCGTCAGATGAACCTCAAACGGGGAAGGCCGAGGGGGTCCCTTCACGAGCTGCGACCAGTCACGACGCACCGAAACGAATAGATCCGCCATGCCGTAGAGCAGCGAACCAGACGATTCCGGGATCGTGAGCAGAGCGATACTCGTCTTCATCGGCGGGGAGAGTCCTCGAGTGTCACCCGGAACACGCTTTATCGCAGCGAAAAAAGAGCTCCCGACGAAAGAACCGCCACCCTCGGTCGAAATGGCGCCTTGCGCCTGGGAGCCGTCGCATCCGACCAGATCTTGTCGGAAGTGGCTCAGGCGTCTCGAGCAACGCCGGGTTACATGACGAATATGCCCCATCCCATCGAACTCCTCACCGACCCAGTCGCCTGGGTTATCTTCTCCATGTACGGAATCCTCGCGGTCCTCGAGCTGCTGTTCCCGGCGCGGCGGCTGCCCGCGGTGCCTGGAGCGCGGCTCCGAGGCATCCTGGCCTTCCTGCTCTTTTTCTTCGTGTCCTCCTATCTCCCGCTCCTATGGGACGCGGAGCTCGAAAAACTCCGCCTCGTCGACGCGCGAGCGTTCGCTCCCTGGGTTCAGGTCGTGCTCGCCATCCTTGCCTACGAGCTCGTCGGCTACGCCTACCATCGGGCGCTCCATCGGTCGGACTTGCTCTTCCGCCACGTCCACCAGGCCCATCATGCCTCCGAGCGACTCGACGTCCCGAGCTCCTTCTATTTCCATCCTCTGGATATGGTCGGTTGGACATTCGTGACCAGCCTGGGACTCGTCGTGGTGTGCGGGGTCGCCGCCGAGGCGGCCACACTAGCGATCCTGGTCGTGACGTTCCTCGCAGCATTTCAACACACGAACCTCAGAACCCCCCACTGGCTCGGCTACATCATCCAGAGACCCGAGAGCCACTCACTCCATCACCAGCGCGGCTACCATCAGAACAACTACGCAGACGTGCCTCTCATCGACATGCTGTTCGGCACCTTCGAAAACCCGAGGGAGTTCGCGCCCCAGCAAGGATTTTTTCCGGGCGCCTCAACGAAAATTGTCTCGCTCCTCGTCGGCCGCCGTCTTCTCGAACAAGCTGGCTCCCCGAGCAAGCCCCGCTCACGCTCAGCGCAGGCCTCCTTGCCGTCGCCCCGCGGGGCGCTCCTGACCCAAAGGTCTCGCTATGACATGTGAATCTTGCGAACGGGGAGGGCCTCAGGGACCGCCCGCTGCTTCCGCCAAGCGACGGTCGATGCGAATGAGCGCAGCGCTCGCCTCCTCGCCATAACGAGTCCCACCGCGCCCAGGGTATTTCGTCCGCTCCTCGTGCACCCTGAGCGCATCCCAAGCCGCTCGAGCGATACTAAGCTTCCCTTCTGCCTCAGCCCCACGCGCGATGGCACGCAAACGGTCCTCCGCTGCGTGGACGTGGGGAGCACCGGGAACGTAAGCCCGAAGAGCAAGCTCAGCGCCGCGCATCGATTCAGAGAGCGCTCCCCGATGAAAAGTCTGGTCGCTCTCCCGCATGGATTGTTCTCCGCGCTCGAGCAACCGATAGGTCCAAACCCCGCCACCCATCAGGAGCGCCAAGAGCAGCAAGGCAATTCCCGAAAGAAGCTTGGACGAGGGAGACCTTCGCGCGCCTGGCTGACTCACAGAAAGTCTCTACGCTCGAAGATGAGGACCGCCCCCACAAGAAGGAACACGATCCATCCCAGGGCCTGCAAAGACGCCCAACCCATGTAAGGACCAAGCGGAACCTGCACAGCTTCGCCTGTCAGAAATGCCCGCGTCGGGACATACACCATCAGGTTCGGCACGACCGCCGCCAGTCCCTCGCCCACACTCTTGATGAAGGCGCCGAAGACTCTCTCCGGCAGCGCTGCAAGGGTCGCAGCCCCTCGCCCCACGACCACCATAGCCAAGCTAAAAACAGCTGTCAGAAAAGGCGAGGAGAACGCAGCGAAGACGAGCGTGAGCGCCGCGACAATTCCGACTTCGAGAGCCGTGAGCGCTCCTTGCAGCACGATTACTCGGAGCTCAGAGCGCTGAGCCGAGCTCAGCCACAAGCCGAGCGACAAGAGCAGCACCGCGGCAGGGATCGGCATCCAGGTTCGGAGCTTCGGCTTCTTGTAGGAGAGAAGCGAGATGGCGATGGTGAGCACAAGCAAGGGCCAAAGGGCGCGCCCCGCCGCGCCCGCCTGCACTCCGATGGCCACCAACAGCACCCCCGCGTTCGCGACGATGAAGACGAGCAGAGTGAGCCAAGTACCGAGAAATTTCCCGACGATGTACTCGGCTCGGCGCATCGGCCGCGCCAAGATCGGATAGATCGTCTTGAGCTCGAGCTCCCGATACAGGCTCGTCGCCGTGATCACGACCGCGACCACGATCGAGTACACCGAAATGGCCGCAGACCCGAGGTCGGAGACGACGCGATCGTGACTCTTCAGGGCGTACGCACCCACGACCAGCGCATAACCGAGAGTCACCACGGCCAGGCCGAAAAGGCCGTGCAGAATCCGGGCTCGGACCGCTTCTCGATAGGTATTCAAGCTAACGGTGAAGACTCGAGCGAGCATGGGCGAAGAGTACTTTCGATCGTGGTCTCAAGGGGGGGCAGAAAGGACAGAAAGCTCAGCTCCGTCCGGGGAACTCCGATGGCGACAGCGCCTCCAACGTCTCCTTCAGATGTTCCGGCTGGACGGGCGGCTTGAGGGCCGAGAGCAGCCCCTCGAGATCGCTGTGGGGCGCGCGGCTGCCGTCGCTCGGGGGAATGAGCGGCGTCGGATTCTGGGGAGGAAGGTCCGACCGGGGTCGCGCGGTTCGAAACCTGTCGAGAGCTGGGGGCACGGCCTCGGATGGCATGGCCCATGAAGGGCGAGGTGTCTCAATGGTCGCCGGTGGTGGCTCTTCCGATTCGTCCAGCTCGACAGAGAACTCGAAATCCTCGTCTGGCACTTCGCCCTCGATCGGTGCCACCTGAGCGCCCGCGGCACGCAGCTCTGCGATTAGATCCGTGAGAGATTCCTCGACGGGAGCTATAACGATCGTCGGTTCGTCGTCGAAGGGGTCGGGCTCCGCCCGAGCCATATCAGGCACGCCCCGGATCGTGTCGGGGGCCGGCTCACTCGCCTCCAAGGGAGCCGGATCGAAGAGAGATGCGAGAGAGGAGGCCTGCTCCACTCGCTCAAGCACCGGCGCGGCTCCAGGGTGCACGAGTGGAGAGACAGGCGCGGGTACGGCGGCGGGCGCCGGCGCGGCCGGCGGGTACTCCTGAGGCGCGCTCGGAACAGGGCGATGCATTTCGCGCCATGCAATCGACGCAGGATCGGTCGCGCCCCCCCGGGTTGCCTCCATAGATTTCGCGCGCGCGGCGAGCTCCGATGAAACAGCAAGATGAGGCGTCACGGCGTCTTCTTCACGGCGTGCCGGAGGCAGCGGCGCTCCTTGTTTCAGAGGGGATTCTTTCACCTCAGCGGGTGCGCTCTCCGGCAGAGCGACGTCAGGCACAATCAGGCCGCGCTCTAGCGCGCGAAGCGTCTCGCGCGAAAGACGAGAGAGAGAGCGCTTGGCTGCCCGCCGATTCACAGGAACGAGCGCCGCCTCGAGCTCCGTCACCAAAGAAGCAAGACCCCGCATTTCGTCGCGAGTCGCCACTCGTGAGAGGTTCGGGAACGGTGTGCGCACCTCTGCGAGAAGTTCCCCGAGCACTTGCCTGAGAACCTTCTCTTGGACCTCGGGACGCGTCGGCTCAGAAACGACCTCGACGTGACCGTCTTCGTTCAAGCGAATTGCGCGCGGAAGCGGAAGCGCACCAGCCGCAAGCACCGCGTCGGCTGCGCCGAGCACTAAGTAACCACACACCTCGCCGACGAGGGCGACCTCTCCGATTCGAGCGGCGGCCAGAACGTCGGCGACGGAAACGCTCACGCCTCCCCCCGTACCAAGACCCCGCTCGTCCGCAGATACTGCTTCGCTTCTTGGATCGAATGCCGCCCGTCGTGGAAGATTGAGGCTGCAAGAGCCGCGTCGGCTCCTCCGTCGACGAGTCCTTCGCGCAAATGGTCGAGTGTGCCGACCCCCCCGGACGCGATCACCGGAATCGTGACCCGCAGGGTGACCTGGCGCAGAAGCTCAATGTCATAGCCGGCGTGAGTTCCGTCGCGGTCCATGCTCGTGAGCAGAATCTCCCCTGCACCCAGCTCGGCCGCGCGCGCGGCCCATTCGACAGCATTGAGCCCCGATGGCCGGCGGCCCCCATGCGTGTACACGCCATAGGTACCGTCACTTTCGCGACGCGCATCGATGGCCACGACGAGCACCTGCCGTCCCCAAGCGGAGGACACGTCCGCGATCAGCTCCGGGCGCGCTATCGCCGAACTGTTGATGCTCACTTTGTCCGCGCCGGCATCGAGCAGAGCGTGGACATCATCAACCGAACGGACTCCCCCGCCCACGGTCAGGGGCACAAAAACTTCACGCGCCGTCCGCTCCACGATGTCGAGCAGAGCCCCCCGCGCCTCGTGGGAGGCTGTAATGTCCAAGAAGGTGATCTCATCCGCTCCGGCGGCATCGTACCGGCGGGCACACTCGACAGGGTCGCCAGCGTCGCGAATATTGACGAAATTTACGCCTTTGACGACGCGTCCATCGCGGACGTCGAGGCAGGGAATGAGGCGTTTGGCCAGCACCCGTCCATCTTTGCGGAACCGGGACCTGTGCGAAAGTCCAGAAGTGGGGCCGGTTGCCGGTTCCCTCCAAAACTCTGTGCCGGCTGCAGGGGAGGTTTGGACAAGAGGGTCCAGAATGGGCTAGGGAAAGGTATGCCTTTTTGCGGAGCATGCGGGGCGCCAAACCCAGCGGAAAGCACTCATTGCGCCGCATGCCACTCACCGCTTGAGAGCGCGGAACCCGAAGCGATCCCTTTCGGCAGCACGCTCACGGCACCCACTCGCAGAAGCCGCGACGAAGAGCTCGCCTACCGCGCCGCGCACCCGAGCCGAGCTCCCTCGACGCTCCCGGCCATTACCCCTCCAGAGCCCTCACCAGGCCATGCTCGGCCCGGCGCCCAAACCATCCACGTCGAAACGCTCGACCTGACCACCACCCCCCTCCCGCCTCCACTGGAGCCTGCGCGCGCAGGCGGTCGCGCGGCTCTCGCCAAGACCATGGTCGGCATCGCCCCCGAGCTCCCCTCCGCGACCCAGGCGACGCCGGGTGGCCCCACGGCACCGGACAAGCCTTCCGGAGCTGCCGCCTCTCTCGCGCAGACGACCCTCGGGTTCGCGCCCGTCGACCTCCAGATCCGCTCTCAGGAACCTCGACCGACGACTCAGCGCCTGGGTGCAACAGTGATCGGCATGCCGGCGCGCGCCGATCTGCCGTCCGCGGAGCCCCGTCCTGTGGAGCGTCCCCTCGGAGGCACTTTGCTCGGAGTCGCTCGCCCTGGGATCGCGCCGACCGGCGACGCATTGCCCCCCTCAGCGCGCAGCTTCTCGACGACGCCAGGTATCGCCGGCTCGCCTTTTCGCTCACCCGAGGCCGCCCCGCCCCCCGAGATCGCCTCGCCCCAGCCGGCTTCCCTCGAGCCTGCTTCTCGGCTCGTGACGGCCTCTCCCCGGACACGTTCGAAGGCCATGTGGTTCACGTTCGG
Organism: Pseudomonadota bacterium; assembly: GCA_023428245.1. Lineage (GTDB taxonomy): Bacteria > Myxococcota_A > Polyangia > Polyangiales > Polyangiaceae > NIC37A-2. Next base: position 38,186 of record JAEYYX010000068.1, read on the forward strand.
CGTGATCGGCGCAGCCGCAATCGGCGCAGGACTCGCTTGGATGACCCGCCCCAGCTTCGCAATACGGGTGAGCCGTTTCGAGACGACCGCTGAAGGCGGCGACTTCCTCGTGCTCGAATGCAAGGAGTGCCCCCCTGGGTCCACAGTCCGCATCGGAGCCACGACCGAAGCCTTCAAGAGCGGGCAAGCCCGCCTCAGCGCCGGCAAGAGACTCGCTGTGGGGCAAAACGAGGTCGAAGTGCTACTCACGCCCCAAGGCCGCGATCCGGAGAAGATCACGCTCGCCGTCCCTGTCGCGTTCCGTGTCGACACCTCTCTCGAAGAGCTCATGAGCGACACGCCCCGCGCGCGGATCGAAGTGAGCGCACCTGAGGGCGCAAAGGTAAAAATCCAAGGCCAAGAGGCGCCCCTCACGAGCGGAGTCGCGGCGCTCGACGTCCCTCTCGGGGCTATGACTTCCGGCTTCGCCGACACTGCTGAGCCCATCGAGCGCATCGTCCCGATCGAGGTCGAGCGCGACGGGCACGCGAAGACGACGGAGGCCCATGTCAGCGCCTGGATCGTACCGCTCCGACTGACAAGCCCGGCGGAAGGCCACGTGCTCCGAGGCGGACCTCTGCTCGTGAGCGGTCGCACAGTGAAAAACGCTCAGGTGACCGTCGGAAATCTGAGCGTCGACGCGAACTTCGAAGGAGAATTCTCTCTGATCCTGGAAACGCCGAAGCCAGGCCCCCTCGAGGTCGTCGTGAAACACCCCCAGAGCGTCGGAAGAAGGGCGACTCTGCACCTCGAGGCCACCGAGACCCGTAGTGCCGCACCGGCCCCTCTCGCGGATTGGAAACCGGGCGCCCTCGTCCGGGCCGACGGAATCGTCGTGGAGGTGCGTTCGGACGGGGGAAGCCGCCTCGTGATCGATGTGGAAGGAGGCTGCCTGACCCCGCCCTGTCTCGCGAGTGTGACTTATGGCGAGCCGATCCAACTCTCCCCAGGCAGCCGTACCGCTGCCATCGGAACGGTTGTCACACAGAAGCCGCCGCGACTGCTTGCTTCGAGTTTGCACGAACTCGGGGCAAGCGCCTCCTCGGCCGGAAAAGCCAAGAAATGAACGGTGAGGAGGCGCCGTCTCCCCCTGGCGCGAGCCCAGGGCCGGCGCTAAGAAGGCCTTATGGTTTCGATCACCCCCTATGCGGCTGAGAAGGTCCGTGAGATCGCCCTTGCAGAGGGACTCCTAGAGCAAGGGCTCCGCCTCCGCGTCATCGGTGGCGGGTGCGCCGGGTTCCAGTACGATCTGTATTTCGAAGACAAGCCGACCGACATGGACGAGCTCTTCGAGTCCAACGGAGTGAAGATGTACGTCGACCCCCTGAGCTACCAGTACCTCGATGGAACCGAGATCGATTACGTCGAAGGAGTCCACGGCTCCGGATTCAAGTTCGGAAACCCGAACGTGTCCGGAACCTGCGGCTGCGGTAGCTCCTTCTCGGTCTAACCGTCTCTCCCTCCTGTTCCGGAAATAGGCTCCTCGTTTTTGGGGGAGCCTTTTTTCGTTTGTCCGCTCTCGACTGGCTCCAAGAGCACCTGAAATGCCCCTCGAATGCGGTCTTCACCCCCACCGGCGCTCTTCCCTGGAGCGTCGTGACGGGCAAGGGGGTCTGTGTTAGGCCTGCCGCGAACGAGATACACAGACGATCGCCGGATCCGCTCAGGATCGGGAGGAAAGTCCGGGCTCCACAGGGTAGGATGCCGGGTAACGCCCGGTGAAGGTGACTTCGAGGATAGTGCCACAGAAAGCAAACCGCTGGCCTAGAGCCAGTAAGGGTGAAAGGGTGGTGTAAGAGACCACCGCGAGTCCGGTAACGGACTCGGCACGGCAAACCCCATCCGGAGCAAGGCCAAGCAGAGGAGTCGGGTGACCCGCCCATTGCCTCCTCGGGTAGGCTGCTCGAGACTCACGGTAACGGGAGTCCTAGAGGAATGATCGTCAGGTCCAGGTGGGCGACCACCGGGGCCCCACAGAACCCGGCTTAAGTGGATCTCGGTCCGTACCGGCCCTCGCGGCCGGTGCGCTTTTTATTGGCGAGGGTCGTCGACGAAGGGGCGAAGCGCACCGGGAGTATCCAAAGGTACGAGACGAATGATCTCGTCCGCGAGCCGCCAGGGGAGAGCTGCACAAAGAGTGACCTTCCCGTCGTCACCGCCGACCAAGAGCCGCGTCTGATGCCCCCCGAGCCAAACACTAACGGCGCTCAGGATCGACTGCGTCGTCTCGTCGCCCCGCTGAAGGTCCAAGCTGAGCGCAGGCAAGCCCGGAAAGAGTGGCAAGAGACTCAGAGCGAAGGTTCGAGCACTCACGCCTCCGGGGCCCTCGATGACGGAAACGCAGGGCTCGCCGAAACCCACAAGCATTCCTTCATCGAAGCGCCCACGTCGTAAGAATCCCTCCGAGAATCGATGGAACACCACGTCCGGGTCGCGGCCGAGAGCCTGGGAGAGCTCTCCAAGCAGCTCGCGATAAGACAAAAGCAGATTCCGTAAGCGTTCCCGGCGCAGTTCCGCCCTTCGTTCGAGAGAAATTTTCTTCGCCTCGAGCTGCACCCGGCGCTTCTCAGAACGTGAGCGCGCCGAACGGATCAGGAGCGCACCGAGGACGAAACCTACGATCGCATAGGGCGCGTTCCCTGACAGGAGCGCGGCGCAAGAGGCGCTCCCCGACAGGTAGAGGATCATGAAAGGGTCGCCTCGAGCTATTGAGCCGCGAACACGAACGGCACGTTCACGGTGGTGGTTCCGCTCGAGGCCGGAAAGGTCCAGCTCGACACGCGAGACTGAATACAACTGGCGAGCCCACGATAGCCCGAAGGGTCACCGCTCGTCGTCACGCTCTTCACAGCGCCCGACCCGAGCACAGTGATGGTCGCGGTCACGCGAGCGGAGCTCGGCGCGTTCTTGTCTCGCGCGTCGAGGGCGGGCTGCCAACAACTTCGTTTCACGGAGGTTCGATATCGTGAGACAGTGCTCTCAATCTGTGCGCTGTCGAGCGCCTGGCTTGAGGATGCGCCCAGGTTCGCCGATGGGCCAGTCTGGGGACCGGCGGAGGAAAGCCCGTCGAGGCCGGTCAGTCCCTTGAGCGGAGCCGTCGTCTTCGTAGGGCTCGTGTCAGTAGTCGACGTGGTAGGCTGCTTCGTCGCCCCAGCCGGTGTCTTTGCGTCGGCGACCTTCGGCGCTTTCTCGGGGCTCTTTTCCGCTTCTACGCTCGGAGGTGGCGGCACGTTGTCGAGAGGCCGCGCGCCGTCCTTGACCTTCACCTCGACGACCTTCTCGACAATCTTGACCTCTTGGCCGCCAAAGAACACAAATCCCATCGCGATTCCGAACAGACCCGCTGCGACGACCGCGAAGATGATGTGGCTTTTCTTGGGAGGGCGAATGTGCGCGCGGGCCCAGATCGAATCGTGACGAGGAGCAGAGGCCGCGGCTGTGAGTCCTTGAGTAGGAGGGATACTCGGTGTGAACCCAGAGAGCGGGCTCGGTGCGATAGGCTCGCTCGACTCCTTGATCTGGACAGCACTTGCGCTCACGGCCGACGAGTCGAGGGCCGAAAGCGGCGCCGAGGCGGGCTCGGGGGTGACGAAGCCTGTCGGCACAGGAGCCTCAGGAACGAGCACCCGAGGGACGGAAGCGGGACGGATTGCCTCAAGCAGATCCGAAAGGTCACTGATGCTCTCGATGGGAGCCCAGCCTGACATCCCGTCCTTCCAAGCGAGCGTCTCCCTGTTGATGCGCCCTTCTTGCATCCACTTCCTGAGCTCGAGGCGCGATACGGGCCCCTCCACCTTGCCGTCGATTCCGACATGCCAAGCCTCAGTTGGAATGCGCGACGCAACGCGACGCAAGGAAGGCGGCGCCGGCTCGTCCGTGTCGACCTCCCGGATCTGAACGGCGAGCGCGCCCGCTTCTGGAGCCACGGGACCCAGCGACGGGCCGGTAGATCGGGCCGCAATGGGAGTCGGTCGCGGCGGAAGCCCCCCGGTGCGCGCCGCACTCGACGGCGGAGGAAGAGAAGGTCCACGGGGCGGCGGGGGCATCGCCTGCGCCGAAGAGGCTCGCGATCGTGGCGCTGAAACGGGCGGCATGCTCATGCCCGGAGGCATAGAGACCGCCTTGCCACGGGAGGCACCGAGTGCGCGCCGAGCGCCGAGCGAGCTGATGAGCAGCGGCGTCTCGCACTTGCGACACCTCATCTTGACCGACTTGGAGGCGACTTTCTCGTCGGCAATCTGGTATTTGGCCTGACAGGCGGGACAGTCGAAATTCATCTCGATTCGGGCAAAGGGCGGGGCCGCGGCGGCCTGAGGACAGGAGCATATCCCCCGCAGGCCGCGAGAGAAATTCCAGATGTCAGGACGGCCTTCAGAGCAGGTTCATTAGCTGCGCTTTCACAGCAGCTCGAGTTTCATCGTCAGGCGCGACGACTGCCGCTTTGTGCCATGTTTCGGCTGCTTTGTTCTTGAACCCGGCCTTTTGATACAGAATCGCCAGATTTTTCAGGGCTGGGAAGTGCCGCGAGTTGATCTCGATGGCCTTTTCGAGCGCCGCAATCGCCTCGAAAACCTGCCCCATGCGACCGTAGAGCAGGCCTAGGTGCACGTGGAGACGGTACGCGAGGGGATCAATCTCAACCCCCTTGCGCAGCATGTTGGCGGCGTCTTCGTAGCGCCCTTCCTTGTAGGCCTGGACGCCCGAGTGCAGGAGCTGCTCGGCCTGCTGGTGCATGGCTTCAAGCTGTTCTGCTCGCTCTTTGTCGTCCTTCTTCCCGAGCAGCGCATTCTCAACGGCGGCGACGACGTCCTGAATCTTGAAGGGCTTCTCTATGAACGCCTCAACGCCGCAGCTCGCGCGCAAGTCCTCCGCGTAGTGCCAACCTCGGTACACAGCGCTCACCATGACGATCGGGATGTGCCCGTAGCGACGGCTGCCCTTGATCCGCCGTGCGATATCGAAGCCGTGAACCTCGGGGAGCATGGCGTCGAGCACAATCAGATCGGGCTTGTGTTCCTTGACCATGCGGAGCGCTAGATGGCCCGCGTCAGCTTGGAGCACTCGATAACCGCGGCCGCTCAAGAGCTTCTCGAGCATGCGACGAATGTCCGCCTCGTCGTCCACCAGCAGGATCGTGGCGGCTCCGGGAGGCGCTTTCGACGGCGGAGCCACGGGCAGATCCGTAACAATCGACAGCTCTGCGTTCAGGTCCCCGAAATCTTCATCAACGGGCTCGGCGACTTCGCTACGCCCCTCGGGGTTCGTGACGCTCGACGGCGCCACCCCCTCCCCGTCGTCGCCCGGCTGAGCGCCAGGCGGACCGGGGTCGGTGATCGCCGGCGTACCGGGCGGACGAGACAGCTCGACCTCAGTACGATCGGCGCTCGGCTTGTCGATGCCGAGCTTCGCTAAGGTCTCTTCGGGGCAGTTCGGGCCGACGTAATAATCGTCGCCACGCGCCTTGCGCGAATAAGCTTCCTCTACCACAGCCCGGAGGGGCTTCTCGAGCGCGACGTAAGGATAGACGCGCTTGCCCGTGACGAACTCGAGCTCATCAATCACCTTCTTCTCACGGGGGTTCGCCATGGCGACGAAAAGTCGTTCGCCCTTCGAGAGAACGGGAAGAATCAAATGTCTCTCGGCGATCGCGCGCGGGAGCAGCTCAAGATCGGAAAGCTTGACGCACACCTGGTCAAGATCGATCCCGGGGATGCCGTGTTGCTCACTGAGCGCTTTCAGCGCAGCCAGGTGACTAATTTTTCCCTGCTCGGTCAGCCGTGAGGCGAGTCGGCCACCCGATTCGCTGAGCGCCTCCTCTAGCTCTTCAGACGTGAGAGCTTGTTGTTTGAGGAGGATTCGACCGAGCTGCTTCTTTTCCGTCATGGGACCCAAAGCTCACGCCCGCTCGGGCATTCCTCTCAGGAGCAGAGGGCCTTGGCCAAAGGCGGACATCTAAGCTTAGCGGAAGGACTAGGTGGAGGGAAACCAGTCCTCGAAGTAGCGCTCGAATCGACCTTCGAGGATCGCCTGCCGAGCCCCCTCCAGGAGGCGCGCATAGAAGCGCAGATTGTGGATGGAGAGGAGCCGGAGGGCGAGGATTTCGCCCGCAATGTAGAGGTGCCGAAGGTAGGCTCGGGAGTAGCCCTCGGAGCAGGTAAGACAGTCGCACCCGAACTCGAGGACCTGGCGATCGAGACGATGCGCGGCATTTTTGATGTTGAGACGCCCGCCGCGGACGAAAATGTGGCCATTGCGCGCGTTGCGCGTCGGCATCACGCAGTCAAAAAGGTCAACTCCAGCCCGCACCGCGATCAGGAGATCTTTGGGGGTGCCAACTCCCATGAGATAGCGGATCCGGCCAGGATCCACGCTCGGCACGACCAGGGGAAGCACCCGGTGCATCTCCGCGGGATCCTCTCCCACGCTGAACCCACCGAGCGCGAGACCATCAAAGGGCATCGCTCCGAGGGTTTCCGCATGCCTCACGCGCAGATCGACGTGGATGCCCCCTTGGACGATCCCAAACACCGCTTGCTCCGGCCGGCGCGCCGACAGACAGCGCTCAGCCCACCGCGTCGTCCGCTCGACAGCCAGCGCAACTTCGCTCCGAGGCGCATCTCCCGGGGGACAGACGTCAAGCTGCATGGCAATGTCAGCGCCCAGTTGCCCTTGGACCTGCATGGCGCGCTCCGGTGAGAGCGCCATCCGCCGACCATCGATGTGCGACGAAAATTCGAAGCCGTTCTCCGAGACCTTCGTGCGCTCAGCGAGCGAGAAGGCCTGAAAACCTCCCGAGTCTGTGACCAGCGTACACGGCAAGCGAGAAAAGGCGTGCAGCCCCCCAAGGCTACAGACCTCGTCCGCTCCGGGCCTGAGCCATAGATGGTAGGTGTTCATGATCACAGCGCGCGCGCCGGTCGCAAGCACCTCATCCCGATCGAGCGCTTTCACCGCGGCCTGCGTCCCCACAGGCATGAACGCTGGCGTGAGCACCTCGCCGCTCCGAGTCTGGAGCACTCCAGCCCGAGCTGCTCCCGAGGTCTGAATCGTCCGAAAATGAACAGGACTCACTCAGCCATCCTCCCTGGGATCCACATCGCGTCCCCGTACGAAAGAAACCGGAACCCTCGCGCCACCGCCCACTCATAGGCGCCGAGCACTCGCTCGCGCCCCGCCAACGCAGACACGAGCGCGAGGAGGGTACTCTTCGGCATGTGAAAGTTGGTCAACAGTGCGTCGACGACTCGAAACTGATATCCGGGCTGAATCAAGAGGCGAGTCGCGCGCTCCCCCGGAGCAATCTGCCCTTGATCATCAGCCAGGGACTCGAGCGCGCGCACGACAGTGGTCCCGATCGCCACCACGCGCCCGCCCTGCTCCCGCGTCCGCCTCACCGCCTCACTGACCTCGGGGGTCACGCGGATCCACTCCTCGTGCATCGCGTGATCGTCGAGATCGTCCGTCGAAACAGGCCGAAAGGTCCCTAGACCTACGTGCAACACAAGGCGGGAAACCTGAACGCCCTTCGACTCGATCTCGGAGAGAAGCTCGGGCGTCAAATGGAGACCGGCCGTCGGCGCCGCGGCAGAACCCACCTCTTTCGCAAACACAGTTTGGTAGCGCGAGCGATCCAGCTCCTCCGCCGCTCGCCGCATGTAAGGAGGCAGCGGCATCTGCCCATACACAGAGAGCGCTTGCTCAACGTCGCCAGACGAATGAAATAAGATCGTCCCTTGTTCGCCCTTTTTCTCAACAGTGAGTTCAAGTCCTGCTTCGGAGATGGTGAGCTTGTCCTCAGGGCGCAGCGGTCGATTGGCCCGAGCCAAGGCCTCCCACTTTCCCGGCGAGAGCTGTCGCAAGAACACGACCTCGACGCGCCCGCCTCCTTGGCTCCCGGAGCGGGGCCGCTCGCAAAACACCCGCGCAGCCCGAACCTTGGTCTCGTTCAAGACCACGAGATCGCCTGGCTCGAGAAAGCTCGCCAGGTCGCGCACTCGCGCCTCGCTCGGCTCGACGGGGCCCAACACGCATAGCCGCGCGCCGTCTCGCTCAGGTAAGGGATAAGGAGCGATCAGCTCCTCGGGGAGCGAGTAATCAAAAAGCTCGGTACGCACGGCTCAGGATGGCTTCGGGTCGTAGACGACGCCGAGACGCGTCATCTTCCGCCAGAGGGTCGTGGGGCTGATCCCGAGCAGTTCGGCAGCCCGCTCTCGGCTGCCAGATGCGCTTTTGAGCGCGTCAAGGACCGCGCGGCGCTCCGCCTCATCGACGATACCCGCGAGGGTGCGCGGAGACGGCGCCTCGCGCAGCCCCTTCGACTCCGGCAAGATATCGTCGAGTGTGATCACGCCGCCGGCCGCGAGCGCAACAGCTTGCTCGACCATGTTCTCGAGCTCACGCACATTGCCCTGGAAGGAATAGGTCATGAGCCGATCGATGACATCGTCGGCCAAGCGCGCCTTGATCCCCATTTTCTGGCCGTACTTGTTCAGGAAGAACTCCACCAAAAGCGGAATGTCCTCCGGCCGCTCCCGAAGCGGCGGGAGCCGGAAGCGCGCCACGTTCAGGCGATAGTAAAGGTCTTCTCGGAACCGCTTTTCCTCGACTGCCTGCGCCAAATCGACGTTCGTCGCGGCAATGACACGCACATCGACCTGGATCGGGCGATTGTCGCCGATGCGTCGGACCTCCCCCTCCTGGATCGCTCTGAGGAGCTTGGCCTGGAACGGCATGGTCGTCTCGGCGATCTCATCGAAGAAGAAGGTGCCTCCTTCGGCCTCCTCGAGCAGCCCCTTACGCGCCGTGCTAGCGCCGGTGAACGCGCCACGGGCATGCCCAAAAAGCTCGCTCTCGAGAAGTGTCTCGCTGATGGCTGCGCAGTTGATGGGGATAAAGGGCTTGTCGGCCCGGCGACTGCTTGCGTGAACAGCGCGCGCGATGAGCTCTTTACCGGTGCCGCTTTCGCCGGTGATGAGCACCGTGACATCGGTCGGGGCAATACGGACCACCCGGCTCAGGAGGTTCCGCATCGCCAGCGATCGGCCGACGATGTTCTCGAATCCATAACGCTCGCGGAAGTCCTGAGCGAAGGCGTCCACCTGCCCGCGTAAACGCCGACTCTCGATGGCCTTTTGAACCTTGAGGAGCAGCTCCTGTTCGCTGAAAGGCTTCTGGAGATAATCAAAGGCTCCCAGGCGCATCGCGTCGACCGCCGACTCGATGGTGCCATAGGCCGTCATCACAATCACTTCACTCCGAGGCTGCGCCTCCTTGACGGCCCGGAGCACAGCCATTCCGTCAGGTTCCCCGAGGCGCAAATCGGTCAGGACGACGTCGTAAGCTTCCTGAGCCCCGAGTTCGGAGCCGGAAGTGCCATCGCTCGCCTCGTCGACCGTGTAACCAGCCCCCCGGAGCAATAGGGACAGAGTCGTCCGCATGTTGCGTTGATCGTCCACGACGAGGACACGCGCAGACCGGTCGCCGGCGGGGGAATTGGGCTCGAGCTTCATGATCGAATCGGGCTGGCTGGCGCGCCTCGTTGAGGTGCCCCAGAAGGAACACATAGAGCAGGCGCTCCTCCCGATCGAGGACCAAAATTCGGCTTTCCGAGGTGGGATTGGAATGCTAAGGGCGAAGTTCGGAAGATGGCGGACACTTTACGAGCGCAGTTATCGGCGGGGGACAAGCGGGCGCGCGTCGTCGACGACGCCGTGAGCGTCCTCGAGGCGGAAATCCAGGACAAAGGTGGTCTCGGTGGTCTCGCCATCAAGGGAGCTTTCGCCATCTTGAGGGGGACGCGACCTGGCTTCGTTCGCCACGTTGTGGACAAGCTCTTCGATGATTTCTTAGACGCCTTCGAGGCTCCTTATGCCGACTCCATCGCCCAGGGGCTTCCCCCCGGCGGGCTTGTCGTGGCGCGCAAGGCCGAGGTAGCCAGTCGTCTCCTCCGGGCAGCGGACGATCGGGTCCGACAGGCCGACAACCTGGCCCTGCAAAAGACCTACGACAAGCTGCGACCCACGGCCCAGAAGCACGTCGAAGAGGCCGCGCCCCGGCTGGCTGCGCTGATCGACCGGCACGCAAGCGCTCATTGAAATTTCCCTGGATCTTCAGAAGCGGATACGCTAGAGGCACCGGCCCATGTCAAGCCCCCAAGACGCCCGAGCCCGCCATCGTCAGAAGAAGCGCCGCGCCAAGAAGAACGCGGAATGGCTGCTGAAGCGTGAGCGTGAGAACGCTGCCGACAGCGGTCCGAAGGCCGCCAAGACCACGACCTGAGCAAATTCGAGCGCCAGCCTCTCGACAGGCTGGCTCGCCCGCCCCAGGATGAATTCGGCGTGGCGAATTCGGATGCTCCTGATCGCGAAAGCGAAATATCGGTCCGAGAGAAGAACGAGACGGCTCGGCCGCGACGTTTTTCTGTTGTCTTCCATAACGATGACTACACGACGCGTGAATTCGTCGTGGCCGTTCTGGTCGACCTCTTCAACAAGACCCCGACCGAAGCGACCCAGATCATGCTCCAGGTTCATTACCGTGGGAGCGGTGTCGCGGGCGTCTACAGCCGTGACGTAGCGGAGACCAAGGTCGAGAGGGTCACCGAAAGGGCCCGCGAGGCCGGTCACCCGCTCAAAGTGACAGCCGAGCCGGAAGGGTTCGGACCCAAGTAATGTTATGAATGGTAAGGGTCGGCCGGGCTCCTCTGCCATGTCGCCCCCCCTTCCCCACGAGACAGGTCGACATGAAGCTCAGCACCGGACTCGAAATTGCCATGAACCTCGCCCACAGCGAGGCAACACGCCGGAGACACGAGGTCATCACGGTGGAGCACCTGATCTTCGCCCTGGCCCACGACTCGGAGACCGCGACCACCCTCCAGCACTCTGGGGCGAACCTGAGGAAGCTCAAGGAGCTGCTCGACCAGGCTATCTCGGAAAACCAGGAGGAGGTCCCGGAGGACACGGCGCTCATTCCGGAACCCTCGCGGGGGCTACGCCGCGTATTGCAGCGCGCCGCCTGGCACGTCGAGTCGAGCGGAAAAGACGAGTTGAAGGGCGAGCATGTCATCGTTGCGGCTTACTCGGAGCCCGACTCGGACGCCGCCCGCGCCCTCGAGGAGTCGGGCGTCACCCGGCTTGACCTTGTCAGCTATATTTCCCATGGAACCCGCAAGGACGGGGCTGAAGTGCTCCCTGCACCTCTCGAATCCTCCTCCGAAGACGAAGAGTCGGGTGAGGCGAGTGACGGTGGGAAAGAGGACCCGCTTGAGCGCTTTGCCGCAAACCTGAACGCCCTCGCCAAGGAAGGCAAGATCGAGCCGCTCGTCGGACGTCAGACCGAGCTCGCACGCCTGATCCAGGTGCTCGCGCGCCGGAAGAAGAACAACCCGCTCTTGGTCGGAGATCCCGGGGTCGGCAAGACTGCCGTCGTCGAAGGCCTCGCCGAGCGCATCGTGAGCGGAGACGTACCGGCTGCTCTCAAGAACGCGGAGATCTTCGCGCTCGACATGGGCGCCCTCGTGGCCGGGACGCGCTTCCGCGGCGACTTCGAGAACCGCATCAAAGCCATTTTGCAGGCGATCAAAAAGCGTCCCGATTCGATCCTGTTCGTCGATGAGATGCACACGGTCGTCGGAGCGGGCGCAGCTGGAGGCGGAAGTATGGACGCCGCGAATCTCCTGAAGCCTGCGCTTTCCGGAGGTTCCCTTCGCCTCATCGGCGCGACCTCCTTTGAGGAGTTCCGAAGTCACATTGAGAAGGACCGTGCGTTTTCACGTCGTTTCCAGAAGATCGACATCCTCGAGCCGAGCCTCGAAGACACCCGAGCCATCCTCGAGGGCCTGCGCCCGAAGTACGAAGCCTTCCACGGGGTGCGCTACGTCGAAGGCGCACTCGACGCCTGCGTCCAGCTCTCTGAGAAGTACCTTCACGATCGGAAGTTCCCCGACAAGGCGATCGATCTCTTGGACGAAGCGGGCGCCCTCGCCAAGCTCCGAGGCCTCGAAGAGGTCAGCGTCACAGCAATCGAAGAAGTCGTCGCGACCATGGCGCAGGTTCCTCCGAAGCAGGTCTCGAGCGACGATCGCAGTGCCCTGCAGAACCTCGAGGAGGATCTCAAGAAGGTGGTCTACGGGCAGGACCAAGCCATCGCCGAGCTCACTGCCGCGGTTCGACTCGCGCGAGCCGGTCTTCGGCCCGCTGAGAAGCCGATTGGTTCGTACCTCTTCACCGGTCCGACCGGCGTGGGCAAGACTGAGGTCACCAAGCAACTGGCCAAAACCCTCGGCATTCAGCTCGTTCGCTTCGACATGAGCGAGTACGCCGAAGCTCATACTGTGTCGCGGTTGATTGGCGCCCCTCCCGGCTACATCGGCCACGATCGAGGCGGCCTCCTGACCGATGCCGTCACGAAGACGCCTCATGCTGTCGTCCTGCTCGACGAAATCGAAAAGGCCCACCCCGACATCTACAACGTCCTGCTCCAGATCATGGATCACGGAACGCTCACAGATAACGTCGGCAAGAAAGCCGACTTCCGGCACGTCATCCTGGTCATGACGAGCAACGTCGGCGCCCAAGATCTCGCTCGTCGTCCGCTCGGCTTTGGCAACGTAAGCAGCGCCGGACGGGACGATCTCGCCCTCAAGCGCACGTTCAGCCCCGAGTTCCGGAACCGCCTCGACGCGCGGATCGCCTTCGGTCCCCTGCCCCGTGAGGTCATGGTCCAGGTCGTCGACAAAAACATCAAGGAGCTCGGCGTGCTGCTCAAGGACCGCAATGTGACGGTTGAGCTCACCGAGCGCGCTCGCGCCTACTTTGCCGAGAAGGGCTACGACGAGCAGAACGGCGCTCGTCCTTTGGCTCGTCTGATCCAGGACGAAATCAAGAAACCCCTGAGCGGAGAAATCCTCTTCGGCGCGCTTGAGCACGGAGGAATCGCGACGGTGGACTTGGTCGACGGCAAAGTCGCGTTCGACTTTGCAGAGCTCCCGGAAGACAAGCGCCGGCTCAACTGAAGCTGCCTTCGGGGAGCCCCTGAAGACAGCGCTAGATCGCCGCTCTCGTGAGCCGTCTAGCTCAGCGGAGGTCTGATCACGGAGCCGGCGCGGCCTCGCCGTCCGCTTCCTTTTCCGGAGCGGCGCCTTTCTGGAGGCTCGTCTGGAACTCGAGGGCGAAGGCGCAGCCTTGGGCCTGACGCTGCCGCGTTCGCTCCGACTCCGGACCAAAATCAGCCTTGGTCGCGCCAACTTCTCGGAGCTCTCCGCGCGCCTCGAGCCGAAGCCGGGCCAGCCACTTCTCTTCCTTGAAGGACCAAATGCCCGCACGCGCGTTGTGGGGAATGCGCTGCGCGAAGTCGGCGTCACTTTCCTCATGCCCTCGCTCGGGAAGCTCGCTCAAACTCGCGGGCTCATCGAGCAAGACGACAACAAACTGAGCTCTTTGTAAGACCTCGATCGCGAGCGGAACGTCCACTCGCGTCACGCTCTCGAGCATCCGCTCGAGAGCCGTCAGGGTCAGATCACTCCTAGCCTCACGGACCTGTGCAATCCAACTCTCGTCGAGCACGGACGCGGCGCGATGCACGAGCTTCATATTAAAGGGAGTGCTCGGCCTCTGGCATACGGCAAACTCCGTGCAGAGTTCCCCTGCCTCACAGTCGAGGCTCTCTTTGCACGCCTTGCCCTCCCCTACGGGAACACCCTTCGGATCTCGGAACAAGCAGCCAGAGAACGCGTCGCGCAATGCCGAGCGGGCAGCCTTGCGCATCGTTTCTTGGCTCCGGGCATCCTCGAGCCGAAGGCGCAAGTAGACGGAAGGGGTCGTCCAAAGGTTCTCCGGCGGCTCCGAGAGATCCACGAGCCCGCCTTCGAAAGGGTCGCGGCTCAGTTCGAGCGCTGCGTTCTCTATATTGCTCTGAAGCGGCCGAAGCTTCGGCCCGAGCGTAGCCTCGATGGCACGTTGCTGCGCAAGGAGCGCTCCACGCTGCTCTTCGACCTTACCCGCGTCCGCGCGGTAGTAAAAAATCCCAGCGACGACGAGAAGCAGAAAGCCCGCCAAGAAGAGCTTCGGAGGCAGTCCGCCGCCGACCGCGGCACGTCCCGTGACCATCTGACGATGGCGGGTTCGCTTCGATTGATTCAGGACCTTCAGGCCAGGTTCGCGCACCATTCTGCTTCTGCTCCATAGCGAAAACGCCGGGTCCTTGTGGACGCCGGCGTTCTCCTTGCTCGTCAATTTGATCGTGACTTACTCGTCGCTAGCCAGCTTGCCCACCATGAAGCTCACAGCGGGGTAACCTGCGAACGCGGCGGTCTGGAAAACACTCTTGACGACCAGCGCGGGGACGCGCTTGTCGACCTGGAGAATGACGTTTCCGGGGAAGTCCACGCCAGGCTTGAGCTGCTTCCAGAGCTCACGCTTGTTCTTCAAGATAGCGTCGAGCTCGTCGATCTTCTGCAGCTTGCCTGCATCGATGATAGCGCGGGTGCTGCCGGCAGGAATGCCGTCGACAAGGATCTGAGTTCCCGAGACCGCCACGATAGGCGCCTCGAGCATGTCCATAGCGTTCTGGGCGCTCGGCAACTTGACGTTCTTGTCGAGCGGGATCTCACCCGTGGCCGAGAAGCTCGCCAGGAGGAAGAGAACGATGCAGAGCAAGAAGTCGATGAACGGAATCAGCGGGATCTCTTGGTTGACCGAACGGCCACCCCCGCCCACGATCTTGTTCTTGACGAAGTTCAGAGGAACGTGATGGAGGAGTCTACGCCCCGGAACCGAGACCGGCTGATGAAATCTGCTGAGAGGCTTTTTACCTGACATAAAAGCTAAACCTTCTTAGTCGGAAGCAAACGTTACCTGGAACGCGGGCACCTTCTCGGCGGTCGGCCCGAACTCTCGGGTCGGCGCGTAGATGGCGTCGAGAACGGCGATGACGCTGCCGAAGTCAGCAGAGTTGTCGACGTGAAGCACAGCGCGATCGAACTTCTTGTCTGCCGCGGCGCGGTGAGCACCCTGCGACTTCCATTCTTCTTCGATCTTCTTCGCCAAGTCGGGGAAGGTCACATCGCTGCCCACGTCGACGGGCTTACGAGGAACGTCGATCGTATTGACGACCGTGCTACCTTCTTTCCAAACGAGCTGGAACTTGCGGTCCCCTCGCATCTCGACGTGAAGCTCCTTGTCCTTGTCGATCTTGTCTTGCTCGGTGTCTTTCGGAGGCCCGGGCACACGCGCATCGGCTTCGATGCGTGCCATGTGCGACCAGACGGCCGTCACGAGCAGAAACATCACGAGGCAGAGCAAAAAGTCGATGAACGGGATGAGGGGAATTTCGTGGTTGGACGAACGCTTTCCGTGACCACCACCAGTATCAATACCAGCCATCTTGCTATCCTTGCTTCTTCTAGTTCTCTGAGGGCTTAAGAGAGACCTTCACCGGTCGAGCTTCCATCAGGCGCCCTGGAGCCCAAGGAACTACGCTCTCCTTGCTGAGACAACGGGCCCACAGGAGAAGTTCCCGTGGACCCGCTCAGTGTCTCAACAACTACGCTGCCTGCTCGAGACCGTCGAGGCTCACCTTCTGGCGGTTCGACACGACAAGGTTCAGAACGCGAACGCTCGCCTCGTTGATGTCGTCCTCGATCGTCTGGGTCTTCGTATTCAAGAACGCAAAGCCCATGAGGCAAGCGATCGCCGAAAGGAGACCCCACGCCGTGCAGTTCATCGCTTCCGAAATACCTTCAGCGAGAATCCGCGCCTTCTGGCTCGGGTCGATCGACTCACCGCCGACCGCGCTGAAGGCGCGGATGAGGCCGACGATCGTTCCGAACAAACCGCAGAGCATCGCGAGGTTCGCGAAGAGCGCGAGGAGACCCGTGCGCTTCGAGATCTTCGGCATTTCAATGAGCGCTTGCTCATCCATGGCCGCTTGAACCTCTTCGTCCGAACGGTTGACCTTCACGAGGCCAGCTTGAACGATGCGAGCGAGCGGCGCGTTAGCGGCCGAACACATCTTCACGGCCTTCGCGACGTCGCCAGCGAGAATGCATTTCTGCATTGTGGACAGGAACCCATCCTTGTTGAGGGTCGCGCCGAACAGATAAACGGAACGCTCCACGATCACGGCGATGCCGCAGATGAGCCAGAACGTGATGAGGTGCATCGCCCATCCGCCCTCTTGGTAGTGGTGCCAGGCATCTGACATTTGTCTTCTATCCTCGTCGTTGGTGTGCTGTGTGCGGTGGAACGGTGCCGGGATGAGTGAGTGGCGCCGCTCCGACGCCGGACACCAAGGGATAAAAAGCCCCCGGAAACCCGGCAAGTAGCCGCAATTGTTGAAAAACATCCAAATTGGCGGGGACCGCCGGATTTTGGACTGTGCAATCTTGCTGAAATCAGCCCCCCGTCGTCAAGTGCGAATGCAGCGGATCAGCGATCTTGGAGGCTGGAACGATCTTTCCGCCTTGGTGAAATCCGCTGGGGCGACCCGACGGAGGCCCGACGGCGCCCCACCTTGCCCGCCCTACATCTCACCTTCACCCCGGCGACTCCTGCCGGTGAGATCACTCACATCGACCCACAGCGTGCCCTCTCACCCGCTCTCTTCACCTTGGGCTCACCCACCCCCGCCGAGGGCTCAGGGTCGAGGCCGATCCTTGTCCTCTCCCCGGCGCTCACCTCTCTTGAAGCGCCGGCCCCCTCCCCTTCGCTCCCCGGGGTTGCCCGGGACGCGCACGGCCCGGCGTGAGATCGCTCGGCCAAGAGACCAAACGCAGAACAAAACAAAGCTGAGTTGCTTTGAAGAGTTCTCGCCCCTTATAGTGCCGTCCGCATCCGGCAGTCCGCGTGATCCTCGGGCTTAATTCGTACCCTTGGAGGGCGTAAGCTCCTGGGAGCTGCCCTTGCGAGTCCACTCGATAAAGCGATAGTTTCTAGTTTGATTGGCCGGTCGGATGGCTGAATGAGGAAAGGGATAGGGGAATGCATCTACTGCTGAGCGCGGGCGGTTCGAGCCAGATGGTCGAAGCCTTCAAGCACAATCCGACCTTCATGGTCATGAACTTGTGCACGTCCGCGATTGTATTGACGATTGTGATCGAGCGTTTCATGTTCCAGCTCACCCGCTACCGGGTGAACTCGAGCGAGTTCTTCGCCCAGATTAAAAAGCTGGTGCTCGCGGGGAACATCGATCGCGCAGTCAAGCTCTGTGAGGCGGGCGACTATCCGATCCTCCAGCTGGTCAAGTCCGGTCTGACCGCCGCGAACCGCGGCGAAGAAGAGATCGATGCAGCACTCAGCGAGAAGCTGAGCGAGCTGAAGCCGGAGACGGAAAAGCGCATTGGAGCGCTTTGGTCACTCGCGAACATCGCGACCTTGATCGGTCTGCTCGGCACCGTCTCCGGTCTGATCGCGACCTTCGCCTCGATCGCTCGTCCCGACCTGTCCCAGGCCGACAAGCAGCGACTGCTCGCGAACGGTATCGCCGAAGCCATGTACAACACAGCGCTCGGTCTCGGCATCGCTGTGTTCTGTATGATCGTGCACATCATCTTGCACACACGAGCCAAGTCGATCCAACACGACCTCGAGTCGGTGATGGAGCGAACCTTCAATCTCCTGACCATCCAGCGCCCGAAAGCCTAACTCGCGCGAAGCGTTCGCACGGACATCTACCGGCACGAAGCAGATGGCGAAGCTCAGCGCAGCGCAGCGAGGAAAGATCCGACGGCTCAGTCAGCCGCGCGAGCTGTCGCCCGACGAAGAGGGTGGCGAGCTCAATATCGTGCCCTTCCTCGACATCGTCGTAAACATCCTCATCTTCGTGCTGGCCACCGTCGCGGTGACCTTCACGTCGACGATCGAAACGACGCCGCCAGCAGCAAAGGGAACCGGTGTCCGCACCGCCACCCCCACTGACACTCTCAATCTTACGGTGCTGATCGTAAACGAGGGCTTCTCCCTCAAGGCATCCGGCGGCAGCGTCGCAACCGGCTGTCAGGGAGTGGGCGCGGGCGTCTCGATCCCAAAGAAGGGGAATCAATATGACTTCGCAGGGCTGACAGCCTGTGCCGAGCGCCTCAAGGCGTCGAACCCCGCCTACGCCCAAGAGGACCAGGTCTTCATCGGCGCGAACCCGGGCACAGAATATCAGCTGCTCGTGAACGTCATGGACGCGCTCCGGACGGGCAAGGACGGCAAGACCCTGTTCGACAAGGTAAACTTCAAGGTGGCCCAATGAGCGACGCTGACGAACCGCGCGATTCCAAGGGAAACCAGTCGGAGGCAAGCTCGCCGCTGCCGCCCCGCGAGCCGCAGGAAAAGGCCGGCAAGATCTATTTCAAGGCTGCTCTGCGCCGGGCCATCCGAAAGAACGCTCGAGAGCCCGAGATCAACTTCCTGAACATCACCGCGATGCTCGACATCATGACGATCATCCTGGTGTTCCTCTTGAAGAGCCTCGGAGAGTCGAGCGCCTCGGTGCCCCAAAGCGATGACCTTCGGCTACCTAAGTCGGTGTTCCGCGGAGAGCCGTCGCAAGAAGGTGTCGTCGTCACTGTCTCGAAGACTCAAATCTTGGTGGGCGATGACAAAGTTCTCACGCTGCCGAGCCGGGAGTCCATGGTCCAAACGGGCGCGGGCGCTGGCAACAAGCGCAACGGTCCGAACGACCTCTATATCGCGCCACTCGGCAACGCTCTGCAGTCGGCACGCAAGACGGACAAGCTCGTGCGTCAAAAGCGCGGTATTGACTCCTCGAGCTCCGAGGCAGTCATCATCGCCGACGAGACCACACCTTACCGGCTCCTCGTCGAGGTGCTCTTTACTCTCGGCCAGGCCGAGTTCGGCAAGTACCACCTGATGGTGATCCAGACGAACTCGGAAGGCTGACTCCTCCGAACTGAGTACCCCGGGCAATGACCAGCGCGGGGGTCGATCCTTGTCGGAAAAGGCCGAAATCCGAGCCCGCCGCGCCGTCCTTGGCGACAAAAATGGGTTGCAGGGGGCCGGGGTTCCGAGCTAGTTTCCTGCCGCGAGCACGAGATTGAGCCCGGTGCGTGCTTCCTGGTGACTTTGGCCCCCCGTGGGCCGAGACCTCCAGAGAAAACTGGGCCGCGCGGCAGAGGATCGATGCCGCGTCAGCTCGAAGAGATGTCTGCCCTTCCTGTTCTCGCTAGTTTCTTCGCACTCATCGCGCTGACCGGACTCGGTCTTGCCAAGGCGAGCGTGCGGGTTGGGCGCTTGTCGGAGGGGGGGCAGGTAGCGCTCGACGCAGTGAGAAAGACCGCGGCAGGCCAGCTCTTCGCCTCCCTCAAGCTGCAGGTCGGCGCGCTTCTCGTGGTCGCTGGTTTGGCCGCGCTCGGAGGCTCTCTGCGGGGGAACGGCTGGTTCCCGCCCTTCTTGGTGGTTCCGCTCTGCGCGGTCGGGGCCCTTTTCATGGGCTGGATCGGCGCGAACGCTGGGCTCCTCGAGATCGGAGCAGAGCTCACAGAGCAGAAGGGCCCCGGCGGGATCCATCGTCTGGCCCGCCGTGTACTCGGAGCGACCTTATTCGCCCAAGCCACGGGAGCGCTCGCGGGGCTCGGGCTGGGACACCTCGACAGCGCCTACGGGATCCGCTTGGCCCCTTGGGCCGCGGCCGGTGTCGCCCTCGCCACGGTCTTCGTAGCCCTGGCCGCAGCAACCCTCGAGCCTCTCACACTGCAAAGCAGCCGCCAGAAGGAGCCGAGCCCGACCAATCTCGGCGCCGCCGCCGCCCTCTCCCTCCTTCGCCCGATGCGCTCGCTCATGCTGCTCTCGGGGATCGCGCTCATCGCTTTCGACAAGTTCGCCCGTGGGGTCACTTCCACGGATCCCTCCGAGAGTGAGGCGGGAACGTTCTCGCTGCTCGTGCTCGGTGGCTCTGCTTTGGCGACGCTGATGGGCGGACTCGCAGTACGACCGAACGAACAAGAAGAGAGCGCCGAGGCCTTCGGGCGGGGAACCTGGACCGCTCTGCTCATCCTCATGGCCAGCGTTGCGCTCGCACGAGGTCACGACGACGCGCCCCATCGCACGCTCACTCAGCTCTGGAGCTTAGGGATCGGCGGCGCCTTCGTCCTCGCCTTCTTCCTCCCCGCGCTCCTCGGAACGAGACGGAGCGCGGAGCGCTCGCTCGTCCCTGCTGGTCGCGCTTTGCTCACGACCGCGCGCGCACCCTTGCTCGCTGCGGCCGCGCTCCTCGCGGTCCGTCTATTCGAGCCGAACCTGAATGCCAGCGCGCTCTTGCTCGCACTCTCGGTCGCGCTCGCTCCAGTCGCCCTCCTGTCCTCGCTTGCGGCGGACTACCGCCGCGGCAGTGCGCAGCTGGCTTGGCTCGCTCTTCACCCGTCGCTCGCTGAGGCGGCGCGCGGGGACCACTCCCTCGAACACAAACCGCTCACAGAGCTCAGCATCTTTGGACTCTTCCTGCTCTCGATGGAAGGACCTAGCTATGATCTCTCGCAGCTCTCCCCGCTCGTGCTTGGCCCCCTCGTATTGCTTGGTGGGCTCGGGATCGCCGCCGCCCTTGCCTCGCACCGCAGGACTCTCGAGGAGCCCATGCGGCAAAGTGAGCTCCTTCAGGCAGGGGGCGGCACCCAAGGTTCCCCTCTGACCCGCCCCGTGGAACTAGGCGAACGGGTCGTCCCGGGCGCCGGAAGGCCCCTGCTCCTATTTCTCGGGCTCGCCACCGTCCTGGGACTGCTCAGTCAAACGAGCTTCGTGCCGCAGGCAATTTTGACTCCTCTCCTGCTTGGTCTGTGGCTCGGGGCACTGCTCTTGGGCGTAGGGCTTTCGAGCTTTTTGTCGAGCGAACCGACCTCTCCGCGCTCCAGCGTAGGCCCGCTTGCTCTCACACTCTCGTTCAGCCTCGGCACGCTGCTCGCCGGCCTGCAGACGATCGTCCTCTGACGATCTCATCCTTCCCTTTCTTTTCCTCGAAGCGAGAATAGCTCTTGTCCAATCTATCTGACGCCCTCTCAACGCTCTCTGACCGTGGTCTTCGTCGCCTCCTGGGTGCGCGGACTTTTCTCCGAGGTCTCGACTACGAGAAGCGCAAGGTCGTCGAGAACGTGGTTCTTGAAGAATCCGAAGCCAACTGCATCGTGAGAGGCTCGGAGGCCCAAGCCTACGACGTGAACATCCGCATGGGCGGCGAGGGAATCACCTCCCACTGCACCTGCCCCGCGTTCGAGAAGACGGGCCAACACTGCAAGCACATCGCAGCGCTCCTCATCCACGTGCGCAATAAGGCCCGCGCCAAAGGGGGCCCTCGGCCTCCCGCACAGCCGGCTCCGCCTCCCGCACCCCCTCAAGCCCAAACTCCTGCCCCGAACGGTCGCCTGGAGCAGAGCAAAGCAAGCCGCCGCAGAGAGCGGAGGAGGCGCGGTGGTCTACCTACCCCGCCCACCGCCATGGGCATCCGGAACGTCCCGAACCCTGCCAACGGCGCGCGCTCGACTGGCATCGGCGCCTGGCTGCCCCCCGAAGACTCTCAGCGTGAGCTCTCCCTCGAGTTCCGGCTTCACGTACGTGCCGGCGGTCTTACGGTCACGGTGCTCGATACGGAAGCCCGCCTCCCGCTCCTGCCGAGCGTGGCGCTCGCATTCTGCGCGATCGATCCCTGCGACGATTGGGCCGCGCTGCGCCTCCTCAAGCGCTATGAGTCCGGAAACCCTCGCCACCCTGCCGTCGACGTGCGCGGAGAAGACGCCGCCGAGCTCTTGCCACTTCTGCGCGGGCGACGCGTTCTGCTTGAGCCCGCGCTCATGCAGGTTCGCTTCTCAGACGACACTTTGCGGCCAAAGTTCGAGCTCGAGATGGCCGGGAGCGAGACGGTGCTTGCCAAAGCGAGCTTCGTGCGCGGCGACGATGGCCGGAATTTTTCGCTCACGAGCGGCGGCTGGTTCGAAGGCTGGCCAGGCTACCATATCGATACCAATGAAGGCATCGTCAGGGCCGTCGACAAGCGCGTCTCGCCGTCCGCTCTGCGCCGACTGCTCAATAGTCCGAGCATCGCCGAGCCCGTCTCCGAGCTCATCACCCTCATCACCTCTGACTTGCCTCGGGTCGCCCTCGATTCGGGCGCCGACCTGCCCGATTTGTCTCAGGTCGCCGATGTCGTCGACATTGCCCCCGAGTTCATTTTCCGCGCTGGCGGCGGCCTGACCGACGCTGAAGCGTCACTCCGCGCGCTCTACGGCGAGCTTGAGATCGAAGTCCGCGCCGACGGCATCTCGCCCCCAGTCATCTTCCTGCCGCCGGAAGAAGGACGGCGCAAGCTGAAGTGCATCCGCACCGACATCGAGGCCCAGCAGGAGGCCGTACAACTCCTTCTGGCCCAGGGCCTGTCACCGAGCGACAGCGGCGAGCATTTCACCGCCGAAGGCGAAGACGCGATTCAGTTCTGGTCTGAGGGCGTGCGCGCCCTGCCCAAGTCGTGGAAGCTCTACATCCCGAGCGAACTCGCAGGCGCCAAAGTGCAGCGCGCGCCGATTTCGATGAAAGCTCGCGTCTCGAGCGGCGTCGACTGGCTCAATGTCAAGATCACCTGGGATGCTGCGGGCGTCGACGTCGATCGGGCGGAAATCGAGCGCTGCTTGCGCGAAGGAAAAAAGTACGTCCGTCTCTCCGATAACAGCTACGCGGCCCTCGACCGCGACCGCATTCAATCTCTGATCGACCGCGAGGTGGAGCTGCTCTCCGCCTCCGGCAAACAAGGGAAGCTGCCCTTGTCCCAGGCGGGCCGAGTCCAAGAGCTCCTGCAGCACGCGGACGGAACGACGGTAACCGCGGCGACCAAGTCGCTCTTTGAGAAGCTCGCGAACCTCGACGAGATCAAGAAGATCAAGAAGCCGCGGGGCCTCAAGGCGACGCTGCGCCCCTACCAGGAACAGGGCCTCTCTTGGCTTCGATTCCTGAACGAAATCGGCTCGGGCGGAGTGCTCGCCGATGACATGGGTCTCGGCAAGACCGTCCAGACAATCGCCCTCTTGCTCTCGCTGAACGGCAACAAGGAGGAACCCGTACGCGCACTGATCGTGGCGCCGACCTCCGTCGTCACCAACTGGCATCGAGAGATTGAACGCTTCGCGCCCTCGCTCCGAGTCGCCCTCTGGCACGGCGCCGCGCGGAAAGAGCAGAAGGATGACTTGCACGCAGCAAACGTCATCATTACGAGCTACGCGCTCCTCAGACGCGATATCGAGCTCTTGACCGCGCTCAAGCTCGACTACGCGATCTTGGACGAAGCGCAGGCGATCAAGAATCCGCTATCGGCGACCGCGGGAGCCGCTAAGACGCTCACCGCCCGGCATCGCCTGGCCCTGACCGGTACTCCGATCGAAAACCGCTTGAGCGAAATTTGGTCGATCTTCGACTTCGTCAGTCCGGGACTACTCGGGCCGCTCCAGAAGTTCGAAGAGCGCTACGCCCGCCCGATCGACCAGGGCGACTCGAAACAAGCGGCCCGCCTACGCGCCGTCATCCACCCGTTCATCCTGCGCCGCACGAAGCTCGAAGTGGCCAAGGATCTCCCGGAGAAGCTCGAGTTCGACAAGATCATCGACATGACCCCCGAGCAGCGGGCTATCTACCTCCAGGTACTGCGCGAGGTTCGCGCCACCGTGCTCGGCGAGGTCGAGAGAGTCGGCGTCGCCAAGAGCCAGCTCCACATCCTGGCTGGCCTCACCAAACTCCGCCAAGCAGCCTGCGACGCGCGTCTGCTCGGCCTACCGAAAGAGCTAAAAAACGACGACAGCGGAAAGCTCGCGGCACTCCGTGAGCTCGTCGACGAGGTCGAGACCGGTGGGCACAAAGTGCTTATCTTCAGCCAGTTCGTCTCGATGTTGAAGCTCATCGCTTCGGCGCTCGACGAGGACAAGATCAAGTACGAATACCTAGACGGCAGCACGACAGACCGCGCGGAGCGTATCGACCGCTTCCAGAGCGATCCCACGATCCCGGTCTTTTTGATCAGTCTGAAGGCAGGCGGGAGCGGCCTGAACCTGACCGCCGCCGATACCGTCATCCACTTCGACCCGTGGTGGAACCCGGCTGTGGAAGATCAAGCCACCGACCGCGCCCACCGCATCGGACAAAAGAAGGTCGTCTCGGTGTACCGACTGGTCGCCGCCGGAACCATCGAAGAGAAGATCCTGCAGCTGAAGCAGAAGAAGAAAGATCTTGTCGCTTCCGTGCTCAGCGAAGACGCAGGCGGCGAGAAGCGGCTCACCCGCGCCGACTTGGAAGACCTGTTCGGCATCGACAATTGACCGTGGGCCGCTCTCCTTTTGAGCGGGCCTCTCCCTGTCCCTCGCCGTGGCTCTTCTCTCGCTGGTCAGGGGCGCTCCCGCTCCAGGGCTCGGGGCCTCTCCCACCCAGCCAGGCAAGCCGCCTTAGGGTCCTCTCGGGCGCTCGGAGACGCCTGAGACTGCACGCCCCGTCTTGAGCGCGAGGGGCCAAACGAAAAGGCCCTCGAAGTTTCCTTCGAGGGCCTTTTTTGTTTTCTCGTGCGAAGAAGAGGACTCGAACCTCCACGGGAGTTACCCCGCTAGCACCTCAAGCTAGTGCGTCTGCCATTCCGCCATCTTCGCCCGTTTTCTCGTTCCCTTCGACGCGGCGCACGGAGGGCTCCGAGCGCCGAATTCACCAGGAACTCGGGCCCGGAAAACTAGGCGGCCCCCCTTAATTGTCAAGCGCTGTCCGGAGCATTTCCGAATTCCCTAGATGATTTGCGAGCGCGGAACCGGTCCCTCCTCTGGGGAGCGGCATCCGCAGCCTGTCGCGCCGCAAGCCGCCGCCTTCCGAGACGCTCCTGGGGGGCCTCTCGGGATGACCCGACATTTTAGGCCGAAGAGAGAGCGGCTCGCTCAGCGATCGACTCAGCGACCACCTGTGTCAACTGGCCCATGTCGAAGGGCTTCCGAATCCAGGTCGAGAACGCTCCCTCAAGATCCGCTGGAATGCGACCGGGCTGACCGCTCATCAGCACAAGCGGCGCCTCCGGACAGACTACACTCAACTCAGCGATCACCTCTCGGAGCTCGTCGATAATCGGTGAGAGATCCATGAGGACGAGATCGACAACCGGCCTACCCGCCAAGATCGAGCGCAGCTGGTCGTAGCCACTCGCCAAGATCAACTCGGCGCCTCGTGCCTCGAGACTCATTTCGACGAGCGTGCTGACGGCTGGATCATCTTCGATGACCAAAATGCGTGCCCCATCCAAGGCAGCGCGGAGTGCCGGAGGGAATGCGCTCTGCGGCGCGGAGGACCGAACAACCGGCCAGGTCAGCTCGAAACAGGCGCCCGACTTCGAAGAAAGAAGCTCCAGGCTTCCCCCATGTTCGACAGCCAGAGTTCGCGAATGCGGCAAGCCAATTCCCGCCCCGCCCGGACGCAGCGACGCACGCGACGTGAACAAGCTATCACGTAGCGCTGGCGGCACACCGGGCCCCTGATCGGTGACGATGAACCGGACAGCGTCACCTTGGCGCAGAATCTCGAGCGAGATGATTCCGTCCTCCGGCGAGAACGCGATCGCGTTGAGCAGGAGGTTCGTCAGGATCTGGAGCACGGCGGCTTCCCCGTCGAGAGCAGCTTCCGTTCCGGCGCCGGACTTCACGTCAATCTTCACGCGCTTGGCGCGCCCCGATGGCTCAACCGACACCGCCGCGAAGGTCCCGATGGATTGGGCGCTCCTGCCACCTTGTTGTGACTCGACGCTCGAGCCGATCGCCCTGCGCGCAATGACCTGAC
The DNA here is from genome assembly GCA_023428245.1 of Pseudomonadota bacterium. GTDB lineage: Bacteria > Myxococcota_A > Polyangia > Polyangiales > Polyangiaceae > NIC37A-2. The sequence continues at coordinate 64,000 of JAEYYX010000068.1, forward strand.
CACGCTGCGCGTGTTCACGAGCCACATCAAGCGCTCGCTTGAGGTCATCGCGCGAGCCGCTGTTCTCTGCAAGCTCTAACCATCCCAAGATGACGGTGAGCGCGTTCGAGACTTCGTGGAGCGCACAAGAATACCTATCCGCGGACTCGGAATCCGTGGAAGAAGGACACTTTGGGGCTGAGTTCACGAGGCGCACGCGGCGCCTTACATTACCCCGACTGTCGCTTGCAGACTAGCGCGCAAAGCGGAAGAGGAACGTCTTTACCCCAGGCTTCGCTTTCGTTTCCACTGTGACTTGATCTCGAGCCGCCTCACTCCCCGGCCGCTGTGAGATCTGCCGGGAGCAAGAGTTGGTAGTCGCCCTCGGCGTTCGCCCGCGTTTCCCCGACGAGCAGGACGTATTCCGCATCAGCGGGCGTGCTGAGCTCTCCGGCTTTCACATAGGCATAAGCGCGTATGAGCGCCGACGGCAGCGTCCCTGTCTGCTCGGCGCTCACACTCCCGTGCACTAAGAGGGGCGGCCTTTCCTTCAGGTCTCCGAGCACCACGTCGCCGTCCCCCACCGTGAGTCCCAGACGAAAAGCCCAAGAAAACTCGGTGTCTTTCGTGACGTTTCGCGCGACGATATCGAAGCGCCCCGCGTCCGCGAGGAGCTTGAAGCGGCCGTCCGATTCGGTTTCGCTAGCGAGGCCGCTCGGAACGAAGCGAACCGCCGAGGCCGAGAGCGCGAGGCCGCCGCGATGAAAAGTCGGTACCGGGACGAGATCGACCTGCGCCTTTGCGACGGGGTTCCCTCGGAAATCGAAGAGTCGCCCTTGGATGCTGCGTCGCTCGGCGATCTCGATGGTGCGTCCGGCCTGACTTGGAGTTCCCCCGGAAACGGAGAACTTTTCCTCGGACTGGGCGAGCTGATCTGAGGCGGCCTGGGTGACCACACGATAGGTGCCCGGCAGCAGCGACGCTTCGAATGTCCCGTCGGTTCCCGTCCGGACTTCCCGCGAGAACGAAACCGAAGTGCCCTCGGCGAGCCCCGACAGGCTCTCGAGCACAAAGGTCAAACCGGCCTCCACACCGTCGAGAGTTCCCGCCAGAACGACCCGCCCGCTCAGAGTAACAGTTTTCGGGAGAGAGGTGAGCTGATCGACAATCGCGGGATCGGACTGGAAAAGCTCTGTGACCCCACGCGCCACGAGGAGAGTCGGGGCGGTCACGCCCTCGGGAGGGGTCAGCCGGACCATCTCCGTGCCCGAAGCCTTGGAATGAACCGGGACGTACACGACGGACGCGTCGTATTCGAGAGTCCCCTCAGACTCGCGCGACTCCGAAAGGACGGCGCCACTCGAGAGGGCCAAGCCGGAGTCGGAGTCGACCAGATCCAAGCGCCAACCTTCGAGAGAGCCCTCCGACGCGGGAAAGCGAACCCGAGCATCGTAGCGCTTGGGAGCGCCAAGCTGGACGCTGAGGCTCACGTCACTCGCCGCCACCTCCTGGTCTAAGAAGAGCTCCGGAGGCCGGAGACACTCCCCATCGTGCTCAAGGGGCTCCACGTACAGATCGTATTTGCCAGGAACGAGGGTGAGCGAAAGGGTGACGTCGTCGAGGGAGGGTATCGTCGTCGTCACGACCCGCGCCGCGTCGCTGAGTCCGAGCTGACGTTTCCGGGGGAAGAAGGTCACCCGCGCCGACGGGGGCGCCGGGTCCTCCTCGCTTTGGTCCTCTGAAGAAGGAGGAGCAAGGCACGCTTCATCGTCCACGGGATCGCTCTTGAGCTGCACCACTGCAGCACTCAAATAGCCGAGGTGGATGTCGAAGGTCCGACTCGAAAGCTGGACCTCTTGGGCGATCGCGACACCCGCAAGGCCCGGAGTCCCCGCTGGTGCGATGACCTCGACGAGCAGGGGGACCGTCGCCGTCTCACGGCTCACGCAGCGACTGCGAAAGCATTCGGCTTCCGAGGGACAGTCGCGGTTCGCCCGGCAGAGCGGCTCCGGGTCGACGAGCCCGCTGTCGCGCTCGGGGGCGGCGCAATCCGGGATCGCGAGCAAAGCCGCGAGAACTCCTGCCCTTTGGGCGAAGCGCTGGAGCCGACGCAGAGGTGTCACCACCCGTTCGTAGCAACGGATATGCCAGACTCCAATCGCCCGGGTCCTTGGCGAACGGGACGCTTGATAGACTGACATCCTTGTCACACCGCTCCCTCGCCCTCAAATCCCCGGGACGGGACGGAACCTGAGTTCGGCGTACTCGAGCGAGACCGCCAGCAACAAGAGGTCGACGACCTCGGGCAACTGACGGGCCGCCTCGGCGAGTTCGTCCCAGTTCGTCGGGCTCTCGAGATGATGGGACGCGCAAACGTCGGAGATCGCAGTGCGAATGTCGCCGCTCACAAGGAGGCCCGCGCGCCGGAGCACGATGCGCGCACCTTCGAAGGCACGATCCAGGTTCATCTCGCTCGGCTCCGAGCAGAGCTGATTCAAACGCCGCTGCGCTCGCGCCGGGATCATCTCCCAAAGACGAGCCGACAGCTCCACCACCTTCGGGTCTTGCGTCGAGCTCCGTTCACTCGGGCCAAACGCCTGGCAGATGGCATCGAGAAGGAGCTGCGCTTCCTCAGGCTGGCTCCCGAGCAAGAGGACAAACTCCGGGGCCGTGGCCATCAGCATCGCCCCGAGATGGAAGCGAAATTCATCGCTCACTGCGTCGACGCCTCCGTCGACGAGAATCGACGGAGGCGTGGTAACAAGGACGGAGATCGCGATGTCCTCGCCCTCCGGACGAGCGTAGAGCGGCGAACGCACACCGAGAACACGGCTTGCCCCGCGATAGGCCTCCGGGAGCGGACCTGGCTCAGAAGGGGAGACGCGCGCCGTGGGGTCGACCTCATAGTCGGCGAGGTCACGGCGAAACAGGCCTCCGGCGTGCTCCCAAACGATCCGGAACGCCTCAGCCGAGGGCGTCATGGCCCCACGGAAGATCACAGCGCTCGCCGCATCGGGCTGGCCGACGAGGAGCGCAAGGTCCACAGGGTGGACCGGCTCTCCCTCACCGAAAGCGGCGAGCAGATGGCGACAAGCGAGCGCCACGGCCTCACTCCCGTCGCGGCTAGCCGCCGTCGCGAGGCAGCTCAGCGCATCAGGATCCCAAGGCGCCTTGTCGACAAGGTGCATTGCGACGAGCACCGCGTCCCGACTGCGCGCGCGGTCGCTCATGTAGATGTCGAACAGGGACTGGCCCGCCTCGACGTCCCCCTCTTCAAAGGCCCGCACCAGCTCTCCTTCTTCGGCAATTTCGAGCGCGCTCGCGTCCGAGGTCGGGTGATGGGCGGGGGCGCTACTCGCTGCCTCGGCGGGGCTTGGATTTGAAGGAGGCGAATAGACTCGCTCCTCGCGCGCGGCCTGGCTACGCGCGAGATTCTCAGCTTCACGCGCTTCTCTGAGCGCCTGGGCTCGAGCCTCTTCAGAAGACCCTCGAGGAGCCGCAACCCAAACGCGCCAGTTCTTCGAATCGAACTCCTCGGTACGGGATCGCGAAGCTCGGATCCCTTCGAGCATCTCCTCCACTTTGCCACGCGGGAGCTCCGAGTCCGCAACCGCAGAGAGGAACGCTTGAGCGCGAGCGAACTGGCCTGTGTCGCGGGCAAGCGAAGCCGCTTCGACGACCACCTCGGAGCGACTCATCAGCCCAGCGAACTCGCCGCCCATGGCTGACTCGTAGAGCTTCAGGGCCTCCTCAGGGTCGTCGTCCAGTCGCCGCGCGAGTGCGGCGGCGAGGAGCGGACGGGGCCCTTGGGAAGCGATCGCTGCTCGCAAGTCCGCCCGGCAGGCCTCACCGCCTCGGAGACGCTCGTCGACAATTGCGAGCAAATAGGCGCGGAGCTCTCGCTGCTGCGCGCCGCGGAGCGATTCGGTTCCCGGAAGCAAGGAAGTGATCTCCTCAGCCTCGGCCCGCTCGAGCGGCACAGCCCTGCGGGCGATCAGCTGAGCCAAGAGGAGGCGAGCCTCGGGAGAGTCCGTACCCAAACGAATCGCGTCCCTTGCGTGCCCCTCCGCCACATCCGCAGCGTCGAGTCTCATGGCGATCTCTGCGGCTTCGAGGAGAGCTTTGGTCACGAACTCGCGATCGTCGCGCTTCATGCGCGCCGCCACCGTGAGAGCATCCATCACGGCTGCCTGATCTCCGAGCGCGCGATGCACCTTCAGGCCAAGCTCAACGCAGTCCACCCTCCCCATATCGACATAACGAAGGGAGTCTTGGGCGCGCCATAGATCGCCGGCCTCAAAGTAGGCCCGCGCAGCACGAAAGCACGCATCAGCCGCCGCCTCGACGTCGACGGCGACCGCCTGAGCTCTCGACCAAAGCTCCGCGGCTCGGGCATGTTCGCTGGTGCGCTCGAAGGAGTCGGCCAAGAGCCGGAGTACCGACCAGGTGTCGCCTTGTCGTTTGAGGAGCTCTTCGAGGAGCTCTCGTGCTTCGAGCGGCCGTCCCAGGTGTGTTTCGAGGACCGCCGCTCGCCTCAGATGAATCGTTCGTTCCGTATCCGGATCCGACGCCAGCTGAGCGCGCCGAGTCAGGATCTCGAGAAGCGCCTCATGGTCGTCGTCGCGATCCGCTGCCCGCTCGAGCCCCATAAGGGCGGCAACGTTGTTCGGAAAAAGCTCGAGGAGCTCCCGCCAAGTATCGCGAGCGTCCGCGAATTTCGACAGCCTCTCTTCGCGACGCGCGAGCGCTTCGAGCGCCTCCGCCCGAAGCTCGGGAGGAGCCATGGAGAGGTCGACCTCGACGAGAGCGCTGATAGCTTCTTCATCCGGAAGACTATCGATCCGGTCCAAGATGGATCGAACCCAAAGCGGGGCGGGCAAGAGGCCCTCGATGGCCGGGACAAGGTCCAAGCGTCCCGATTGTTCCGCCAGCTCGCGCGCACGCTGGCTCACGCGTACGTCATCGGGAACATCGGATGCCGCGTGAACGAGAACTTCCGCGGCCTCCGAGGATAACCCTGCCACCGCCATGCTTTCGGCGAGCAACAAAGCAAGCGAGCTCCCCAAGAGCTCACCGGACTCACTCATGACCCGGATCCGCTCCCAGAGTTCGAGAAGCTCTTTTTTGCGCGTCTCGAAGCGGTCCTTGAACTCGAGCAAAGACTCATACTCCGCCTCCGCTAGGCTTCCCGAAATGGCTCGACCGAGACAGAAGAACACGAAGTCGTCGTCCGGGAAGTGTTGAAGGGCGATCCGTGTGAGGTGGATCGCGGCGCGACTTCGATCAGGACCACTCAACGCAAGGAGCAGCTCAGGGGTCTTGTCTTTCGTCCAATCGAGCGCCCGCGCCCGGGACTCTTCCTCACCGAGCAGAGAAGAGAGAACCTTCTCCAGCTCTTGACCAAGCTCCGGCGAGTAAGAAAGGGCCATCGCCCGGAACAAGACCTCTGCCTGCGCGAGTCCTGGCTTTTGGCCACTTTCGCGGAGCGCGTCGCGCCTCCTCTTGAGACGCTCTTGACTGCCTAGGTCTCGAACACGGCCGAGCGAGGCGTCGATCGCCTCCGGTACCAGCTCTGCTTTTCCTAGCGCGCTAGCCAGCCGCGAGAACAGGATGAACGTGACGCCTTCGTCGGGGGCGGCTTCAAAGGCTCGCTGCGCGTGGCGAAACGCGCGTTCCATCCCGCCTCGTCGCTCCAGAAGTCGCGCCGCTCGATAACGAACTGCGCGCTCCCCGAAACGACCGTAGGCGTTGTCCGCAACGTGGTCATACAGGGCCTCCAGGCGATCCAGCTCTCCAGAGGCGATTGTCCGCTCCGCGAGCAACAAGAGCTCCGGTTGATGGGAATTCAGCTGCAACGCCTTCTGTGCAAGCTGGAACGCCCGCGCCCGCTCCCCGGAGAGCAGGCGCCCTCGACTCGCAAGCCCAAGCAAGATCCCCGCGCGCCCGGCATCTTCCTCCGAAGCGGCGCGCGCTTCGAGGAGATCAGCGGCGGTCGCTGCCCCGGCCAAACGGAGCAGGTAGTGGAACATGAGTCCGTAGCCATCGTCGCGCACAAGTCGGGCAGCAGAGAGAAGGGCCTCGAATGCGCCGTCGATATCCTTCGCCAAATCCCAACGCAGGACCGCGAGGCGGAAGAGCTCCTCAGCGGTGAGCTCCCCTCTACGACGCCGGATGAGCACAAGGACCTCCGCCCGGTACAGCTCCAGGTCCGCCTGACCGTCGTGGGTCGCACTACCTTCTGCAAGAAACTCCGGGAGCTCCGGGTCCCCGCCATGCTCCGCGATATAACGAAACCAGGCGCGAAGCGCCGCAGCCAGATCGCCGGATTCGGCGCGAGCATGGGCGAGCTTCGAAAGGAGCTGGCCTACGTCGCCGGACCCTCGGCTGGCAAGCGAAAGGTCGAGCGCCCGCGCGAGAAGGAGAGGCGAATGGGCCTTCTCGGCGACATGGATCACGACGCTCCGCAGCGCCTCGATGTGTCCTGATTGGGAGAGGACCACTTCTCCGGCATCGACAGCTCGTTCTTCGTCGATCTCCGAGAGAGCAAGCAGGGCAGCCTCGAGGGCGTCGGCGATTCGGTCCTGGGGAACAAACGCGTGGGCGGCCGTCTGAATCGCGTCAGCCAAACGCCCCGCGTCCTCAGCGCGCGCAGCCAGACCCAAAACAACTCGGTGCGCGTCGGAGTCGGCGGGGCGGAGGTTTCGTGCCTGCTCGGCCCAGGTGAGCGAGAGCATGAGCGCCCCACGCTCTTCGGCCGCGCGCGAGAGGATCAGGCATTTCTCCGCGGTCGTAACGGCCTCCGCCAAGGTCGCTTCGATGAAGCGAGCGGGGACGAGCGAAGGGTAGGTCGTTGAGACCTCGGACATGGCACTAACTGCGCGCTCAGAACCGGAATCGCCCGTGAGCGCCTCCTCTGCCAGACGAAAGGCCAAAGAGCCTTCACCCGTCAGCACAGCCGCCAATGACGCGGCCGCAAGCACCTCGGTGCACGCAGAGCCCGGTAACGTCCGGGCCAAGCGGGCAAGCGCGCGCGCCCGCCCGCTTTCCCCAACGCGACTCACGATGAACAAGTCGATGCTGGCCTGGAGGGCGCTCGGAGCAGGTTGCTCTAGGTTCGGCTCAAGCACCTCAGAGGCGGCCTCGAAATTTCTCCGCTGAAGTTCGCTCCGCGCGATCTGGTCTCGCAATCGCGCGGCTTGCTCAGGGGAGATGTCCTCGGCAAGGCGCTGTTTGAGGGCCCGCGCCCGGGGCTCGGAGAGCGGAGGGGTCAAAGACGTCGGTCGGTCGAGAGCTAGCAGCTGAATCGCGCGGGAGCGAAGCCCGTGCGCCTCCGCCTCACCCCAGAAACATGCGTGCGCTTCGATCAAGCCGAGCAGCCACCCAGCAAAAGGCTCGGTCTCCGAGAGCCACACGCCTTGTGCGAGCGCGAGCAGGAAACTTTCGAAGTCGGTCGGCGTCTCGGGAGGTTGTGCGAGCACCTCGCGTGTCCGCTCGAGGTCGAGTTCGATGTCGAGCCCAGCTTCGAGCGCAGCGTCCAGCGCTTCCCCCCAGTTCCTGGCGCGGAGCGCTGCTTGAAAGCGACGCCCGTGAAAGGTGGCGCGATCGGCCGCTCCGCCGTGTTTCACTGAGAGCCGTCGAACCGCATCGGCCGAGGCCGAACGACCGCGCGAGCTAAACCTCCGAGCGACGTTCTCTGCAACATCACGCCGGCTCGGCGTGAGTTCGAAGGCGCGCCGAGCGTCTTCGAGGGGTGCTTCTCCGGAACCTCCGAGCTCGCCCAGCTCGGCAGCCAGGAGATACGCGCTAGCTCCGACGTCGAGATCGCCCGTCCAAAAGCCAATCGCCCCGAGCTTGCGCTGGATCTCTGCTCGGAGCGTCGGCTGGCGCAAGGCCAAGTCATCGGCGAGCGTGAGCGCTCGACGGGCTTGCTGTGGATCGCCAAGGTGCGCCGCGAGATCAGCTCCTCTCATCAAGAACGCGAGCGCGTCCCGAACGAACTCTTCACTCACTCCGCCTTCGAACTCAGCAATCCAAGCCCCGAAATACTCAAGCGCACGCTCCGCATCTCCGGCACGACGCCAAGCGTCGATGAGCATCGGCAGGATGTCGCGTTTGCCCACGGCACGCGCCTCCTCGAGCGCGGTCGCTGCGAGGCCCGGTTCAATGCCGAGCTTCGTGAGATGATGAGCAAGTCGTTCGAGAACGTCGGCGATGCGTGCAGCGTCTCCGGCGCGGCGCGCGGCATGAAGTTGTGCCGAGAGGGTCGCGAGGGGTGCGCTCTTACCAATGAAGCGTTGGATCTCGAGATCGTACCGGTCGGCGAAAGCCGGAAACCCCGAGTCGAGCGGGTCAGGACTCGGCGCAGGTCTCGAGCGACGCGGCCGGGTCGACCCTTCCTTCTGTGACACTTCCATGGCAAGCATTGGGCGGAGTCGTGAAGATCCCCGCTTTCGGAAGGATGATAGCGGAGTTAGGCTTGTTTTCCGAGTGATCGATTCTAGCCTTCGAGGGACTTGCGCGACCCGACAGCCGGGTTCGGGAGCATGCAAACATGAAAGAACGAAATCTCTGGAAGGCCGCTTGGCCGTCTCTCTCGGCCGTCGGAATCGTGACGACGCTTTTCTTGGGCGACCTCTGTGCGGAAACCACCTCCACTGGCACCCCCAAAGCGACTGCCGCCGGCGAAGCGCAGCCGAACGCGGAACAGACCGAAGCTTCTGAGGCCAACACAACGAAGAGCGTCACCCCCGTCGCTCCCGCTGCCCCGACTGCGGAGGACATCGAGCTCGCGAAATCCGCCTTCGAAGCGGGCGCACAGGCCTACGCCGACGCCGACTACGTCAAGGCTGAATCCGAGTTCCGCATCGCCCATGAGAAGATCCCCTCCCCTCATGCGGAGTATTGGATCGCCGCTTCGATGGACAAGGCGAACAAGCCCGCCAAGGAAGTCGTTTTCGCCTATGAGCTGTTCTTAACGAACCCCGCCGCTATCCACGCTGGTGAGGACGCTGTCCAGGATGCGAAGACGCGAGCAAGTGAGCTCAAGGCTACGCTGCCGGCCACGGTGCTCATCGAAAGCACACCCGCGGGCGCTGAGGTCTACATCGACGGTGCGCTGATCGCCGGCAAGACCCCCGTCGAAGTCGAACTTCCCGCCGGAACCCATCGGCTCGAGCTGCGCGCGCCCGGTTACGAGGTATCCCTCGTGGAGCTGGATGCGACAGCCGGCAGCCATGTACGCGCCCCGATCGAACTCCAGAAGCAGGTCGCCGTACCGACGACCGATGCCGCTGCGCTCGCCCAAGAACCGGCGCCGAAGAAGGAGCGGAGCATGGTCCCCGCCTATGTCACCCTCGGCATCGGTGCCGCCGGGCTCATCAGCGGGACCGTGTTCGGGATCCTCGCGCTCGACGCCAAGAACAAGTACGACAAGGCCCCGACCGCCGGGCTTGCTGACGAAGTCGAGCGCAATGCGCTCATCTCGGACATGTCCTTCGGCGTCGCGCTCACACTCGGCATCACGGGTGTCGTGCTGCTCACCGCGAAGGACGACGAGGTTCCAGCTGCAAGGGCCGCACGGCGCGCTCCGGGTCGTGTTGTCGTGGCGCCCTACGGCGGGCCACTGGGTGGTGGCGCCGTGGCGCGCATGGCTTTCTGAGCCCAGAAGTCCTCTTCAACTACTGAAGCCTCGCCCGTCCTTTCTGGATGGGAGAGGCTTTCTGCTTTGGGCGCCGCTCTCGTCAGTCACGGAGCTCGGGGGCGAGAAAGCCCACGGAACCTAGGGGTGGTTCTGTAGGGAGCGGGGCATCGACAGCACCCCTATCAGGAAGGGAAGCGCTTGTGGATCGCGTCGACCACCTGACCGAAGTCCGCTGGGAGCAGGACAGCGGGGTTCTTCAGGTTCGAGTTGACGCCTTCGATCTGTCCCTCGTGATAACGCACCTTGAACTCGGTGAACTTGAGGCCGTTGGCTGTCGAGATACAGACGACCTTGTCCCCTTCCTGAATCGTCCCCTTCGCTCGGAGCTTCTCCAAAACAGCAAGACCCACCGCCGTATGAGGACAGGTGTACATGCCTGTCGCGTCGGCACGAGCGGCGGCGTCTGCGAGCTCCTGCTCGCTCGCTTGCTCGACCAGACCGTTCATCGCCTCGATGGCACGAAGCGCCCGCGGAGCCGAAACCGGGTTGCCGATTTGGATCGCAGTCGCCTGGGTTGGCTTGGCAACGATCGGTATGACCTCCTTCTGACCGGCGACAAAAGCGCGATAGAGAGGGTTCGCGTTCTCGGCCTGCGCGACGACGAGGCGCGGGTACCTGTCGATCACACCGAGCTCCTTCATCATCTTGAAGCCAGCGTAGAGGGCTGAGGCGTTGCCAAGGTTCCCGGACGGAAGGATGACCCAATCGGGAACTTCCCAGCCAAATTGCTGGACAACTTCGATCCCGACGGTCTTCTGGCCTTCGAGGCGCAGCGGGTTCATCGAGTTGGCAAGGTAGACGAGACCTTCCTCCGCCAGCTGCTTGACGATCTCCATGCAGCCATCAAAATCGGTATCCAGCCCGAGCACCATCGCGCCGTGAGCGATCGGCTGGACAAGCTGCGCCGTCGAAATCTTGCCGCGAGGCAGAAGGACTACCACGGGCAGATCTGCCGCGGCCCCGAAAGCTGCGAGAGCGGCCGAGGTGTCCCCAGTGGAGGCGCAAGCGACAGCCTTGATCTTCTTGCCTTCACGGATGGCCTTGCGAACGACCGAGACCAACACCGTCATGCCCAGGTCCTTGAATGAACCGCTGTGGCTGTTTCCGCAGAGCTTCACCCAGAGATCATTCAAACCAAGCTGTTTGCCGTAGCGATCCGCCCAAAACAAGTTCGTGCCGCCCTCGTACATGCTCACGATTTCCTCATCCGAGACGCACGGCATCACCCACTCGCGCTTGCCCCAGACGCCAGACCCGTAGGGCCACTGGTTCACGCGGTAGCGCTCATCGAACAGCTTCGTCCAAGCAGGCCCGCTCTTGTCCTTGAGCGCGTCCATGTCGTGCACGACCTCGAGCAGGCCGCCGCATGTTGGACAAGTGTACATGAGCTCGGTCACCGCCCACTGTCCGGGGCATCCGCTGAAGCATTGAAAGACCGCTGAGTATCGCACGGGGGCGCACTATATTCCCAAAGGCACCGCTCGCCAGTCCGGAGCCAAGCAAAAAGGGCGCGCCTTCGCCGCGGACCCTCGCCGAAAGGGCCCCCTCCGAGGTAATGTCCCGAGGACTATGCGGAGTTTCATTGCCCACTTCACGCTTTGGTCCGTCTTGGCCGGGCTCGCCGTCGCGTGCGCTCCGCCTGCCCCCCAGGGTCCCGAGAAGACACCGGTCTACGAACACCCGCGCTCCCCTGACGCAGACAGGATGCCGCTCGCGCTCGAGACCGTCTCGCCGCGCCCTTCAACAGAGAAGGAACCCGAGGCGAGCAAACAGCCTGAGCCCGCTCCTGCCGCGGAAGAGCCCGACGAAACTCCTCCCGCCCCGCTTCCTTCGCCGGAAGCGCCCCAAGCGTGAGTTAGATCAAGCCGCGACTGCCTCGAAGGGCGGCCGTGCAGCACCGAAGTCGTCAGCCGCGACTTGCCTCGAAGGGCGGCCGCGCAGCACCGAAGTCGTCACGGGTGGATCCAGATGACGGTCCCGCGCCGGGAGAGCGCGCTGTGCCAGCCGGACGGAACCAAGGGTTCGGTGACGTGGAAGAGGTGACGGGCATCACTCGGAGACAGGTTGATGCAACCGTGGCTTCTCGGTTGGCCAAACCCGTCGTGCCAAAACGCCGCGTGAAGGGCGTACCCTTCGTGAAAATACTGGATGTAAGGCACGTCGCGAAGGTCGTAGGGATCGTCGGCTTCGGGACCCGCCATCGTCCTTGTGATGTGTTTCGTATGAATGCGAAACACCCCCTGTACAGTGGCTTGAGTCTCTGATGGATCCGCTACGCCCCCGACACCCGTTGAAACGAGCGTCGCGAAAACCGGCTGATCCCCACGGAAAGCAACCAGGGTTTGCCTGAGGAGAGATACGCTCAGCCAAGGAGCGGAGCCCGTAGCCCATTTAGGCATTTTCTCTGGCTTTCGGATGACGATCAGCTCGTCGTGATCGCGGAGCAGCTCCCCGGTCCTGGTCCGGAAAAATCGGGCCCCTCCGATTGTCTCGCTCTCCTCTTGGAGATGGAACGCTTCGCGGAATTTGGCGATACGAAGGGGCGCCAGAGCCTTCGTTCTTTCGTCCTGCCGATAGACCCAGGCGCTTCTGCTGCGCACGAATGCGAGCGGGAGTGGGTCTTCTTCCGTCAGGATCACACCGCGAAAGGACGATGGCTCTACCGGCTCAACGCGATCGAGCGGAATGACCGAGAAGTCGGTGGTGAGGCCAAAGCGGCGCCCGTCACTCTCGAACAGATCCAAGAACGCGAAGGCGCTCCGCGCGAGAGCGAAGCCCGTCGCTACCTTATCGGTCGGTCGCCCGGGGATGGTTTGCCCTCCGAGGAGAGCCGGAGGGGGGCCGCCGAGCGGATCGTCTCCCCAAAGTCCCGCAAGCTGTTTGGAGCCGCCCGGAAGCGCCCGCTCCGTCGCTCTCTGTTCCTCAGGGCTCGGGACCTTCGTGTAAAAAGGTGGAGCAGCCGCCCGGGTACGACCGTATCGATAGGGCAGAGCTTCCGAACGATCCGCTTCGAGGGACGCGAGCTGCAAGGTCGGGTGATCGAGGTCGAGAGTCGTCGATGCACCAGCACAAGCGAAGCCGCGCGGAGCGACCGCGTACCAACCCCCGGGGCATTTCGAGGTGCCGGAAGGGCTCGGCGCGCGACGCAAGAGTGTGCCCATGCGCGCCATCCCCAAGATCTCCGCGTTCGGATCGGGTCGAGCGCGAATGTTGGCTTCCTTTCCTGTCACGCCGAGAAAAAGATCGGCTTCGGGCCGCGGTTCGGCGGAGGGAGCGAAGGACCGCTCGCGCGCAGCGTTGACCTCGGAGGCCGGAGGATTCGTTGTCTCAGCGAGACCGAGCAAGCTCCGGGAGGCGATCCGCGCAGGCGGAGTCGTGAGAGGCCCCCTGAGTGGCGGCTCCTCAGGCTGGACCGGGCGAGCCGGGGCCGGGTCGATCTCCACCGAAAGAGCAGAGGCTTCCCAAGGGCCGTAAGGAGAAATGGAGGCGAGGCAGCCGCACGCTCCTGCGAGGAGCGCATAGGGCCAGCGGGGCGCACGCTTTGTCGCGCTCCCAGCGGGCTGAGACCCTGGGCGGGTCAGGGGAGGACCAAACTCGCGATACACGGGCGGGGGGGAGAGCAGGAAGGCTCCCTCTCGCCCTACCCTGCCCGTGACAGGTCGGGAAAGTTTTCCGCGGTCTCGGGCTCGGAAGGCCGCCTCTCGAGGCCCAGCAAGTAGACCTCCTTGCTGCCGGTGCGGATGCCCTCGGGGCGCACGATGCGCACCTTCTTGAACACCTTCTTGGCAAGCTCGACCGCCTTCGGAAAATCCGGGCCCATAAAGACCTTGCAGACAAACGATGCGGTGCCGGGTTTGCCGTAATGGGCGGCGACCTCCAGCGCCCGCTCGAAGAGCTCAAAGCTCATGGCCTGGTCGCGGAGCTTCACTCCGCTCGTGCGCGGGGCCATATCGGAGAGGACCACGTCGTAGGGCGCAAACTGCTCCAGGATCTCACTCCCTATCTCAAAAGCATCACCTCTCACGACCACAACGTTCGGAGCGAAACGCTGTGTGATCTCTTGGAGGTCGATGGCGAGCACCTTGCCCGGAGGACCGACCTTCTGGCTCGCGAATAGGGTCCACGACCCGGGTGCAGCTCCGAGATCCAGGACCTTCATGCCAGACCTCAAGATCTGGGTCTTGTTCTGGATCTCTTCGAGCTTGAAGACGCTGCGCGCCGGATAGCCCTTCTTCTTCGCCTCGCGAGTCCGCGGGTCACCAATGTACGGGTTCGAGTGCTTGTTCGCCACGGCGCCCCCCTCCCATCACCGCAAAGGTCCCAGGTGTCAAACCGGAGGCCGAAATCGCTCTCGGACGCTCTCCAGGGACCAATCAGCTACCAGAGTTCGAGGGAAGACATTTCTGATGGCTTCAGTATGAAGAAAGTCGGGGACCGAGCGGCCATTTCAGGCCCTGCCCCCACGGAAGGAGTGACAGATGAGAATCAGCAGAAACCCCCTCGCTCGCATTTGCCTCGCGGCTACCCTGCTCGCCTCGCCCGCCTTCGGGCAAGGCAAGACACAGTCAACCGCGAAGGACCCCGGAAAGACGACCTCAACCACTCCCGGCAAGACGACCTCGACTCCACCCAGTAAGGCCACCACGAGCTCGACCCCCCCCGCCAAGGCTACCGCGGGCTCCACTGCCACCCCAGGCAAGGCGACGTCCGCTCCCGCTCAGGCATCGGCCGCTTCAGCCCCGAACGAGCCGGCGAAAGCTGCTCCCGGCGCACCTGCGAAGGCGGCTCCGAGCGAGCCCGCAAAAGCCACACCGCCCGCCCCGGGCAAAGCCACTCCCGGGACCCCAAGCACCGGAGGGTCCCCCGGCAAGGTTCCGACCCACCCCCCAGGCAAGGTTCCGACCCACCCCCCAGG
>JAEYYX010000097.1 GCA_023428245.1 Pseudomonadota bacterium
CATCCCGCCCGGGATGCGCGCGTTTGTTTTATGGGGACTCGAGTCGCGATAGCTTCCGCGCCATGTCCTTGCTGACGATCGCTGCGATCCTGCTGGCGTTGACCGGGCTCTTTGCTTGGATCAACCAACGCTTCTTCAAGCTCCCGGTGACCATTGGCTTGATGATCCTCGCCCTCAGCAACGCGCTCGGGCTCCTGGTCCTCGAACAGATCGAGCCGCGTTGGGTCGCGCCCGTCGAACACATGATGATGTCGATCGATTTCGATCGAACCTTGATGCAGGGGATGCTGGGCTACCTCCTGTTCGCGGGCGCGCTCCATGTCGACATGGCCAAGCTCAGAAACCAGCGAACGATGGTCCTCCTCTTGGCGACCGTCGGCGTGTTGCTCACGGCCGGCTTGGTCGGGGGCGCGACATGGTTCGTCACGCAGCTCTTCGATCTCCACGTCCCGTTCATCTTCTGCTTGGCCTTCGGCGCGCTGATCGCTCCTACGGATCCGATCGCCGTACTCGCCATCCTGAAGAAAGTCGGCGCCCCGAAGAGCATCGAGATCAAGCTCGCGGGCGAGAGCTTGTTCAACGACGGCGTGGCCGTGGTGCTCTTCGTCGGCCTGCTTCGCATCGCGGGCGTCGGCGGACCTGCCGCGGCCGCTCGCGCGGCTGAGCAGGACCTGACGGACGAGATCCTCCATCACGCCGAGAATGTCTTGCAGCTCTTCTTGATCGAGGTCGGCGGCGGCATCTTGCTCGGCCTCGCTCTCGGTGGCCTCCTGGTCGCTTTCCTCGCCCGCATCGACGACTACAAGACGGAGGTGCTCTTGACCCTCGCGGGAGTGACAGCCGGGTACGAGCTCTGCACCGTGTTCCACTTCTCCGGACCGCTCGCGATGGTGATCGCCGGGCTCTTCATCGGAAACCGCGGCCGCATGGCAGCGCTCAGTGAAGAGTCCTCTCGGCGTCTCGACGATTTCTGGGAGCTGATCGATGAGATCCTGAACTCGGTGCTCTTCGTGCTGATCGGGCTAGAAGTGCTCATCATCACCCTCGAACCGAGCTACCTGATCGCGGGCGCGCTCGTGATTCCCCTCGCGCTGCTCGGACGCCTCGTGACGGTGGCCGGCCTGACCTGGCTCCTCAAGCGAACGCACGAGTTCTCGCCGGGCGCGACCCGCTTGCTGGCTTGGGCGGGGCTCCGGGGAGGCGTCTCGGTCGCGCTCGCGCTCTCCCTGAAAGGAAAGCTGCCTCCGGAGTTGAGCGCGGTTGGCGACCTGCTCGTCACGATGACCTACGTCGTCGTCTGCTTCTCGATCATCGTCCAAGGCCTGACCATCGGCCCCCTGGTGAAGAAACTCGGCTTGGCTGGACTGCCCCCGAGTATGCCTCCGCCCCCTCCGGTGGCGCCGCCCCCGCCGGGGCACTGAGGGCCTCGGCGCGACCGAGCCTCTCACGCCATTCCGCGGGATCTCGCCCACCTTGGCGCGAACGGTGCGCGAGGTCGGCTCGTGAGTGTTGGCTCGCTCGCCCACGGAGCTATAGAACAGTTCTTATGCGTCCTTGGCTCGCGGTGGATAGCGCCACCGTTCCTGGCGAAACTCAGGAACTGAAGCTGCTTCAGCGCGGTGACGAGTTTTCGATTTTCCTAGGCAACACCGTGCTCATGGGGACGCGGCTGTTCGGCTCTGAGGAAGCTCTCGCGAGTTTGACCGCCGCACGTCTCAAGAAAAAAAAGGGAGCTCACGTTCTCATCGGAGGGCTCGGCATGGGGTTCACGCTCCGCGCGGCGCTCGCCGCTTTTCCTGTCGGAACGCGCTTTTCGGTCGCCGAGCTCGTGCCGGCCGTCGTCGCCTGGGCTCGAGGGCCTCTCCGCTCCGTGCACGGCTCTTCTCTCGACAGCCCGAAGGTTTCGATTGTGGAGAGCGATGTGCGAGCGCTCATCACCGCTGCCGAGGCAGAGTTCGACGCGATCTTGCTCGACGTCGACAACGGTCCCGAAGGCCTCACTCGAGCCAGCAATCGCTCGCTGTATGGTCCCCGTGGACTCGAAGAGGCCCGCCGTGCCCTGTGTCCCGGTGGTGTTCTCGCTGTCTGGTCGGCGGGTCCCGATGGGCGCTTCGCTCGGCGACTGCGACAAGCAGGTTTCCAGGTCGAAGAACAAAAGGTGTACGCGAACGGGAAGCGAACCGGCGGACACCACGTGATCTGGCTTGCGACCAAGCCGAGCTAGCGGCGAGGGCGAAAGGAATCGAGTGCGAACATCGTCTCGCCGGCCCCTTCCGCCCCGCGAGGCGGCGCACAAAAACAAAAGCGCTTCCGAAATGTACGGAAGCGCTCGCGTCGATCTTCCTCGCGGGGAGCGAGGCGCTCAGACGATAATCTTACTTCGAGTGGGGCGGCATCTTCATCTCTTTGAAGACGACGTGCTGCCGAACGACGGGGTCGTACTTCTTCAGCTCGAGCTTGCCCTGCTGAGTACGCTTGTTCTTCGTCGTGTAATACGTGAAGCCGGTTCCGGCGGACGAGACGAGACGGATGTTGTCGCGCATGGGACCGGGGCCGTATCATGCCCCCTCGGGCTCGGCAACGAAAAATACGCCGCCCGATCAAGAAAGACGCCCACCCGCGCCTCATTTAGCTTGACGCTCCGGTAAGTCCGTGGCTGACTCCCCGCCCCCCCGGTACGAGGCTACGACCTATGAGCAAGCGAACTTTCCAACCTAGCAACACCAGCCGGCTCCGCACCCATGGCTTCCGCAAGCGGAACAGCACGAAGGGCGGCCGCAAGGTGCTCAAGAATCGCCGTCAGCGTGGCCGGTGGCGCCTGGCCGTGACCGCGTACCAGAAGTGACCCGAACCGGGCCGCCGCGGGGAGAGGCCCACCGAGGCATTCTTGCGGAGTCTCCGGTCCAAGGCGCTCGCTTTGGGCCGGATCGGAAGCTCCGTAAGGCCTACGAATTTCGCGAAGTCCAAGGGAACGCCCTCCGCGTTCCCACGGATGCGTTTGTCTTTTTGTTGCACAAACGCGCTGAGGCCATGGGCCCGTCACGTCTCGGCCTGGTCGCGTCCAGGAAGGTCGGCTGCGCCGTCCGAAGGAATCGACTCAAGCGCGTGATGCGTGAAGCATTCCGAAAAGGCGCCTTTGGGCTTCCGGAGGGGACCGACCTTGTCGTGATCGTTCGGCCCGGCGTCCCCGAGCTCGGCCTGCTGGACGTGGAAGCGGCCATCGAGCGCTCGAGACCTCGCCTCAAAAAGGCCCTGGCCAAGCTCGAAGGACAAGTTTCGTCTCGAGAGGGCGAGCCGTCCTCGCGGCCAAAAAAGGGAAGGCCCGCCTAATGCTCCGATCCTTTGGGCGTTTTCTGGAAAGGGCGGTGACGGCGCTCATGCTCGCTCTGATCCGCCTTTATCAGCTCACCCTCTCGCCTCTGCTCGGCCCGACCTGCCGTTTTGAGCCCTCCTGCTCTCGTTACGCGGCCAGCTGCCTCTCGACGCACGGGCCGCTCCGCGGTAGCTGGCTCGCGCTTCGGCGCATCGCGCGCTGCCACCCTTTCCACCCAGGTGGCTACGACCCGCCGCCTCCTCCAGCCTGACCCTCAGAACTTCTCCCGTCTTTTGCGATCATGGAACGCGGCTCACGCATCCTCCTCTTCATTCTCTTGTTCACCGGCCTCTACTTCTTCATGGGGGGCTTCGGGGACAAGAAAGAGGATATCCAACCCATCACAACGCCCGAGCTCCGCGTCGAGAGCGGCGAGCCGAAACCCGAGCAAACCTGCCAGCTCGAGACCGCTGAGTTCCGCGCCACGATCGGCACCCGCGGCGGAGCCATCAAGGCGTTCCAAACCAAGGGCACCAAGTACCGCCACGATGGCGAGCAGATTGAGCTCGCCACCACGCCTGACCACGCTCACCTGAGCCCGCTATTTACGACCCTCCGGAATCCGGCAAGCGGCGCCCGTCCCGACGACCTGCTCGACCTCGATCTTTTCCACTACGAACTCGCCTCCTCGAGCGACAAGGAGTGTGTCCTTGTTTACGAGTCGGAGAAGGTACGCATCGAGAAGCGCGTCGCCATCAGCAGCGCTCCTTACAGCCTGAATACCGAACTTCGCATCGAGAACCGCTCCGGCAAAGACGCGGGTTACTCGCTCATTCTCTCCACCGGCGCTTACCTCAAGGACAGCCTCGTCGAGAGCAAGATGTTCCGGATGAACCCGCTCGCCACCCACGTCGAGTGTATCGACCAGGCGGGTGAGGTCGTTCGCGAGCGTCGCGAGGACTTCGAGCCGGGCGATTTCGAAGAGAAGGAGCGCTTCGTCCGCTCGGCGACGAACGACGGAAACTGGTCCGAGATGCGCGGTGTGGGCCAGGTCGCCGCCGTCTCGAACGCCTACTTTACGACAGCCGTCTCCCATGAAAGCGGCCCTGTGACTCCTGTCTGCCAAATGCAGATCGAGGACCGCTGGGACTCGGCGCATCACGCGAGCCGCCAGAAAGACCCAGAAGCGGCCGCGATCTACAAAGCGCGCCTCTCTTACCCGAGCCATGTGATTCCGGCCGGCGGCACCGACGTCTACCAATTCAAAGCTTATATCGGCCCGAAAGAGCGCAAGGCTCTCGCCCTCGCGGGGGACCGCTTCGACCCGATCATCGATCTCGGCTTCTTCTCGTCGATCGCCAAGATTCTCGTCACCTACCTCCTCTATCTGCACTCAGTCGTGCCGAGCTGGGGTCTTGCGATCGTCATCCTGACCATCACCGCGCGCGTGCTGTTGTTCCCGCTCTCGGTTCCTTCGATTCGCAACATGATCCACATGCGCGAGCTGAAGCCTGAGATGGACAAGCTGACCGAGAAGTTCAAAGACGATCCCCAGGCCCGCGGCCTGGCTCAGATGGAGCTCTGGAAGAAGCACGGCGTGAACCCGATGAAGGGCTGCCTGCCCCAGATGGCGTCGATGCCAGTCTGGTTCGCGCTCTACACGACGCTCCAGACAGCGGTCGAGCTCTACAACATCCCCTTCCTCTGGTTCCCCGACCTCTCGGCCCCGGACCCCTACTACCTTCTGCCCTTCATCATCGGCGGGGTCTACTTCGTCCAGCAGAAGATCATGCCGATGCAGGCCGGTGATCCGGCTCAGCAGAAAATGATGCTCTACATGATGCCGGGCATGTTCACCTTGTTCATGCTCTTCCTCCCGGCCGGTCTAGGCGTCTATATGTTCACGAACTCTCTCCTCGGCATACTCCAGCAGCGTGCCGTCGAGTACCATGCCCAAAAGACCCTGAGCTCCCGCGTCGCGGTTGTGACCACGAGCTCAGAGGGGACCAAGGCAGGGTGAGGGGACCTGCCAAAACAAGGATCAATGGACCTTTAGGGTCCAGCACTAAGGAAAACTAGTTATGAGCGAACAGAACGTCGAAACCTCCGCGGCTAGCGTTGAGGTGCGAGATCAGAACATCGATGACAAAGCGGCGCTCGTCCTCGAATTCGTCGAGAACGTGATCGAAGACATGGAGATGGACTGTACGGTCCGTCTGAAGCGCCCGCGCGATGAGAGCCCCGACGAGATCTACATCGAGATCGCCGGTCCCGACTCCGGCCGCATCATCGGCAAGAAGGGCCAGGTCCTCCAGGCGCTCCAGTTCCTCGCGCACCGCGTCGTGAACCGGCCCGGCGAGGAGAAGCGTCACGTCCTCGTCGACGCAGAAGGTTACCGCTCGCGCCGCGATGACAACCTCGCATCCATGGCGAAGAAGCTCGGCAAACAAGCAGTCGAGCTCGGCAAGGTCATCACCTTCGAGCCGATGAACCCGAGGGACCGTCGCGTCGTGCACATGGCGCTCGCGAAGTTCGAGGGTGTTGTCACGAAGAGCAGTGGCGAGGGTGACGACCGCCGCGTCCAGATTATTCCCGTTCGGCGCACCTGAGCCGGACGGAGGCCCTCTCGGCCGGTCGGAAGAGCGCTCGGTCGGCCCGAAAAGATCGCCTTTTTGCCCGCGCTCGGCGCGGACCAAAAGCGCTGGCTTGCCAAGTACCTCCCTCGTCTGGCATGCCTTGCGTCATGATCCGTATCAATCGATCACTATGTCAGTCACTGCTCGTTGCCTTGTGCCTGGGTGCGGTGGCTTGTGGGGGACCTCGGGCTGTGCGCGGAGAGGACGTCGAAGGTCTTGACGACCAGGCCATGGGCACCGGGCTCGACAAGCGCGACCTGCAGAAGCTTCTGTCCGAGAACATGAACGCACTCCAGAGCTCGGCTGTGGTCAAGCGCTGGGAAAACGAGCAGCAGCCGACGCTCAGCGTGCTCCCCTTCCGCAATGAGACGAGCGAGCACATCGAGGGCTCCCTTGACGCGCTCATCAGCGACGTCGAGACCACGCTGATCAACGGCGGGCACGTCCGCGTCATCAGCATTCAGCAGCAGCAGGACCTGCTCGCCGAAGTCAAAAAACAGCAGGGTGACGGCTTCGATCAGGGCCAGACCGCCGTCTGGGGCAAGCAGCTCGGCGCGAGGTACATCGTGACCGGTAAGGTCTACACCTCCGACGAGGTCTTCAACAAAGAGCGCCGCGTCCAGTACTTCCTCTTCATGCAGGTCCTCGAGGTCGAGACCGGCCAAATCCTCTTCCAGAACAAGGCCAGCCTGACCAAGGCCGTGATCTAAGTCCCGGGCCCCCCGCCGAACATGGACGCATCTTGGATGGTCTCGCGCCCGAGGGCGCGAGACCCTTTCCTTCTCAAACTACCTTCGCTGGCGTTGTTCCCAGCGCTCTTCGCGTTCGCCTGCGCGGGGCACTCGGCGAAGACGCTCGAGGCCCGTAAAGCCCTCGACCGCGGAGACGCCAAAGAGGCGCTCGCGCTGATGAACGAAGAGCTCGACGTCAAGAGCGGCGCCGAACTCCCGAAAGACGCCTCGGGGGACAATGCGCTCCTGATTCTCGACCGTTCGCTCATCCAGCAACAGCTCGAAGACTACAAGAACTCCTCCCGCGACCTGCAGGTCGCCGACAAACAGATCGAGCTGCTCGATTTCTCGAAGTCAGCGCTCGAGGACATCGGCAAATACCTCTTCTCGGACGACACGGGTGGCTACCGAGCGCCGCCCTACGAGAAGCTCCTCATCAACACCATGAACATGGTGAACTACCTCTCCGCTCACAATCTGGACGGAGCACGGGTCGAGGCGCGACGTCTCGCCATCATGCAGAAATACTACAAGGATCAGCAGATCCCCGAGGCGAGCTTGACCGCGCCCGGTAGCTATTTCGCCGGATTCGTCTTCGAGAAATCGGGCCGCTCCGACATCGCTATCCGCTACTACGACGAGGCCCTCCAGCACAAAGAGCTTCCCTCGCTCGTCGAACCTGTTCGGCGCCTGGCGGCCGAGACCGGCTACCGCGGACAATTCATCAGCGCCTTCCTTGAGAAGTACCCGGCGAATGAGTCACCAGAGCCTGCGCCCGCGTCAGAGCCTGCGCCCGCGCCCGCACCTTCCGACAGCGAAAGCGCGGCCCAGGGGGACGAGCCCGGCGCGGGCCCGAAGGACACGACAGGAGAGCTGCTCGTGATCGTGAACTACGGCCGCGTCCCGGCCAAAGTCGCCAAACGCATCCCGATCGGCCTCGCCCTCACGTACGGCGCGCTCTACCTGAGCGCAGGCCAGACGGCTCAAGCGAACGAGCTCGCCGCAAAGGGCCTCGTGATGTGGGTGAACTACCCGGAGCTCGAAGAGACCAAAAGGGTCATCAAGACGCCCACTGTCCTGATCGACGGGCAGGCCTACGAAGTCGAAGAAGCCCTGGCCATCGATGAGGAAACGAAACGGGCCTACGACCGTGAGAAAGGACGCATCATCGCCTCGGCGATCACGCGCCTGATCACACGTGCCGTCACCGGCGAGGTCGCTCAGAAGGTGAGCGGCGACGGCGTCGGAGGGCTCATCGCGAACCTCGCGACCCAGGTCACCCTGACCGCTATGGACACCCCGGACACCCGGAGCTGGGCCACCCTGCCGGCCCGCATTGGCGTCGTCCGCGCCCGACTCCCCGCCGGGACCCACAAGGTCGAAGTCGCCGCCCAAGGGCTCAAAAAAACCAGCACCGTCGAGCTCAAACCCGGCCGCTGGGAAGCGGTCGGAATGACCGTCCTGCGCTAAAATCTGGCCCTTCGAGGCCGGAAATCTCGAAATGCCGGGCGGAAGGGCCCCCGGGGGACGCCGAAACCGCTGGCTACCTCGGGAGCTCTGCGCTATGGGCATCCGCCCTTTCGGAGACTTTTGCTGTGAAACCCGAGATCCATCCGAACTACACGCCGGCCGTCTTCGTCGACGGCGACCACGAGATCATCACCCGCTCCACGATGAAGTCTGCCGAGAAGCGGACGATCAATGGCGTCGAGCACAACGTCGTCCACGTCGACATCTCTGCCTATACGCACCCGTTTTACACGGGCAAGCAGCGCATCGTCGACACCGCTGGACGCGTCGAGCGCTTCAAACAGCGCTACGCCAAGAAGAAGTAAGCTCCGAGGTTTGCGCGCGACGGATGACGGCGCCGATGCAGGTCGACTCCGCGCTCGAGCAGCTCCTCGTCCAGCGCCTTCTCCCCCTGGCCACGATCGGTGCCGTGCGCGCGACGCGCGGCACCGTTCCTTCCGAAGACGTCCTGCACTTCCCTCCAACATGGAGCGAGAAGCGCGCGCGCGAACATTGGGCGGGTCGGCAGGCGGCGACGCGCGCCCTTCTTCACTACGGAGTCACAGAGGTCGTCGGCCGAGACGCAGAGGGCGTACCGGTCTTTCCGAGTTCTCTGGCCGGCTCGATCGCCCACACGGGAACCCGCTCGGTGCTCGGACTCTGCGCAGTCTCGGACAAAGTCCGAGCCTTGGGCCTCGACGTCGAAGTCCGAAAGGCCCTCGGCCCTGAGCTCATCGAGCGCATCATCGACGCCGAGGAGAGCCAGCATCTTCAGGGGGTGGGCGCGTCGCTCGGAGACTCGGCGCTCTGGGCGTTCTGCGCCAAAGAGGCCTACTACAAGTGCGTCTACCCCTCACATCGCCGCTTCCTCGGCTTCCACGAGGTCTCTTTCCGCGTGGCCCCCGGCTCCACCGGACCGAGCGGTGCTGACAACGGCTCGATAGCCCTCGACTGCAAGCTCGGCGAGAAAGCTCTCGGAGACGAGCTCCAAGGTCGGCTCCTCCTGACCGAGGAGCTCGTCGTCGCCGTCGTCTGGCAGCCGCAATGATGGTCTGAGCCGCGCGACTGAATCGATCGCGTAGCCTTTCGAGGCGCCAAGTGAGCGCGCACATACTTCCCCGGATGCGCGCGTAAGTGGCTGACTTTCGGCCCTGTGAACGTTCACCACGCGCGTCTGGCGCCCGGTGAGTGCGGCGAGCGCTTTGAGTGATTCTCGAGCGCATCTCAGAGACGTGTCGTTCCCGCTTCGCTCTGAGAGGTGTCGTGAGCTCTTGGTGTGTGACCGAGCTAGCACACAACTGCCCACTGAAATCAACGCGAACTGACTTTCTACTCTACGTCTATATGGTGAAGTGAGCCGTACAGAGATGCACGTAGCAGAAGGCCAAATGCTTCCTTCGTAGCGACGGACATCCGCCGACACATGACCAAGCCCACGATTCTCTCCACCATCAACCAGGTCCGCTTCCTCGTGCTCTCCGCCCTCATCGCCGCGACAGGCTGTGAGCTGGCGAGCGAAATCACGATGCCGGGAGCCGACGATAGGTCCGGGACCGGCGGGCTCGGCGGAGGAGCTCCCATCGACGACGACGACGACGACGACGGAATCGTCCTCGGAAGCGGCGGAAGGTCTGGTTCAGACGACGAGGATGACGGAGCGGATGGCGGAGCTGTCAAAGCTGTCTGTGGCAACGGGAAACTCGAACCTGGGGAGCTCTGCGACGACGGGAACCGCGACAGCGGCGACGGGTGCTCCGCCGACTGTGGGAAGGTCGACGACGACTACATCTGTTTCGATGAAGGGAAACCGTGCACACGCGTCGTCACCTGCGGCAACGGCGTCATCGAAGGCACGGAAGCCTGTGACGATAAGAATGCGAAGGACAAAGACGGCTGTTCGGCGAAGTGTGACAAGGTCGAAGACGGCTACAGCTGCGTCAAACCGGGCGAGCCCTGCGTCCTGCTCCCGGTCTGCGGAAACGGGATCCGCGAGCGCGGTGAGCAGTGTGACGACGGCCAGGAAGAGCCGGAGAGCGGCGACGGTTGTTCGGAGACCTGTCAGCTAGAAGATGGCTATTTCTGTCCGCCCGGACAGGCCTGCGTCGAGATCGCTTGTGGTGACGGCTTCCGGACGCCGAACGAAGCCTGCGACGACGGAGACAAAGAGAGCGGCGATGGCTGTTCCTCAGACTGTCAAGTCGAGTCGGGCTGGTATTGCTCCGCGAGCGGCTGCAAGCCGATCTGCGGCGACGGACTGATTCGTGGCACCGAAGCCTGTGACGACGGGGACAAGGAGAGCGGTGATGGCTGCTCCTCCGCCTGCCGCATCGAGCCTTTCCACGAGTGCGACAACTCGAGCGGAACCAGCGTCTGCACGAGCACCATCGAATGCGGCAACGGCGAGCTCGAGCCGGGCGAAATCTGTGACCCGGGGATCGTGGGCCAGGACGATTGTTTCTCGACAGGTCCGAACGCGTGCAAAGGCTTCGTCACGATCCTGCCCGAGCCTGAGTGCGGGAACGCGGTCATCGAGTTCGGCGAACAGTGCGATGGCGACGGTGGCAGCGGAGGCTGTATCAACTGCGTCCTGCAAGAAGGTTTCGTCTGTCCCAAGGCGGGGACCTGTGTCCGCTTGCCGAGCTGCGGCGACGGCCACCTCCAGGTCGGTGAAGAGTGTGACCCCGGCGCGATGTCGACGGTCGGCTGCACCAACTGCCAGATCAACGACAACTACTTCTGCTCCGGCCAGCCTTCGGTCTGTGTCATCTCGGTGTGCGGCGACGGCCTGCGCGCTCCCGACGAACAGTGCGACGACGGAAAACACTGTGTTGGCGGCTCGAAGCAGGGAGAGTCCTGCGCCTCGAACAGCAACTGCCCCGGATCGACCTGTGCTCCTGTCGGCGGCGACGGCTGCTCGGCAAGCTGCACCGTGGAGACGGGCTTCGTCTGTCCCCCGCCCGGAACGAGCTGCTTGGCTGACTGCGGCGATGGAATCCGCGCCGGTAACGAGGAATGTGACTCATCCGATGAGAACGGATGTCTGAACTGTCGCCTCCGCCCCGGCTACCACTGTGGTCCGAGCGGAACCGACACCCCCTGCACCAAGAGCGTATGCGGGAACGCGGTCCATCCGGATCCAACGAACGTGACTCGCGCCGCTGCCATCGCGGCGGCCGAACCCGGTGAAGGTTGCGACGACGGAAACACCATCGCCGGCGACGGCTGTGGTCCGACGTGCCAGCTCGAGCCCACCATTACTCGCACCGAGACTCCTACTGGTTCGGGTATCTACCCGCCCATCGTCCAGGTCACCTGTGGCGACGGCATCAAGACCGGCTCCGAGGGCTGCGACGACGGCAACACAACGAACGGCGACGGCTGCTCGGAATTCTGTGAAGAAGAAAACGGATGGATCTGCGATGAACCACCGACTCGCCCGAGCACCGTGTCGATGGCCGTCACGTATCGTGACTTCAAGGCGAGCGCCGAGTCAGGCGGGCATCCCCACTTCCAGAACGTGAACGCGGACAATAAAGGGATCGCTGGGGTGCCTTGTACCTATACGAGTTCGACAGTGAATAACCTCGCTTCGTGCGGGAAACTCGATAGTGAGGGCAAACCCGTCAAGCCCTCGGAGACCATTTCATCGGTACCCGGACCGAGCTCGAGAGCTCGCTTCGCTGCGTGGTTCCGAGATACGAACGAGCTGGGCATCGACACAGCCGTCGTTCGGGATTCTCTCGAGCTCACCCAGATCGGCGGCACATCTTCGGATGTCTACGAATTCGCGAGCGCGAGCTATTTCCCTCTGGATGGCAAAGGCCACGGGAACTATTCGACCACCGGACACAACTTCCACTTCACGACCGAGCTTCGCTACTACTTCCAGTACAAGGGCGGCGAACAGCTCATCTTCCGGGGAGACGACGACGTCTGGGTGTTCATCAACGGCCGCCTCGCAGTCGACGTCGGGGGAGTGCACTGCGCACAGATCGGGCGCGTCATTCTCGGCGACACCGACTCGAGCTGCTCCCTGAGCGGCGCGGACTACACGAGCAACAGCCCCGGCGGGAACTTCAGCCTCGCGGCCTGCGCGACGACAGATGACGATACTCACCCGATCCCGTCCTGTTCATTGTCCGGAGCCGAAGCCTCAGGCACGACGGACTCCCGCTTCGGACTCGTCAAAGGCGGCGTCTACGAGAT
The DNA here is from genome assembly GCA_023428245.1 of Pseudomonadota bacterium. Classification (GTDB taxonomy): domain Bacteria; phylum Myxococcota_A; class Polyangia; order Polyangiales; family Polyangiaceae; genus NIC37A-2. Next base: position 12,396 of record JAEYYX010000097.1, read on the forward strand.
CGCCCTCTTCCACGCGGAGCGCCACACGGACCAGTCGAACTTCCGCCTGACTCTGCAGGGCTTTTTGGCCCCCCGCTCGACCTGCAACACACTGTGCGGTGACGGCATCCGCGCCGGCAGTGAGGTCTGCGACGAAGGCAACGGCTCCCCGAACGGCGGCGGTATGCCCTCCTCCGGCTACAATACCTGCCTCTACGTCGGTGCGAACAACTCGAACAACTGCACCAAGCAGTTCTGCGGCGACGGCGTCAAGAACGGCGGCGAGTATTGTGACAACGGCCTGAACATCGACACCTACGAGACCGGCGCCATGGGCGAATGTGCCCCAGGCTGCCTCCGCCCCGCGCGCTGCGGCGACGGCATCCTCCAGCCTCACGAGGGCGAAGAGTGTGACCTCGGGACCGCCAATAACAACGGCGCTTACGGCGGCTGCACCTCGCAGTGCAAGTTCGCTCCGTACTGCGGCGACGGAAGCGTCCAAGCCGGAGAGACCTGCGATCCCGTCGACGGAGTCTTCGGAACCTATGGGGAAGACGTCTGCGGCTACGACTGCCAACCGGCGCCCTTCTGCGGTGACGGTATCCGCAATGGGAATGAGGTGTGCGACGGGACCCCGGGCTGCAACTCGAACTGCGAGTTCGATCCCTTCTGCGGTGACGGGCTCAAGACTTCGAACGAAGATTGTGACTACGGCAGTTTCAACGCGAGCCCTGCGCCCTACGGCGGTTGTACGACCGAGTGTGGATTCGGCCCGCGCTGCGGCGACGACGTCGTCCAATCGAATGCGGGCGAAGAATGTGACGACGGCCCTGACAACGTGAACGGCGAGTACGACCGCTGCACCCTCGACTGCCTGCTCGGACCGAATTGCGGCGACGGTGTCCACCAGTCCATGTTTGGCGAAGCCTGCGACAACGGCTTCAACGAAGATCTCTACGCTTACCCCGGCACGAGCGGCGCCTGCGGCGAAGACTGCACAGCGGTTCCTTTCTGCGGTGATAGTCAGGTACAGAGCGCTTACGAGCTCTGCGACAACGGGCCTGCCAACAGCGATAACGCCTACGACGGCTGCACGACCAAATGTGAGTGGGGTCCCTACTGTGGCGATGGGAAGAAGAACGGGTCGGAGGAGTGCGATAGCGGCTCCAAGAACGTCGCCTATTCACCGGATGGCAAGGGCTGCAGCTACGAATGCAAGAAGAACGTTCCCTACTGTGGTGACGGCGTCCGCAACGGCCCGGAGCAGTGTGACCTCGGAGCTTCGAACAACACCGGCGCCTACGGTGGCTGCAACAAGGACTGCAGCCGCGCTCCCTACTGCGGCGACGGCAAGGTCCAGAAGAACGCAGGCGAGGAGTGCGACGAAGGCCCCACGGGCTCCCTCACCTGCTCCCCGACCTGCAAGGCTCGCGACATCCTGAAATGAGCGAATCGCACCACGGCCGACCTCTCGAACGCCAGCGCGGGCCTTCGTAAGCCGCTGCACCGTGGCGCTCTCCTTGGGGTCTTTCGGGAGCTCCACGCGCGCCGCCAATGGTCCCTTTTTCCGGGGTCCACAGTCAGCGGAAAGCCCACAGCTTCCCACCCCGACAGGCGCCCGCCGTGTAGCATAAATCGTGAAGCCCCTTCTGGTCACGGCAGGCGGATAACCGCAGAATGTCGAGAGGGGGCCGCCCCTGATCTCTTCTCCGCATCCCCGTCGTCTCCATGAACCCGCGCACCTTACTATCCGCTCCTAACAAGTTCCGTTTCCTGGTGTTGGCCGCTCTCGTTGCCATAACAGGCTGTGAGCTCGCCAGCGATATCGACGTCCCCGGATCGGACGGCCAACCAGGAACTGGTGGCCTCGGCGGCCGCGGTCCAAGCAACGACGGAGGGGATGACCTGGTCGACAGCACCGGAGGCAAGGGATCCGGCTCCGACGACGACAGTGACGACGACTCCGATGGATCTCCCGTCGAAGCGATCTGTGGAAACGGGAAGCTCGAGCCAGGAGAGCTTTGTGATGACGGAAACAAGAATGGCGGCGACGGCTGCTCCTCCGACTGTCTGAAGGTCGACGACGACTTTATCTGTTTCGACGAAGGCAAAGCGTGCACGCGCGTAGTCACCTGCGGCAACGGCGTCATCGAAGGCACGGAAGTTTGCGACGATAAGAATACGGAGGACAAGGACGGCTGTTCGGCGAAGTGTGACAAGATCGAAGACGGTTATAGCTGTGTGAAGCCGGGCGAGCCCTGCGTCTTGCTCCCCGTCTGTGGCAACGGGATCCGCGAGCGCGGGGAACAGTGTGACGACGGCCAGGAAGACCCCGAGAGCGGCGACGGCTGTTCGGAGACCTGCCAACAAGAGGACGGCTTCTTCTGCCCGCCCGGTCAGTCCTGCGTCGAGATCGCCTGCGGCGATGGCTTCCGGACTCCGAATGAAGCCTGCGACGACGGAGGCGAGCAGAACGGGGACGGCTGCTCCTCAAACTGCCAAGTCGAGACTGGCTGGTACTGCTCCGGAAGCGGCTGCAAGCCGATCTGCGGCGACGGCCTGATTCGAGGCGCCGAGGAATGCGACGATGGCGATAAGGAGAGCGGTGACGGCTGTTCCTCCGCATGTCGCGAAGAGCCGTTCTACGAGTGTGACAACTCGGGCGGAGCGAGCGTCTGCACGAGCACGATCGAGTGTGGCAACGGGATCCTCGAGCCCGGCGAGATCTGCGACCCGGCGATCGTGGGACAAGGTGACTGCTATTCGATGGGTCCAAACGCTTGCAAAGGCTTCGTGACGATCCTCCCCGAGCCCGATTGCGGAAACGGAATCATCGAGTTCGGCGAAGAATGCGACGGCGACGGGGGCACCGGCGGTTGTGACAACAACTGCCTCGTGGAAGACGGCTTCGTCTGTCCGAAGGCGGGAACCTGTGTCCGATTGCCCGAATGCGGCGACGGCTACCTCCAGGCCGGCGAAGAGTGTGACCCCGGTGCGATGTCGACAGTCGGCTGCACCAACTGCGAGATCAACAACAACTACTTTTGCTCAGGTCAGCCTTCGGTCTGTGTCGCCTCCGTCTGTGGCGATGGCGTGCGCGCACCGGACGAACAATGTGACGATGGGAAGCGTTGTGTCGGAGGAGCGAACGCCGGCCAGACCTGCACCGCCAATAGCCAGTGCCCGAGCTCGACCTGCGGTCCTCGGAGCGGCGACGGCTGCTCGTCGACCTGTACCGTCGAGACCGGCTACGTCTGTCCCCCTCCGGGAACGAGCTGCTTGGCCGACTGTGGCGACGGCGTCCGCACAGGCAACGAGGAATGTGACTCGACGGACACGAACGGCTGCCGCAACTGCCGCCTCCAGCCGGGCTATCATCAGTGCGGCGCGAACGGGACCGCGAACCCCTGCACTCCCAGTGTCTGCGGCAACGGGACCCCAGAGCGGGGTGAGGGTTGCGACGACGGCAACACCATCGCAGGCGACGGCTGTGGGCCGACGTGTCAGCTCGAGCCGAGCATCACGCCAGCGACGAGCCCCACCGGCCATCCGACCGTAGCTGTGACTTGCGGCGACGGCATCAGGACCGGCTCAGAGGGCTGCGATGACGGCAATAAGACGAACGGCGACGGCTGCTCGGAGTTCTGCGTCCAAGAGCCGGGTTGGCAGTGCTCGAGCGGCGTCACCTATCCCTCCGCCATCGACTTCAAGATCACCTATCGCGACTTCACGTTCCGGACCGATTCGGACAACGGTGGGCACCCCCACATGAACAACGCGAACAACGACGCTGATCTGCCCATCTCGCTCGACCTTGGCATCGTGGGGCCCTATTGCACCACGGACAACACCGCTACCTGCGGTCGCCTCGACAACCAAGGCAAGCCCCAGCTCGATACGTCGACCTCGAACCCGAGCATCACGGGCCCCGGCGGCAACGATCTCCCGTACCACGCGGCGGCCTTCGCGCTCTGGTACCGCGACTCGAACACGACCAACACGAAGGTCTGGGCAGACCGAGCAAACCAGGGGACGGGGACGGGACGCAACGTGCAAATCCGAGCCAATCCTACGCCCCTCCCCGCCGGAGGAATCGACACGCTCCGCTTGAAGCGCTGCGGGAACGCGGCGGACCCGTGCAATGACACCACGAGCACAACAGCCTACCAATTCTCGAACAACGGCAACACCTTCTATCCCCTAGGTTCGACGGCCAGTCCGGCCACCACGGCACGCGGCTTCGGGAACTACACGAACACCGGGAACACGCGAAACTGGAACTTCACGAGCGAGCTCCGCTACTACTTCCAGTATTCTGGCGGCGAGACGCTCACCTTCTTTGGCGACGATGACGTCTGGGTCTTCGTCAATGGCCGCTTGGCCGTCGACATCGGCGGCATCCATGGGACCGAGTATGGACGGGTGGTCCTGGGCGACTCGAGCGGCAATTGTTCTGTCCACGGCGGCGGCAGTTTGCCCGCCCTCGGGAGCTGCTACAGCACGACAGAACAAGGCCAAGGGACGGATGCCCGCTTCAACATCACCAAGGGCAACGTCTACGAAATCGTCGTATTCCAAGCCGAGCGCCGTCCCACGGCCTCGAACTACCAGCTCACTCTCGACGGCTTCCTGTCCCCCCGCTCGACCTGCAACACGACTTGCGGCGACGGCATCCGAGCCGGCAGCGAAGTCTGCGACACAGGCAATGGCAGCCCGAACGGCGGCGGAATGCCCTCGAGTGGCTACAACACCTGCCTCTACGTCGGCGCCAATAATCCGAACAACTGCACCTATCAGTTCTGCGGCGACGGCATCAAAAACGGCAATGAGTACTGTGATAACGGCCTGAACATCGACACCTACGAGACCGGCGCCATGGGCGAATGTGCCCCAGGCTGTCTCCGCCCCGCGCGCTGCGGCGACGGGAACCTCCAGCCGAACGAGGGTGAGGAGTGTGACCTCGGGACCGCCAATAACACCGGCGCTTACGGCGGCTGCACCTCACAGTGCAAGTTCGCTCCGTACTGCGGCGATAAGGTAGTTCAGCCAGGAAACGGCGAGACCTGTGATCCTATCGATGGGGTCTTCGGAACTTACGGAGCGGGAGTCTGCGGTTACGACTGCAAGCCGGCGCCTTATTGTGGCGACGGCATCCGCAACGGCGCCGAGCTCTGCGACGGCGGCCTCGGCTGCAACGCAAACTGCGAGTTCGATCCCTTCTGTGGCGACGGGCTCAAGACCATGGATGAGGACTGCGACTACGGCAGCTTCAACGCGAGCCCCGCGCCTTACGGCGGCTGTACGACGGAGTGCGAGTTCGGACCGCGCTGCGGTGACGACGTCATCCAGTCGAACTCCGGCGAGGAGTGCGACGACGGGCCCGACAATGTCAACGGAGAGTATGATCGGTGCACCGAGGATTGTCTCCTCGGACCGCACTGCGGCGACGGCGTCCACCAGTCCATGTTCGGCGAAGCCTGCGACAACGGCTTCAACGAAGACATCTACGCCTATCCCGGCACGACCGGCGCCTGCGGCGAAGACTGCAAAGCCGTTCCCTACTGCGGTGACAACCAGGTCCAGAGCGCCTACGAGCTCTGCGACAACGGCCAAAGCAACAATGACAACGCTTACAACGGTTGCACGACCAGGTGTGAGTGGGGTCCCTATTGTGGCGACGGCACGAAGAACGGCTCCGAGGAATGTGACAACGGTCCGAAGAACGTGGCCTACTCGCCCGATGGAAAGGGCTGCAGCTACGAGTGTAAGACGAACGTCCCCTACTGCGGTGACGGCGTCCGCAACGGTCCGGAACAATGTGACCTCGGAACTTCGAACAACACCGGCGCTTACGGTGGCTGCAAGAAGGACTGCACGCGCGCTCCTTTCTGCGGCGACCGCAAGGTCCAGAAGGACGACGGTGAGCAGTGCGATGACGGACCCACAGGCTCCCTCACCTGCTCTCCGACTTGCCAGATTCGCGACATCCTGAAGTGAGAATGGGCCGCGGAAGCGGCCCCTCCCGCGCCAGGAATGAGAAAGGGCGACCTCGATAGAGGCCGCCCTTCTTCTTTTCTGGTCCCCGCGATGTTCGTGAGTCGGACGGAGAACCTCTTCTCGACAGCCCTGGGACCGTGCCCGTCAGGCCCCCTCGGCCCGCGAAGGAGCCAGGCGAGTCACGAGAATGTGCTCGGGGCTGCGCCGGAAGTAGCGACTCCAGAGGAACGAGAAGACGTTTCTCTGGAGCAGGACCGGGTGGATCGAAGCGGAGCGCGCATTGTGAAGCTCGCTGAGGCGGCTCCAGTGCAGGCCTGGTTCTTCGTGGTGCACCGTGTGAAGACCCGCGTCGAACACGAGCCAGTTCTCGAAGCGGCCAACGAAATTCCGCGAGTGGTTGTCGGGAGACTCCGGGTCACAGCCGACGTGCTGGAGATAGTTGATGAACATCATCGACCAGGAAGCAAACAGCGCCGGAATGCCGAGGGAGACCGCGTAGGAAAGCCCACCGAGCAGAGCTCCGTGCCTCTCGACGAAGAAAAGGACGAGGAGCACGTGCGCCGCGATCAGTGTCACGATCTGGGAAATAGCCCAGCGATGCTCGCTCGGACGTGCCCGCCGCATCTGCGCTAAGTAGCCGCGCACGGCGGGGAGTTGCCACGCGCTCGAGCGCGTCGGGTAGGTCAGCGCTTCGTAGAGGGAGTCTTCCTTGCCCCGACGGAACGTGCTCGTGGCATCGAGGGGGCCGTTCGTGTAACGATGATGATTTTGGTTGTGGGTCGGGATCCAGGCGAAAACGGGAAACCCGTAGAAAACCGAGAGCCAGAGCGAATAGAGCTGGTTCAATAGCCCCGAGCGGAACACGCCCTGGTGGTTGTGATAGTGGGTCAAAACGCCTGCGCAGAAGCCAAGATAGAGCGCGAAAGGAAGGAGCGCGATCGCGGCCCAAGGCGAAAAATATGCGACAATGAGCGGGAGCGGGAACAATCCAAGCGACCAGAAGAGACTGCGGATGTCACGATTCGAGCGCAGGAGCGAGCGCCGCGGCGCCGCTGATCTTGTCTCGAGAGTGCTTCCCCAGAGCGATGCATCCATGATTGTTTTTCCTTGCTGCGACCTCGGAGTTGTACGAGCCTTTGCGGACGGTCGCGCGATCCACCTGGGCTCACTATGCGCGTCCGTAGTCCTCCTCCACAATTCGCAATGGATTCGGGTTTGTCGTGAACACCAAAGCGCGCAAGAAAGCAGCTAGAAAAGCGCCTGTTCAGAGCCGTTCCCGAGCTACTGTCGACGCTATTTTGGACGGGTGTGTTCGCATTCTCGATCAAGAAGGTTTGGTCGGTGCGACGACGAGTCGGATCGCTGAAGTGTCCGGCGTAAGCGTCGGTTCTCTCTACCAGTACTTTGAAAATCGCGACGCAATCCTGAACGCGCTCCAGGATCGCGAGTTCTCTCGGACCTCCGAGATGCTCCAGGGGCTCCTTCTGACGCGGAAGTTCGAGAGCGAACGCGAGCTCGCTCATACGGTGATCTCGAGCCTGCTCGACCTCTACCGCGCCTCCCCCGGGCTTCATCGCGTGCTCGCTCTCGAAGGACTCAGGGTCGCGCCGACCGATCGAGTCCAGGCTTTCGACCACAAGATCGTGGAAATTTTGCGCGCGTTCCTCGAGATGACGAACTTCCAGATCTTGCGCAAAAATCGCCACGCCGCCGCCTTCGTCATCTATCACTCGGTCCGCGCCACGATGCTGGCGGCGATCCTCGAAGAGCCCGCCGGGATCACCGATGAGGTGCTGGTCGAAGAGCTCACCGACCTCGTCGTAGCTCATCTGATCGGAGCTCATGCTCCCCCTTCGCTCACAAGATAACGGCTCACGCCCCGAGCGAGTCAGCGCCCGGTTCTCCCCTTGAGCCGGGCGCGCCAAGCCTCAGCGGTAGCTGCTGGTGGAGAGCTTCTTTCGATCGAAATGGTTTGAGCTCTTGTGGAGAAGGACCTGGTAGTTGAACGCGGAGCCCTGTTCACCGATGCGCGCCGACCAATAGAGGAAGAAGGCCCAAAGCCGGAACCAGCGCTCACCGTAAGCGGCGACAACCTCCGCGCGATTTCTCATCCAGTTCTCGAACCAAAGGTCGAGCGTGATCACGTAATGGGACGAAACATTCTCGACATCCGCGACCTCGAAGCCGGCATCCTCTGCGAACTTGAGCATCGTGGAGAGCCGAATGCTCGCATCCGCTCCTTCGAAGATGTGCCGGTTCATGAACAAGGCCCAGTTCAGGTCTTCTCCTTCCATCTTAAAGGGAGTGAGTGGACTGTGTGGAGCTTCGAGGTTCCGAATTCCGGTCCAAGATAGAAGAAAGAGCCCCTGATCTTCGAGGAGAGAGTGGACCTTCTGGAAGTAAACAGGCAGGTTCTTCACGCCTACGTGTTCGACCATCTCGAGCGAAACGATCTTCGAGAAAGTTCCCTCGACGTCCCGGTAGTCACAGACCCGAACCCTGGCGCGCTCTTCAACGCCGGAGGCTCGAATGCGCTCGCTTGCGAATTCCACCTGCTCCTGGGCCAATGTGACGCCCTGTGTCCGAGCTCCAAATTCGGCCGCAAAACGCGCGACCATGGTTCCCCAGCCACAGCCGATGTCGAGCACCCGGTCTTCGGGACTCAGGCGTAGCTTGCGGCCCACATGGTCGATCTTTTTTTCTTGACCGACCTCGAGAGACTCGCCTCCGAGCGGGAAGTAGCCGGCCGTATAGACCATCGCGGGCCCCAAGAACCATTCGAAGAAGTCATTGCCGCGATCGTAGTGGTCCGAAACGATCTCCTTATCCTGCCTCCTCGAATGAATAAGAACGTTCGGGAAGTAACGAGTCAGCCCGAACCGGACATGGGAGCCCGTGAGGCGGAAGCTCAGAAGATCGTGGCGCTTCTTGAAGAGCTCCCTCCAGCTCTCAGGGGGGATATCGATGCGCCCCTCGATGTACGCCTCGTAAACGTCGCTGATGGGGACACGCTTTCTCGCCCAGAGGCTCTTCAGGGTTTTGTCGTCGAAGGTCAAATATTCAGAAAGTTCGCTTCTCATGGGCTTTTTTCTCCAGTCGCTTGGCCTCCACACGAGGCCAGCCAGAAGCGAGATGATGGAGCTAGCGATCAGTTCTCACAATTCGCAAACTATTCGGGTTTGACTCCGGAAAGTGCTCAGCACTCAAACCTGCACAAAGAACGCCGATCGCGGCATTGTCCCCGCGTTGGCTGCCAGGGCCCATTTCAAGGGGCTCGCGTTCCGTTTCGACCCACGTGGGGAAAAGGCGGACCCTGTCGTGTCCTCCCGGGAAAGCGGCGGTACGTGGCTCCCAAAAAGCGCTTTGAGGGAGAAATTATCCCGCGGACCTAGAACTTTTGTCGCATACTGCCCGATCATCATTGGCTGAGAGCGAGATGACACGTCGAAAGTGACGTGTCAGAATCAAGGAACCGAGGGCCCCCGGCCGATTCTTTCGAGGAGGACCGTCTCGCCGCCACCCCCGGACCCCTTCCCCCTTCGCGGAGAGCCTTAGAATGAAGCGAACGATTGTTGGTTTGTTGGTCAGCTCGGTGATCCTGGGACCCGTGGCCTGTAGTAGTGGGTCCGAGGACGGCGAAGACGGGCTCATCGTTGATAGCGATAGCAGCGACGACCTGATCGGAACCGGCTCCCGCCCGGGCCAAGGTGGGCCCGATAAGGAGCAGGATGGCGGGAAGATTGACCTGACGCCCGACGACCTCGACAAGATCGAGAACGCGGCGTGCACAGGCTGGCAGGGCGAAGGCGAGAGTGTCCCGGCGATCCTCGAACTCGTCGTCGATGTGAGCCGCTCGATGCTCGATGATGCACCCGGAGCCGGCCGAGGCACGAGTAAGTGGGACGTGACCCGCGACGCTCTCACGAACGCCATCGATAGCCTCCCGAACTCGATCGCAGTCGGGCTGCTCTTATATCCGAACGTGAGTCGCCGCAGCGGCTCCAGCTCCGATCTGAGCTGCGTCGATACGAACAAGATGGTCTCGATCGCACAGCTTGGTCCGTCCGGTTCGGCGCAGCGCAATGCGCTCGAAGACGCCATCGATGACGCGACCATCGATCAGTACACACCGACCCACGACGCATATTCCTATGCTCTCAGCGAAGGCCTCGAGCCTTATGACGGCGAAGGTCAGAAGTTCATGCTGCTCATCACCGACGGTGCCCCGACGCAGCCGCTCAGCTGTGGAAGCACGAACGTCGACGGTGTCCCCACGGACCCGATCATTGAGACCGTTAAAGAAGCCGCCGACGCCGGGATCAAGACCTTTATCATCGGATCCCCGGGGAGCGAGGAGAGCGCCTCGGGCGAAGATATGCGCCCCTGGCTCTCCCGAGCTGCAAGTGAAGGCGGAACCGCAGCCGACGGGTGCTCCGACAGCGGCCCGGTCTACTGTCACATGGACATGACGGCTGAGGAGAACTTCGCGGAGGCTCTCGTCGCCGGCCTCGGGAAGATCGCGGGCCAAGTCGTCACTGAGTGCACCTACGACTTCCCCAGTCCTCCCTCCGGCCAAACCATCGATCCTTACCTGACGAACGTCATTCTGCGCTGGAGTGATGGCTCCGCGAGCCTCCTGATCCGCGACGACAAAGATCCCGAAGATTGCACCGAGGGCTGGCGCCTGACGGACGACAACAAGATCGAGCTCTGCGGAGCGAGTTGTGACCAAGCGAAGGCCGACAAGGGCGCATCAGTTTCGCTCTCCTTCGGCTGCTCCGTCGACGACATTCCGATCACAAAGTGAGTACGGAGTTAGGCTGAGGGGCGCGAGCGCACGCCCCTCAAGTCTCTCGCGCGACGCTAGGGGCCGGCCACAGAGCGGCCATAGTGCGGCCACAGTGCGGCCGTCTACCGGCTTGCACGACGACTGTGTACTTTGCGCCCCCGAGAGGGCGCATGCTCCTCCGCAGGTCTCGTTAGATGAGACTGCGGAGAGCCTGCAAGATCTCCTGGCGAATCAGCGGTACGGGCTTCGGAAGCTTCAGCCCTGCGCGAGCGATGCTACCGAAACAATGATCGAGTCCTTCTTCGACCGTCGCTACAGGTCGAATAGGTACGGGCGGTGACCAGACCCAGAGCATCGCTGTCAAGACGCCGCGCGCGATCGGATTCGGCAGCACCGTCGCGCTCGCGACGCAAAGTCTCTTGGTCGCCTCGGCAACGCGCGGCGAGGTCACCCAGTCGACGATCAGCTTCCGCTCTTTCGCGCCAGGCGTCTTCGCGTTCCTTGGCTGCAGCGTGAGCGTGGCGTAGGGCTCACCTCGAGCGAAATAGGGCTCGTAGAGAGCTGCCATCTCCCGCACCGACTCCTCCGTAAACTGCATCGGTCCCACTTGCACGAGCAGCGGGAACGCTTCCCCCAGGATCCGCATCTTATCTTTCGACTTCCGAGCGTAAGGTCCTTCCGCGCGCCCCGCAACGGCCTCAGGGGGGGCGAGGCCACGCGGACGTGTTCACGCATTCGGTCTTTGGATGGCCAGCCTGTGTTCAGAACGACGCCGAGAAGGTTGCCCGGAGGTTCCGAGGTGGGCCGGCGACGAAATGGAGCTCGGGGAGTACGGAGTCGTCAGTGCCCGGATGGAATCGGCTCGCGTAGTGATACTCACCTTCTCTCACTCCGAGGTCGAAGACATTCTCCAGCTCGAGGTCCAAGTTCAGGTTCCTGTATGACCAACCGAGCGTGAGATCGAACTGTGCGAGGGGCGCGCCCTCGGCTCCCTGGGGCAGCGGTCGAGGCAAGAGACCGAGGACGCGAGCGCCCGCGCGGAGCCCATTTTCGAGGGAGAAAATGGCTCTCAAACCCCCGGTCCCGAGAGGAGCGAAGGGGATCTTGGCTCCCGAGCCGCTGAAGCGCCCATCTACGAGCGTGAGGTCGCCACGCAAAGTCAAAAAGGGCCAAGGCGATGTGTGGAAGGCAACCTCGCCGCCCAGGCGACGTGTTCCATTCAACTCTAGGTTCATCCCGGAGACGTGGTCGTACACAGACTCGCGGTCGAGCCAGGTGGCAAAAGTGCTCGCACTCAAACCGAGGGTCGGGACCGGTTGGTAGCGGCCACCGAGCTCGACTGAGTAACCCTGAGTGATGGTGGGGGTGCCACCGCTATAGATGTCGGACGACAGGCCAGTCGCCTGCGGGCGGGAGGAAGTGAAAGCTCTCGCTTCCGGCGGTCGAAAACCTTGTCCTCCCGCCAGGGTCAGGCTGACGGTGGAGGTCGGCCGGTAGCTCACCACAGCCCGCGGCGAGACAATCGCCAAGGCGCCACCCGCGACTTCCGAGAGGCGTCGCTCCTCCGCCGCAATGTGCGCGCTGTCAAAGCGCAGTCCCAGACGCGCATCGAGCCGCGGGGAAAGCCGAAGCCGCACGCCGAGTAGCGTGTGAATATTCACCTGTAGACCGCGCAGCTCGCGCTCCCTGTCGAGGGCTTCCTCTTGTCGTCCAAGGTGATCCTGGAACTGTCCGAATGCGTCACCTCGGACTCCAAGCCCCGCTTCCAGGTCGCTCAGCTTCGTGAGCGGAACCACTGTCTTCGTCGAAATCCCGAAGGAGAAGGTCTCCTGCTCTTGAAGGCGACGATCCCCGCTTTCGCGAGCGATGAGGAACCCAGTATAGTTCTCGAGCAGACTCGAGCGCCGATAGCCGCCAAAGAGAAGGGTTTCGCTGGAAACGAACTTGCGCTTGAGGGAGTGCCGCAGGCCTAGGAAAATCCTGCCCGATTGGCCTCGCGCAGCGAGATCGTAGCTGTCGTAAAACCCAAGACGACCGAGCTCGACGTCCCGGTTCTTGAGTGCACCGGGGAGCTGAAACTCGGCCCAATAGCCCGCTCCGAGCACGGAGAGAGTACCGTTCGTCTCGGAGCGAAGGAGAGCGGACTGGACGAGAATGCTGGCGCGGTCAACCTTTCGGTGCTGCCCAAAGCCGTCGTCGTGCGTCGCGTCGAGCGCGATGAAATCGTGTCCGTCGCCGTCTCGGGGTGAATAGGTAAGGACGCCTCGATGTCGATTTGTGGTGCCGAGAGTATACCCGGCAAAAAGGCCCCTTCGCCCCTCAGGGATACCGAGAGCATAGTCGACGGAGCCAGCCATCGCGAACGGGCCTTGGTCAACCGAAAAAGGTCCTTTCGTCACGGTCACGGTCCGAATCGCCTCGGGCACGACGAATCCAAGATCTACATATCCTTGTGAGTGGACGTTCGACCACTCGTTGAGAGGAATGCCTGCGACTGTCACCTCAACGTCCGAGCCGTGCATGGCGTCGAACCCGCGGAGGAAGAACTGCTGGCCTTTTCCTTCGGCGCCGTGTTGAACGAGAGTAAGTCCAGGGACGAGTTTGAGCGCGTCTTCGGCGGTTCGACGCGGAAAGGCGCGGAACTCTCGCGCACTCACCACTGTCGTCGACGCCGAGCGGGCGGGCAGCGGCGCGCCCTGTACTGTTACGGTCAGCTCCTCGCCCGCCTCACGCTCGTCGACCCCAGGCGCGGCTAGCTCGGCCCGAGGAGCACTTCCGCCGCTTGCGCCCGGGTCTTCGAACACCCGAGCTTCAGGCTGAGCACCTCCGCGCGGGGCCTCGTCGCCTGCCGCATCACCCGGCTCGGCGCCATCTTTTTCAGGCTCGCCTTTCCGTCCCTCCACGACTGAAAGAACGTGCTGCCGATCCAAAGCAGTACGCTCGGCCGCGGCTCGTTCTTCCCCGAGCGCGGCCGGGGCTCCGAGGAACCCGAAAAGCCCGAAGAGCGGTGCCCCAAGGCTCGTCAGGACTCGTCGTGAACGTGGCAGTGGCCCTCTCCGTCCGCGTGACCGACCGTCGCCGAAAGTCGAACGAGCCAGGTCCAAAGGTCATCCACGCCGCCCTCGCTTCCCGGATCGTAAGCTCCGATATCCACCTTCGCGAGCTCTTCTTCCGTGATCTCGCCGTCATCGTCGAGATCGGCGTCGGCGAGAGGCTGGAACAGGAGTTTCGGCTCTTCCGAGACAAGACTGTCGGCGAAGAGATGATCTGCGTGGATCGTGATCTGGAAGGTCGCCACCTCTCCCGACTCAACGTTCGTCTTCGGTTCACATTCCTCGTAGCGAGTCGGCCCATCGAAGGCCCAGTTGAAGGTCTTTTCGACCTTTCCCTTCTTCGCGCGTCCCGAGACGACCATGCGCCCGATCGTGTATCCGGAATCGACGAGCTCCCCCACGGGCGCTTCCGCGACGCCGAGTTCCTGACCTTCGCCGTCGCTCGCCTTCGTCAGGTCTTTGGTGCCGTCGGCTTCCATCGAGATATCGCCGATATGAATGTTCCTGACTCGAACGGAAAATCGATCGAACGTGACGGACCAGCCGTCGTCGAAGGCGTCCTGTGGGATCCCTTCTTCGATGAATTCTTCCCCGTAAATCGTGGCACGCACCGCGCCCTCACCATTTCCCGAGGTGCAGGCCACGGCGCCGAGCAAGAAGGAAAGAGAGAACACAGAGAGCGAACGAATCATGGAGAACGAACGAATCATGGAGAACGAACGAATCATGGAGAGCGAACGAATCATGGAGATTTTCCCTGCGGAATCAGGACGACCTGATAGTGATCGTGGGTTTGAAAGGTACGCCGCAGCTGATTGTAGGCGGCGACGAGGGCGGTTTCGGTCTCATCGGGTCCGAGCGTGAGTTCTCCGTCGCCGTTCTCATCGAGCTCGGCGAAATCGACGCCGTCGAAGAAGGTATCCTTCTCAAGTGGATCCACCGGCGCGAAGCGAATGCCGATCGGGGCTTCTGTCTTTTCCTCGAGCTCATACTCGAAGGGAAGTCCGAGGAGCTTCCGCTCTTCGGGAGAGTCGAAGGTGAAAGAGAACTCGATCGAGCGCCCTTCCTTCTCGGCAACTCCTCGGAAGATCGCAGTGTGGCCAAGGAGAGGATCGCTCGCATCGAGGCCATCGCCTAGGCTCGCGCGCGCAAAAGTGAAGTTTGCGCCCTCGTAGCTTCCGACAATGAACGTTCCCGTTCCGAGCTCGACGGACCCGCCCGGCAGCCAATCGAGCAGGTGAGGGCCGCTCAGAGCGCCGGTCACCGTGCCGTTTTCGAAGTGGCCCGGGTGCGCCCAGGCGGCGGGGACCAGAAACTCCGAGACACTTCGCCACAGAGAGGCTTCGTGGAGCTCGCCGGAAACCGTGAACTCGAAATCGCGCACCATGACGCGCGCCTCGCTCAAGGTCACCCGGTAGCCGAGATCAGTCTCGACGGTCTCGATGGCGGAGGCGTCAATGCGAACGGAACGTTCGATCCGGGGGGCTTCCTTCGGTCCCCCGCAAGCGAGGAGACAGAGCGCGCTCGCAGCACCGATGATCAGCCTAGTCCGCATGGAAAATGGCATAGGCGCCCGCTTCCGGGGGATCAAGGCCGAGGGGCGGACCCGCATCAGAAGGGGCCTCGCCCGGACTGCACCCGAGCCGCGAGAAGTCTCACGCTCCGAGAACGTCAGCGATCGAATAGCGACCCGGTGGCTTTTTCGCGAGGAAACGGGCCGCCGAGAGAGCCCCGCGCGCGAAGAGATCTCGGTTGCTCGCGCGATGCGTCAGTTCGAGCCGCTCGCTGTCGCCGAGAATGTGGATCGTGTGGTCGCCGATGACGTCACCGCCTCGCACCCCGAAGACACCGACCTCGTCGGTGGTTCGAGCGCCGATCTGACCGTCACGTCCGCGCACCTCCCGGAGCTCCGGGCGCACCGCCTGAGCTGCTTTGGCGAGGCGCACTGCGGTTCCACTCGGCGCGTCGATCTTCTTCCGATGGTGCACCTCGACGATCTCGACGTCGAACTCGGAGCCCAATCGGCGCAGAGCATGCTCGAGGATCTCGACCAGCACCTGCACGCCGCGGCTCATGTTCGGTGCCCAAAGGACGGGGATTTTTTGCGCTGCGCGGGTGAGCGCCGCTTCCGAGCGGGTGTCGAGGTTCGTCGTCCCCGAAACCACCGCCACACCTTGCCGCTCACAATGCAAGAATACGTCACCAGCCAGAGCTGCCGTCGAAAAATCGATGGCCACGTCGGCGCCGAGAAGCGCCGAATGGAGATCGCCGGTCGCCTCGACTCCCACAGTCCCGACGCCCGCGAGCTCTCCTACATCCCGTCCAACGTCACTACTGTCAGGCGCGACGGCCGCGCCAACAATCTTGAAATCGGGAGATTCGGTGGCAAGACGAACGATCGCCGTGCCCATGCGGCCACTCGCGCCGATCAGCGCGAGTTTGATCGGTTCAGCACTCATCGCTCGAGATACTCCGCAAGTGCCGCCTTGATCTTCGCCTTGGTCTCGTAGCAGGCCTCAATCATCGGCGGGCGAACGGACGAGCGCATCCAGCCTCGCGCCTCACAGGCGGCTTTGACCGGCTGGGGGTTCGGCTCGATGAACATCGCGGCGTGGACCGAGAGCAGGCGGAGATGCTCGCGTCGAGCGATCAAAAGATCGCCCTTTTCCATAGCGTCAACGACGCGGATTACCTCGCGGGGCAGCACGTTGCTTGTCACGCTGACGACGCCCCGCGCTCCCACGCTCATCATCGGAACAACAAGCCCGTCATCCCCGCAGAGCAGCGCCGCGCGATCGCCAATCCGAGCCAGGAGCTCTTGGCAATAGGTCAGGCCACCCGTCGCGTCCTTCACAGCCACAACATTCGGGCAGGAATCCAGGATGCGTGCGGTCGTCTCGACCGTCATCATGACGCTCGTGCGGCCGGGGATGTTATAGAGCATGATCGGCACATCGACGGCCCGGCTGATGAGCTCGATGTGACGGATCAGACCTTCCTGAGAAGGCTTGTTGTAATAGGGGCTCACGATCATGAGCATGTCGGCGCCCGCTTGGACCGCGCCTTTGCACAGCTCGATGGTGTCCCAGGTGTCGTTATTGCAGGTGCCCGCGACAACCGGCACCCGAGACCCAGCCACGCTCTTGGCCACGCTGACGAGCTCCTGCATCTCGCTCGCGAGGAGCGTCGGAGTCTCTCCCGTCGTCCCGCACACGACGAGCCCGCTCACAGCCGCTTCGACCTGACGTTCGACGTGCGACGAGAAGGCATCGCGATCGATCTTTCGGCCGTCCTCGCTGAAAGGGGTCACGAGCGCGGTGAAAACTCCGCGGAGCTTTTCTTCAATCGGATGCCGGGCCATGGGCTCCGGTGTTTGGCAGGTGAGCCGCGCCTTTTCAAGGGAATCGCGCGGAAAGGAGCCAGCTCCGAGGTCCGCGCGAGGCCTGGCTTGCCCCCTCACACTTCGAGGCGCTCGAGGCGGGCGAGGAAGTAGCCATCGGTGCCGTGAGTCCCTGGCAAGATGCGCGAGAAAGCCGCTTCGCCGCAGGTTCGTTTCCACATTGCACCGAGGTTTCGCGCCAAAGCGAGCTCTCCGGACACACTTTCCAGCACTTTTTCCCCCTCTTCAGGCAAGACGCTACAGGTCGAGAACAAGAGCTGCCCTTCCGGCTTGAGCGCGCGCGCGGCCTCTTTCACGATCGTAGCCTGGAGCGTTCCGAGCCTGGAGGGGTCCTCGGGGGTGAGACGCCGAGCGATCTCCGGGCGGTGGCGGAGGGTCCCGACCCCCGAACAGGGCGCATCCACGAGGACAAAATCGAATGAAGCGACGAGAGGCTCGGGCAGCGCGGTCGTCGCGTCCCAAACCTCGGTCGAGACGGGCGCGCGGGTGCCTCGAAGACGTCGGTTCTCGCGCTCGAGCACGTCGAGCTTCGACCTGTGCAGATCGGTCGCCACCACAGATCCGCTCGGTCCGACGAGCTCCGCAAGCAGGAGGGTCTTATTGCCTCGGCCCGCGCAAACATCGAGAACCCGAGCGCCCGGGGTCACCTCGAGCACGTGGGCAATGAGCTGGGAGCCGAGCTCCTGGACGACGAACGACCCCTCCGCGTACTCCTCGCGAACTCGAGGATCTCCGCGCCCGAGAAAACGATAGGCCCCCTCACATGCAGCCGCGGGCTCGAGCTCCGCTCGGAAGGCCTCGGAAAGCGTGGCCCCTTGGGCCACACGCACCGTGAGCGCGCGACCCGCACCCGGATCCACAAGGTCCCGCGCATTCTCCGGGCCGACGGCTTCTTCGAGGCGCGCCCGAAGCCATCTTGGCAGCGACATGAATGTGGCCTCGCGGAGCGGGAGAACGGGCCCCGCCGCACTGAGCCGCCGGAGCACTGCGTTCACGAAGCCCCCTACCCGCGGCCCTTGGACGCGCCGAACAGCATCCACGGCCTCGTTCACGGCGGCGCTCGGAGGGATCCGCGGAAGGAACTCGAGCTGATAGACGGCGAGACAGAGTTCCCTCATCACTCGCTCATCCGTCTTCTTCGAGCCAATAAAGGGCCCCAGGCGCTCCCGCAGATAAGCCTCGGTCCGGATCACGCCGTAGCTCAGCTCGGTCGCGAGCGCCCGATCGCGGAGCTCGAAACCGGACTCGCTGAGCTCTCGGTCGAGCGCCTGAGCGAGGAAGGTCCCCTCTTTTTGCACTCGCTCGATGACCCGGCTCGCTAAACGCCGCGCCGTCATCCGGAGCTGACTCCTCCCGGCGCCGCTGGCGCGGCGGGACTCTCTCGATTCCCGAGTCGCCTCTGGAGGTCGTTTTTGAACGCAAAGGCCATCAGACAGAGCAAGAGCGCCATGCCCAAGATGTGCGCGACCTCACGAACCCGCATCGGGAGCGGTCGCCGGAGCACTCCCTCGATGAGGAAGAAGAGCAGGTGCCCTCCATCGAGCACCGGAATCGGCAAGAGGTTCAAGAGGCCGAGGTTGATGCTGAGAAGTGCGATGGCCCAGATGAAATAGTCGGTGCCCTTCCGGCGCTCCCGACCGGCGAGCTCATAGATCGCGATCGGCCCGCTCATCTCTTCGAAGCTGAGCCGACCTTGAATGAGCCGGACGAAGGCGACCCCGACGAAACGCGTCACGGCGACTGTTTCCTCGACAGCCTTGGTGAGCGCGTAGCGAATCGGTTCTGGGTGATCGACGCGCTCCTCGAGGGCGAGGGGCAGCCACTGCTGCACGGAACCCGGCGCGCAGCCCGCCGTTCCGGACTCCATCCGATTGGCCCAACTCCCGCAGGGGAGCAGGTAGGTTGAGAAGCGTTCACCCGTCGGGAGGGCAAAATCTTCGCGGCGGACCTGGAACGTCCCGGTGTGCACCAGGCCATCCCGAGCTCCGTTGAACACGAGAGTGTGAGGAGAGTCAGGCGTCTCCGCCAGCATGTCCACGAAGGTCGACCAGGCGGGGAGCTTCTCCCCGTCGAGGCTCACGAGCCGATCGCCCTCGCGCAGGCCGGCTCGATACAGATAGCTCCCCGACGGCACCACCGCTGCGTAGAGGTCGACGCTCTCGATGCCAGTGCGCTCCGCGAACGTCCCCTGCGAGAGGGGGGTAAAGGCGATGGCCCCGGCTTCGAACACCGCCATGTCGAACGCGCCCCCGAGAGCTCCGGGCACACGGATCGGGCGCAGGAAGGTGATGGGCACGGTCTCGCCGCGGTTGCTCTCGAGCTCGACCTCGATGTCGCGGAAGCGCCGGATCGGGCGACCGGCGATGAACGTGACCATGTCGAAGGTCCGAAGTCCCGCCCGGTAGGCAGGGGTCTCCGGCGAAATCACGCCGATGACCGGCGCGGGCATGTTGGGCTGAATGCCGATGGAACCGAAGCGTTCGGTCAGATCGAGGTCGAGGGAGCGCCTCTGTTCCTGGACGATGATGTCGAACTCTTCGTAGCGATGGGCGCGGAAGACCTTGAATTTGAGGGATCGACGCGGGTTCCGTTCGACGATCCGCTTCACTTCGTCGAACGTCCCAACCTCCTCCCCGTTGATGCTCATGATCCGGTCGCCAGGCGCCAAGACGCCGTCCGCCGGACGACCGGGGAGCACCATGCCGACCGTCGGGGGCGCAAAGGGCCCGTCCGCGACGAACACGGAGAAATATAGGATGACCGGAAACACCAGGTTCATCGCCGGGCCCGAGAGCACGACCAAGATGCGCTTGATGAGCGAGAGGCTCTCGAAGGTCCGTTTCCGGTCCTCCGGAAGGACAACATCGCTGCGGGACGCCTCGAGCATCTTGACGTAACCCCCGAGGGGGAACAGCGAGACGCAATACTCCGTTTCTCGCCCGTTGATCCGGAGCACCTTGGGTCCAAAACCCAAGCTGAAGGTGATCACCTTCACGCCAAATGCCTTGGCCACGAGGAAGTGGCCGAGCTCATGGACGAAGATGAGCGAACCGATCAGGACGATGAAATAGACGACATCCATGCCCGTCGGCGGAGCGACTACCACAGAAACCACTGATTTGACCCGAAATCGGCGTCCCCCTGCCCTTTCTGCTTGCCCCAGCGGGGGCCGTTTGGAAGTCTCCGCGGCCCATGTTCGAGAGCGTCGCGCGCCTCCTGACCAGCTTTTCCGTAAAACGTCCCTGGATCGTCACGGGGCTGCTCGCCGTCATCATGGCGATCGGCGCCCTGTTCAGCACGAAGCTCGAGCTCCGCCTCAACTACATGGAGCTCTTGCCTCCGGACGCCCCGCTGGTGAAGGACTTCAAGTGGGTCATGAAGAAGGCGGGGACCGAGGGGTACCTTGTCATCGCGCTGTCAGGGGGCTCACGAGAAGATCGACTCGAGTTCGCGCCGAAGCTCCAGAAAGCCGTCGAGGAGCTGCCGGAGGTTCGTTACGCCGAGTACACGAACGACGTGCCCTTTTTCAAAGAAAACGCGGGCGCGCTGTTACCCCTCGATGAGGTGAAGCGGATTCAGGCTGACCTCGAGGCCAAGATCAAACAGGGCATCGAAGACAGCATGGACCTCGGGCTCGACGAGGACGAGCCTCCGAAGAAGGTCACTGAAGAAGACATCGAGAAAACCTTCGCCGAGTTTGACCGCGCGCTGCCGCCAGAAATTCTCGAAAACAAGGAAAAAACTGAGCTGTACTTGATGGCCAAGCCGGCTCTTGCTTCGGTCGGCGTCGACGAGGTCAGTCAGCTCCTGGCGGGCGCCGCGGCCGTCTGTGATCGAGAAATTCGCGCTTCCGGGAAGCCCTTGCGCGCGGAGTTCGGCGGCCCCGCCGTCTTCATGAAGACCTTCAACGACGGCATGCAGAAGGACCTTGGGCGGATCTCGCTCGTGGCCTTGCTCGCGGCTACCTTCTTGCTCGTCGCATCGACAAGACGCCCGGTCGCTTCCCTCTTCATCTTGCTTCCCATTGCGGGCGCCATCGCCTGTGCCCTTGGGGTCGCTGCCGTCACCATCGGTCACCTCAACATCATCTCGAGCATGCTGGTCGCCATCTTGCTCGGCCTCGGTGTGGAGTTCGGTATCCACCTCATCCTCCGCACCAACGAAGCGCGGGTGCGCTTACCACTCGAAGAGGCGCTGCTCGAAGCGGTACCCGAGACCATGGCCGGGGCTTTTTCGGGCGCGGTGACCAACGGCGCCGCCTTCTTCGTGCTCATCTTCGCGAGCTTCTCCGCCTATCGGCAGTTCGGCTTCATCGCTGCGACGGGTATCCTTCTCTCCTGGCTTTTCACGTACACGCTCCTGCCCGCCCTGATCGTCATTACTGAGCGATACTTGCCGGGCTGGGTGATCCGGGCTGACCGGGCTCAGGAGAGCAAATTCACCCCGCCGCGCCCACTGCTCTGGGCCATCCTCATCATCTTCCCGCTCATCGCCGCCCTCGGCATCTACGCAATCCCGCGCGTCGGCCTGGAGCGCAGCTTCAGCGCGCTGAACGGGACCACCGTCCCCGATCCGGTCGGCTCCCGCGCCTCGAGCAGCCTCGGCACAACGCTCACCCCCGCCTTCATCTGGGTCCCTACGCTCGACGACGCGCGTAAGCTGGAGGCGATCTTCGATGACCTGAAGAGGAACGATCCAAACCCGAACGGTTCGATCATCGAATCGACGGTTTCGCTCGCCCGCGCCATTCACAACGACTGGGACGAGCGGGGGCCCGCCCTAGCCAGCATCGTCAAGTCGCTCCGCAAGCTGCCCGACGATCTGTGGCAGAAATACGAGGCGCGCCTCTCCGAGTTCGAGCGAGCCGCCCAAGCGAAGCCGCTTCAGGTCACCGATCTGCCGGAGACCGTGCGAAGGAAGTTCGCGCCTCTCGATGACGATGGGACCTTCGTTCTCTTCACTCCTTCACGCTCCGTCGACGACGCGGACGAGCTCGACGATTTCGTCGCTAAGATCGAGCTCGCCGTCGAGCGGGCTCAAGCCATCGGCTTCGAGCCGAAGGTCATGAGCGAGAACCGTATCGCCGTCCACATCTTCCGGCAGGTCTTCGCGGACGCGCCCTTCATCGGCTGGTCAGCAACGCTCGTTGCGCTCTTGGTCCTCTTCATCCTGCTGCGCGACGTACGCGAGACCCTCACGCTCTTCGCACCGCTCGCGCTCGGAATGCTCAGTATGGTGGCCGGCCTTTACCTGCTCGAGGTCAAGCTCAACTTCATCAACATGTGCGTGATCCCGAGCATCTTCACCGTCGCCATCGACAACGCGGTCCACCTCTACCACCGCTACCAAAAGGACGGCGTCCAGAAGATGCCCCAGATCCTCGGTACGACCGGCGTCGCCATCTTGATGGCGTCTCTCGTGAACCTATCCGGCTACGCGCCGATGCTGCTCGCCCAGTTCTACGGGCTCAAGAGCCTCGGCATCGTCGCGACCCTCGGCATGGCCGGCATGGTCGTGGCGACAGTGGCTTGGTTCCCTGCGCTCCTCCTGCTGATTCCGGAGCGATACATCCGGGGCAAGCGCATCCAGAGTCAGAAGGGCTGAAGCGCCGCTTTCCCGCCTTTTTGGGGCCCCCTCAGCCACTTTCGCTCGCCCGAAGAGCTCGCGCACACGCCCCGTCCATTTTGGGGTATGTTGGAGTGTCATCATGAAGATCGACGCATCGCGCTTTCCAGCGCTCAAAGCACCGCCTGAAGTGCCGCAGCCCCCCAAGCCGCCGTCGAAGAGCCTCATCACGCTGAGCACGCTCATGATGCCCGAGCACGCCAATCACCTCGGCAACGTCCACGGCGGCGTCATCATGAAGCTCGTCGACGAAGCCGCGGCCATCGCTGCCATGCGCCACGCGGGCAGCCCCGCTGTCACTGTCGCGATGGACTCGATGACCTTCAAACAGCCGGTGCAGGTCGGAGACCTTTTGATCTGCAACGCCATGGTCACTTTCACGCACCGAAGCTCCATGGAGGTCGAAGTCCACGTGACGGCCGAAGACCCGGTGACCGGCGAGACCACCCACACCAACTCCGCCTACCTGGTCTTCGTTGCGCTCGGCGCCGACGCACGGCCACGCTCGGTTCCGACCCTCTCCCTCGAATCCGAAGCGGACAGGGAACGCTTCGAAGCGGGCGCGGAGCGTCAGAGAGCGCGCTTGGCCCGACGCGACAAGGAGCGACGCTTCTCGACCCCGCCCAAGGGCGGATAGAAAAACTCGCTCCTCGGTGGCTGCGGCCGCCTCCCGCCGGGCCGTTCGGTCCCGGCGGGCGACGAGAAGAGGGCTCCTCCAGCGAATTTGACGCCACCCGGAGCCACCTGGGACGCCCAAATGTCGAAAAAGGAAAGTTTCAGGAGGTCCGAACCTAGACCGCTCTCTGACCCGACACTAGGTTCTCGCGCGCAATGTTGACCTGGGTCGTAAAGAATCTATTCGGGACCTCGAACGAGCGGTCGGTGAAGCGGATGCTCCCGATCGTCGATCGGATCAATTCTCTCGAAGCAAAGATCGAAGCGCTCAGCGACGCCGAGCTCCAAGCGCAGACCGCGCATTTCAAAGAGCGCCTCGATAACGGAGAGAGCCTCGACACGATCCTCCCCGAGGCCTTCGCGACCTGCCGAGAGGCTTCAAAAAGGGTCCTTGGTATGCGGCACTACGACGTGCAGCTGCTCGGCGGCATGGTGCTTCACGACGGCAAGATCGCTGAAATGCGCACCGGTGAAGGAAAGACCCTGGTCGCGACTTTGGCCGTGTATCTGAACGCGCTCGAGGGGCGCGGGGTACACGTCGTCACGGTCAATGACTACCTCGCGCGCCGTGACGCCGAGTGGATGGGCCGGCTCTACAATTGGCTCGGCCTGACCTACGGCGTCATCGTCAGCCAGCAGGGCACGAGCGAGAAGATCAAAGCCTACAAGGCCGACATCACCTACGGCCAGAACAACGAGTTCGGCTTCGACTATCTCCGCGACAACATGAAGGACAGTGCGCTCGAACACGTCCAGCGCGCGCTCCATTTTGCCATCGTCGACGAGGTCGACTCGATCTTGATCGACGAAGCCCGTACCCCGCTCATCATCAGCGGCCCGGCGGACGCGGCCAGCGACAAGTATCGGACCTTGAACGAGGTGATCACGCGCCTGACCAAGGACGAGCACTACGCAGTCGACGAAAAGGCCTTTTCCGTCACCTTCACCGACGAAGGCATCGAGCTCGTCCAGAAGCTCACGGGCATCAGGAATCTCTACGATCCAATCAACATCCAGAGCCTGCACATCCTGAACCAACTCCTCAAGGCACACGCCCTCTACAAGCGAGATCAGCAGTACATGGTCTCGCAGGACGGCAAGGTACTCATCATCGATGAGTACACCGGTCGCGTCCTCGCCGGGCGCCGCTGGAGCGACGGTCTTCACCAAGCCGTCGAAGCTAAGGAAAATGTAAGGATTCAGGAAGAGAGTCGCACCATGGCGACGATCACTTTCCAGAACCTTTTCCGGCTCTACAAAAAGCTCTCCGGCATGACCGGTACGGCCCAGACCGAGGCCACCGAGTTCATGAGCACTTACAAACTCGACGTGGTGACGATCCCGACGAACCGCCCGATCCAGCGCGTCGATTCCCACGACGTCGTCTACAAGACGGAGCGCGAGAAATTCGCCGCGGTGGTCCGTGAAATCCTCGAGATGAACGCGCAGCAGCGTCCGGTCCTCGTCGGAACGACCAGCGTCGAGAAGAGTGCGGCTTTGAGCCGGATCCTCACCAAAAAGAACATCCCGCACCAGGTCTTGAACGCCAAGCACCACGAGAACGAGGCCTACGTCGTGGCTCAGGCCGGGCGAAAAGGCGCGATCACGGTCTCGACGAACATGGCAGGCCGCGGGACCGACATCATGCTCGGCGGTAACGCGGAGATGCTCGCGCGGGCCGAGTTCATCAAGAGCGGGCGAAACCCTGACGAAGAGCGCGAAGCGTTCGAAGCAGAGGTCACTGTCTGGTCCGAGAAATGTAAAGCGGAGCAGCAAGAGGTCAAAGACCTCGGCGGTCTCCACATCCTCGGCACCGAGCGCCACGAGTCGCGCCGCATCGACAACCAGCTCCGCGGTCGCGCGGGACGCCAGGGCGATCCCGGGTCGAGCCGCTTCTATCTGTCCCTCGAAGATGACCTCATGCGCATCTTCGGCGGCGATCGCGTCAAGAACATCATGGATCGGATGGGCATGCCGGACGACGAGCCCATCGAACACCCGATGGTCTCGAAGAGCATCCAAAACGCCCAGCGCAAGGTCGAAGAGCGGAACTTCGACGCTCGAAAAAACACGCTCGAGTACGACGACGTGATGAACGCCCAAAGGCGCACGCTGTATGGCCTCCGGCAACAGCTAGGCCTCGGTCGCTACGCCCCCGAGGAGCTCGACGATCTCGGCAAACCGACCGGTAAGACCCGCTCCGTCCCCAAGGACTCCGACATCGAGAAGCGCATCACGCCGCTTGTCGCACAGCTCGTGGCGATGTTCTGCGAGAACCCGCCTGCTCTCAAAGATCAGAACGGCAAGACGCGCACCCCGACGCGAGAGGAGCTCGAGGCCGGCGGTAGCATCCAAGACATCGAGGCTCTCCAGCACGAGGCCTATAACCTCTGGGGCATCAAGCTCGACCTCGAAACCCGCAAGAAGCGAACGCCCGCAAGTCTCTACGATGAACTCGCGGAACTCGCCGTGCAGGGCCTCTCCGAGCAGAAGGAGCGCCTGCTCGATCTCATCGATCGGGTCGTCGCTGCGATCGTCGAAGAAAACTGCCCTCCCCAGAAGATGCCAGAGGACTGGGACTTCAAGGCGATCTCCGATGCTTTCGCTGACATCTTCGGGCGCAAGCTCGGCACCCCCTTGAACCAGTTCGGCTCCGCCGACGCCATCGTGCGCGAAGTCTACAAAGCAGCCGAGGAGGTTTACGTAGCCCGCGAGCGCTCGATGGGCATCGACCTGCTTCTCCGCGTTTTCCGGTATCTCTACACGCAGGGCCTCGATCAAGCCTGGGTCGACCATCTCCAGAATATGGAGCACCTCCGGGACGGCATCGGTCTCCGCGGATACGGTCAGCGCGATCCGAAGAACGAGTACAAAAAAGAAGGCTACAATCTCTTCTTGAACATGATGGCGAGCGTCTCGAGCAAGGTGCTGAGCAGGCTCTTCGAGGTCCAAATCGAAGGACAACAAGAGATCGCCGCTATGGAGCGCGAGTTCGAAGAGAAACAGCAACGCGAACTCGAGCAGGCTGTGGCCATGCACGAAGGAGATCCTGAGTCCGCCGAGCCAGGCGCCGATCTCGACGCAGCCCGCAAGAGCGTGATGAAGGCGCGCGTAGAGCCAAGCTCCAAGCCGCCTGTCGAACGGAGTGATATTTGCCCCTGTGGATCCGGTAAGAAGTTCCGCGATTGCCACGGAGCCGCGCTCGAGGATTGAGCCCTGTGACCGAGACGCTGCTCTCGATCGAAGGGCTCTCTCGGAGCTTTGGCGGGCGCGAGATCATCAAAGGCGTCTCGTTCCAGATCCCCAAAGGTCAATGCGCCGGACTGCTCGGTCCGAACGGCGCCGGCAAGACAACGATCTTCCGAATGCTCGCGGGCGCCCTGGCACCAACCCGCGGGACCATTCGCATCGCCGGCCATGACCTCCGGGAGGAGGCGTCAAAGGCGCGCCGCGCCCTTGGTTACATGCCCGAGACCGGTGCGGTGTATGGGGAGATGACGACTCTCGAGTACCTGCGATTTCGAGCGGAGCTCTCCGGACGATGTCCCGGGAGAAAGACGACGGACACCGCTGCTCTTCGCGCCGCCGAGCTCACCCGCGTAGCCGACGTCTTGTCATCCCCGCTCGGCATTCTCTCGAAAGGCTACCTGCAACGCGTGATGCTGGCGGCAGCCCTCGTCGGCGATCCTCCGGTGCTCTTGCTCGACGAACCCACGGCCGGGCTCGACCCGAATCAGGTCATCGAGGTGCGCGCGCTCATCGCCGAGCTTGCCAAGACCAGAACCATCATCATCTCGACCCACGTCCTCTCCGAGGTCGAAGCCGTCTGTTCCCACGCGCTCATCCTTAGCGAAGGAGAGCTGATCGCGAGCGGGACCATCAGCGAGCTCGTCCGGTCCTCGGCGTCCTCCCAAGTCAGAGTTCTCTACCTTGGCGCGCGACCAGAGAACCTCGTGGCCTGGCTTCGAGAGAAGGCGCGCCTCATCTCGGACGAGCCGAGCGACGAAGGGCGAGCGCTCGTATTCTCCGAGTCTGAAGAGGTCCGGCGCCAAGTAGTGCTTGAACGACTATTGGCCCAGGGCGCGGAGGTTATCGAGCTTAGCCCGGTGCATGCTCCGCTTGAGGAGGTCTTCGCTCAGTTGACCCGAGCAAGCGGGGGAGGAGACAAGACATGAGGGGCTTCCTGGCGATTCTCAAGCGCGAGCTGCTCTCGCTCTGGGTGACACCGCTCGCCTGGGTCTTGCTAACGATCTTCTTGTTCCTAGAGGGTTCGATCTTTCACACGATCCTCTTGCACTTCTCGGCGATGCCGAGCATCGACGCCGAATCGAGCCCGATGTCGGCGTTCCTCGGACAGAACTCGCTCCTGCTCGCGATCACACTGCTGCTCATCTGCCCGGCCCTTTCGATGCGCACCTTCGCCGAGGAAAAGCGCCAGAAAACCCTCGATATTCTGTTGTCCTCGCCGGTCTCGGCTGCCGCCTTGGTGCTCGGGAAATACTTCGCGCTCGTCCTGACGTACTGTGCTTTTTGGCTACCGACTCTGCTCTACGCCTGGGTCCTCCGAGACACGGACATCGATCGCGCGGCGCTCGCTACCGGCTATCTCGGCATCTTCTTGCTCGGAGCGAGCTCGCTCGCGCTCGGCGTCTTGATGAGCGCGCTCGCGCCGAGCCAGATCGTGGCGCTCATGCTCGCCTCGAGCGTTGAGTTCGGCCTATTTGTGCTCGGACTCGGCGAGTACATCTTCGACTCTGGCTTAGGCCAAGAACTCGGCGCCTACGTCTCGATGACGAACCTGCTCGATGAGATGTCCCGGGGGATCGTCGACACAAGGCGCATAGTTTTCCACACGAGCCTCACCGCCTGGGCCCTCTTCGTCTGTGTAGCCCTGATTGAGGGCCTGAGGAGCGACGCATGAGCGGCGGGATTTGGACCCGACTGCTCGGCGTCACCGAGAGCCCGCTCCGGCTGCTCGCCGTGAGCGTCCTCCTCGCTGGGTTAGTCCTCGGGGAGCTGAATTGGCTCGGAGCCGTCCGCTACAAGCGCTTCGATCTGAGCGCTCACGGGGACTACTCGCTCTCGGAGGCGACGCTCGCATTGCTCCGAGGCCAGAAGACCGAGGTCGAGCTGATCCTCGCGCTCTCGCCCGCGGATCCCCTGTTCGATCCGCTCAAACACCTCATCGATACCTACCGCGCAGCGAGCCCCCTGGTCCGGCTGACTCGGATCGATCCGGAGCGAGAGCCCCTCGCACTCAAAGCCGCCTCCGGCGGCTCCGCGAGTGATGACCTCGCGCTGATCGCTCGCCGGGATGGCGAACGCGTCTTTGTCACCCGCGACAAGCTCGTCCGCGTCGAACAATCGCAGGTGCGCGTCTCGATGGAACAGGCAATCTCGAACGCGATCGCAGACGTGCTCGCGGACTTGAAGATTCGCGTCTGCTTCCCAACGGGGCACGGTGAACCGAGCATCGACGACGTCGGCAAGGGAGGCCTCGCGCCCCTCGCCGACCACCTGACACACCTCGGCTACGCTCCGGAGCGCGTTCCTCTCGATGTACCGAGTCCCACCACGAGCCTGAACGGATGCTCGCTCGTCGTGGTCGCGGCACCTGAGCGCCCTTATCCCCGAGAGCACGAGCGTGCACTCGAGTCCGCGCTCGACCGAGGCGCTGCCTTCCTCGTTCTCTTGCCCCCGATGGTCAGCCCCAGCGGAGCCCTGACCCCGACCGGTCTCGAGCATCTGCTCGGACGCTTCGGGCTCAAGCTCGAACGCGGCTTCCTGGTCGACGAAGACCCCAATCGCAGGCTGCCCGAGGGCATGGGCGAGCTCTTCTTTGCGGACCCTGAGCTGCATCGCATCACCGACGGACTCTCCCGCGGGGACGAACGGCACGACGCACGCCCCGTTGTCGTGACCGCTGGCGCCATCACCATCACAGACCGGAATCGGGCGACACCACTGCTCAAGACGAGCGGAAAAGCACGCCTCCTCTCAAGTTTCAGCGACTTGGACCCGGCGCGCGCGACCCAAAGCCACATCGTCGCAGCCGCCGCCGAGCTCGCAGAGCCGGCCCAAAAGAAGGCAAGGCTCGCGCTCTTCGCCTACGGCACCTTGCTCGACTCGGTCTCGGACTCGAGTCTCATCGCAAACCGGATCTTGCTCGAGAACTCGCTCGACTGGCTCGTCGATCGCACTCCGAAGGTGACTCTCCCTCAACGGACTGCAAGGACACGAGAGCCATACTTCACCGAAGAATCCCTCAGCGCCGTCGGTCGCTACGTCCTCTTTTTCATTCCGGGCGGAGCAGCAGCCCTCGGCGCCCTCGTGATTTTTCTTCGGAGGTCCGGAGCTCGAAAAGCACAGGAGACGCGATCATGAGGCTCGCCACCGCACGCCTGACCGCGCTCGCCCTCTTCGCATCAAGCGCCCTCCTCTTCTGGGCGATCGTCGAGAACCATTCGCGCCCGACCCAAAGCGAGCTCGAGAGCCGCAAGGATCACCTGCTGCCGGAGTTCGATTCCTTCTCAGTTCAAAAGCTTGCCATCGCTCGCCCAGGCAGCGACGCTCCTCCTTTGGTCCTCGTCCGAAAGGACGAGGAGACGGACCTCTTCTTGCTCGGCGACGAGCACGGACGAAGCGCAGATCCTGGCATCTCGAGCGCGCTGCTCCGGGCCCTCGATCGCCAGAAGGTCCAGCGCCGATATGACACGCCAGACCAAGCGCTCCTTGGGCGCCTCGCTCAGCCAGACTTCGAAGTCACGATTGTCGCGAGCGGCCGCACGACGCTCCTCTTGCTCAGTCAAGGACAAGGATATCTGGTGGGCAAAGTCAGTACCGAGGGGAGCGCGACCTCCTACGTGGCCCTCGACAGCTCGCTCAGCGAAGTTCTCAGCCAAGGACCCAAAGAACTCACGACGCGCGCCCTGTTTCCGATCTCGAAAAGCGAGACAAAGGAGCTCGCCCTCAGCCGAAGCCAGCCCCCTGAAACAGTTCGACTGCGCCCCTCCGCCTTCGGATTCTCCCTTGCCGAAAAAGGTCAGCGGGCCGAGCGGGACCTCGTCGATGCCATCTTCTTCCAGCTCGCGCAGAGTGCGCTTGTCACCATCATCGATCGCAAAGAGGTCGAAGCCGGACAGGCTCGCGCAGAGGTTCTTTTCACTGTCGAACAACGCGGCAAGAGCGGCGGGGTAAGTCAGGTTCGCTTCGGTGGCCGCTGTGACGCGGAGAACGAAGAGGATACGCGTGTCCTCGCCCTCGAACTCGCCGGGGACCAGCGCGCTGGCTGCACATCGGGCTCGATCCTCGCTGCACTCTCCGTCGAAACCGCCGCACTCGAAGACAGGAGCCTGCTTCCTTTGCGCGCCGACGAGATCGACCACGTCGTGATCGAGACGGAAACAGGAAGCATCGATCTGATCCGAAAGGACTCCGCCTTCGAGGTGAGCGACGCACGCGGTCGGCGTAGCCTAGATCCTGAGGTCGGACGCAACTTGGTCTCGGCACTGGCGAGTGCGCGAGGAACCCCCGTCTCCTCGGGTAAAGGGCTCGAGGCTCGGCACCAGGGGACGAAGACCCTGCGCGTCGTCGGGCACGGCCCTGGGGATCTCGTGATCGATGAAAAGGTCACGCTCAGAAGCGAAGGAGATCGCCTCCTGGCGACGCGCGCCGACGGCGTCACGTTGTCGCTCAGCTCAATCGCCGCCTCCCCGATCCGACAAGCTAGTCTCTGGCTCGAGGATAAGAAGCTCGATCTCGGCGCGGCCGAGGCGATTCAACAACTCTCCTTTCACACCCCAAAGGAGACGAGAAAGTTCGTCCGTTCCCCGGAAGGCTTCCGTGCCGCTCCCGACGGTCGCCTCGCCGACGCCCAACTCGTCGAAGAGTGTCTCGACACTCTGACTCACCTCGAGGCAGCCGCCTTCTTGCCCCCGGAAAGAGCCGAGGGCACAGCTCCGCTCACCATCGAAATGGGCCTCGGCTCCGACGCCAGCGCCCGCTCCTTACGGATATTTGGCCGCGAAATTGGCGGTGTTCGCGCGACGCTCGACGGTGTCCCCTTCCCGTTCCTGCTCGATCCCGGCGTCTTCGAGAGGTTGACCCGATCCTTAGAAGACAGGACTCCCGCGAGCCTTGAGCTCGAACAAGCGACCCGCGTCCTCCTCGAAGCGAGCCAGCCGACTCCTCGCCAAGTCGAGCTCAGAAGGGGCGCTTTAGACCTCCTAAGAGCCTCCGAGCACCCCCTCCTCCTCCGCTCGGACGACCTGAGGGCGCTCCTCGAGAACCTGAATCCGCTCTGGGCACGCCCTAACCTGACGATTCCCCCGTCCTCCCCGCCGCTCCTTTCGATCCTCGTCGAGACGACTTCCGATCGCGCGCCCCAGCGCCTCCGCTTCTACAAGCTCCCGACCGAAGACTTGCGCGCAGAAGGAAACGTCGTCGCATTCACGGATAGCTCACGCTTCGCCTTTGCCTTTGAGGAGACGGCCGTGAAACGGATCCTCGACTCATTCTAGAGGGCCATCTCAGCGATGAGATGCGCACAGAAAACACTGGGAGCTCTAGTCGAGCAGCGGCCTGAGACGCAGGCTCGCCCCTGCCCCTATCGGAGTCGCGCCGCGCCAGGGCCTCTTCGGCCCCCAACGCCTCTCGCCGGGCGCGGCCGGAAGCCCCGGCTCCTGGTCCGGATTGCCAGCACGCAAAAGCCGTGCGACACGATCCGGAAACACTTCTGCGGTTCAATCTCGGCGTCAAACGATGGATCCCGCCTACCTCGTACTCCTGAGCTCTGCGGTCAGCCTGGGTATCCTCCACACGGCCATCGGGATCGATCACTCGCTGCCGTTCGTCGTACTGGCCAAGGCTCGTGGCTGGACGCTGACCAAGACGCTCGGCGTCACCGCCCTCTGCGGCCTTCTCCACGTCCTTTCCTCGGTGATCATCGCCGGCGTCGGGCTTTCCTTGGGGGTCGCCGTCGGCCGCATCGAACTGATCGAGAGCGTGCGCGGCTCGACCGCCGCCTGGCTGCTCGTCACCCTCGGGACTATCTATACGGCGGTCGCTCTTTGGAAGCGCAACGCCCACCGTACCCTCCCACACGTCCGCGGTGCCCATGGGCACGGCTCGAGTGAGCGTTGGCGGGAGCTCTCTGAAAAAGCCGACCGGGTCAGTATGCCAGCGCAACGGCTCATGCCCGCCCTGTTCGTTATTTTCGCGTTAGGTCCTTGTGAAGCGCTCTTGCCACTCCTAACAGCGAGCGGGCTCGCGTTGACCCTGTGGCAATCGTCCGTTGTCGCCATGGTGTTCTCTTTGGCGACCGTCGGGACGATGCTCTCTGCTGTGACGATCGGAATCCTCGGCGCGGAGTTCCTTTCGAAGAAGTTTCACTTCCAAAGAGCTCTCGGTCCCCACGCGCACACTCTCGCGGGTCTCTCGCTCATCGCGAGCGGCCTCGCCATCCAAGTGCTCGGCATCTGAGGCGGCCTGGCTCTCCCGGAGAGCCAGGGGCGATCGCGCGGCGACGTGTAGGCCGGGGTGATCCACGAGGAAACGACGCGACTTCCTCGCCGCCTTTCGCCCTACGCGGTGGGAATCTCTCGATTTTTCGGCTGGACCGCAAGATTGTGACCCGTCCTGAAGTGAGGTCCACAATTCTCGGAAAATGCTGGCGCTCGCCTAGCCCCGGCGCAAGGGCGTCCGTCAAACTTCCTATAATGCTCTTGAGGACCGAAAAGGCTACGCGCCACCGGGCTCGCTGGCTCCCCGTTCTCGTCGCGCTCGGCGTCGTGGCCTGTGGCGCCCCATCGCTCTCTGGCGACGGAGACAACAGCGGACCGGACGGAGGAGGAGACGGCCAACATGGCCCCGATGACGGAACCGGCCCCGATGGCGGGGGCGGTAAAGACGGCGGCGGCTCCGGTGCGGGTTCCTCGTCCGGTTCCGGCTCTGGCGCTGGAAATGGGACTGGCTCAGGAGCCACGGATGGCAACGGCGGCGGAGCCGGCTCAAGCGGCACCGCCCCCTCCCTGATGCCCGCGCGCATCCGCCGCCTCACGAACGCCGAGTACAACGTCTCGGTCAAGGAACTGCTCGGCACCGACGTCAACGCAGCCGCTGCCTTCCCGCCCGATGCCCGCCAGTACGGCTACACTGTGAACGAAGCGCAGCGCGTCGATCCCCTGCTCGCACTCGAGCTCGACACGATCGCGACCGAACTCGCCGCTGAAGCTCGGCCGCGTTTCAATGCGCTCGCTCCCTGCTCGAACCCCGGCCAGGACGCCCAAACCTGCGCCGCTTCGTTCATCCAATCCTTCGGAAGCAAGGCCTATCGCCGTGCGCTCACCGAGGACGACTCCGCTTCTCTCTTGACGCTCTATCAGGCGGGAGCCGAAGGCGCTTCCTACGAAGATGGCATCGAGCTCGTGATCCGCGGCCTCCTGCAATCACCTGGCTTCCTCTACATTACGGAGCTCGGTGAAGGCTCTTCCGGAGAAACCGTCACACTGACCGCCCATGAAACGGCCTCCGAGCTCGCGTACGTCTTCCGGGGCGGCCCACCTGACCAAGAGCTCCTCGATGCGGCCGCTAACGGGTCCCTGCTGACCCCCGAGGGGCGCGAGGCTCAGGTTCGCCGCCTCTTCCAGACGCCAGAAGGTCGTGCCCGCGCGATCCAGATCGTCCGCGAATGGATCGGCATCGATCGCATCCTCCAAACCGGAAAAGACACCACATTCTATCCTGATTTCACCGATGCTCTCCGGACCGGCTACTGGAACGAAACCGACGCCTTCGTGCGCGGGATTCTCGATTCCTCCGGGGGCAAAGTGAGCGATTTGCTCGGCTCGACGATGAACGTCGCACAGGCTCCTGTCTCCGACCTCTACCAAAAGCAGGGCGGCCCGGCTCGACGAGGTCTCCTCAATCAGGGAGCATTCCTCTCCGTCTTCGCCCACGCCAACGAATCCGCCCCGGTCATGCGTGGTGTGACCGTGCTTCGTAAGGTCGCTTGTTTTCAGGTTCCCTCACCAACCGCACTCACCGTCCAGATCGTGCCGCCTCTGCCCGATCCCCAGAAGACAACCCGAGAGCGCTACGCGATCCATTCGACAGACGAACAGTGCGCCCAATGCCACTTCCTCATCGATCCGATCGGTTTCTCGTTCGAAGGCTTCGACGGAATCGGCGCCTTCCGCACCACCGAAAACAACCCACCGATCCCGGTCGACAGCGAGGTCGAAATTGACGTGAGCGTGGACTTCGACGGCAAGTACGCCGACAGCAACGAGCTCGCGGCTCGCCTCGCGGAGAGCGAGACGGTCCGAGATTGCTTCGGAACACAGGTTTTCCGGAGCCTCGTAGGCGAAGGCCAGAACTCTTCAGGTTACGAGCGCTCCTTCGCCCAGATCGTCTCTGGTCTCCCACCCGAGTCCCGAGGCACACTCATCGAGCTGATGGTCGCATTCGCCCGCAGCCCGCTCTTCGTAGAGAGGAGGATCCCATGACCCGCCGCATTTCCGCCCCGAGTCCCATGTCACCTCTCGTCAAACACCAAAGCCTCGTGCGCCGCTCGTTCTTGAAGTCGATCGGCGCAGGCCTCCTCGGCTTCCCGCTGATCGACATGCTCGCTGACTCCGTCGCTCAGGCTGCGGGAGAAGCGCTGCCCCTCCGCTTCATCACCATGTACCATCCGCATGGCGTCGCTGCAGAGCATTGGATGATGCGGCCTTCGGATACGGAGACGAACTTCGATCTCAAGTTCGAGAACTCGTCCCTGGCTCCTTTTGACGACGCGGCAACCTACGGCAAGAGCTTCAAGGACAAGGTCCTCATCATCGAAGGCATCGAGCTGCTCTCGGGCGCCAATGGCCACGACACGGCCGCGACGATCCTGACGGGGAGTCGAGTCGCCTCGAAGCCATCGAACGCCTCCCTCGACCAGGTCCTGGCGATCGACAAGAAGCTCGGTGCGTCGACAAAGCTCGCCTCGATCTCGCTCGCCGTCGGCTCTGACGGGAGCGAACCCGGAACCACCCTCTCCTACGGTGCCGGCGGCGCGCCACTGCCGAAGATCATCGATCCTGTCAAAGCCTTCGATCTGATGTTTGCAGGTTTCGTTCCGAGCGACGACCCGAACGCCGCAGCTCTTGCTGCGCGCCAGCGTGCCCTCGGCAAGAGCGTGATCGACTTCGTCCAGGGCGACGTCTCCCGCCTCAAAAATCGCGTGGGTCCGCGCGAACAACAGAAGCTCGACCAGCACCTGACCTCGCTCCGGGAGCTCGAGAAGCAGTTCCAAGAGCAGACGGCGGGAGGTTCCTGCACGGTACCGACGAAACCAAACGCCTCGACCTTCCCGAGCATCAAACAGTACAACGGCGGCGAACCCTACTTCGACGTTATCACTGACACCTTCATCGACCTCCTCGCCCAAGCCGTGGCCTGTGACGTGACACGCTTCGCCACCTTCTTCATGGCGGACCTCTCCTATAACGGGAACCCGCTCGCCCTACCGGCGGACAACCACGGCGGCGTCGCACACACCTACTCGGGCTCTTCGGCAGGGAGCGACGGTCAACCTGTCGGAAATGGAGATCCGGCGAGCTGGCTGCCCCTCGCGAAGTTCAACCGCTACAGCTACACCAAGGTCGCTCGCTTGATGCAGAAGCTCGACGAGCTCGGTGTCCTCGACAGCACACTGATTTACGCTTCGAGCGACATGGGCAACCCTGCCCTCCACAGCACGCGCAACGTCCCTACGGTCCTCGCAGGCGGCGCTGGCGGCAAGTTCCGGATGGGTCGAAGGCTCAAGATGCAAGCGGATTGCCCCACCCAAAGTCCCTGGTGCAACCCGGACCAGCCCGAGTTCCGCGCTTCGCCGAACAACAAACTCCTGGTCTCCATTGCCCAAGCCTTCGGCGCCACGGACATCACTACCTTCGGCACCCAGCCGAACCAGAACTGGACGACTGGCGACATGGCCGAGCTGCTTTGAGCCGCGCCTCTGCCGACTCGACAAAAGAAACTTCTGGGCTTTACGCTCTGTCTGAGTGGGAGCCCAGGAAAAGACGAAAACGCGGCCCGCACCGAAGCGCACGCTCCGTCTCGGCTGCGTCGCTCTGGCCGCGATCCTCACGGCCTTCGGCCTCTTGCGTCTCGAGTCCCAGGAGCTCGAGTCTCGACTCAAAGAGCGCTCGATCTCGATTTCCGCGCACCTGAGCGCCACGCTCGCGGGGCCCCTCGAGTCCCTCCACGCGGTCCGCTCCTTGCTCCAAACGCCCGGGCGGCCCGTCAGCGAAGCTGAGTTCAGCTACTTCTGCGAACAAGCGATCGAACGTCACCCGGAGATCACCTCCATCGCATGGTTCCCTTTCGTCCCAGGGGATGAGCGGGCGGAATTCGAGGCGCTCCTTCAGAAGAGTCACCCGAACTATCGCATCAAGAGCAATGGCGGCGAAACTAGCCCCGCCACCTTCCTTCACATTCCTCTCACATACACGGCACCTCGCAACATCAAGGAGCTCGGCCTCGATCTCAGGGCCAACAAAGAAGAATCTGAGCGGGCCCGCGTTGCCCACGAGC
Organism: Pseudomonadota bacterium; assembly: GCA_023428245.1. GTDB lineage: Bacteria > Myxococcota_A > Polyangia > Polyangiales > Polyangiaceae > NIC37A-2. Next base: position 49,492 of record JAEYYX010000097.1, read on the forward strand.
AAGGGAAGGTAACGGCCAGCGACCGGAGTCAGCTTCGCGAGGAGGCGCGCGGAACCTACGGCGTCGTCACCTACGCGCCCGTCAAGAATTCGGACTGGGCACCTTCAGGCGGCGCGCCCCGCATCAGGGACGGCGTGGTCGCGCTCACCTTTCGGCTCCCCACGCTCATGGCCGAGGCCCTCGCTCAGAAGGACATGAGCGGATTGGCCTTGCGTCTCGTGGACCCCGCTGCTCTGGAAGAGAAGCGCGAGCTGATGAGCGTGGGCACGTTCCAAGCTGCCGCTCGAGCGCGCGCCACGGTTCCCTTCGCAGATCGCGTATATGAGCTCACGGTGGGGTCGTCTGAGCCAGCTGCGCCACTGCTCTCGCTCGGCGCGGCCCTGTTCGTCGCGATCGCAGGCCTCAGCTGGGTCTGGATCATCGAGCTCCGTGAGCGCGCAATGCGTCTGAGCGCGACCCTCGCGACGCTCGGGCAATACCGCCTCGAAGAACAGGTAGCGAGCGGTGGAATGGGCGTAGTGTATAGGGCCCGCCACGCCCTCCTCAAGCGCCCAGCCGCGATCAAAATTGCTCATCCCGACCAGTCCGCGGCGCACTTCGAGCGCGAGGTGCGCCTCCACAGCACCCTGACCCATCCGAACACCGTGACAGTGTTCGACTTCGGTCGCGGCGAGGATGGGACCTTCTACGCGGCCATGGAGTACGTCGACGGCTACGACCTTTCCCGCCTCGTCGAGCGCTTTGGACCGCTGCCCGCCGGGCGCGCTGCGCGTATTCTGCTTCAGGTCGCAGCGTCGCTCGAAGAAGCTCACGAGAAAGGGCTCGTCCATCGGGACGTGAAACCGAGCAACATCATGATCACCGAGCGCGGAGGCATCCGCGATTTCGTGAAGGTGCTCGACTTCGGCCTCGCCCGAGGCAGGACCGCCGACACAGGCTCGCTCCACAGTCTCTCGACCACGACGATCTTCGTGGGCACCCCTGGCTACATCGCGCCAGAGATCATTTCCGGCGCCAAGGCGACACCCGCCTCCGACATTTTCTCCCTCGGCTGTGTCGCGTTCTTCCTCGTCGCCGGGCGTGGTCCCTTCGACGATCCCGTGCAGCTCTCGAGCTTCTCGCGTGTGGTCTCCGGCACACCACACCCCTTCCCGAGCGATACGCCCAAGCCCTATCAGGACTTTGTCCTGCGCTGCCTTGAGAAGAAGCCCCACGATCGCCCGCTGCGCATGAGCGCAGTCGCCGGCGAGCTACGCGGGCTCATCCCCGTGCTCCCTCCCTGGACCCCGGAAGACACAGCCCGCTTCTGGCGCGAACACCCTCCCGAGCACCACAAGGCGGAAGCACCGGTCGCTTTCTCCATCGCGCTTCGCGCCCGCGATGCGCGCCCCGGAACTTCGGGTTAAGACCTAGAGCACGTTTCAAAAATGACGGACTCGGTAACTTCGCGAAAACCGATCACTTTTCGGCAAGGATCGACAGACGGAACCTCTGCTGATCTACCGAGTTAGTGAAACTCACAGATGCCCAATGGGCTCTCGCCGAACCGCTTTTGCCCGAGCCAAAGGCTGGCCCAGGTAAAAAGGGGCGCCCCCCGCAGCCGTTTCGTGAAGTCCTCAATGGCATTCTGTGGGTGCTTCGGACTGGAGCCCCTTGGCACGACCTGCCGAACCGATATCCTCCCTATCAGACGTGTTATCGCCGATTCCAGCAATGGACTGAAGATGGGACGTTCGAGCGATTACTCATCGCTTTGAGACGTGACCTCCGAGATCGAGGCGGAATCGAAGACGTGGAGGCATTCATCGACGGGACGTATGTTCCTGCCAAAAAAGGGGGTCTGATGTCGGCGTCTGCCGCGCAGGCAAGGCAACCAAGATCATGGCAATTGCAGATCGTGATGGTCTTCCACTCGCTATCGCTATTGCTGGAGGAAACCGACACGACGTCGTTCTCACCGAGCGAACTCTCGATGCTGCGTTCGTCGATGAACTCCCCCCTCGACTGATCGGTGACAAAGCTTGGGACAGTTCACCCCTCGCGCTGCGCCTCAAAGAAGAAAGAAACATCGAGCTCATCGCCCCTGTGAGATCCACAAGTGGTCGATGTCAGGATGGCAGGCCTCTTCGGCGCTACCGGCGTCGGTGGAAGGTCGAAAGACTCTTTGCTTGGCTGAAACGCTTCCGCCGCATCGCCACTCGCTGGGAATACAAGTCGTCGAACTTTCTAGGCTTCTTACGACTTGCCTGCGCCGTCATCATGCTTCGCCATTTTTGAAACGTGCCCTAGTAACCCGAAGACCAAGGCGGCTCGAAGCTATCCCTGATCTCGATGACATCGAGGGGGAAGGTAAGCTTGAAGGTGGTGCCGCGCTCGGGCACGCTCTGGACCTCTATTTGTCCCTTTGCTCGGGAAACAATGCCAAAAACGGCCGCGAGACCTACCCCCGAGTGGCCAGCTTTCGTCGAATAATAGGGCTCGAAGATGCGTGCTTGGGTGGACTCGGTCATGCCCACGCCATTGTCGCTCACGGTAAGGACAAGACGATCGGCATCGACCATCACGCGAACCGTCAACTTTGGATCGCACCTCCCGCTCAGAGCGTCGCGAGCATTCATACACAGATTCATCACGAGCTGTTCGATCTCGACCTGGGTCAGGGCGAGCATGGCAGGCTCACTCGGGCACGAAAAAGAGAGCTCAATCTCCTTGCCGAGCACTGCACGAAGCGACGGCTCGAGACTTCGCAGGACCTGAGTTGCATTCACGCCAGAGGTCGGCTCTCGCTCGTTGTAGAAATCGCGAAGTTGACGAAGCAGCGTGTTGCCGTAGCGAAGCGCCTCTTTCAGGTCGTCCGCCGCCTGACGCAGGTCGGTCTCGTCTTCCAAGAGCTCCGCGCGCGCTCCCACGATGGTCATGATGTTCGACAGATCGTGGATCACAACAAGGCCTAGCTTGGCCAGTGCCTGCATTTTCTGGTTCTGCGCTTCGAGCTGTTTTTGGGCAGCGATCACGGCCTGGAGCTCGGCTCGCTCCGCCTGTTGGCCCAGGATCGTGAGCATGTCGGAGACCGCCGAAGCGAACCCCGCCTCTTTTTCTGTCCACGTGCGCGACGGGCCGATGTGTTCATGGCACACGACCCCAACGACCTGACCATTTCGATAGATGGGCGCGTCGAGCAGCGACGTGATGCCATTGTTCGTAAGGTAATCCGCAAGCTCCCGAGTCTTTTCGTCGCAGTGCGCGTCGTGAGCCACAATGACTCGTCGCGAACGAATCGCCTGAAAGTAATGGGGGCAGCCGCGTCGGAGTAGTCGCGCACCGCTCGTGAACTCGTCGGTAGGCAAGTGGTAACTGAGAGCGCACTCGAGCACCTCAGCGTCTTCCGACAAAAACCACACCGAGACGCGCGCTACCTGGAGCGTCTGCGCGCTATGTTTACAAGCAATCCGGTACGCGCTTGTGCGCGCCTCCACGGTCTCATCGTAGAGCTGTGCAAGCTCGAGGCGCGCGGTCTCGAAGGCAATGCGAACCGAACGGTCCTCTGTGCGCTGTTCATGAGAGGGAGGAGGGAAGCCTATCCCGAGGGGCTGCGTGGCTAGAATCTCCACCATCCTCTTATGTTCGCTCGATTTCCTCTGAAGCGCGAGCCCCTGTCGCTTCGAGCAGCTCGACCTCGAGACTGTCCGCGAGGCCAAGCCAATCCTTCCTCTCCAATGCCAACAGAAGAGCAGAGAAGACAGGAACGAGACGAGCAAGCTCATCGGGGCTCGCTCTACTGGCCAACCGGACAAGGAGATCCGGAAGCTCAACCGAGGCCGAAAGCGCATCTCCCGTGCGAAAGCGATCGGCAAGCGCGAAAAGACCCTGGGGAAGACTCGGCTCGATCATACGTAGTACTCAGGATCTGGAGTCGTTCGCGCGATCAGGGCTCCTCGACTACTAGTCGCATGGAATACGACATGGGGCCGAGCGGAAATGTAGCGCTCGAGCTCGGTCAGATAGCCCGCGAAGTTCGGACTGCTGCGCACCTTCTCGCCCGTCGCGCTCTTCACCCAATGCTCGGCCCGGAGCAAATCCTGACCGAGCTCACCGCTCTCCCAGCCTGCGTGCGTCTTGCCTCCGACGAACGCGAAGTCAGCGCCGAACAAGCTGATCCGGCACGCGCCCATGAGAACGGCCAGGTCCAAAGCCGCGTGGAGCACACTACCGCTCGACCAAAGGTTTCCCCGGGGCAACTCGGCGAGCAATGGCTCGTAGAGAGGCACCTTCGAGTAGGCGGTGAAGCGGGGGCCGCGCCAATTCGAAATGATGTTCTTATCGGTGAGCGGAAAGTAGACGAGACTCGTCGACTCATTCTCGACTGGGCAGACCCGTTCAGCGGTCAGATAACGGTCCATCGTCACGGTGATGTGTGGATGAATGCCGGCTCGAACGAGGGTGCGATGGGCCGTGTCCACGGCGATGAGCAGAGGACGCTCATCACTTTCGCGCAAACGAGTCGCCAAGCGCTCCAGATGATCTTCGAGGGAAGGTCCCGAAGCGAACACGTAGGCAGTTTGGCCCGCCGAAGTGCCGAACAGCTCCGCGACGTCCCGATCTTGCACAAAAAGAGGGCGTGTATCGGCGATGCGCGAGAGGAGCTCGGGATCGTCCGGAGCGTGGCGGCTCGCGGCGTGGCGCGCGTTCAGCTCGAGCTGCAGCCGATCGCGAATCTTCCAAGCATCATCCTCCGCAAGAACGAGGTCAGGAGGATTCACAAACCAGGGCTCGCACAGCTCTTCGTCGTCACGAGCCAAGGAGAGCCGAGTCCTTTCATCAGTGAGCCACTCGCTCTGATCGACAAACGAGAGCAGCGACACGAAGAGGGCCGCGTTCAAGATCTTGACCGAGACGCGCTCTCGCTCAGGCGAGGAGAGAAGAACGCGCGGGAGCGCTCCGAGACCGACGCCGTAGACACAGGCCGAGGGAGCATCGCCGAACTGCGACGCCTGAAGGCTCGCTTCTTTCCAAGGGTCATGACGAGAGCTGAGCTGGACTCCCTCCAGAGCCAACGTCCCGTGAAGCCCTTCGACCCATGTCAGCTCGGGAGCAGAGCTTTTCGCTGCCTCGAGCTGCGAACGGAGCTCGGGCCATCTCCGGCCGATCTGGCTTAGCTGCGAAGCGAGAAGTTCAACGTCAACCACGCCTTGCCCAGTATACGCCCCTCTTCGACGAGGCCGATCTATTTTTCCGGGAGCAAACCGAGCGCCGCGCCGTGCACCCAACCCTCGCGCCCCGAAGCATCATATTTCACTCGATACCAATCGCCCATGCGGCCGGTGACGGTCAATCTTGCTCCCGCCAGCACACGTGTGCGCACTTTGGACTCTCCATTCGGCTCCTCACGCACGAGAGCCGAGCGCCAAAGAACCGTGGCTGTGCCGCTGGCCAGGGTGATCGTCTCCGCTTCAGATGCCGCGATTTCCGGCGTCTTGAACAAGACCTTGTAAAAGACGGTGTAGCTCGCGTGGGGCGCAGAGGTCGTATCGAGAGCGATCCCCGTCAGACGTTTCTCCGCACAGAGCAAGAGCTCCTGGGCCACGAGCTTCGGCAAGTTGGTCGAGCGGCCACTCTCAAGCTTCGCGATCTTCCGTTCAACAAAGGAAATCTCGACGCCGAGCGACAGAGTCCCGAACACGCCCTGTGCGACGGGACATTCGACAAGGGTGAGGAGTGGACCGTGCAGGAGAGCGTCAAAGTCGACGCCCTGGCAGTCGGATTGGGCCTTTCCTGTCTGGTCTCGACAGCTCGTCACCACGGGCTCGGAGATCTCGAGGAGGTCTTTGGCGCTGATCTCTGTTGCCTCGGTCACCGCCGCCTGAACCGGGCCGGACGATTCTTGTTCCGCTCGCGCCGAACCATCACTGATCGGCGGCTCCGGCACGAGGCTGATCCCGACGATCCAAGGCCAGGCCACGCCGAGCGCAAGGCCGATACCGGCCACGATCAGGGTGCGGGAGAGCGACCCCCGCGTGTCCTCGACGGTGACGCGGGGTTTCTTTCGGGGCCGGTGTTTCTCCTTTCCCGAAGGAGACTTCATGCCGTCGCCCCGAGCCGCAGCCCAGTGCGCAGAGGTCCACCAACGAGGATCTCGTGAACCTGACCGCGACGGGTGCCATCCGAGTTGATGTTGCGCCGCGCGGCGACAGTCTCCAGGCAATAGTCACCGTAGAGCTCTCGGGTGAGCGGGGTGTCCGAGTTCGAGAGCAAGACGTCGATGCGACGATCCACGAGCTCGGAGAACAGGCGCTGCAAGCGGCGATGCTCAGGCTCCCCGAAAGGAGTCGAATAGTACTCGGCGAAGCGCGCCGTTTCGCTCAAGGGCACGTAGGGGGGATCGAAATAGACTGCATCACGGGGTCTCGCTCGAGCCACAGTTTGCTCGAAGTCCGAGTGACGGATTTCGACGCGCGCGAGCACAGCGGCCGCGGCCCGCAAGCGCTCGGGATCGCAAATCCGCGGGCTCGTGTAGCGGCCGAAAGGCACGTTGAACTGGCCAGACTTGTTGACCCGATAGAGGCCGTTATAGCCCGTCCGGTTCAGGTAAATCATTCGAGCGGCCCGCCGGCTCGGGAGCCGCGGCGACGAGGCGCGCACCCGGTAGTACTCCTCCTCGGAGTGCGACATCTTGCCCAGGATCTTGATGAGCGACTCCACGTCCCGCTGGATGACCTGATAGGTCTCCACGAGCTCTGGATTCTGGTCGGAGACCACGGCCCGCTCGAAGCGGCGCTGATGGGCCAGTTCGAACAGAACTGCCCCTCCGCCAAGGAAGGGCTCGAAATAGGTGTGGATGCGCGCGGGCAACCGGGCGCAAATCTCGGGCAAAAGCTGGCGTTTCCCGCCTGCCCATTTGAGCACCGGCTCGGCTCGCATATCGATTCCCTCTACCCGACCCAGATCACGGCGTCCACATTTCGGCTGGCGGTGCCCATTTGCCACCAGACCCGGTCCACAGGCGCCCCCTGTCGATCGCGCCCTGCTCACTCTTCCGAGATCCCGAGACGGCGCATCATCTTCAAGAGCCCCTGGCGGCTCACCCCGAGCGCCTCGGCCACTTTGGTCCGGTTACCATTGTGCTCGTCGAGCGCTGCGAGGACCAGGCTCTTCTCGAGCGCGTCCACTCGCTCGCGAAGCCCCATCTGCTTCTCCTCGGCCCCGGCCGACGAGGCACTGAGCCCCAAATCCGCCGCAGTGATCTCGCGTTCGACAAAGACGAGCAGACGCCGCACCTCGTTCTCGAGCTGGCGCACGTTCCCGGGCCAATCGTAGTCGAGCAGAACTCGAGCCGCTCCCGGCGCAATCTTGATCACTCGGTCCTTGGCGTATCGGGTGATGAAATGGCGAACGAGGGGCAAGATGTCCTCTTTGCGCTCTCGGAGCGGCGGGACCGCGAGCGGAATGACGCTCAGTCGATAGAAGAGATCTTCGCGGAAGCGGCCGGCACGCACGAGCTCCGACAGCGTCCTGTGCGTCGCCGTCACCAAGCGAACGTCCACCCTTCGCCCCTTCTCGGAGCCGACTCGGCGCACAATCCCATCCTGCAGGACGCGCAGCAGCTTGGCCTGCATGCTGAGTGGCATCTCCCCGACCTCATCGAGGAAGAGAGTCCCCCCATCCGCGAGCTCAAAGAGCCCAACGCGATCGCGGATCGCGCCGGTGAAGGCGCCCCTCGTGTGGCCGAACAGCTCCGATTCGAGCAAAGATTCTGGCAAAGCCGCACAATTCTCGGCCACGAAGGGTCGACCACTGCGTGGGCTCGCTTGAGCAACGGCGCGCGCGACCATCTCTTTGCCTGTTCCGGACTCCCCCGTGATCAGGATCGGCACGTCGGAGTGGGCGATCTTGCGGAGCCCCGAGACCAGGCGGTGCATACTCCTGCTCTCGTAGACGAGCCCGAACTCGCTATGGGGACCGAGACTCTGGGTCTCGTCCCGGAGCTTTCTTTCGAGCAGCTCGACTTCCGCCTCTTTGCCCTCGAGAGTCCGCTCGAGGCGCCTCTTCGCGCGCTCCTCTCTGAGGGTAGCCCGCTTGAGTAGCAGTCGATCGCGAGCATCGCGAATGGCCAGCGCCGCAATCGTTCCAATCAAAGAAGCCCAAGCCACCTCAGGTTCGCCGAAGGCCCCGCGCTGATACCGGTCGTCCAGGTAAGCTACCCCGAACGTTTCCCCGCCCGCGACGAGCGGCAACGCGAGCACACTGCGCAACCGGAGCGCGTGAACGCTCTGGTGCACGTCGACAAACTCGCTCATGCCGTCGACAACAAAGATCGGGCGTCCCTCGGAAAGGGCTCGCCGCGCCAGCGTCTCACTCAAACTTTGCTGCTCTGGGGACAGATCGCGCCTGCGCAGGTTTCGACCCACCCGGAAGGAAAGGCGATCTCCCGGCGCTCGGAGCAACAGAAGCCCCCGTTCCACGCCCGTCCATAAGAGGAGCAAGTCGAGCACTTGCCGGAACAGCGGGCGAAGGCCATCCCGATGGGAAAGAGCACGAAGCAGCGATTCAACATCCGCAAGCTGAGCGCCTGAGAAGGACTGGAACCGGTCATTCAGAGCAGTCTCGACCCAAGGCAGGCGCCGCGTCCGCTCTCGATATTCCTCGGGCACGTGGCTCTGGAAGCTCTCGGCTAAGGTCGCCGCTCGTGCGGATAGTCTTCGAGCCGCCTCGACCTGGCCCGCGCCGAGCGCGAGAGCCGCCGCGGCAACGACAGCAGGACCCTCCGAAAGCTCGGTCCCGCGCCCCGAAAGCTGGACGACTTGAGCGATGATCTCGTGAGGGTCGTCCTGCCCCGTCTGGGCGGCATGCAGCGCGCGGGCCCTCCACCAATCGAGCTTCGCGCCCCGCACCTCCGTTTGCATCGCTCGCTGCTCCGCCCCATCTGTGACAATGCCGGTGAGCTCGAGACGACGCGCATCGATGCGCAGGCGGTCGTCAGGATCTTCGAGGTACAGAGACGCGCGCTCGAGGGCCGCGAGCCTTGACACGCGGTCCCTCTGGCCATCGACAAGGCAGAGCTCGAGATATCCAGCGCATCGGCGATCGCCGTGCTCGATGGCCATCGGCAACGCACGGAAGACAACGTTTTCCAGCTCCCCTTCGGAACCGAAAGCCGAAAGCACCGCCGCTTGAGAGAGGAGCGCTCGCGCGGCATGGGCCGGACGGCCCAAGACCTCGAAGAGGGCCGCTGCTCGCGCCGCGGAGGCGAGGGCCTCCTCGAAACGCATGGCATCCGTCGCTACAGCGGCAAGGCCCGTGAGGTAGGTGGCTTCTTCGAGCACCGCACCGCTCCGCACGGCACCCTCCACAGCTCGGCGAAATTCGTCGCAGGCTTCGCTTGTGGCGCCGAGAAGTTGATGAGCCATGGCAGCGACTGCCGCAAGCCGCGCCTGTTCCTCCACTCCCCACTTGTCATTGCGAAACTCATCGACGAGCTCAAGGGCTCGCACTGGGCGCGCTCGCGCGATCTCGACGAGTCCCAGCACCTCGGCGGTGCACGGAGCAACCGGTGATGTCTCGAGGATTCGTTCGGCTTGGTCGAGGTCCGCTCTGTCGTAGGCCTGCCTGGCCCATACAGCCCCGACCCGCGCGGCGAGCCCGGCGCTAAAATTCAGCTCAGAAACCTGCTCAGGCGCAGGCAAAAGGGAGAGGGCCTCCTCAAACCTCCCTTGCCGACGTAAGGTCGAGGCCCGCTCCAGGCAGACCTCGAGGCCACGCTCACGGTCGTCCCCCGCGAGCGACGATGCGCGATCCAAGAGGCGATGCGAGAGCCGATAGTCCCCTTGCCGCCTCGCCAGACGGGCTCCTTGGAGCAGCAAGAACAGCGATAGTCCCTCTCGTCTTTCAAGCTCGAGGACAAGCGCAAACTCCGCTCCGTTTTCGCCGAGGCGAAAAGCAAGCTCAGTGGTCGAGAGACAGTCATATTCCTCCGGCACACCGAGCAGATCCGCCTGGGTGAGCGCGGCGCGCGGTTTCTTCTGAAAGACTGCGACGAGTCGCGAGAAGAGCTCTTCGTCACTCCCTCGGAAGCGATAGGAAAGGGCGTGAGGCCCGGAGATGAACCCAAACCAGCGGGAGCGGTCGGATCCGCTCAGCGGCCCAAGAGCCTCTCGAAGCCCTGCCTCGATCTCCGCGCGGCGAGGCCCGCTCGGCGCTATGCCCGAGAGTGCCTGACGCACGAAGAAGAGTCCGAGGAGCTGCTGGAAGACGTCGACGAGCTGGTCCTTGACGAAACCGAAGGGCTCTCCGAGCTCAACTGAACCCGCCGCGGACGCAAGGAGCGCCGCGCGCGAGAGCGCTGCAAAGCGGACGCGGAGCAAACCGATCCGAAGGATGAGCTCCGCTCCGAGCGCCGCCTTGAGCGGGACCCTGCGTTCCTCCTCAGCGTCGCACCAGGGTGCGAGCAAGGGCGCCTGGTCCGGAAATATCTCGCCGATGGTCGTAGCGAGAGCATAGGCGTCTGTGAGAGGACCGACGACGCCTCGAGCGAGAAGTTCAGGAGCCGCATATTTCGGTGTGAAACCGGCGGCACGAGCATCCCGCGCGCTCTCGCGCGCGAGGCCCGCATCGATAAGGAAGGCATGCCCCCCAAAGACGATGATGTTCTCGGGTTTGACGTCCCCGTGGAAAAACCCAAGCTCATGGAGGGCGACCAGCGCCTCGGAGAGCTCGAGAAACGCCGTCTGCCCCGAAAGCTCATCTCGAGCCTCGCGGAGCGATTTGCCTTCGAAGTACTCGACGACGAGCGCCACCTCCCCAGCCTCGGTGAGCGTTGTAGACAGAAGACGTGGCAGTCCCCGGCCTCCCGCACAACAAAGGACGCGCGCCTCTTGGAGCAGCACCTCGTTCATCCCGGGGGCCGCGATCTTGAGGGCTCTCTTCGTGCCCTCACGATCCTCCACGAGGAGCACTCGAGAGCTCTCTCCTTCGCCGAGATGTCCCATTACGCGGAAACTGGCGGAGCCGAGCTCCCAGGCGTCCCGGGGCGCACCCGTCCCGCGCAACGCGCGAACCGTCAACTTAGTTGTCGGTTGCCCGGATTCCCTCACCCGCTAAATATTTGCCGGTTTCTGCGATCTGTCAACCAAGGCGACAGTCGCCCCGGGCGAATCCTCCGCGCGCGCCCTTCGGCGC
>JAEYYX010000118.1 GCA_023428245.1 Pseudomonadota bacterium
GCTTCGCGGCGGGCGCTCTCCCGTCGATCGTGTCGTTCTTAGGGAGACTGTCCGCCGAGCCCGCCGAGTCCGCCGGTGCCGTTCCCATCCAAGCCTCCCGTCGAAGCGCTCAGCTCCCCGCCAGCGCCGCCCGAGGCAGATTCGTGGTCGTCCCAGGGGCCGCCTGTGCTGTCATCGTATTGGTCCGGCGGGGCTCCGTAGCAGGCCGCCAGGACCATGCTCGAACCCGCAATCAGCGTACCTTTCCAGACGCGACGCATCAGCCGAGCGGCGGCATTGGGGGCGTTTGCGTCACCCGCGCCCACATCGGCTGCGGTCAGGCAATGGTCGAGGTCGGAGGGACGGGCCTGGGCGCCCTCGGACTCCTCGACCCTCACGTCCTTTTGACAGTGGGGGCAGAGGGCGCAGTCGTCAGGCACGAATCCAGAGCAAGAGTGGCAAAGAACAAGCATGCTCCATTTGTCTCATGGTGGAGAAGGGGGCGCAATATGACAGTTTTGTCATAGGCTGCCTCTCGCTAACAAAGCTGGCTTCTCGAACGATGGTCGGCGGACCGGTCGCGCTCCGTTCCCCCGAGCGACGGTCGGCGGACAGGGCGCGCTCCGTTCCCCCGAGCGAAGGTGGGCGGACCGGTCGCTCCCCGTTCCCCCGAGCGAAGGTGGGCGGACCGGTCGCTCCCCGTTCGATACCCCAGGGCGCGCTCCGCGCGACTCACAGAGGCATCATCTCTATCAGCGGGAGGAGTCGCTGTCGGGGGCTTCGTCTCGGGATGAGTCGCGCTCGAGGCGGGCGCCGTCGACTTTGCTTTCGAGGAGCCGCTTCTGTTTCGCTTCGCGCTCCCGCTCCGCCTTCGTGCGGCCGTGGAGGCGACGATTCGTCTCCGCCTGGCGCTCCTTTTCAAGCTTGGCTTTCTTCTTCCGAAAGCGATTGAGATTGACGACGATGCCCACGACTGGTCTCGATTGGACGCATCTTGCCTGGGTGGCCTGTTCGGGTCCACTCGGGACGAGGCGAGGAGGGACTGCGGGCGCGTCCGGTGTCACCCGAAGCGAAGCGGGCGTCAGTTGGGCGCAGGCGAAGGCTCGTCCGGGCTCAGCCTTGTGTGATGGACCGGGGCCAAAAAAACTCGGCCGCAATGCGGACTCACGGTCCTTAGTGCGGCTATCCCGGCTGTTTGCAGCAGCGCGTTCCGAGGCTGTAGTCGAAGTAGGTCGACTGGTGGCTCGCGATGCGCGCCATACACCCTGCCGTCGTGGCTCGTGAGAAGAAGCCCCCGAGGAACGCAGGACGAGGCCCTGCGACCCACTCGTCGATGTTCCCGACCATGTCGTAGATCGCGTCGTCGCCCCAGACGCTCTTGCAGCCGGGACTATCACCGGTCTTCTTGAGCAGCGGGCCGTCCTGGTCTTCGGTCAGGCCAAGGCGAGGGTCGAGATGGTTTCTCGAGGCGTCTCCGTGCAGAAGGCGCGCGGGGTGGCTCGCGCGACGGATGTTGCAGACTCCTTCGCGATAGGTGTCGCCGTAGGGGAAGGTCGTGTGTCTTTCGCCGCGACAGGCTGTGAGCCACTCCTCTTCGGTGCACAGGCGCTTGCCTGCGTTTTGACAGGCGAGCTCGGCGGTCTTCTGGGAGAGGTAACCTTGAGGCAGGACGCCCGCGACGGAGCGGGCGGTGGGCTCGGCGGTACCTTTGAGCTGAACGCCGGGCAGCTCAGGGAGCTCAGGGATAGCGAGCAGCCCCAGACGTCCGACCGGCTCTTTGCGAGGTTTGGACCAGGTCGCGTGCAAGCGCGGCGCGAGCTCGGTGGGCGGATAATGAGGAGAAAGTGAAACGAGGCTTGAGCGATCGACGAGGCTGACTTCGTAGCGGTCGACGCAAACGCGGCCCGCGACGAGCACCATCTCCTCCGGACACAAGCGCCGCGAGACAACAGGCAAATCGGCGAATGCGCCGCTGCCGCCGCTCGGGAGGTAGAGCTCCTGCGGCGGCGGCTCGCTGCTCCCGCCAGCCCCTTGGATTTGTTCTTCGGGCTTCTTCGACTTGTCCTGACAGCCGACAGCAGCCGCGCTCAAGAGCGCGACGCTCACAAGCGTCGGACGGAGCCGGGCGCGGAGCTTAGCTGCGTCCGCGGTAGACGATGAGTCCGTGGGTAAGATCGTACGGAGAGACAGCAACGCGAACACGATCCCCCGGAAGGACTCGGATGTGATGGCGCCGCATGCGCCCAGAGAGCTGAGCTCGTACGACTGCTCCGCCTTGATCCACCTTGATCGTGTACTGACCGCCACCCAGCGCGTCTTCGATCACACCTTCCATCTCTAAGAGGTCGCCTTTACTCATCGGTTCGAATGCTTCGCTCCCTTGCTGCCCGTAGGTCTGATGCCCTCCCCGGCAGGGTCAGGCGGCCCGGAAGCTGACATAGGGGCGTGGCGCGCGCAACCTGGCCATGCCAACATCGGCCCCGCGTGTTCCCCGCCACCCTCTTCGACTTCAATGGCGTCCTCGTCGACGACGAGCTCGTGCATTTGGCCGCTTTCCAAGACACCCTCATTCCCTATGGGATCACTCTCACGGACGCCGATTACTGGGATAAATACCTCGGATTTGACGATGTCGGTGCGTTTGAGGCGATTTTCGCTGACAATGGAAGGGAGCTCTTACCTGGGGAGGTGAAGGGGCTCGTGGAGGCCAAACGGCCCCATTACATGCGGCGCGCTGCTACCGATCTGAAGAGTTTCCCGGGGGCGGCGGACCTGGTCCGGCGCCGAAGGGCGGCTGGGCCCGTGGGCATCGTGTCTGGCGCCCTGGAGGACGAGATCGAGCTCGGCCTGAACCACCTCGGGGTTCGGGAACTGGTCGGCAGGATCATTTCCGCCGAGCGGACGCGGGCTTCGAAGCCGGATCCGGAAGGGTATGAGCTCGGGATCGCCTGGCTCCACTCCCAGGGGGTCGTCGGGAGCCACGCGCTCGTCTTCGAAGACTCTCCGGCGGGGATCGAGGCTGCCGTCGCCTGTGGGCTGACGGTGGTCGCTGTGGCCCATAGTTATGAGGTGAGTCTGCTCCGCTCGACGGGGGCCGCTCTCGTCCTGCCGACGATCGCTGACGCGACGGACGAGGTGCTCGCGGAGCTCTATCGCTCCAGGTTCTCGAAGTGAAAGCGCTGGCGCGGCTCGGGGTCCTCTCCACTGCGCTTCTTACTCTGACGGCGCGGGGCGGGGGCGCCCCCCCCC
>JAEYYX010000040.1 GCA_023428245.1 Pseudomonadota bacterium
GCCGCGTACCGCGGCGAGCCAGGCCGCGCGCCTGAAACGAAAGCTCATTTCAGCCCGATGGCGCGCTTGACCGTGTCCATTTGCGCGCCCGCGACCTCTCGCGCCTTTGCGGCCCCGCGCGCCAAGAGGCGCTCGACCTCGCCTGGGTCTTTGAGCAGCTCTTCGCGCCGCGCGCGCGCCGCATCGAACGTCTCGTGGAAGAGCTCGAGCAAGCGCTTCTTGTAGACGCCGTAGCCTTCCCCACCGCGCTCGAAACTCTCGGTCCATTTGAGCATCTCCTGCTCAGGGGCGAGGGCCTTGAGCAGACAATAGACGGCGCTGCCCTCCGTGGGCTTCGGATCGGTGATGCCCGCCGAGTCGGTCTTGATGCCCATGATGGACTTCTGGATCACCTTGTCCGGAGCGAAGAGGTCAATCGTGTTGTTGTAGCTCTTGCTCATTTTCTGTCCGTCGACGCCGAGCAGCGTGGCCATCTCGGGCTGGATGAGCGCATCGGGGACGCGGAAGATGCCGGGCTTTCCGTTCTTCTCACCGTTCGGATCGGCGGGATCGTAGCCGGGCGAGTAGAGCTGATTGAAGCTGATCGCCCAGTCGCGGGCGAACTCGACGTGCTGCCTCTGGTCTTTTCCGACGGGTACCAGATCGGCTGCATAGAGCAGGATGTCCGCGGCCATCAGCACCGGATAGGAGAAGAGTCCGAAGTTCGGCTTGAGCCCCTTTTGGATCTTGTCCTTGTAAGAATGAGCGCGCTCGAGGTGGCTCAGAGGAACCAGACTGCCCAAGATCCAGAACAGTTCACTGTGCTCAGGAACATCCGACTGGCGAAACAGGGTCGCGCGATCGGGGTCGAGACCGAGTGCGAGATACGCGACGGCGGCTTCGAGGGTGTACTCACGGAGCAGCTTCGGATCTTGGACCGATGTGAGCGAGTGGAGGTTGGCGATGAAGTAGAAGGCGTCGCCCTTCTCCTGCAGTTGCACAAACTGTCGGATGGCGCCGAAGTAGTTCCCGAGGTGGAGTCGGCCGGAGGACTGGACGCCAGAGAGAATTTTCATGCGGGGCCGGAGACTACACGAGGGGGCCCTCGAGACGAAAAGCTCGTCTGGGCACGCTCACTTCTTCAAGAAGCGGCCGAAAAGCCCGCTTTTTCCGGAGTCCGGGGGCGTATTGCTGAGCCGGGACGGTCTCTGGGAGCTGGAGCGGGCGCTGTCGGGGCCGCTCGGGCCCGTGCGCCGTCGCATTTCGTACAGCCGGAGCTCGCGCTGAGCTTCGACGTGATGGGGTCTGAGCTCGACGATGGTCCGGTAGTCGCGCACAGCCTGGGTCTGGCGTCCCAGCTTCTTGTTGAGCTGAGCCCGGTACCAGAGTGCCTTGACGTTGTTGTTGTCCATCTCGACGGCCCGATCGAGAAGCGAGAGAGCGTAGGTGCTATCGCTGTTCTGCAGGCTCAGGAGGTGCGCGTAGAGAGCGACATGGTCGGATTGTGAGCTGTCGCCGTCGAAGGCGCGTTTGGCTTCTTCGAGCGCGCGCGGGAAGTCCTTCTTCTTGAAGAGCACTTCGGCCCTTTGAAAGGCGCTCACTGCTTCGAGGATTTGCGTGACCTTCCGCTGCTCGGAGTCGGGCGCTTCGTTCAGCCGCCGGTCGTAGTCGGCCCGGCGGGAGGCGTCGGTAAGGACCTGGTGTGCTTCGCTCATGCGGGCGAAGATTTGCGTTACAAAGGAACGATGGGACTGGAGCTCGTCCGGGAGTTTGTCGGGATGCCAGCGCTTGGCGAGGCGAAAGAACTCGGCGCGGACGGTGTTCGGGTCCGCGTTCAAAGGCACGCCGAGCGCTTCGTAGTAGGTCGCTGGTGGATTTTCGGTGAGGGCTTCGATCTCGCGCCGGAACTCGTCGAGCTGTTTGGCATCGATACGTTCGGGAGCGGGAGCTACCGTGGGCCAGGAGGTCGGCAAGCTGTGCATCTTGTCACGCGGCGCGGGGACGTTGCGCGTGGCAACGTCGGTCGGCGGTGGCATCAAGCTGCTCGGCGACTCGGGAGGTTCGCGGAGGCCCACAGGCTCGCGCGCGTCGTTGATGCCCTCGAGCTGGCGAGAAAGGAGCAGGGCCACGGCGACTCGCCTCACCATCTCCGGCGTCCCGACCCCACATTCCGTCAAGAACTCGAGGGGCTGTGGCTTGGCCCTGAGCAGGTTCACGAGGCTGAGCTCGGCGGGCCTCAAGTGGTAGCGGGCGACCGGCGCTTCGACCCGCATCTTGAGCGGGAAACTCTGAATCTTTGAGGCGATTTGCTTCACCCGCGCCGTCGGCAGGTGGTCCACGAGGGCGCGCCAAAGGAGTGGCAAAGGCTTCACTCGCCACTGACCCTCGGGCCCATAGCCCGCCAAGAAGTTCTCCCCGAAAAAACCGAAGTCCGTGTCTGGGGGGAGGTCACAAAGGGCCAGCACTTGGCGCTGGAGCTGCTCACGGACCGCGATGTAAAGCCCGGCGTCGTCGATCAGACCGCGCTGCTTCAGGAGCTGTCCATGGGTGAGACCCAGGGCCGCACACTCCGCTTGGGTGCTCTCGGCGAGTTCGCGTCGAACCAGGCCGAGGTCTTCGAGCACTTGGCTCAGGAAGATGTTCGTGGAGGTCAGCCGCGCCTTCGCCGGAGCGCCACGTACGAACATGAGCGCATTCTTCTCTCCGTTTTTACTCTGGAGGACGAGCGTTCCATCGTACTGACGATCGAAGGCATGGATCAGAAACTCGGGCAGAGGAGTCGTTTCGAGGACCCCGCGCGCCAGAGCTACGGGCGGCTGAGACAAGGTTTAGCCAGGATAGCCAAGTTCTCGGGGGACGTCAGGCACCCGGGCGGAACTCCTGAGCGCGCTTCGGGCCCAGCTCGAGGGTCTCCGGCGGGAACGACAAGAAGGCTCTTTCTGTTTGCTCACGCAAGATTTTCAGATCGGGGCCCTTCTAGCGGATTTCCATGGACGCATGGCGATGGTAGCTTGGTTTCCGTGAGCGGAGTTCCGGTTGATCTCAGGGTAGGGGGGCAGACGTACCGCGTCGTCTCCTCCGCACCCACCGAGGAAATCGAGCGGCTCGCGGAGCGGGTGGATGAAGCGGTTCGGGCCGTCATTCCCCGCGGTAGGCAGGCTTCGGACCAGGCTTTTGTGCTAGCAGCCATGCGGCTCGCCCATGAACTCGAGGAAAAAGAGCGGGAGCTCGCGAAACTCGAGGAGCGCTATAGAGAAAAGCTCAGGGAGCTCCTCTCGGGAGTCGACCAGGCGCTCACTCTCGTCGGCGTCCAGCCGGAAGGGGATGCTACGGTTCCTGCCGCGGAGGCGGAGCAAGCACCGGCGGAAGTCTATGCGCTTCGAAAAAGTGGGCGCGGTAGCGCGCGATACGAGCGCTGAGAAGATTGTGAGACGCGCGGCTTTCGTGGTTTTCGCGCTCTCGCTCTTTGGCGTTGGGCGTGGTTCCGCGGAGGAGGCGCGACCGACGACGCCGCAGCGCTCAGTCTTGCCGCCGCCGGACGTCGATTCGTTTCGAGTGCGCGCACCGAGTCCCCAGTGGGACGTGGGCGTGGCCCTGGGCGGCGGGGCGATTGAACGCCAGGGCAGCGGTTTCGGTGGCGAGTTCCTCGGCGCGCTGGAGCTCGATGTGAGCGGACTTCGGGAGCGGTTTCGCGAGGTCGGGCTCGGCGGGCGCCTGCGCGTCGGAACTTTGGGGTTCAAGGATTTCAGGGCCTCCCTCGCGCCCCTTCTGATCTTGCCCGTGAGCGATCCTGTCGCGCTCGACTTGTCTTTCGGGCCGCTTCTCGCCACGAGCGGAGAAGGCCCTCTCATTGGTTTTGAGGGCAGCCTCGGCGTAGGGCTCCGCAGCGTGAACCTCAAGGGACACTACGCGCACGTTCACACGCTCGTCTTCGGTTACAGCCAGACGTTTGCGCTCGGTGACATGCCGCCGAGCGAAGAAACGATCGCGATTTGGGCGGGATTGCGTGTCGACGGGATGTGGTTTCTGCTCCCGTTCGGCTTGATCTTTTGAGGAGGGCCTTACGATCCGAGCGATCGACGTTTGGAGGTGCGACAAGCGCCCGGGGCGAGCGGCCTATTCAGGCTCAGGGCAGGCGTCGCACGCTCTCGGGTTCCAGGCTAGGTAGGCGCGGCAGTCCAAGGGATAGTCGGCCCCATTGAGAAAGGCGCAAGGATGCCATTCGATCTCCGCCTCAGGATCTGAGGGGCAACGGAGGAGGCAGCCTTCGCAGGCAGTCAATGGGAAATGCCACTCTCCTGATTGAATCGGAGTGCCGCCCAACGTCCGACCATTGAGCGTAACGCTGAGCATGTACTGGCCCACGTCCCCGATCACTCCCCTCGGAACGAGCTCGACGAATACGCCCGTCTTGCCAGGGTCGTCGTCTCCGGGGTGGACAATGGCGGAGAAGGGGACCCGATAGGATCCCCCTCCGGAACCAGAGATGGGCTCGACGATGACATCGGCGCTCTCGATCTGAATACGGCTGGTCTCGGTCCGGAGCCGAGCACCGTTACCGACTGGGTAGAGTTGGTTCCCGATAATGATCGGCGCGATGTAACTCTCGCGCACGGCCAGATCGAGAAATCCCGTCGACAGGAAGGGCGTGTCTCCGCTCGGATCGGCGACGCAATCGGACCCGCTCGGATCGATGTACATGACAGATTCGATGTACAGGCTCGAGCGGTTCTCGGCGCAGCCACCTGCGAGGCCGAGTCCGCCGAGGAGCAGAGAGCCGGCCAGAACCGTGGGCACAGAGACGCCAAGACGCATGGTATTTAGGAGTTTAGCGGCTCTCCCCAGGGCTTACCAATTTTCCGAAATGTGAAGGGCGGTCGGGGCGGTTTTTTAGCTGTGAGCGGGATCGGCGAGCTTAGGAGAGCTCGCCTTGAGCTCGGCGAGCTCGATCGGCTCTATGCGGACGTCCCCGGGCCCGTGGGCGAAGATGAAGTTGATCTTGGTGCCGGCTCGCTTCTTGTCCCGGCCGAGGAGGGGGACGGAGGCCTCGAGGAGGTCCTTATCGAACTTGTGAGGAAGACCGAGGCGAGCGAGCAGCGCGACTACGCGGTCTCGGAGTGCCGGCGGGGTACGCCCGAGGAGGACCCCAAGCCGGAGAGCCGCGACAAGTCCGAGGCTGACCGCTTCTCCGTGAGTGAACCGGGAGTAGCCGCCCGCGGACTCCATCGCATGACCGAGAGTGTGTCCGAGGTTCAAGGTCGCCCGGAGGCCACTCTCGCGGGGGTCGAGGCCGACGACGCGGGCTTTGACGCGCACTGAGCGACGCACGACTTCGGTCAGCGTCGCCTCGTCCCGCGCTTTCACCAACTCGGCGCGGTCCTCGAGGAGCGTGAGCAAATCGGGGTCGCCGATCAGGGCCGTCTTGACCACCTCACTGAGCGCGCCGATGTAAGCTCGCTCGCGCTCGGTGCGGAGCGCTGTGACATCGCAAAGGACGCTCGAAGGCTGCCAGAAAGCACCGACCGCGTTCTTCGCGTGCCCAAAATCCACAGCTGTCTTCCCGCCGACCGAAGCATCCACCATCGACAAGAGCGTCGTCGGGATTCCGACCCAGCGCACCCCGCGCACCCAGGTCGCGGCGGCGAAGCCCGTCATGTCTGTCACGACTCCGCCTCCGAGGCCGACGAAGAGACCCTTCCGATCGAGCTCCGCCTCGTAAGCAGCGTTCCAGATCGCCTCCATGCTCTGGACCGTTTTGTATTCTTCGCCCGGGGTGAGTCGGATGGTTTTCACCGAGGGACCGTGACCCTCGAGAGCGCGCCGCGTGACGCCTTCATAGAGGGGACCGACGTTCTCGTCGGTGACGAGCAGGATCCCTGTTGCGCCTTTCACCTGTGCGCCGAGGCGCTCTCCGATCAAACTCGCGCCGACCTCCACCTGATAGGAGTCGAGGCCAGAAGCGACGGCGATTGTCTTGCGGTCGAGGGCCTCGGCCGCTAGCTGGGCAAGCTCCGAGGGACTTTTCCCATCTGTCTTGAGGGTGGCGTGACACTCCGCGTAGGCCGGGGCGCGGGCGGCGAGCAGCTCGAGGATGCGCGCTTTCGGGTCGGGAGCGGCGAGGAGCGGCCTCATGCTGGCGTCGCCGCGGGTCCGCCGCAAGATTTCGTCCGGGCTCGCCGTGAGGCAAAGGACGGTTCCGACGTCGAGGACGTGGAGCCGAAGCTCGCGATCGAGGAGGGCTCCTCCGCCGAGGCTGAACACGACGGGGCCGCGGCTCTCTTCGATGAGACGAAGCAGGGTCGCTTTTTCCCGAGAACGGAAGGTGCTCTCCCCGAGCTCTGCGAAGATTTGTGCGATGGGCTTGCCGAATTCGGCGGTCAGGCGGGCGTCCAGATCGACGAAGGTGGCGCTCCGTCGCTCGGCGAGCCGACGCCCGATGGTGCTCTTCCCCGTTCCCATGAAGCCGGTGAGGAAGACGAGATCGCTCTGGGGATCGCTCATGGGCGGCTTCTATAGCGCAAAGTTCGTTCGGCCCGAGTCCCGGCGCACGGGATCCAGGCAGAGCGCTCGAGAAAAGGCGCAAACGGACGTCGAAATCCACGGAGGGCCGCCCCCGAAGCGGGACTGTGCAGGGCGCTCGACGGGGCCTTTCTGGCGTGGGACGAAGAGGGCGTGATCATCGAGCGAGCGGACGGTGTTGAGCTCAGGATCTGGGCGAAACCGCGCGGGTCGCGGACGCGGGTAACGGGAATACGGAAAGGGCCCGATGGGCTCGATTTTCTCGAGGTGGCGCTCGGCGCGCCCCCGGTCGATGGAGCTGCGAACGCGGAGCTGCTCGATTTTCTTGCGCAAGAGCTCAAAGTCCCCAAGCGCTCGGTGGTTCTTTCTCGCGGGGCGAGTTCTCGGGAAAAGGTGGTCCAGATCCTGGGCGTCGATCGGAACCAGGTGGTAGCCTCCTTGGGCCTATGAGCCTCGAGTTCACCAAGTATCAGGGCATCGGAAACGACTTTTTGGTCGTGTTCGCTGAGCACCCGGAGGCCCTTACGCCTGCCGATGCGGTCAGGCTCTGTGATCGCAATTTCGGCGTCGGAGGCGACGGTGTGCTGATCGTGAGTCCCGGCCAGGACGGCGCGCGCGCGCGCATGACGGTCTTGAACGCGGATGGCTCGCGCCCGGAGATGTGCGGCAATGGGCTTCGCTGCGTCGCGCTCGCGATCGTCCACGACGGCGATCCGCGCGCCGCGAGTTTTATCGTGGAGACGGACGCGGGAGCTCGCACGACTTCGGTCGTCGTCGACACCAAAAGTCCCCAGGTCGGAATGGTGCGCACGGCGATGGGCCAGGGACGGCTCGGGGACAGCTTAGAAATCGAGTTCGAAGGGGAAAAATACGTCTTTCGCACGGTTTCGATGGGAAATCCCCATGCTGTGTGCTTCAGAGATGCAATCTCGAATGAAAAGCTCGATCGCCTTGGGCCGCTCGTGAGTGGGAGGTTCCCGGCGGGCACGAATGTCGAGATCGTGACCCAAAGGGGGCCGCTCGCCCTCGACGTCCATGTTTGGGAGCGGGGTGTGGGCCGGACGCTCGCTTGCGGGACGGGCGCGGTGGGCTCGGTGGTCGTGGCGGCGGAGCAGGGGCTCGTTCCTTTCGAAGAAGAAGTGACGGTGCGGCTCCCCGGCGGCGAGGTCATGATCCGGGTGGACCGAGATTTCGTGACCGAGCTGACGGGGCCAGCGGCTCGCGTCTTCTCGGGGACGACGGAGCTCGCCGAGATCTCACAAGCGCCTGCCCGGTAAGGCGTCCGCTCGTTGGCGCTGCGCTGCCTCGCCGACGCCGTGGCCAAAAACTCGCCCAGCGAGATGCGCTCATGGTAGCGAACGGATGGAGCCGAAAGTTCGGCGTTCCTCTCGTTCTCCCATGAGTTCTTCTTCGGGTTCCGCGCCCGCGCGCTTCCGCATCGATCTCGACGAGGTCGGTCCGGCTGAGGCAGACCTCGACGTGGTCGTACGCCACATCGAGAGGCCGCGCTTCACCCCTTTGCCCGCGTTCTCGAGCTCTGTCAGCGACACGCGCCCCGAGCTCGACTCGGAGCCTGAGCTTCACTTTGGGGCTCCCGAAGTCGACGAGCCCCCCATCGATCTGCCGACGGCGCTCGGTGAGGAGCAGCCGCTCAGCCTCGAGGCGCGCCGTGGCCCGCGCGAGCTCCTCGACACGGTCCGTGCCGCGCTTCGGCGAGGCGCTCCCCCGCGTCCGGATCTGCACCGCAGTTCCTCTGAGCCTGTTCGCCTGGGCCGCAGGGCATCCGACGTGGCTACCCCCGCCCGCGCTCCGCGCGCGAGCCATCGCCGCTTCCTTGGCCCTCTGGCGGCGCTCTGTGCGCTTGGCCTCGCC
Organism: Pseudomonadota bacterium; assembly: GCA_023428245.1. Classification (GTDB taxonomy): domain Bacteria; phylum Myxococcota_A; class Polyangia; order Polyangiales; family Polyangiaceae; genus NIC37A-2. The sequence continues at coordinate 8,371 of JAEYYX010000040.1, forward strand.
TATCTCGTCTCGACGAGCTCCCTCGTGGCGCTCGCGCCACGCCTCGCGAAGACGGCGCCCCGCGTTCCTGACCTCGGGACTGTCGGTTCCGCCGAGACATCGGCTCCGGCCCCGAGCTCCCCCGGGCCCAGCTCGCCGGCAGCTCCCGCCGCTTCCGTCCCCGAAAAGGAGGAGCGCGCGCCGGTCGTGGAGATAGGCCCGATGCCGGAAGGGCTCTCTTATCCGGGCAAAGGGCTCATTGAGGTGGTGACCAGCGAGCGGGAGCTGATCTATGTGGACAGCATCTTTCTCGGACGAGGCCCGCTCCGGCGAGTCCCGGTCCTACCCGGTGACCATGCCATCAAGATTCGAAGCGGCGGCACAGAGCGAAGCGTCCAGGCGACAGTCCAAGTCGCCCAGGCCACCCGCATCCATTTCGAAGTCGATCCCCACTTCGTCCGACCCGACGGGTCTCCCGCGAGCCTTGAAGAGCTCGACTAGAACTCTCGGGACCTCCGCGCTCTTCCTTTGCGGCGTGTTCGCCCTCGGGTGCAAGAGCGAACAAAAAGCGCCGCCGGAGAAAGAACCCGAGGCTCCCGCCGCCGTGCAGACGGGCCCTTCGGAGCTCACGATCCCCGGCTCAGAACAGAAACACCTGCTCGCCGAGCGCGCGAGTGACTGCAGCATCATCAAACAAGGGTTCGTCGTCGATCTAGCAGCCCTCGAGCCGCGCGCAGCCCGAGGCAGGAGTGAGGAGAGGGCGGAAGTCGTCACACGAGCCGGCCGGGCGCTTCGGCGTTTGAAGGAGGCCGCCGAGTTCGAGTTCTGGTTGCCGGAGGCGCTGCCTCGGGTGGGCGCGACCTTGCTCGTTTCGAACGCCGGTTCCGATCGAATCTCCTTGAGCGTGGATGGCTCGCGGATTGGGGCTGTGAAGGTCCCGGAGGGCCCGCCGCGTGCGGTCCAGATTCGGACGGTCCCGATGGCGCTCAGCCGAGGTCGCCACACGCTCAGCGTCTCGCTGAGCCGAAAGAAGGGCGCTCCGCCGGGCGTCGAGATCGGCTGGGTTCGCCTCGCGGCCGAAGATCTGGGCGGAGCGAAAGAAGAGCCGCTCGGCGCCCATGAGATCGAAGACGAGCTGACCATCGGTGAAGCACGGCGTCAGGCATTTGTGCTTCGTGAGGGAATGGCACTTCGCTGTCCAGTTTGGATCGCCGATCCGAAAGCACGCATCACCACCGAAGCGGCTATGTGGGGCAGTGGCGACGGTGAGGTCCAGATGATTTTGCGTCGGGACGGTGAGTCTGCTCGGCTCCTCGCCGAGCGCTCCTTCGAGCGCGGTGACAAGCCCGGTTGGGCGCCGATCGACTCAGGCGCGCTCGGCGTCTCCGGCGAGTTCGTCGAGATCGAGTTTCGCGCGATTCGGGCCGGAAAGGGCTCGCGGCTCGCGCTTGCCCGCCCGGTGGTCGAAGCGGAGCCAGTCCTGGAAGCCGTGGCGAAGCGAGCGGCCCGAGCCTTCGTCTTTGTCCTGGGCGGCCTATCATCCTTGCATGAGCCGGTGAGCGCCGCGGAGAACGGGCTCCCGGTGATGAGTGAGCTCGCGGGCGAGGCTGTCTCCTATCCGAGCTACAGGACGACCACGACGAGCGCGCGCGGCGTGATTGCGTCGCTCATGACGGGCGCGCCCCCTTGGATCCATCGACTCATCGAGAACGAAGATCGCCTCGATGCGACGCTCCCGACCCTCGCCGAGCAGCTGAGCGGCGCTTCAGGTCGAGCTGCCTTCTTCACGGCGGTTCCGACCACCTTCAGCGCCTTCGGCCTCGGGCGCGGCTTCGAGCGGACGGAAGAAGTATCGCCGATCGAAGATCGTCCAGCGGACGAGCCACTCACGCTCTTGTCGAAATGGCTCTCGGCGCGGTCGGGTCAGAAGGGGCCGCTGCTAGCCGTTGTCCATTTGCGCGGCGCTCATCCTCCTTTCGATATCTCCCGCGAAGCGGCCCAGCTCCTGCCGCCCGCCGAATACGGCGGAGAGCTCGAGCCGCGCCGGGCCGCGATCCAGCTCGCGCACGTCCGCGCGCGGCGCATGCGGGGCGACCGTGTGATGCCGGACGATGATTGGGCCCGGCTGCTCGCCATGTCGAACGCCGCCTTGCGCGACCACAATCGCGCCCTGCGCGAAGCCTTCGCGGCACTTCGGAGAGAGGGTCTCTGGGACGACAGCCTGATCGTGCTCATGGGTGATGTCGGCTCAGGGCTGCGGCCGAGCATTCCCTTCTCGGAAGAGGCCCCGCTCGATCCCGAGTACCTCTCGGTCCCACTCCTCATCAAGTACCCACAATCAGAGTTCGGCGGCACTCAGGTCAAAGGTCTCTACGGACCCGAAGACGTCCATGCGACGATTGCAGCTCTTCTCGGACAGACTCCGGGCGAAGGCGGACTTGTTCTTTTTCCGAGGGCGCGCCCTGATCTGCTCGCCCGCACCCGAGCGCACGTGGCGGTTCGTCGCGGGCGGTACGCGACGATCCTCGGCCCCTATCGGCTCTCCGGAGAAGAAGGCAAAGAGCCGCGCCTGTGCCGCCGCGACTGGGATCCGGCCTGTAGCCAGCCGCGGGAAAAGGTCGATCCGCTGGCGGCGACCTTGCTTTGGAACTGGACCCGGAGTGCCCTGAGCCGTGGTGAGGAGCGCCCTCGGCCTCGTTCTGTCGAACCCCTCGAGACTCGAATCCAGAGCGCGCTCTTTGTCTGGGGCGCGGGGCCGATCTGAGCTAGTGCGCTCAGACGCCGCGTCCGCCGCCGAAGAGCTCGAGGTGCATGCGGCCTGAGTAACGGACGCGAGCACGGAGCGCGAGCTCAGCGACGCGCGGGCCGCGAACTTTGAGGTCGCTTGCGTCGCGGGCTTCAGGCATAAAGAGCACTTTGTGAGTAGGCAAGGATAGCGAGCGGACGAGGGCGAGCGCCTCCTCCGCGTCCGCTTCGTCTCGGACGACGAACTTGAAATAGGCGCCATCCAGCTCCGCGAAGCGGCCGAGAGCTTCCGGCCTTACGGCGAGTTCGTTCGGCTGACCGGAGTTGCCGAGCTTAGGACTCACGTTCCATTGGTTCACGCGCGCCTCGAGCTCAGGGCGAGGTTTCACGGTCCCGTTCGTCTCGACCTCGACGACCTCTAAGAGACCACCGGTCTCTTGTCTTGCGCGGTCGAGTGCCGCGAAGAAACGCGCAAGTTGTTTCTGCTGGATGAGAGGTTCCCCGCCGGTCACGATCAGGCGCCCCGGGCTCTCCCGGAGCGCCCAAGCGACGAGCTCCTCCTGGCTGACTTCGGAGAGCTCCTCGTCGAAAGAGTAGTTCTCGAAATCCCAGGTGTAGGGCGTATCACAGAACGTGCAGGTCAGATTGCAGCGGCCTAAGCGCAGAAAGGCGGCCGGCTGGCCCTGAGAGACGCCCTCGCCTTGCAGGGAAACAAAACGCTCACTGACGAGCAAGCTTAGAGCAGATCCAGTCATAGTCGAGCGGCGACTTTCGGAGAGCGAGGATGACACAAGCGGGCGCGATTGGCTCGTCTGCGCGCGATGCACTATAAGCGCCCCCTCTCATGACCGAAGACAAGCGCAGAGGCCTCGACAAGAGCCGCATTCGACCCGTCACCATCGAACCCGGCTTCCACACCATGAGCGAGGGCTCCGTCCTCTATCGCGCCGGAAATACGCGCGTCCTCTGCACCGCTTCGATCGAAGACAGCGTGCCCGACTGGCTCAAGGGGCGCGGCAAGGGCTGGATCACGGCCGAGTACCAGATGCACCCCCGATCGAATCCCACACGCCGTGAAAAGCGCGACGGGCGCAAAGGACAAGTCAGTGGCCGTACCAAAGAGATCGAGCGCCTGATCGGGCGAAGCTTGCGCGCTGCCGTCGATCTGTCGCGGCTCGGCGAGCGTTCGATCACCGTCGACTGTGACGTGCTCGAAGCGGACGGCGGGACTCGCACCGCCGCGGTCACAGGAGGCTTCGTTGCGCTCGCGCTCGCGGCCCATAAGCTCATGGGGCGCGGTTCGCTGAAGCGCAGCTTCCTCGTCGACCAGGTGGCGGCGGTGAGCGTCGGCCACGTCGACGGCGAATATTGCCTCGACCTCTGTTACGCCGAGGACTCCACAGCGCGCGTCGATTTGAACGTTGTAGCCACGGCGCGCGGAGAAATAGTCGAGCTTCAGGGCACGGCCGAAGGACGCGCCGTCCCCCGCAGTGACATGGACAACATGGTCGACCTCGGCCTCCGCGGTATCGAAGAGCTCACAAAGCTCCAGACGACCGTCCTCGAAGCCATCGGTATCGACGTCAGCACCCTCATCGTCAGGACCGATTGACCCGTTCTTGCGCGGCTCAGCCCTCGGCGAGTCGGTCTCCAGAGTGGAGCCCGAAAGGCGCTCTCCTTCCCCCCGCAGCCCATCCGCCTCGAGCTCTCCGCTAGGCCCAAGCGCCGTACGAGGCCGGAGCCTTTGAGGTCCGGCCTTTGGTCTCTTGAGTGCCCCGGTCCATCACATCCGCCTTCTCTCACCCGAGCCCTCCCCTGTCACTCACCGCCGCTCGCTTCGCTCTCGTGTCGCAGTGCACCCGTCGAACGAACCCTCATTGCACCCAGCTTCGCCTCGATCGTTCCGCGCCGCTCGCCGATTCTCTGGGTGCACTGGAGTGCATGTGAGCGAGCTCAGTCGCGCAGCACGCTCTCGTACTTCTCGACAGTTTCGGTCGTGCGCGCGAGCTCTTCGAGCTTCTGAACGATCGGGAGCGAGAACATTCTCTCGCTGTAGCGAGCTGCGAGGGGCTCGAGCGGAATCCCGTAAGTTCGAAACCTGGTCAGGATCGGGAAGTACATGCAGTCGACGATCCCGAAGTCGCCGAGCAAGAAGTCACCGGGCGAGGTCGACAAGGAGGCCTCGAAGATGTCCTCGATGCGCGCAATATCAGCTTGGACTTCGGGGCTCAGGGTTCGGCGGGAGCCGCGACCGCGGAGGTTCGTCGGCATGGCGCTGCGGAGCGCAGAAAATCCCGCGTGCATCTCGGCGGAGAGAGCTCGGCCGCGAGCTCGGAGCTCTTGATCTTCCGGCCAGAGGCGGGCCTCAGGGAACTTTTCGGCGATGTATTCGCAGATGGCGAGGGATTCGTGGAGCGTGAGACTCCCGTCGACGAGGACCGGGACCTTTCCGGCTCCGGAGAACTGGAGAATGCGATCCTTCCAATCGGGCGCCACGAACATCCGCACGTCCATGGTGCGAAACTCCGCGCCCGCGTGGTGGAGCGCGAGCCAGGGACGCATCGACCAGGAGGAATAGTTCAGGTTTGTGACGATGAGCCGGAGCATGGAGCGAAGGTACGGAGCCGCGCTGGAAATGGCGAGAGCGCGTTTTCGAGCGTCTCTGCCTGGGAGGAGGAAGCCCCCCCCCGGGCCCGCCGCCCCTGCGACAAAGTGACGCAGCGCGTCCGGCCCGAAGATCCGCTAGGCAACGCCCGTTCTATGCGAGCGAAAGTGCTGCGAAACACCTGCTTCCTTGGGTTCATGGGCTTGGCCTCTTGGGGCTGCACGCTGTCCAGCGACGTTGTCGATCCGGGGCCCTTTCCCTCGGAGAGCGGCGAGCTAGAGCTCGAGTTCGCGAACACCTCGTTCCGTCGTGGCGAAAACAAGGTCACGGTCTGCGTCACGGAGCGGAGGAGCGGAGAGCCGACGCTCGAGCTCGAGCTCGAGGTCGTCCCGTTCATGCCTTCGATGGGGCATGGGAGTTCGGGGCCGAGCCCTTCGAGGGAACTCGGAAGCGGATGTTATGAATTTGAGGGGGTTGTTTTCAACATGCCAGGAACCTGGGAGCTGCGCACCGAGATCAGCGGAGCTTTCGAGGACAGTGCGCAGCTGACCCTCTCCGTTCGATGACTCCGAGACGCACCGCCGCGACCCTAGCGCTTCTGGCTGGGCTGGCTTACGCCGAACCAGCTCGGGCGCAGGCTTGCTGCGCGGCAGCAGCGCCGATCGCTCCGGGGCGCCTCGCGCTTCACGAAAAAGCGCTTGTCGGCGTTCAGTTCGCGGGCAGCGTCGGTCTTGGCTCTTTCGACGGCGGCTCGCGCTTCTATGGAAATGGCGGAGGCGCCCATCAGCTCGACACCCAGGCGACGCTGCTCGGAACACTTCGCGTGGTGCCCCGTCTTCAGGTTGGCATGAGCGCGCCGCTCTGGCTCTCTTTTCGGGGAGCCGACGGGGTGAGCGAGGTGGGCGGGGGGCCCGGCGACCTGGGCCTTGTCGTCCGCTACGACCTCGTGCGCAATCGAGAGTATCGGCACTGGCCCGGGATCGGACTTCTTGCCAGCGCGAGCGCTCCTACGGGGCGCGCTCCGGAGGCGAGTGAGACTGCGCTCGGCAGTGATGTGACGGGCCTCGGTGCCTTCCAGGGGAGTCTCGGTCTCTGGCTCGAACGGAGCTTCGGTCCGTGGCTCGTGACAACGGCCGGCTGGATCGCTTTCCGCCCGGCGCGTCATGTGGGGGCCCTCGAATTGGCCCTCGCTCCGGAAGGCAGTGTGCTCCTCGCCTTGGGGCATTCCTTCTCGGAGGCGCTCGGCCTTTCGCTCTCGGGGACCTATACTTTCGAAGGAGATGCCGAGGTCGACGGCGCGCGCGTGAGAGACAGCGCACGACGAAAGCTGCGTCTGAGTTTTTCTGGATCTTTCGCCTTCCATGACCAGGCCCGGGCCCTGTTCGGAGTGTTCCTCGATCCGCCTCTCAGCGGTCTGGGTCAGAACCACATCCCCCAAGCCGGCATGAGTGGCGCTTTCCTTTGGAGTTTCTTGTGATGAATTCTTTGAGAGTCGAGCGCCCCCTCCGCGCTCTCTTTGCGAGCCGTCACTCTCGCACCTGGGTAGCCCTCGTGGCTTTCACGGTTGCCTCTTTCGGCTGCGCGCCCCGCGCACCATCGCGCTTTGCGGAGCAGGTCACGCTTGTGGGCGATGACGGCCGAGCGCACGACCTCTCCAGGGAAGTGGGCGAAAGCGAGCTCACAGTATTCGTCTTCTTCGCGCAAGATTGTCCCTGTGTCTCGGCTCACGAGCCACGGTTGAAGGAGCTCTGGGAGAAGTTCGGGCCGCGGGGCGTGCGCGTTTTTCTTGTCGACGCCGAAGCCAGCGCGAGTCCCTAAAAGAGCGCGCGCGAGGCGCGCGCCCGCGGCTATCCTTTCCCGCTTCTGAGTGACCCTCAAGGACGGCTCGCTCGAGCCTTTGAGGTCGAGTACGCGACACATTCGGTGGTCGTCGATCGACGAGGCGAGGTTCTCTATTCAGGCGCCATCGACTCGGACAAGACGATGCTTCACGAAGACGCGCGCCCTTACCTTGCCGAGGTCCTCGACGATCTCTTGGGAGGAAGGTCTCCGCGGCACGCGCGGACCGAACCGATGGGCTGCGTCCTCGAGCGCGCGAGCTCTTTCTGAGACTCCCCTCGGAGGAACTGCTGTTGATCGGGGGACGGCTTTGGCGACCTCGGCCCCGAGAAACCTTGACAGTCGCGCTTTCGCTCGGTTTAGAAGTGGCCTCGAGGGGACTTTGGCCGGGACGCGCAGGCGCGGGTGCGGTGAGTGTGTCCTTCTCGCCTCACTGGGAGATGAGTTCGATGTTGGGAAGTTTCACGCGCAGGTCGCGCACAGTCCTTTTGAGTGGTGCGCTTGTGACGGCGCTCGGCGCGCTCAGTGCCTTCGGCTGTCGCGGGGATGACGATGACACCGGCAAGGCCACTGGGGGAGCTGGCGGAGAAGGCGCGAGCGCAGCCACCGGCGGCGCTGGTGGAGCGGGTGCTGGCGGGGCCGGTGCGGGCGGGGCCGGTGCGGGCGGGATGGGCCCGGGCGGGAGCGATCCGGGGGGAAGTGGCGGTCTGGTTGGTCCTACGGGGGCCGGTGGACAGGTCGAGCGGGGCGATTGGCCGTTCGGCGGAAGCTGCAAGAAGGACTCTGATTGTGACAGCGCGGTGGTCGCAGGCGAGGAAGTCCGACTCGAATGTCGGAAAGAGTTTCAGGGTGGTCTCTGTTCGCTTGGCTGCTCGAATCGGGACGATTGTCCGAACGGAGCGCTTTGTGTCGCGGGCTCTACGGGGAACTATTGCACTCACGATTGCAGCAAAGCCGACAACTGTAACGAGCACCGCAGTTCCGATGGCCTCTCATCGTGCACCGATGATTTCGATCACGCAGACCCGGCGTCGGAGCCGAGCGGCCTTTTGGCCTGCATCCCGCCTCGAACCGACAAGTGACAGGCGAGCCGGGCGGGGCGTCAGGAGGCCTTCTTGACGCCGCGCGCGGTCTTGCGAGGGGCAGGCAATCCGTAGGCTTTTGCTTGCTCTTTGCGCTTCTGCTCGAGCCACACCTCACAGAGGCGCTTCGCTTCGCGACTACCCCACTTGTTGATGCTGTAGCGCGTGATGGCGTGGCCCGGGCCCGGTCGGACCTTGATGTACGCCTCCCAAACTAAGGTCCAGGATTTTCTCTGGAAACAGTAGCGCTTGGTGATTTTGCCCGGTCCGGGTGGAGCATAGGAGCCTCTTCGGCGGGTGACATCGTGACTCTTGACCCACTCGTCACGGAACGTCTGGGCTGCCTTGAGCGCCTTTCGTTTGCCGCCGAATACGCCATCCGAGAACATTTTACTCACGGGTGACTGGCCTTCGAACCTGACCCAGTAACCGTGGGTCCGTGTGTAGTCGAGGCGTGTGATGTTTTTGAGAGATGGGGAGCGGCGAGTTTCTGTCACTACGTGCGGAAGTAGAACAATAAACTCGCGGGCTGGCCACGCTCAAAAAGCCATCACGAGCAAGTGAAACGTGGCAGATCAACTTCCCGTTACATGGACGAAACCAAGGTGGCGAGTGCCTCTCCGCCCCCGATGCAGATCGCGGCGATTCCCTTCTTGACTTGGCGTCTCCGGAGTCCATGAACGAGCGTCGTCAGGATGCGCGCGCCGGAGGCGCCGATCGGATGGCCGAAGGCGACCGCGCCGCCGTCTACATTGACCTTCGCGAGATCAAGTCCCGTAAGAAGGGCGCAGGCCATCGGAACAGCGCTAAAGGCCTCGTTGATCTCGAAGAGGTCGATCGAGTTCGCCGTCTCGCCAGTCTTCTCGAAGAGCTTCTTGATCGCCGTTGCAGGCGCAGTTGTGAACTTCGGGGGGGGACCTGCGACCTCGGTCCAGGCCTCGAGGCGCGCGAGGGGTTTCAGGTTTCTTGCTAGGACTGCGCGCCCGCTCGCGAGCACGAGCGCTGCCGCGCCGTCGTTGACCGAGGAGGCGTTTGCCGCTGTGATCGTCCCGTCCGCTTTGAAGGCGGGTTTGAGCGACGAGAACTTCTCGGGCTTTCCGCGTCCGGGCTCTTCGTCTTCGCTCACGACGGATGAAGTTCCCTTGGGTCCTGGCACCGTGACAGCAGCGATCTCGGCGCTGAGCGCGCCGCTTTGGATCGCCGCGAGTGCTTTCTTGTAGCTCGAGGTGGCAAACTCGTCTTGCGCGCTTCGCGAGAGCTCGAACTCCTCCGCGCAGAGCTCGCCGAAAAGCCCCATCGGCTTGTTCTGATAGGGGTCGACGAGCCCGTCATGGAGCATGCCGTCGACGAGCGTCTGGTTGCCCATGCGGAGACCCGTACGCGCACCGAGCGAGTAGAAGGGAGCTTGGCTCATCGACTCCATGCCGCCGCCGACGACGATCTCGGCCTCGCCCAGGCGAATCGCGCGAGCGCCCGCGAGGACGGCTTCCAGTCCTGAGCCGCAGACCTTGTTGATGGTCACGGTCGGGACTTGGTCGGGAAGACCCGCGGCGAGCGCGGCTTGTCGCGCGGGCGCCTGACCGATGCCAGCTTGGAGAACGTTGCCCATGTACACGCGGTCGATACTGTCACCAGGGAGGCCTGCGTCGCCGAGAGCGGCTGCGATGGCTGCGGCGCCGAGCTTGGGCGCGGAGAGCGTGGAGAGGGAGCCCAGGAAAGCGCCGATCGGCGTGCGGCGCGCGCTGACGATGTAGATGCCGTCTTGGTCGATGGTCATGTGCTTTGAGTCTCCTTACTGTGCGATCCTGAGGTTCTTTCGGATGCGCTCGATGGGCTCTTCGAGGTTCGGCTCGAAGGGCACGCCCATGATCTGCTCGATGGCTTTCTGGTAGCGGACTGTGGACTCGACTCGGACCTCGTCCGGGATCGGAGGCAAGGGCCCTTCACCGGTGAATCCGAGGTTGGCGAGGTAACGCCGGAGGTATTCCTTGTCGAAGCTCTCGGGATCTTGGCCCGCTTGGAATCGGTCTTGGTATGTCTCCCGGAACCAGAAACGCGAGGAGTCGGGGGTGTGGATCTCGTCGATGACCACGATGCGTCCGTCTTTTGCCTTGCCGAACTCGTACTTGGTGTCGACAAGGATGAGTCCGCGTTCGGCGCAGATGCGCTCACCCTCGGCATAGAGAAGTCGGGCGAGCCGCTCGGCCTCGTCGAAGTCCTCGGCGGGCATGCCCGTGAGCTTCAAGATCTCTTCGCGAGAGGCCGAGACGTCGTGCTCCCCGTGAGCGGCCTTGGTGCTCGGGGTGAGCAGGATCTCGTCGAGCTTCTGGTGCTTGCGCATGCCCTCTGGGAGCCGGTGTCCGCAGAACTCGCGCACGCCGGCCTCATAGTGGCGCCAAATGCTCGTGGAAGTCGTGCCCGTTAGGTACCCGCGAAGCACCATCTCGACGGGCAGTGGTGTGCACTCCATTCCGATCATCACGTTCGGGTCTGGGACGTCGAGGACGTGGTTCGGGACGATGTGTTTCGTCTTTTCGAACCAGAAGCGAGCCACCGAGTTCAGGATCTGACCTTTCAAGGGCAACACGCCGAGCGAGCGATCGAAAGCGCTGATGCGGTCGGTGACGATCAGGATGCGGCGCCCGTCTTCGGTCGTGTAACAGTCCCGCACCTTGCCCGCGTACTTGCGGCCTAAGGTCGGAAAGTTCGTTTCGGCGAGGGGCTTCTTGAGTGCTTCAAAGAGACTGCTTCGGTCCACGGCGGCGAGACCCTACACCGCTCGGGCCGGTCTCTGCTATGCATAGTCATGAGTCCGGGCGACGTTGTCTTCGGTACGCCGCGAAAGCTGCCAAATCCTGCTCGTTTGCGCGGGCGGGTGGTCGTTTTGGACATTGCTTTTGCGGGGGCGACGCCGGACGGGTTCGAGAAAATCACTGCGAAATTCTTGGCGCAGCTTGGGGACCGACTCGCCCTCTGGGTCGACCACCACGACCACGACAAGCACGCCGATTTCCGGGATAATCCCCGGTTCTTGCTCGCGACTAAGGCACAGCACGGCGCCTGCCCCGAGATGATCACACCCGAGCTCGTCCAGAGCGCGGGGAACGTCGACACGATCGTCTGCCACTCGGACTTCGACGGAATCGCCAGCGCGTCCAAGTGGCTCCTCGGGGGTCATGAGCCGTACCCCGGCGCGGATGCGGACGCGTACGCGATCGACACGCGCTTGGGGACCCCGTCAGACACCGGCGTCTATTTCGACAGGGCCCTGCGAGCCCGCGGCAACCAAGACGACTTCTGTCGCGCTGTGCTCGAACTATTGACGTCGCGCCTCGAGGATAAGAACGCCCGCGCGATCGTGGATCGGGCTGAACATGAGTTTCGGGCGATTGAGCTCGAAACGTTGCGCGCAGCTCGGAGCTACAAGACCTACCCGCGCCGCGGAGGGGGGGACGTTGCGTACGTTGACATCACGTCGGGATTCGGGCGCCTCGACAAGACCGATCTCCTGCTCCATGGCCAGAAGATCGCGCAGCTGGCGGTCGTCGTGGACGCCCAAAATGTAGCCCTTGCGGCGCCCTTCGACAGCGGCTTGAACTTTCTCGAGCTCCTGGGTCTCTCCGGAGGAATGCCCACACGCATCTCCGTGGCCCGGAAGGAACACGACGCCGTCATGGAGCGACTCGGCGTTGACTTCGTCCGGTAGGATTTCGGAGTTCGAAGTCGGAAACAGAGAACGAAAATGATGCGGACTGAGCGCGGCAAAAATGCCGCGCGCCGCTGTGGAGTCTTGGTGCTGGTGTCGGCGTTCGGAGGCTCGTCGAGCACATCTGGGCGTCAAAGCGAATGAGCCCGGGAGCGCGCGCGAACGGTAGACCAGAGCCAGCCGAACGTGGTAGCATATTTGCTAGGGGTGATGAAGGAATTGAGTCAACGCAACTGGGCTAGATGGGACGATACGGATCCCGAGAGCGCACGGTCCGGCTCGACGGAGAAGCATGTGCAGCGAGGAGAGGTCTCGCTTTGCTTCTTGTTCGATCGAGCTGAGCGGAGAATGCGCGTGATTGATTTTAGAGCGGGGCCTCAGCCCGGGAAGCTCGAGATCGTCCAAGAGGTCGCTGAGGCCGAGGGCATGGAGAGAGCGTTTGTGGTCGTGGAGCGTGACGAAGCGGCGACTTGGACTCGCCTTGGCTTCGAGCGTGAAGCGACAATCCCGGGGTTCTATAAGCGCTCCGACGGCTACGTGCTCGGCATGCGCATCGAACGCGCGCCCTTCGAGTCAGGGACGCGGATCCGTATTCGTTCCGATGGCGCGGGGAGCAGCTACGACAGCGTCATTCGTTCCGCTCAGAAGCTCGCTCGTTCGCGCAAGAGCGACGGGCTGACGAAAGTGCGCATTGGGCCGGCGCGCGAGAAGGAGATCGAGCGGGCCGTCGAGTACGCGGAACGCTCAGGGCGCACGATCTCTACGCTGTCGCCTTTTGGGCGGCAGAGCGAACGGCGAGCGGTGCTTTGTACCGCTCGCGGCGGGTATTCGCTGCTTGTTGGTCTCGAGATCGAACCCTGCTTCGATTCGAGCTACCTCGACCCCCTCGTCGCTCCCCGCGGCGAGAAGGAGACCTTCATGACGGGTCTCGCCCTCGAACAGATCTGCGCCGACCTCCGCAAGGAAGGCATTGTGTCCGCTTTCGCGGTAAGTCCGGTGCGCTCTCCGGAGCTCGCCGCTGCCCTCATCGTGGCCGGCTTCCGTCCCACTGGTGTTCTCGTCGGGCACTTCTCCGCGGCAGACGAAAGAGAAGACGGCGGGGTTTGGTCGCGGAAGCTCTCCGATCCGAACCCGTGACGGAGAGGCCCCGCCGGACCGACTTCATGGCCTCCCGGGCTCTCTCGCTCGGGAAGTTCTAACATGTGGCTCGCCCTCATCCGCGAACGATCTGCCCAGGAGCGGCGGCCTTCGCATGGAAAAAAGGGGTGAGCTTTCGTTCACCCCCCGCGCTCAAGGAGAAGTTCTCTCTTACTCCTTCAGCGTCAGGTCGATGTACTCCTTGCAGAACTCTGAGCTGGGGTCGGAGCAATCGATGACACCGGCGATATTGACGGTGAAGCGTCCTTTCCCTTCGGCGAAGTCGTAACTGAAGTCGACTGCGACGCTGTCCATGCAGCTGCTCTTCGAGCGCTCAAAGTCCACGCTGAGAACGTCTGCTTCTACCGTGCCCGGCCAAGATCCAGCGTCCACCTTGGGGTGAACGTTCTTGAATGAGACTTTGGCCTTGGTCGGGTCGGAGGGATCTTGTTCGACAACGAACTCGAGCGCTTCCTCCCACGCCTCTTCTTCCCCGCCTTCGGTCGAACACGGCACGATGTTTCCTTCAGCGCTGACCTCGTGGGAACCGCTCACGTCTGCGGCATAGGGCTCGTAGTCGCAGCGCGAAGTAGTCGAGACATTCCTGCCGACTTCCCAGCGCCGCTCGCCTTCGACTTCATAGCAGCCGTTCTCGTAGTCGAAGATGGCCGAGTACTCTCCCAGGTAGACGGGCTGGCACTCTGCGTCTGACTCGAAATAGAAGTAGGTCGAACTGATGCATCCTGATTCGCAATCGCCCTCTCCTCGCTTGAAGGCGAGCAAGAAGCCGTCATCCGATTGAAGGGGAATGATCTCCCGCCCAGGGTCCGCAAGCACCTCTCCGCTGCCAGGAGTGAGCGCCTCGATATCGGCGAGCTCGGGTCGAAGCTCGTGCGCGCGCTCAATAAACTCTCCGAGGGAGACGCCTTCGCAGGCCCCAGTGCCCGGGAGTCCGAGGTCGGCGCCCCGAAGGATTTTCGGCGGCGAATCGTCTTCGGTTCCTGTTTCTCCGGCAGCGCCGCCGGTGTTGTCGTTCGACTTCCCACCGGACCCATTCTTGTTCCCGCCAGTGGGCGGGTCATTGTGCTTGGAACCCCCTGAGGCCACCGTCCCATCGTCGCCGTCCGAGCCCTTCTCAGAAGCCCCGCCGCATGCTGCGCTCGACGCAGCTCCTAAGATCATCATCAGCGCCAGGGCGCTCAGCTTCGACATATTGTTACCTTTCCCCTTGCTTGCGCGGGCGTGAGGCGCATCCGGTGCACGAGCCAATATGTTGGATCTCATGCGTCCCGAAAGGCCCAGCTTCCCGTCTCTTGAGTTTGTCATGCCTAAGCCAATCGCAATAGCTGTGCCGGCTGCTGTGGGGCCCCACGTGGCTCGGAAGCGCTCGAAATGAGGCGAAAAATGGCTTGCACACTTTTGGCACAAGCTGGCACAGCTGGCGCCCCTGTCGCAATTCTCAAGCCCCTTTGAGCTCTCCGTCGTTCCACCAACTGACGATGTCCTCGGAGGCGCCTGCTCGGTCGAGAACCATGTGAACGGCGAAAGTCCGCGAGACTCGTGCGGCCTGACGAGGACGCGCTCTGGGGTCAGAGACCCTTAGTCGCTCCACCACTCGAGGATATCTTCGTAGAGCTCGGCGCCTGCTCGAAGGGGGACCATGTGACCGGCGAGGTAGGTCGGATAGCGGACGCGGGTCGTCTCTCCTCGGAAGGTGAACTCGACTTCTCCGGGGCGCGGAGCCTCTTCGGGGCTATCCGAGAGGATGCGTACGCCAGGAGGGCTATTGCTGAGCGCGGCGTGCAGCGCTGCCCAGAAGTGAGGCGTCCTCACTCTCCGGTCCTGCCGGGCGTTCGTCATCAAGATCTTTTGGTGTTCGGCGACTCGAGCGAACGTGTAGAACATTCTGCCGCGCTGCCAGAGAGGTCCCTCTCCGGACCTTTCGCCAAGGTAAGAGAGCGGGACGTGCGGAAGAAAGTAGAGCTTTTCCGCGATGCTTCCTTCCTCGGGTTTGCAAGAACGGAGCCAGCCAATGCTCCTCGCATCCACGCTGAGCGCGCTCGAAAGAGTCTCGTGATCTTCGAGCTTGGGCAGGACGAGCGCGTCGTACTTTTCGTCGACGTCGAGAGGAAGGGAGCAATCGTGCCAGTTGTCTGTTGTGCAAGGGCCCAGGGCAAGATTGTCGCAGAGGGATCCAACGCAGGGCGGCGCGGGGAAGCTCGTTCCAAAGCCATCCGGCAGACCTGGTTGAATTAAGATCTGCCAGCCGAACTGCTCCGCCACTTGCTCCGGGGTGAGCTCTGCGCCCTGAAGCTCGGGCCGAGTGCGGGCGAAGTGTTTCTTGATGACTTCGTACAAGCCGAGATCAAAATACACGGAGCTTGTTCCAGCGAACTTGTTGGCTTTCACCTCAGGATCGGCGAGCTCCGGATACGAAAGGAGCCGCTCGGCCATCAAGAGCGCTCGTGTGCCGCCATAACTCTCGCCAACGAAGGCGACTTGAGCCCGCTCAAGGAGGGGGTGCCGCGCGAGGAAACCGAGCACGACTTCGAGGACGATGCCTGCCTCTCGATCTTCGAGATGATCGGCAGGAGATGTCGAAGTGGACGGAGAATAAGAGAATCCCGTGAAGGGAGCGTCGATGTAGAGGAGGTTGAAGTCGCGCGCATAGGAGGCTGGATTGTCAGAAACTCCCTCCTGGAGCGGCGTCTTCGGCCCGGTTTGAGCGAAGAGGTAGGGCATCGTGGCTGAGCCGGGGCCGCCGTTGAGAAAGACGAGGAGCGGCCTTTTGTCGGGACTCCGCTCCGCAGGATGAAAGGAATAGAAGACGCGATGAACGGGGCTCCGGCCGGCTCGGCCCTCTTGGACGAAATCTCGCGCGGGAACTTCGAGCAGGCCCGCTTCCGGCGCGATGGTGCGCACGAGGCCGTCTTCATCGGGGCATGTGTCCTTCGAGCAGGACCAGGAGTCGTCGACGCTGAGACATCCGCAGCCGTCACTTAGGGCGCCTGCCTGCCCCGGGGGCTCCGGGAAGTAGGCCTCGCAGTGGGGTTCGAAGGGCATACCCGGACGGTCGTCCGCAGGTTCTCCCGATTCGTCGCCTGCGCTTCCGCCCGCCGAGTCCGACTCGTCTCGCGGCTCCTGGCCGTCGCGTCCTCCGCTTGTCTGCTCTTTGTGCGACTCTCCCGCCTGGCCCCCCGACGAAACCGGGTTTGCCATGTCGTCTCCACAGCTCACGATCGCGAAGAGGCCGAGGGTGAGAGAAAGGGAAAATAGGGAGTGGGAACGCGCAGGCGTGCTTCTCATGAACCGTGGGTGTGGGATGCAGGGCTTCTTGTTCCGCTCGGGTTGAAGAGACCTCTTGCTCAAGGAAATTTGAGCTGGCGTCGGATGCCATTTGTGACCTGACGAGGTTGTGAGCGTGCCCAGAGAGCGCGGAGAGCATGCGCGGCAGAGCGAGGCCGCGCATCGTGAACACGCCGCGGCCTGTCTAATGGGGTCGTTTCCGGAAGAGCGAGATGGGCCCTTCGGCCTCGAGCCTAGCGCGCAGCTTTTCGGTCGCGATCTCGGGCGGAAGGCCGATCTCTTGGAGTGCGCCCGCTTCTACGGCCGTGACGACAGAGCGAATGGCTTCGGCGACGTCGGGTGGCGCATCGGGGCTTCGTTTCCGGGAGCTCGCGGCGACGAGCACGTTCGTGAGGAAGGCGAGCTCTTCGAGGGCCCGCGCGTGGCTTTCGGGGAAAGCCTGGGCCAGCTCTTCGAGGGCACCCTTGAGCAGTCCTGTTCCAGTGGTGAGCTGGCGGCGCGTGATGCCCGGATCCAGAGGTACAAACTTTCGAAGCACCTCGTGGAGACGATGATTCTCCTCGGGCGACGTCGCCTTCGGCGGACGGAGACGCCGGAAATAGGCGCTGCTGATCGCGTCCGTCTCTCCGGGGCGCGAAGGCGGCGGCATGCGGAGAAAGGCGAGCGCGTCGCTTGCCGAGATATAACCGGAGGCGGCGCGGCGCTCCTCGCGCTCTCCGCGCGCATCGTCTTCAAACTCAGCCATCTCGTCGAGCACGCTCACGAGCTCATCGGGCTCATCGATGCTATTCACATTCGACTGCGAGAGGCGATGGAGCAGGCGCTCCATGAGCTCGGGCTGTGCGTCGCTCCAGATGGAGAGGAGCTCGACGATGGCGTCCCAGGCGAGGCCACTCGGTGAGAGCACCGCGTATTCGTCGAACTCTTCGTAATTGTCGCCTTCGAGTCTCTTGTCGAGGACGCCGCTTTCGTCCGATTCGGCCATGCGCCGCAAGTAATCTGCGGGCCAAACGGAGATGAGCCGGCTCAGGGCCATGGTGAGGAACTCCTCCGGAAGTCCTGCGACCTTGTCCGAAAGGGTCCGGACCCCCGCTTCGTGGAGAGACTCGAGGAGGGTCGCGAACCGCTCCACATCGAACTGGTCGGCGTCTTGATTGTCCCAGAGGGTCTCGTCGACCAGCTCGACGAGCTGCTCAGGAGTCGAGAGAGCCAAGAGCTCTGAGGAGTCTTCGAGACCGATGTGACGGATGAGGGCTTTCCAGGTGGGCGCTGGGAGCTCTCGAACCCAACGGTCGAGCGCAGGCTCATCGAGCAACTCTGTCAGCAGATTCTTCGCGCTTCGGTGCAGTGTCGGGTGATGGGGCATAGGGACGAACCTCCTCCTTGGGTTCGGAAACCTGAGGCCCGATCCTGCGCAAAACCAGTCTGGATTCTTCAGGAGTTTTTCGTGATAATAGTTGTGGGACGAACGAGAGGGGGAGCGAGGGGAAATTTTTCGGCGCCGGACGGCGGCGAAGACCTTTCCTTTAGGAAACGAGCTCGCCGAGCTTGCGCTCCAGCAGGCGGCGTTCGGGTTCGCTCTGGGAGAGGGAGAGGGCTTGTTCGTAGGCACTTTTTGCCTCGGAGATGCGCCCGAGGCGTCGAAATAGCTCACCTCGCGCCGCGTGGAAGGGCGGAAAATGTTCGAGGCTCCCTTCCACGGCGAGCTCATCGAGGAGCGAGGCCGCGCGCTTTGGGCCCTCTCCTTCAAGAATCGCAATGGCACGGGCGAGCCGTGACACCGGTTGGGGGTCGAGGGCGACGTGATACTCATGCAGGGCAATGATCTGGGGCCAGTCAATCACACCTGTCTCAGCGCTCTCGCCGTAAAGGAGAGCGATCGCGGCGCGCGCCGCATAAACACCCGAGGCCCCCGCCGAAAGCGCCCGGTCGAGCCGATCACGGCCCTCGCGGAGACGCTCCAGATCCCAGAGCGCGCGGTCTTGTTCGCTGAGCAGAATCAACTCGCCACTCGAAGAAGTTCGGGCCGCGCGTCTCGCGTCTTGGAGAAGAAGGAGCGCGAGCAATGACTCACAATCGGGATGAGGCAAGAGCTCACAGAGAACCCTTGCGAGCCGAATCGCCTCGTCAGAGAGGTCCGTACGGATATACGTGGAGCCACGGGAGGCCGCGTATCCCTCATCGAAAACAAGGTAGAGGACTTCGAGGACGAGCTCCCGGCGCGCGGGCAATTCGTCGCGGTCAGGGATCTCGAACTTGAGCCCGAGCTCGCGGATCTTCTGCTTTGCTCGAACGATGCGTTGAGCGATCGTCGAGGGCTTGGTGAGATAAGCGCGGCCGATTTCTTCTGTCGTCAGGCCACAGACTTCGCGAAGAGTGAGCGCGACTTGTGCATCGCGAGGGAGCTCCGGGCGACAGCAGGCGAAAAGAAGCGCAAGTCGCGGATCTTCGACTTCGTCGATCTCATCGGGCGCCGGTGGGGGCCAGGGACGGGCAGGAGGCGGCTCCTCCGCGATGGCCCTTTCTAAACGGCGGCGCCGCCTTTGCGCGTCGATGCCGCGAAACCGGCCAACCGAGACCAGCCACGCTCGGGGACGGGCCGGGAGCCCATCGCGCGGCCACTGCTCGAGGGCGGCTCCAAATGCTTCCTGGAGAGCCTCCTCGGCGAGGTCGAAGTCGCCGAGGAGTCGGACAAGGCTCGCGAAGACGCGGCGCGATTCGGCAAGATAGATCTGCTCGACTTCGCCCCGAGTCGTCTCGGTTGTCAGCTCTCCGCTGCCTTTCACTGATGACAGCCTTCGGCGATGGGACGAACCTCAATGCCCCATCCCAGGTCTTCCCCCATGTTGGCGGCCGGGTGCAAAGAGGCGATGCGAATCGCTTCATTGAGGTCGCGCGCCTCGATGATCATGACGCTCCCCACGACGTCGCGGGTCTCGACGAAGGGGCCGTCCATGACGGTCGGCTTCCCGTTCTGAGGCCGGACCGTGGTGACATCCCACTCGAGGCTCTCGACCATCCGCACGGCGCCCGTCCCTCGGAGCTCCTCATCGTATTTCTTGCAGCGCTCGACGAGGGCGGAGAACTCCTCTTTGGACAGTCGTCCGACTTTCTCTTGGTTTCCGTACAACAAGCACAGGTATTTCATCGATCTTCCTCTTTCCGGGCGTGGGTTTGGGTGAGCGCAGGAAAACCGTATCCCGCGCAGCCTGTAGTCGTCACGAAGGGGCCCAGATCGACAGTCGACGAAGTTTTTTCGCAAAAGAGGCGTTTGAGGAGACGATGGCGGGCGGGTCGGGACAGGCGGGTGCGACTCTTTTTTGGCGGAGCGGCTCTGCCTGCTAGACTTGAGGGTCGGAACACCGAGGGGAGACGGAGAAGGTAACTTGGTCGAGGTAGAGAGGTCGGGAGAAGCAAGCCGAGAACCGAGGTCCCCGGTGGCCTCTTGGTTTGACGATTCCGCATGGCCGATTTTGAAGGTGCGCCTGCCGCCCTACCCGAGCGATGACGATCTGACGCACTACTTTCAGCTCCTCGCGAGCTATCGGAATCGCCGAGAGCCCTACGGGCTTCTCATGGACGTGACGCACGCGCGTTCCTTCTCCCCGACGCAGCGCAAAATGCAGGCGGAGTACATCCGGGACGGCCTTCCCCTGAGTCGCATCTATCTGAAAGCGATCGCTTACGTGGCGGAGACGGCCCTGAAGCGCGGCGCGATCACCGCGATCTATTGGCTGGTCCCCCCCGCGAGCCCCTACCAGATCTTTGGGCAGCGCACGGAAGCGGAGCGGTGGCTCGCCGGGCAGCTCGGACTGCCGCAGTAGCTTGCTCGGGATTCGCGGAGCTGCGTTCCTTCAGTGCAGATGATCTTTCCGGCTCGCTAGTTTCGGGCGAGGCGCGTCGGCGATGGTCGGAGTGTCTTCGGGGGAGCCTGTCTTGGTCTTGTGTGGACCTCCGAGCCGGAGGCAAACGATCGCGGCGACGACACTCACGAGGGCGCTCGCCCATAACCCGAGCTCTTGGGACAGTCCGACGCTGAAATAGGCCGTTTCGAGCGGGGGCTTCAGCACGAGCACAATCACCTCACAGGCGGTCATGAGCGCGAAGGTGAAAGCAACGGCGCGCACGCCGGTGAGCTCGTAGAGGCTTCGGCGCGAGAGGAGCAGCGGGATATTGAGGGCGAAGCCGAGCGCTCCGCCGAAGAGCCAAGGAGCGTTGCCTCGAGCCAAGTCGAAGCCGGACAGTCCGATCGGATCGGGACGCGTGAGCGAAAACCAGGGGAGGAAGAAGCAAACAAGGCCCAGGCCGCTCAGCAACAGGCCGAGGCCACGACCGGCGCCGAGGAAGAAGAAATCGAAGCGGCGATCTTCCGGCGCCTCGGGGGCTTCCTCAGCGAGGGCCTCCGCGGAGGGCGGCAGAGAGGCGAGGGGGACAAGGCCAATGTCGCAGTTCGGACAGCGTTCGGCTTCGTCGTCGCCGTAGAGCTCGCGACAAAAGGGACACGCCAGAAGCGCCATGATCCGGTGAGGATAGCCGATTCTGAGGCGACAGGCGCGGGTAGGAGGCTCTTGGTCCTTTCGCGGTTGCCACGAGGGCTCGCTCGATGTCTCCTGACCGCCGTGCCTGAGCTGGAAATCTTTGGGCTGGCCCCCGATTCGCCGCACCTCGCCGAGGCCCTGACGCATCCGAGTTACGCTCACGAGGTCCCTGGGACGCGGGACAATCAGCGACTCGAGTTCCTGGGGGATTCGGTGCTGAACTTTGTCACGTCCCGGGCTCTCTTCGAGAGGTTCCCGGATGCGAACGAAGGCGAGCTGACGCGCCGGCGAGCCCAGATCGTCTCGACCGAGGCCCTCGCGCTCTTCGCTCGCAATCACGAAATTGGCGGCGGCCTGCGTTTCGGTCGCGGCGCAGCCCAGGCGGGGCTCACCGACTCGGACAATGTGCTCGCCGACGCCGTCGAAGCGCTCCTCGCGGCGACCTTCCTCGACCAGGGGCTCGCCGCAGCGGAGAGTGTAGGCTTACGCATTGTCGACTTTGCTCTTGAACATCCGGACGCGCGCTTCGAGCACGATCCGAAGAGCGAACTACAGATGCGGGCGCAGGCTCGCGGCAAGAAGGCGCCGACCTACGAGGTGCTGAGCCAAGTGGGTCCGCAGCACGACTGTGTGTTCGAGGTGAGTGTACGTCTCGAGGGCCAGGAAGTGGGCAGAGGCAGCGGACGCTCGAAGAAGGCGGCCGAGAGAAGCGCCGCGCTCGACGCTCTTGCGCGGGAGCGCGCTCTTGCGCAGGAGAAGAAGTCCTGATGAATCGACGCGGATTTCTTGTGGGCAGCGCGGCGTCTTTGTGCTCCATCTTCTGGGCGTTGCCTAGCTTTGCGGGGACCTACCTCTATCGAGCGAGCGTCTTGGTCGACGGAGCGGATCGCGAGTCGTCGCTGCTTCGGAGGCGCCTCTTCGACAAAGATTTGGCCCGAGTTCTCCATCGAATCGCTCTGAGTCGCGTTGAGGCCGCTGGTCGCATGAGTGTTCCTCCGGAGGTCGCTAAGGCGCATCCGCACTGTCTCTTGGTCCTCGAGGCCTTTGAGCGAGCCGCGGACGCGGCGGTGCGCGGGGACAACGAAGGGTTCCTCGTGGCGCAGTCGAGAGCCCGCGCGGAGCTCGTCACACTTGTGAGCGTTCTCAAGGAACTCGGCTGGGAACTGCCGAAGGTCAGCTGAGCTCAGCGCCGAAGCGACTTCTGCGCGTCTTGGTAGAGGGCGAGCTTGTTCGGATTGAACTCGCGCAGCTGCGTCTTACGCAGGTCATCCATCAGCGTCCGGAGAAGCTCGTAGCGCCGGGCTTCGTCGACGCGGAGGCTGAGATCGGCGCGGACGTCTTCGAAGGTCTGTTCGAGTTTGGCGCGAGTGCCCCGGCGCCAGATGAGCGCGAATTTTGAGCCTTCGGGGACGAGCTGTCGGAGCACTTCGCCGTCTTTGAGTCGGGTCGCCGCTGCGTAGAGGGCCGGATCGGCGCGGACCTCGGGGAGGTCCGTGCCGCCGTCGGGGCCGACGAAGCCGAGATCGCCGCCACGCTCGTGAGTAGCGCGATCGACCGAGAGCTCCCGCGCTCGAGCGCGCCAGTCTTTCAGGGTGACGACTTCAGGAAGAGCAGCGACGGCCGCTCGTCCTGCTTCTTCGCTCTCCAGCAAGATGCGAAAGATGCGGATCGCCTCAGGGCGGACGAATTCGCTGATGTCTTTCTCATAAGCGGCTCGAAGCTCGCCCTCGCTCAGAGGCGACAACGTTCGACCGAGGTCTGCGTAGAGTTCGTCGAGCAAGAGCTCCCGGCGTACGCGCAGGAACCCGGGGCGCGCATCGAGACCGATCGCGCTGGCGTCGCGAGCCAGACGGAATCCGTCGAGCCAGGCTCCCTCGAAGCAAGGAACACCTGCGCCGCGGCAGCTCCCGATCGCTCTGACCACAGCGAGCTCCGGGACAGGCTCGGGGCCGAGCAGGACTCGGGGCGCGCCCTCAGCTCCGGCAACGCCCGCGAGCAAGAGAAGCGCCAGAGAGGCCTTGAAATGACGAACAGCTCGGAGCCCCATCGGTATGCCCCGGGGACGCTCGCGAATTTTCGGGCCCGCGACAAGCTTTGGCCCAGGACCTCAGGAACCCGTCGCGGACAGAGCGCGCTTGGTCGCCCGCGGGGTCGCGAGGGGACGCGAGAAAGCGAGCTCTTGAGTTTGGATCGCGTAACCCGCGGTGGCGAAGCGCTCTCGACAGATGGCGTGGGAGGCGTCGCCCTCGTCGATGCCGATCGCGCGTCGACCGAGCTCAGCCGCGGCCAAGATGGTCGTCCCGCTGCCCATATAAGGGTCGAGCACCAAGTCGCCGGGGTTCGTACACGCTTCGAGCCAGCGGCGGAGCAGCGCGAGAGGTTTCTGAGTCGGGTAGCCGGTGCGCTCCTTCGAGACAGGGGCGACGATCCCGATCTCCCAGACGTCCCCGAGAGGAACGCCAGGGCTCGCTTCGAGGGTCGTGCTCGAACGGAGGCGCTTTCCGCCCTCATCGACGACGGCGCGCTGCTTCTTGTCGCCCCAAGTCTTCAGCGTGGAGGCGGCGAGAGGCTCGAAGAGCTGATTGTAGCGAGGGTCGACGCTCGGGTCTTTGACGTAGCGGAGCATGACGTCATGAACCTTCTGGAAGTTGCGCGTCTTCGAGGGCCAGCGCCGGTATCTCCAGACGACTTCACTCGCGAAAGCTTCGATCCCAAAGATCTCATCGAGCAGAACTTTGATGTAGTGGCTCGTCTTCGGATCGACGTGCACAACGAGGGAGCCATGAGGAGCGAGCAGCTCGCGCACCCGACTCAGACGCTCCCGCAGGTGAGCGAGGTAATCGGATAGACTCGGCCAACGATCGTCAAAAGCCAGGTCGCCGCCCCGGGGAGCGCGGTCGAGGACGCGATGGGGTCGACCTGTCCAGAACGGCGGGTCGAGGTATGCGAAGGTGACTTGGCCTCGGACCTCCGGGTCTTCCCCGAGGCAGGTCAGCGCCGCCGCGTTGTCCCCGCGGATGATGCGCACGGGAGCGTCCTTTTTGCCCTTGGTCGGGCTGAACCGAGGCCGAGAAAGGCCGGGGGCGCCAGAGAGGCCCTGGAGAGCGGCATTTTCTGGGGTAAGGACGAGAAAGGGCTGACCTGAGGGCCTCACCCGACAAGGATGCACAATGTAGGTTGAGGTGGACAAGAAATCAGGAGGCGCCCGTTCGGTCTCGCCGCGGGCCGTCGGCTTTTTGCGATGAGCGCTGCCTCCTCTATCTTTCGCCCCGGATGCGCACCCGATTTCTCGCCGCCTGCGCTCTCGTGCTCATCGGGTTGACCCCTGCCTGTAAGAGCAAGCCCGCTCCCGAGACCCCTGAGACAGTCATCCGAGCGTTCCTCGACGCGATGAAGAAGAACCACGGCGATCCGAAGGTTGCCGAACAGATCTACCGTCTACTCTGGCAGCCTGCGCGCAAGAACCTCGAAGACCGGGCCCGTCGCGCAAGTGCCCTCTCAGGGCGCCCTGTGCATCCGAGCGAGATGATCGTCCCCTCGTGGTTTACGCTCAGGACGACCGACGGCCCCATTCGCACGCGCATCGAGCCTCCCTGGGCTGAAGTCACCTTTGGTGACGGCCCGAACGCGACGCGCGCGCGCTTGCTGCTGGAAGAGGGGCACTATCGCGTCGCCCTCGAGCTCCCCGCGCCCGCGCCGATTCGCTCTCGCCCGAGCGCAGGCGATTGAGCCTTTTTCTTTTGGCCCCGGTCCATCACCTCTGAGTGAGCCCGGAAGAGCCTTTGTCTGAGCGCGCCTTCTCGCCTCTTCGAGCCCTGCCTCCGGCAGCCCACACATTCCTCACAGCCCCCCGCGCAGTGGCGCCGCCGCGCGCCTGTCGGCGCGCTCCCGCAGCCTCCGCTCGCCCCAACGAAATTTGAGCGAGCCCAGCAGTTTCCCGAAAGTGTCGCTCGCCCACGACATCGCAGCACAGCGACGACAAGTGTGCGCGCTCACATATGGAGGCACGGCGAAATATTCCGCTCCACCTGCCTCGTCCCTGGACCGTTCGGAAATGCGCAGCCTTTGCGCTGGCAGCCTCATTCCGCCATCTTAGACTTCTTGCTTGGGGGGTCCCCGCCTTCCTCAGAACATCCCATGAAAAGTGAAGCCAAACTCTCGCGGCGCGTCCTGTTCAAAGCCCTCAGCATGGGCATCGCGGCGCCCCTCGCGTTTCGGTTCTCCCAGTTAGCGCTCGCACAACAGGCGCGTCCGAAGCGACTCATCCTTTATTACTTCCCGCACGGCGGCCCCATGGAGCATTTGGACATGGAGCCCTACCTCATGAAGGGCAACGCTCTCTTCAAAGATTTCGGAGTGGACCCGAAGAATCCGAAGCCCGGGACCCATGTCGTTGAGGATTACAAGCTGCAGACGCGAAGCGGCATCAGCATTTTGGATTCGCTCGCCCCCTATCGGAATCAGCTCTCGGTGATTCGTGGCCTCTACCAATCAGGTGAGTTCCAGACGCATGACAGCATTCGCGCGATCCTGACCGGAGACGGACAAGGTTCTTCGCTGGATCAGATGGTCGCTGATGAGCTCGGCTTGCAGAGCCTGTTCCTCGGCTGCGTCACGCGCACCAACGCGCAGCTCGACACGACGAACGGCGTCTTGTCGAGGAACGCTGCGGGTTGGCGCATGCCTGAGAACGACATCGTCAAAGCCTACGACAGCCTCTTTAGCGGTGCGGTTTCGGATCCGGGTACAGGTCCCGACGAGTCGACCTTCCGGAAAGCCGCTCTCGACTTGACGATGGGAGAGATCAGGGAGCTGCGTCAGGCGGTTTCCGGTCTGACTCAGGAAGAGACAAAGCTGTCGGCACACCTCGCGGCCCTCGAGAACATCAAGGCCAAGGGAGGACTCGGCCCGGTGCAGGGCGAAGGCTGTATGGCCACGCCGCCGGTCGCTCACATGGATGAGTGGAGAGCCGCCAAGGCTTCCTACATGTCGAACGATGGGACCGAGTACTGGCAAGACGGGAGCATCGATTGGCGACCTTCTGAGCAGGAGAAGAAGACCAACTTCACGAAGCTCGCGGAGAGCCAAGCGGAGCTCGCGGCCTACGCGGTCCTCTGCGGCGGCGCTCAGGTGGTCACGGTCCAGAACGGCTGGGCGAGCTGCGACTACGCATTGCCCCAGCTTCTTCCTCACCGTCAGGGGGAATCGTATCACAATCAAGTGTCTCACGTGAGTTATGGCGGAGACCTTCAGTTCGCGCCCCGCATCGACTTGGCGACCGTTCAAGGATGGTTCATTTCGCGCGTTGCACGTATGTGCGAGATTCTGAACCAACCCGATCCGCTCGATCCAGAGCATACGGCCCTCGAAAACACGATGATCTACGTGTTCAGCGAGATCGGCGACAGCAACATGCACAACAAGGCCCTTGAGCTGAACTGGGGTACGCAAGGCGATGACCAGATTTTTGGCTATTACCCGGCGTTCGTCGTCGGTGGTGGCGGCGGCGCGCTCCAGCCTGGTCGTCTGATCACCGTCGATAATCGACCGATGGCGGACCTGCTTTTGACCTTGGCCAAAGCGATGGGGTCGGGCGCCACCAGCTTCAACGGAATGAGCACCGGAGTGTTCAAGGAGCTGCTCGTATGATCGCGCGGAAGGAGACGAAGATGCGCGGCGCTCGCTTTGCGCTCATGTTCGCCGCACCGGCGCTCCTCGCGGCTGTTGCGTGTGGTGCGGATCCGGTCGTCGGTGATGGACCGGATGACTCTGATGCTGTTGTGGGTACGGGAGGCGACGGAAACCCTGGTACCGGCGCGACGGGCAACGGTGGCGGTGGCGGCGGCGGCAACCCGGGCGGCAGCGGTGGGAGCGGTGGCTCCGTCAGGCCTCCGGAGCTCCCGAGCGCCTGCGAAGGGTCGAAGCCCGGGTCACGGCTTCTGCGTCGTCTCACCCAGCTGGAGCTCATGAACACGCACGCGTCCGTCTTCGGTGACGCTGCAGCGGCCGCCACGGCGCGCCTTCCTGGCGATCCGATCGAGAAGATTCGCCTCTCGAACGACGCGGCGCTTCTCTCGATGAACCAAGACACCGCTCAGGCGGTCTTGGATCGAGCGGAGGAGATCGCGGACCTTGTGACCGCGCAAAATACCCTCCAGGGCCAGCTCTCCTGTGCGGCGTCGAGCCCCGACGAGACCTGCGCCGGTGAGTTCATCCGGAAGTACGGTGAGTCGCTCTTCCGCAAGCCTCTCACGCAGACGGAAGTCGATCGTTACCTCGGGCTCCATAGGAGCGTCTCGACCGCCTCGGACTTCCAGGCCGGCCTCAAGTGGACTTTGGTCGCGCTGATCCAATCGCCCTACGCAGTATATCGCTCGGAGCTCGGTGAAGGCGGGAAGCTGACGCCCTACGAGATCGCCTCGGAGCTCTCTTACGACTACGCGGGAGGCCCGCCGAGCGCTGAGCTCTTGGCGCTCGCCGTGAACGGGAGCCTGAATGATCCCGAGGTACGCTATCAGGAAGCCAAGAAGCTCCTTGCGAGCGAGAGTGGTCTCAAAGTCGTCCTGAAGTTCTTCGAGGAATGGGCCGACTACAAGACGGTGCTCACGGCCCAGCGCCTCGACACGACGAACCAGTTCGAGGGCGTGCGCCAGAAGATGGTGCGCGAGACCGAGCAGTTCCTGCAGAAGTTGCTCTACGAAAAGGGTGGTAAACTTCCCGATCTGCTCACGGCGAACTACACGTACGCTGACCAGCAGCTCGCGTCGTATTACGGGTTCTCCGGCGGAGGCGGCGATTTGTCGAACGCCACCGCGACTGAGGTTCAGCGCAGCTACGGTCTCGGCCTCTTTGCTCAGGGCTCGGTGACGAGCGGCATGGCTTCGACCACTGTCACCTCCCCGACCAAGCGAGGCCTCTTGCTCCTCAAGCGGCTCTTCTGTGAGACGCCCGGCCTCCCCCAGGCGGCCAACATCGATCTCGGGACGGGTGACCTAGAAGGGAACACGACGCGAGAGCGCCTCGAAAGGGCGCATCTCGGTGGACCCTGTGCGGAGTGCCACGCCGCCTTCGATCCCCTCGGGTTCAACTTCGAGCACATCGATCACGTGGGTCGTTACCGCGAGCAGGAGGTCAATAGTAAGGGAACCTTCCCGATCGATGCGACCGCAGCGGTGGCGAAGCTCGGCGGAGTCGAGACGGACGGGCAGGAAGAGCTGATGTTGGCTTTGGCGCAAAGCTCGGAAGTTCTCTCTTGCATCTCGGGGACGATGAGTCGTTATGTGTATGGGAGCGCTGGCTCTTGTCGCGATCCCCAGGCGCGCGGCCGGGCCATGGCTGGTGAGACGTCGATCGTCGACTATCTCGCCGAGCTCGCTCGCGAACCCCACTTCGTCGAGCGCCTCCCCTAATCAAGGGACGCGGAGCCGAGCCTTCGGGATACCTTGAGGGTTTGGCGGTCGCGAAAAAGGCTTACTTCATCGACGGCGGCGTGCGGCCCCAAAGGCCCGCGCCGCTCTTGTTGTTTCCGGGCAGGACCGAATGAGGAATGGCGTGAAGGGGAGCTCGGTTGCGCTGCGTGTAGGGCAGCGCGTGGCATTCGGGATGCGCTAGGTTGGGAGCGGCGGGAGAAGGCGACGATGGCGGATTCGGTGAGGCAGGGAGAAATCTATTGGATCGAGCCGGAACATCTGCGCCCTTCTGTCGACGGCGTGGCTCATCCGCATGTCGTTGTGCAGGACGATGTCCTGAACTTGAGCCGGATTCCGACGACAGTCGTCTGTGGGATCTCGTCTCAGAAGAAGAAGGCCGAGGAACCAGGGAACATCTCGCTCGACGCCGGGGAAGGCGGGCTTGTGAAGGCGAGCGTCGTGGTCGTCTCTCAGGTCTCGACTGTCGATAAAGCGCAGCTCGGCGAGAGAGTGGGCACGTTGAGTCCGGGGCGCGTCGACCAGATCCTCGCGGGGCTCGAGAGCCTCGCGAGGAGGATGCGCGCGGGGGTGAAGTCGAGTGGGTGAGCGCGGAGGGCGGGAGCGCGCGCGGAGAAGGCTTCGGTTGCGCTGGGAAGCGCGGGGACGCGCGGGGCGCGGAGCGCGCGGAGGTGAAGTCGAGTGGGTGAGCGCGGAGCGCGGGAGCGCGCGCGGGAGGGCTCCGGTTGCGTGGAGGAGAGGCGGCGGGTTCAGGTGAAGGCTCGTTGGGGCTCACTTGGAGGTGATGGACCGGGGCCAAGGGAAATGGAGAGAAAGGAGGCCTGGCTGCTGCGCAGCAGGTACGTTCTCGAGGGAACGCGGGGGAAGCTGCCTCGGCTCCTTGGCAGAAGTGAGGTTCCTCGCTATGGCGGGCGGTAAACCCCGGAAGAGGCCTGAGAGCGGCCTGCTCTGAGGGCGAAGCCCCATTGGGGAGGACAGAACCTTGACGATACGGACGACCCTTTTCGGAGACGAAGGACGGCGCCTCTATGGGGCGTATCATGAGCCGGAGCTGGTGCGCCGCGCAGCGCCGGCCGTTTTGCTCTGCTACCCGGGGGTGCACGAGTACAACACGTCGCACTGGACCTTTAAGCGCCTGGCAAGTGGGCTCGCGCGGGAAGGCAGCGCGACGTTGCGCTTCGATTACGCCGGGACCGGCGACTCGCAGGGCGAGCCGAAAGACCTCACCCTTGAGTCGATGGTCGAGGACATCGGCCGGGCTTACCAAGAGCTCCAGGACCTCTCAGGGGCCCGGCGCATTTGGCTTGTCGGTCTCCGACTGGGCGCGACCGCGGCTTGTCTCGCGAGCCTCGAGGGCCTGCCGGCGCGCGGGCTTGTGCTCTGGGAGTGCGTCACCTCAGGAAAGGACTACCTCTCCGAGCTCGAGACGCGCGACTCGTTTCGGAATCTTCTTTTCTTGCACGGCTCGGCCCCCGAGAAACCGCGCCCCGAGCTGCTCGGGTACGAGCTCGGCGCGCGGGCGAAGGATTCTTTGGCGCAGCTTGAGTTGAGCGGGCGCATGGCGAAGGCCGCCGCCGAAAAGACCCAGGTCGATAAGGTCATTGTCGTGCCGGGTTTCGGGCAAGAGCCGAAAGAGCTCGAGGAGTATTGGACGGGACGGGGCGCGCAGACGGATGTGTATCGTCCGACCGACGAAGTGGATCCCTCTCGGGACATCTCGGGCAACAACGTTCGATTGGACGCTGATGCCATCACAGCTATCGTTTCGAGGGTGGGGGCGTAGGAGGGATTTATGAACGCAGAGGTAGGACAGGGGGAGCCAGGCTCTTCGAGTGACAACCAAAGCGGAGTGCGTTCGAAGGATGCCGCGGGAAGATATCGGTTCGCGGAGCGTACGTTCCAGTTTGGGGATGACGGGCGGCTCGCCGGGGTCATCAGCGAGCCGCTCGAGGGCGCGCGCCGTCCGGATGCTCCCGTCGTGCTCATGTGGAACGTCGGCCTGAATCACCACGTCGGGCCCTATCGGATCTACGTCGACCTCGCGCGACAGGCCGCGGTCGCTGGTTTCGCCTCGCTTCGCTTCGATCTCTCGGGGCTCGGCGACAGCGAACAGGCTCGCGACTTCGACGGGACCGATGCTGAGCGGGCGGTCGCCGATCTGCGCACCGCGATGGATGCGATTGAAAAGGAGCTCGGGGTGCGTCGTTTTGTGCTCGTTGGCTTCTGCTCGAGCGTCGACTCGGCGCACGCGGCGTCTCTCGCGGATGAGCGGGTCGTCGGCCTGGCGAACATCGAAGGGTATTCGTTCGCGACCCCTGGCCACAAGCTGCGCAAGCCGCTCCGCTACTTCGATCGGAATCGCTGGGAGCGCTGGTTCTTCCATCGCCGCCAGAAGGCAGCGTCGGTCGACGCCGAGTCTCCCGAAGCCGCTGTCTTTCAGCGGGACTATCCGACGCCGGAGCGCCTCGCGCGCGAATATCGGAGTCTCGTCGACCGGGGCATGCGCTTCTTGTTCATCTACGTCCGCGGCGACTCGGTCTACGAGTACAAGGATCAGCTCTTTGAGTTCCTCGGCGATCGAAGCCTCGCCTCGAATATGGACGTCGAGTTCTACGCCGGCGCTGACCACATTTTCTCGCGCGTCCTCGATCGGGAGATGGCGGTCGGACGTGTGGTTCGCTTCCTGCGCGACAGGTTTGCGGGCTGAGCTTCCGCGTAGGCGTCGCTCCTGAGGCGGCGCCAAGCGGAGTCAGAAAGCGAGGCGGCGCACCCCTCTTGAGGTGCGCCACCGTCGCATTGACTTCCTCTTGGCCTACTTCCCGCCGAAGAGCCCCTTGAAGCCGCGGAGGACGCGTTCGGCCGCCCCCTTGGGTTTCTCGGACTCGCTCGTTTGTGTGGGCTTGGTCTCTGACTGGGCTGCGGGGCCTTCACTCTGGCCCATCGCGTCGAGGGCCTGAGCCGCCTGAGCGAGGCTGCTCAAGAGGAAGATGCGCGGGCTGAGCCTACGTCCCGTTTCGCGTTCCAGGTCGCCAACAAGGCGCAAACAGAGGAGTGAGTGACCACCGAGCTCGAAGAAGTTGTCGTGGATGCTCACGTTCTTCTGGCCGAGGATTTCCTCGACGAGCTTGACGACGAGCCCCTCGCTCTTGGTGCGGGGGGCGACGCGCGCGGCTTTGCCCTTCTTGAGCGGTGAGGGCAGTTCCGCGATATCGATCTGACCCGCATTGGTCTTCGGAAGAGCGTCCACGCGCGTGAGCAACCTCGGGATCAGGCTTTCCGGGAGAACCTCTCGGAGCGAACGCCTGAGGTCCGCGGGGGAGAGGGACTGTGGTCCGACGAAGTAGAGCACGACCTCCGAGCCGTGCTGCCCGTTCGGCTCCGTGAGCGCGAAGCCGTCGGTAACAGCTTCGACGCGGCGAACGAGCTCCGTGAGCCCGTTGAGCGCAAACCGAGTCCCCGGCCAGGCCCGTCGAGCCTCGAGCTGTCCGTCGGCGATTCCGCCTTCGAGGAGGCGCGCCGAGGAGCCTAGGATCGCATACCCGCCTGCGTCCTCGAAGCGGAGCTGACCGCGCACGCCCCAAGGAAGGACCTGTCCGTGGGTGCTCTCCACGCGGAGCCGGCTTCCGGGGCGCACGAGCTCACCCAGGAGATCGCCGCGCCGTGACTCGTAAGCATTCACGAACAGGAGCCAGCGACCTTGTCCGTCGCTCGCTTGGGTGCGCTCTGCGCGGGCCGTCAGAACGCCAGCCCTTTCTCCGAGGTGTGTCAGGGCCGCTTCGGTGCTCTCGCCCCAAAGGACGCACACGCCGGGCAGCTTTGCGCCTTCTTCCGCCGCGACAAGGAGCGTCGCGCTCGAGCCGAGGGCTGCGCCGATCTCTCCGCCTTCGAGGGCATCGAGCAGCGAATCGACTTCGCTCTTCGCTTTCGGGAGAGCGAGAGGACCGCGGAGCAGAGCCGCAGCCGTCACGTGCACACCGAAGGCATCCGAGAGAGGATCGAGCTCGATCCAGGTGGCCGGTCCCGATTCCGAGCTGAGCTTATCGACCAAACCGCTCGCGGCGCGACCCAGGCAATCTGCGGAGACCACCTCGACCGTCGGCTCGCCCTTGTCGTCGAGTCCGAGCTGAGCCCAGGCCTCGCCGTGGAGCACAAAGGGCACAGGGCTCGCCTCGCCGAAGAGGTCCCGAGAGCGAACCTGGCTGGCGCCCAGAGAGCTTTCGTCATCGGCAATGACGAGAGCGGGACCGAGGGCTCCCGTCATGCGCTCGGCGAGACTCCTCGGTGTTTCGGCCGGAAGAGCCGCAAGGGCCGCACCCGCACCCCACGCGCCGTAGACGAGCGGGATGAGTTCAGGGGAGCTCGGAGAGGTCAAGAGGAGGACACGAGAACCAGGACCGATGCCGCGAGCCTTCAGGTTCGCGGTGACGCGCTTGGTTTGGTCGAGGAGCTCACTGACGGTCTGGGCATTGTCGCCAGACTTCCAGACAGCGCTCGGCTCGCGCGCAGCTCGCGCTTCGAGGAGCGCGAGCGGGTGGAACGAGCCGGAGCCATCCACAGTGCCGATGCTCGCCTCGTCCTCGGGGCTACAGAGAGCGAGCGAGGAGATCGGCGCGTCGGGGTTCTCGATGACCGAGTCGAGCAAGGTCTGCAGTGAGCGCAAAAATCGCTCGATCGTCCTCTTCTCGAAGATCTCCGAGTTGAAGTTCGCGATGGCGATGATTTTGTTGTGACGCTCCACGGCCCAGACCATGAGGTCGTTGGCGGCGGCAGGATGCTCGACGTCCGTCTGCTCGATCGGGATCGTTCCAAGCATCTTCGGACGCTCGCGCGTGTCCTGGAAGGAGAAGAGCGCGCGAACCGGCGGCAGATGGCTGCTCAAGAGTTCGAGCGGAGTCTCCTCGTAGGTGAAAGCCTCGAGCGAACGGTCGCGGATCTTCGTAAGGTGCGTGAGGAAGCTATCATCCGGGTTGACCGATGAACGGAGCACGATGGTGTTCGTGAACGGACCGATCAGATGTTCGAGTTCCGGCAAGTAGCGGCCACGAACGGGCAGGCCGACGAGCAGCTCCTTATCGCCGGAGTAGCGGTGCAGAAGCGCGACGTACGACGCGTAAAGCGCCATGAAGAAGGTCGTGCTGGCGCGGTGGGCGACCTCGGTCAGCTTACCGCTGTACTCCTTGGTCAGCGTGAGCTTGGCGTTCCCGCCAGCGTAGTTCGACTGCGTGAGGCGGCGGTAGTCCTTTGGGAAATCCATGTCGGGCGGGGAGCCCGCGAGCTCCTTCTTCCACCAAGCGACGCGGTTCTGCATCTCAGACCCCTCGAGATCTTTGCGCTGCCAGATCGCATAGTCGCCGTAGCTGAGGGGAAGCTCGGGGAGCTTGGGCTCGCGGCCCTCCGCGAAGGCGGCGTAACCCTCTGAGAGTTCGCCCAAGAAGATGTCGAAGGACCAGCCGTCCCAGACGATGTTATGACGAAGTGAGAAGTAGATGAACCGCTCGTCCTCGAACTGGAATAGGATCGAGCGGAACAGGGGCCCCTTCTCAAGGTCGAAGGGCTCATGACTTACCTCTTCGACTTCGCGCATCATCGCCGGCCGCTTCTCTTCTTCGGGCAGACCACGCAGATCGCGGAACCCGATCGGGAGCTTGAGCTGATGGACCACACGCTGCAGGGGCTTGCCGCCTTCGCCGCCGAAGGTCGTTCGGAGCGGCTCGTGGCGTGAGACTAAGTGATCGAGGCTCTTCTGAAGGATCTCGAGCTTGACCGGGCCCCGGAACTCCCAGGCTGCGGGCAGGTTATGGGTGATGCGCTGGGCCGGGTCCATCTCTTCGAGCAAGAACTGGCGCTCTTGGGAGATGGAGAGGGGGATCGGATCGCCCGGACCGCGGCGGCGCGGGGGTTCGCGCTTGGGTCCGCCGGAGCTCTGGGCTTGGTCGACGGCCTTGGCGAGGAGCGCGATGGTCGGAGCCTCGAAGAACTTGCGGAATGAGAGATCGATGCCGTGGTCTCGGCGGAGACGGGCGAGGATCTGAGACGCGAGCAGCGAGTGTCCACCGAGGGCGAAGAAGTCGTCTTCGACGCTGACGCGCCCGAGCTTGAGGACTTCGGCCCAGAGTTTCGCGAGGAGCTCTTCGCTCGGCGTGCGGGGAGCGACGAACTCAGCCTCGGAGCGCTTCTGATCCGCGTGCGGTGCCGGGAGCGCCTTGCGATCGATTTTGCCGCTCGGAGTGAGCGGAAGCTCCGGGAGCTCGACATAGAGCGCCGGGACCATGTAGTCGGGCAAGCGCGACTTGAGGTGCGTGCGGAGCTCGGCGGTAGAGGGGCTCGAGCCTCTTGTCACGATGTAGCCGACGAGGGCGGGATTGCCCGATTGGTCCTCGCGGAGGATGACCGTCGCCTGAGCAACCTGGGGATGAGCCGCGAGAGCGACCTCGATGTCTCCGAGTTCGATGCGGAAGCCGCGCAGCTTGACCTGGTGATCGTTGCGCCCGAGACACTCGATGTCTCCGCTGGGCAAGTAACGCCCGAGATCGCCGGTCCGGTACATGAGCCCGCGTGGGTTCCCCGCGGGGTAACTCGGCGGCGTGAACGGGTCGCTCACAAAGCGCTCATCTGTAAGGTCGGGTCGTCCCAGGTAGCCGTGGCTGACGCCCGCGCCTCCGATGTAGAGTTCGCCGCTGGTCCCGATCGGAACCGGGCGCCGCTCAGCGTCGAGGATGTGGATCTGGGTGTTATCGAGGGGGCGACCGATCAGGACCTTCGAGAAACCAGTCGTGGCTTTCCAGAACGTGGACCAGACGGTGGTCTCGGTGGGCCCGTAGCCGTTCCAGAGCTCCCCGGAGCATCCGAGAAGCTCGCGCGCGAGATCGGCGGGCATCGCCTCACCGGTGCAAATGAGCTTGAGATTGCCGTGGCCGCGCCAGCCAGCGCCGAGCAACAGGCGATAGGTCGCCGGTGTTGCGTCGATGAAGCTGACGTTTTCAGATTCGACGAGCGTGCGGAGCAGATGCCCGTCGGAGGCGACGTCGCGCGTCGTCAGCACGATCTTGGAGCCGACAACGAGCGGCAGCCAGATCTCGGAGACGGCGATGTCGAAGGAGAGGGTCGTGATCGCGAGCACCGTGTCGCTCGGCTCGAGACCGGGGCGGCGACGGACGCTCTCGAGCAGGTTCGCCACAGCGCGGTGCGGAACCATGACGCCCTTGGGGCGTCCCGTGGAGCCGGAGGTGAAGATGACGTACGCGACGTTTTCCGGGTCACCCTTCGGTAACTCGACGTCCGGAGCTGTGCCCTGACCGAGCAACTCTTCGACGATCAGGCTCTTTTCGACGCCGAGATTGAGCTCACTCTTGAGCTTCTGGCTCGTGAGCATCACGGTCATTGCCGAGTCTTCGACCATCGCGCGCAGCCGATCCGTCGGATAGTCAGGATCCATCGGCACGTAGGCGGCTCCCGCTCGCCAGGCGGCGAGGATCGAGATGATGAGCTCGGGGGAGCGATCGAGGCAGACGCCGACGTATTTGCCCGGTCCGACGCCGTTTGCGACGAGGTGTTTCGCGAGGATGAGCGAACGCTCGCCGAGCTCGCCGTAGCTGAGCGTGCGGCCCTGAAAGACGATCGCAGGCTGGGTCGGCTGGGACTCGACGATCCGCTGCACCCACTGGTCGACGGTGATGCCCTGGGGATAGGCGTGTTCGGTCTGATTGAAGCGGGCGATCGCCCCGAGATCTCCCTCGGGGAGGATGTCGACGCGACCGACGAGCTCGCTCGGCTCACCGACAGCGGAGGTGAGCGCTCGCTCGAAGGCCGAAAGAAAGCGCCGAATGGTGCGCGCGTCGAATAGATCGGCGTTGTATTGGCACTCGAGCTCCACGGTCTCGCGGGTCTCGACCGCGTTCACGAAGATCTCGAAGTTCTCGTAGGTGCGCGGGTTGGTGTGAAGCGTAGCGTCGACGCCCTGGAACGCGATGTCTGCCTTCGAAACCCCGGGGTCGAGGTTGAAAGTGACGCTGAAGAGGGGGGGACGGGTCGGATCGCGAGGGATCGGGAGCTTCTGGAGCAAACGACCGAGGGTTGTGGCCTGGTGCTCTTGGGCGTCGAGCATGGCCCCTTTCGCCTCTTTCAGCAGATCCCTGAACGGCTTCTGAGGGACGATCGGGAGCCGGATCGGCAACATGTTCACGGCGTGGCCCACGAGGTCGGGGTGGCCCGTGAGGGACTGACCCGCGAAGGGGACGCCGAGCACGATCTCTTCTTGGCTTGCGATGCGCGCGATGGTCATCGCGAAGCCGGAAAGGAGCGTTGCAAAAAGGCTCACTCGCTCACGCTGTGCGAGCTCGCGGAGACGGGTGATGAGCGGCGCGCCCAAGGAATGGTCCTCGCGGCGCGCTCGGAAAGAGCGGCGCGCAGGGCGCGGCCTGTCGAGGGGAAGGTCTGTGATCGGCAGCTCGCCCTTCATCCGGTTCAGGAAGTACTCGTCGTCCGCCGCTTGCTCGGAGGCGGGCCGGGCAGCTTCGTCGCGCGCGTACTGACTGTAGGTGAGCGAAACGGGAGGACTCTCGCCGAAGCCGAGCTTTTCGTCCGTGTAGACGCGCGCGAGATCTTTGACGATGACCGCGAGGGACCAGCCGTCGCAGATGATGTGGTGAGCGGTGAAGACGAAGACGAACTTCTCAGGGCTCAGTTTGACGAGCTCAGCGCGGAAGAGCGCGGGCTCTGTCAGGTTGAAGACGGTGTCGACTTCGCGCTGGTAGAGCTCCGCGAGCTTCTTCTCCTGGTCCTCGGGAGAAAATCCCGTCCAGTCGGTCTTCTTCAGGCGACCCACCGGCGGCTCCATGAGCAGGAGGCTGAGTCCGTCTCCGCTCACGTTCGCGCACAAGATCTCGTGGCGGCGAAGCAGCGCTTCGAACGCTCGCTCGAAGGTGCCCTCATCAAGGGCTCCTTCGAGCTCCAGCCGCACGGACTCGTTGTAGGCGAGGGAGGCATCATCACCGAGCTGTGACGCAGCCCAAATTTCCCGCTGCTGTTCAGTCGTAGGAGCGGTGCCAAGGATTTGTTGGCCCGCGAACGGATCGAAAGGAGTTGTCATGATGAAGGGCCGGAGCGACTAGGCGAGATTAGACTTGGACGTAGTTGCCGGGGCGGTTCGGGTCAGGGAGAAACCAAGCGGGGTTGCCTTGGGGATCACGGCCTAGGCGCGCGCCCGGAGCGGGCGGCTTGTTCGGGTCCAAAGCCTCCGGTGCGCGGCGCGGGAGGAAGTCGCCCGCCTGCAGCTCTTCGACAGCGGACTTGTAGGCGCTGATGATGAACTCGAGGTCTTGGTCGGTGTGAGCTGTCGTGAAGAAGCAGGGGAAGCCGTCCCAGATGTGCACCCCGCGATCGCGAAGATGGACGAAGACAAGTTCTCCGTAGGGGAGGTTGTCAGTGAAGAAGGTCTTCCAGAGCGAGGCGAAGTGACGGATTTCGATGGGTACGCCGACCTGCTTGAAGAAGTCGTTCATCTCGCGAGCGAAGCGAGTCGTCATCGCTGTTACGCGCTCCTGGAGAGCGGGGCCCTCCTCTTTCATGATGAGGAGAGCTTCGTGCACGGCCGCCATCGTGAGCGGGTGACGGACGAAGGTGCCCGCGAAGTAGGTCACGCCAGCGGTCGGCGTCGAGTCGTCGCCGAACTGCCAGGTTCCACCGTCGAGGGCATCCATCCAGGGATTCCTTCCTGCGATCACGCCAATCGGCATGCCGCCTCCGACGACCTTACCGTAGGTGCAGATGTCCGCCTCGATGTCGTAGAAATGCTGAGCGCCCTTCGGGTGCGAGCGGAAGCCGGTGATGACCTCGTCGAAGATGAGGGCGATGTCCGCTTCTTTGGTGAACTTGCGGACCTCTTTGATGAACTCCTTGGGCTGGAAATCGGGCCTGCGGCTTTGGACAGGCTCGACCAGGACCGCGGCGATCTCATCGGCGCGCTCACGGATGATCTCGAGGGAGCGGGGTGACCCGTACTCGAGGACCAAGATGTTATGGACCGATTCGGGCAAGATACCCGGGGCGGCTGGGACCGAGCGCATGGTCTTGGTGTCGCGGACGATCACCTCGTCGAAGATGCCGTGGTAGGAGCCAGAGAAGGCGACGACGAGCGGGCGACCTGTCACCGTCCGCGCGATGCGCAGAGCGCCCATGACAGCTTCGGAGCCCGTGTTGCAGAAAGCCGCGCGGTCGAGGCCCGTGAGCTCACAAACCAGGCGAGCTGACTGACCGGCGAGCTCAGTCTGGGGACCGATCTCGATACCTTCGTCGAGCTTCTTGTGGAGAGCCGCGTTGATGCGCGGGTGCTGGTTGCCGAAGAAGCCTGAGCCGAACCCGTTCAGAGCGTCGACGTACTCGTTACCGTCGAGGTCCCAAAGGCGGGCGCCTTTCGCGCGCACCGTCACGAGCGGGTAGGTGAGCTCTTTGGTTCGGGGCTTGAAGCCTGTCACAACGCGCGGATCGGCGTGGACGGCGCGGAACTCCTGGGTGTGGGCCTTCGAGGATTTCGTCTTCTCGTTGTAACGAGCGGTGAAGCTCTTGAGGCGCGCCTCTTGGGCCGGGGTGAGCTCGTCACTCTGTTTGTGGATGCGAGCGATGGCGCCGAAGGCCTTCTTGACGTCGTATTTGGTGTGGGCTGCGTCCGCTTCTTCGGAGGCGAGGCCGGCGCTCGAGCCCGAAGCCTTCGGAGCTCCGTTTGAAGGGGCCCGAGGAGCAGCAGCTGGGGCGGGAGCAGCCACGGGTGCCGGGGCGGGGGGAGCCGCGGGGGCAACGGCGGGCACAGGTGCAGGTGCGGGTGCCGGCACGAAGCCACCGCTCTGAGCCGAGATGGCGAGGCTGAGCTGCTGCTGCATGAGAGCGAGCTGAGCCATCTGCACCTGGAGGAGCTGAGGAACGAGGCCGGAGCTCGCCTGAGGCGCGGCGAAGGCCTGAGGCGCGGCGAAGGCCTGCGGCGCGGCGAAAGCCTGCGGTGCGAACGCCTGGGGAGCCGGTGCGTAGTAGGCGGGCGGCGCGGCGGGGGCTTCAGGAGCAGCCGCAGCCGGAGCGGCGGCGGCGCTCGCGCCGTTCGAACCAGGGCTCGGAGCGCCTTCAACCTGGAAATCCTGGGGCAGTTTCTCGTCCAAGAACGCCGAGAGCTTCGAGAACGTGGAGTAGTCCTCCATCAGGTGACGGATGGTGAGCGGCTGCTTGTACTTTTGCTTCAGCTTGAGCGCGAGCTGCGTCACCAGGAGGGAGTCGATGCCAATGCTAATGAAATCATCATCGGGCGCAGCGCCCGAAAAATCGAGGCCGCTAGCTTGCTCGAAGACAGATTTGAGTTCTTGGACCAGGTAGGATTGTCGGTTCATGGCAGGGCTCCTAGTGCCAGAGGGCGCGGACCCGATGGCGGAAGGGAGGGACATACTCGGGATGGCGCCGGGGGTCACCGGCTGGGCGAACGCGGGCAGGGCCGCATTGGGGGAAGTGGGTGCGGGTAGAGGGGCCGGGGAAGCGGCGGGCGCGCTCGGGGCGGGCGCGGGGCTCGGAACCGCTGCAGCGGGCGCGTCGCGGCGCACAGGCGGCAAGAGGAACGAATCCCGCTCAAAGGCGTAACCCGGCACGGGGACGCGGCGCCGCTGTTCTTCGGCGAAGTACGCCCGGAAGTCGACGGGCGCCCCGAGGGTCCAGAGCCGACCGAGAGCTCCGAGGAGCGCCTGCCACTCGGCGTCCTCTTCGGCACGGTCCGTCAGAGTCGCGAGCGCGGGCGCACGGGGCGCCGTGTCCCCGGGGGGCCGGCGGCTGGAGAGGGTAGTGAGCCCTTTGCCGGGGCCGACTTCGATGAGAATCTTGTTCGTATCGGGGACGACCTTCTCGACCGCGTTCCGGAAGCGGACGGCCTTCCGCAGATGAGATGCCCAATATTCGGGGTCTTGCGCCTCCGCGCCCGTGAGAGGCTCGCCCGTGAGCGTCGACACGATCGGCTTTTCGGGGGCGTTCAAACGGACCCCCGCGAGCTCTGCGCGGAAGGTGTCGAGGGCTCCGTCCATCATGCGGGAGTGGAAGGCGTGGGAGGTCTGGAGCTTGCGCGCCACGACTCCGCGCTGCTGGAGGTCCGCGGCGTAGCGGTCGACAGCTTCGTGAGTTCCGGCAACGACGCAGAGTCCCGGCGCGTTGTCGGCGGCGAGATCGAGATCGTCCGGGAGGTCCTTGAGCACTTCGGCGGCATCCTGCCGGACGCTGAGCATTGCGCCTGGCGGCATCGACTGCATGAGCTGGCCGCGGCGAGCGACGAGCCGGAGTGCGCTCGGGAGATCGAAGACGCCTGCCAAACAAGCGGCGACGAACTCACCGACGCTGTGGCCGATCATGACGGTCGGCTCGAGGCCCCAGGCCCGCAGCCGCTGAGCAAGTGCGTACTCGATGACGAACAGGGCGGACTGTGTGAACTCGGTTTGCTTGAGGCGCCCTTGAGCCTCCTCTTTCGAGAGCCGCGCCGTGTCCCCTGCGGCACGATCGGGATAGAGGATGGCGCGGAGGTCCGCGCCGAGGATCGGGCGGAGCAGCTCGGCGCAATGATCGACTGTCGCGCGGAACGTAGGATCGTGCTCGTAAAGATTCTCACCCATGCCGACGTACTGAGCGCCTTGGCCGGGGAACAGGAAGACGACCTCTTTCGAGCCGCTTCTGGCTTTCGCTTTCGTCGCCACCGGGGGTGCTGTCTTGAGCTCGTCGCTGAGGCGACGGAGTGCTTCGGCTGCTTCCGTGGTCGTTCGAGCGACGACGCTGCGGCGGACCGCGAATGCGTCTCGTCCGAGCGCCAGCGTGAACGCCACGTCCGCGAGCGGGAGCGAGGGATCTTTGACGAGCGCCTCGCTGAGAGCCAGAGCGCTCCGAGACAGAGCCGCTTCGGTCTTCGCTGAGAGCGTCAGGACCTGGTAGGGGGTTGAAGGGCCCGAGGAAGCGCGGACAGGTGGCTCGCCGAGGATGACGTGGGCGTTCGTGCCGCCGACGCCAAAGGAGCTCACACCGGCGAAGCGAGGTCGCTCGCCGCGCCGCCAGGCGCGTCCGGTCTTCGCAACTCGAAAGGGAGTCTGTTCGAAGGCGATCTTCGGGTTCGGCGCTTCGAAATGGAGACTTGGGGGGAGGAACTCGCGCTCGAGGGCGAGCGCCGTCTTGATCACACCGGCGACGCCAGCCGCGGCCGTCAGGTGTCCAAAGTTGCTCTTGATGGAACCGAGAGCGCAGAAACCGCGATCGTTCGTGCTCCGTCGGAATGCCTCGGTGAGCGCCTCGACCTCGATCGGATCGCCCACGGGGGTCGCGGTGCCGTGGGCCTCGACATAGTCGATCTGGTCCGGGGCGACTCCAGCGTCGTCTTGGGCCATGGCGATCACGCTGGCCTGGCCTTCGATGCTCGGAGCCGTGAAGCTCGACTTCTCACCGCCGTCATTGTTGATGCCTACGCCGTGGATGACCGCGTAGATGTGGTCGCCGTCGCGCTCAGCGTCCTCGAGAGGCTTCAGCACCACGAAGGCCGCCCCGTCCGAGAAGACCGTTCCTGTTGCGCTCGCGTCGAAGCTTCGCGTTTGGCCCGTCTTCGAGAGCATGCCGCCTTCGGCGTAAACGTGGCCGGAGAGCTGGGGGAAGGTGAGCGAGGCGCCGCCAGCGAGCGCGATGTCGCAGAGTCCTGCGCGGAGGTGTTCGACGGCTGTCGCGATAGCGACGAGGGACGTCGAGCAGGCGGTGTGGATGCTGAGCGCGGGGCCCTTCAGGTTGAGCCTATGGGCGACGCGGGTCGCCACGTAGTCCTTCTCGTTCCCGGTCATCGCGGCAAAGGCGCCGACTCGGGCGATCGCTTCGGGGTGTTTGAGGACGCGGTCGATGTAGTAGCTGTTGTTGTGAGTTCCCGCGTAGACGCCGATGAGAGCGTCGGTCGTGGTCGGCGCGTAGCCAGCGTTCTCAAGCGCGTTATAGGAGAGCTCGAGCAGGATGCGCTGCTGGGGATCGATCAGAATTGCCTCCGCCGGGCTCACTCCGAAGAAGCGGGCGTCGAACTTGTCCGCTTCATCGAGCACACCGCGCACGGGCACGTAGTCCGGATCGGTCCGGTCGCTCGCGTCCTCGGTCTCGAGCTCAAGAGCGGTGAAATGACGCAGACCCTCCTTCCCGTCACAAAGGAGCTGCCAGAGCTGCTCGGTGGTCACGGCGCTCGGGAAACGTCCGGCCATAC
Source organism: Pseudomonadota bacterium (assembly GCA_023428245.1). GTDB lineage: Bacteria > Myxococcota_A > Polyangia > Polyangiales > Polyangiaceae > NIC37A-2. Next base: position 50,965 of record JAEYYX010000040.1, read on the forward strand.
CGATGACAGCGATGCGCCGGCCGGTCCCCGCGGAGGAGCGCGCCTTTCGGTCCTTCTTTTCCTTCGCGCCGGTGAGGTAAGCGACCTGTCCGCGGATGGTCGGGTATTCGAAGAAACGCGTGATCGGGAGCGGTCTCGGCGCTTGTTCTTCCGTTTGGGCTACTGCGCGGAGCGCGAGGAGCGAGTTCCCACCAAGCTCGAAGAAGTTATCGTCGATGCCGATGTTGTCGACGTAGAGGAGCGTCTCCCAAATGCGCGCGAGGTGCGTTTCGAGGCCGGGGCGGGGAGCCGCGTACTCGACGGCGAGGGGCGGTCGCTCGCGGCTCGGCGCGGGGAGAGAACGCTTGTCGACTTTGCCGCTCGGGGTGCGCGGGAGCGCGTCCATGCGCACGAGCTGAGACGGGACCATGTACTCGGGGAGCGTCTCCTCGGCCAGTTGGCGGAGCTTGCTGAGGTCGAGCGCCGTGCCGACGAGATAGGCGACGACGCGTTTGTCGCCGGGGCGAGGTTCGAACACTGTGGCTGCGACTTCCTGCACGCCCGGCTGGCCCCCGAAAAAGACCTCAATTTCGCCGAGTTCGATGCGATAGCCGCGAACTTTGACCTGGCCGTCTTTGCGCCCGAGGAATTGGTAAGCGCCGCCCGGCTCGAGCCGCACGAGGTCTCCCGTCTTGTAGAAGCGCATGCCATCGCGCTCGATGAAGCGCTCGGCGGTCAGCTCGGGCCGATAAAGGTAGCCTCGAGCGACCGCGACGCCGCCGAGCAAGAGCTCGCCTTCTTGGCCCTCGGGAAGTGCGTTGCCGTCGTCATCGACGACCAAACAGGTCACGTGGGGTAGAGGAGCGCCGATCGGCGGGAGATCGGGCCAGGTCGACGGATCGCCGGTGAGGCGGTGCGAAGTGACGACGTGGGTTTCGGAGGGGCCGTAGTGATTGAAGAGCTCGGCGGAGGTCTTGGTGAAGAACTCGCGCAGCGCGCGGGTGACCTGGAGCTGCTCGCCAGCAGTTACGACTTCACGCAGCGCACCCGGGAAGATCCCACCAGAGACGGCGACGTCCGCGAGGCTCTGCAATGCGATGAACGGAAGGAAGAGTCGCTCGATGCGTGACCGATCCATGAGCGTGAGCAAGTTTCGCGCTTCGAGCCGGTGTTCTTCGCGAATCAGGACGAGCTCTCCGCCTGTCGTGATCGTCGAGAAGATTTCCTGGAAATGAACGTCGAAGGAGAGAGGAGCAAACTGGAGCGTGGGAGAGCCGGGGCCAGCCTTTGAATCCTCGATTTGCCAGTCGATCAGAGGATCGAGCGCGCCGCGCGTCATGGCGACGCCCTTCGGCTTGCCTGTCGAGCCGGAGGTGTAGATGGCGTAGGCGAGGTGCTCGGGGATGAAAGGGAGGCCGAGCGGTGAGCCGTCGCCCTCTTCGAGCAGTGGGCTATTCGACGCGATCCGGACCTGGTCAATTGAGCCCGCCCAGGCGGAGGTGTCGACGCCCTCTTCCGCGATCAAGAGAACAGCGCGTGCGTCCTCAAGCATGAACGCGAGTCGCTCCCGCGGGTAGGCGACGTCGAGGGGCAGATAACCCGCTCCCGCTTCGAGCACTGCGAGCACCGCGACAATCGTCTCGGGGCTGCGATTCGCGGCGATGCCTACAACCTGGTCAGGCTGTACGCCCCGGCCCATGAGGACTCGAGCGAGTCGACCCGCGCGTGTCTCGAGTTGACGGTAGGTGAGACGTCTGTCACCGAGCGACACAGCAGTCGCATCCGGTGTTTGGAGCGCCTGCGCGTGGAACCTCCCCAGAAAATCCGCCAGTTTTGACAAGGTGGCCGATAGTTTTGCTCCGATGTGGGTTCGCTGTCTAGGTCTTTTGGCCTAGGTCGTTTTTCACCCGAGGCGCCCGGCTGAGCGGGCTTCTTCGGCAGCACGCTGACTCTCTGCTCTCGCTGGATCCCTCGTGCTTATAGATGCGAGGACGCGCGTTCAGTTAGACCACTGATCGAGTTGAGAGCGGTGGTGAGGGCGCGGTGCGTTCGCGAGGAGAGAGCGACCCTGTACGGTTTGGGAGAGCGCAATTTTCGTCGCCCCGACAGGTCGCGAGTCCGCGTGAGAGCAAAGTGCCGACGCTCTCGCTGCGAGAGAATGGAAAAAAGCGGCGATCCCGAAGGAGTCGCCGCTTTCTCTTGGTTCAGTGAACCAGCTCGAAGCTTAGTTCGTGAAGAAGATCGCTTCGATCTCGTCTTTGACCTGATCTTCGGTCTGCTCGCGAGCGATCGCGATTTCCTTCACGATCAGCGTCCGAGCCGTGTCGAGCATGCGGCGCTCGCCGAAGGAGAGCTGCTTGTTCGCCTTCAAACGGTAGAGATCGCGCAGAACCTCAGCGACATCATAGATGCTTCCGGTCTTGATCTTATCCATGAAGCCGCGATAGCGACGATTCCAGGTTTGCGTATCGAAACCGATCGTGCGCTCCTGGAGAATGTCGAAGATCTCACGAATCTCCTGCTCGTTGATCACCTGACGGAGACCGACCGCATCCGCGTTCGATACAGGCACCATGATCTTGCGGTCCGTGTCGAGGATCCGGAGCACGTAAAACTTCTGGGGATTCCCGGCGATTTCCCGCTCGTCGATGCTCACCACCTCAGCGACACCCTGTGCGGGATAGACCGCCTTGTCTCCGACCTTGAACTCATTTTCCTGGATTGCCTGCATGTTTTCTCCTTGTCGCGGGGTGGCTATTCGACCGCACCGCAAATTGAATCGTTCGGCCCGCTGTCCGGGCCGCCTCTAGAAAGACGCTCTGTCTCGCACCGAGACACTGACCGCTGGGCCGAAGTTCCTCATCCGACGCCTCGAACCGGACCCGGAAGGCCATCCGCACGTTCTGTCCTCAACCAAGGACCCTGGCGCATCATTCCCGAGCTTTCGCACTGGAAGAGTTTTTTTCGAGTCGGTTCCCATCGGACGAAACTTGCCCATGCCTGCCCCGGTGGTAGATGTTTCAAGTTGAGCCGGAGAAATGGCCTCCGGGGCGCTTGCCGCATCGATCGTTTTCGCTTCAAGAGCAGTACACGGGGTAGCCTCAAGCCGCCCTTGGTCTCGACCTAGGGAAGGCGTAGCTGAGGCGCGAGGGATAGACCTCGCCAGAAGCGCAACTCTAGTCGAGAGGTCCCTCTCTGTCAACCCGCTTCGCGAAGTGAGGTAGTTTATCCACAGGTTGGCAGCTCCAGTCGGGGCGGATGGCGTCGACTCTGTACTTATTGGGATACGCCGTGAGCCGCATGGGATGCGCCGTGCCGCATGGGATACGCCGTGAGCCGCGCATGGGATACGCCGTGAGCCGTGAACCGGAGCGGCGGGTTTCGTGTCCGCGTGACCTCCCTAGCAGTTCTCCGGCGAGGCTGAGTGCATAGGAATAAGGTGAGTGATCCAGGGAGGAACGAGAGCGGGCCGTCTCACTGAAGTGAGCTCGCCGGGTCTCTCGAACCCGCCGCGCGAGCCTCAAGAACTCGCGAGCTCGAGGAGCGCTCCGTAGCGCACGCCACGATCGGAGATGACGAGTGAAGTTGGCTGACTTCGATCGGTGCGCGCCGCATCGATGAGTTCCATGAGAGCGAGAGCGATCGCCGCACCACAAACAATCACATCAGCGCGACCTTCGCCGAGACAAGGGATCAGGGTGCGCTCCTTGATGCTCATCTTCGCGAGCCTTTGAAGCACCTCGCGCGCTCGCCGGAGCTCGAGGGTCTTGCCGTTCTGAGCGCCGAGCTCGGCGCGCCCTTCGTCGTGCGCGATCGCGCTCAAGCTTGTCACTGTACCGGCGACTCCGATCGCGAGGCTCGACTTGGCAAAGAGCGCGGGGTCGAGCTTCGCAGAGTCGAGAAGCTCCCGAATGCGCGCCTCGAGTCGCAAAAGGTCCTCCTCGGTCGGCGGATCGCTCAGTTTGAGCTCCTCGAAGAGGCGGACGCTGCCGATGTTCAGGCTGAGCGCGTGGTCGACCGAGCGAGGCCCCGAACCCCAGATGAGCTCGGTCGAGCCGCCGCCGATGTCGAAAACGAAGCGGTCGCCCGAGGGAGGCAGAGGTAAGCCGACGTGCGCTCCTTGGTAAGTGAGCTCGGCTTCGCGGCGCCCCGAAATGACCTCGAGGGGGACGCCGAGGACCGTGCGTGCCTCCTCGAGGAAGAGGTCCGCGCCATTGGCGTCCCTGAGCGCGCTGGTCCCGAGGACCTTGAGCTCCGTGACGCCGAGCTCGTCTAGAAGCGCGCGGTAGCCTCGGAGGCAGTCGAGGGTGGCGCGGGTATGATCCGGATCGAGGCGGCGGGTGCGCGAGACGTTCTTGCCGAGTCGCGTGATCGCTCCGCGCTCGGCGAGGACGCGGAAAGTGGCTGGATTTCCGGGATCAGCGCCATCGCTCGGGTCGTGTTCGACGACGGAGAGCAAGACGGTGTTCGTTCCGACGTCGATGGAGGCGAGGCGCCGCATGGTCAGTCGCCGATGGTCTTGAGGTCGAGCATCTCGCGCACGTCGGGCTCGGCGACGAGCTCGACGCGCCGGTTCCGGGCGCGCCCCTCGTCGGTGGAGTTATCCGCAACCGGATCCTCGGAGCCGTACCCCGCTGCGCTCCAGTTGGCGGCGGGGAGTCCACCGCCTCCTTCTTCTTCGCCGCGCACGAGGAGCTCGACGACCGAGCGCGCGCGCATGGCCGACAGCCCCCAGTTGTCTTGGAACATTCCGCCTTTGAAGGGGCGGTCATCGGTGTGGCCCGCGACCTGGAATTGGCGCTTCAGGAGATCGGGATCGCTTCTCAGGATTCGGGCCACAGAAAGCACGATTTCCTGGCCTTCCTTGCGCAAACGGTCGCTTCCGGAGTCGAACAGAACGTCGCCAGGAAGTTGTATGATGATGCGGTTGTCGCGGACGACGACTTTGAGTCCGAGCGACGTCATGCCGACGAGCTTCTCGCGCAGAGCTTCGAAGCGGATGCGCATCTGCTCGAGCTGTTCGAGGCGCGCGGCGTACTCTGCGATGGCGCGCTGTTGTGTCTCGAGGTTCGCTTGCGCAGAGCTCAGGCTGAGCGCTTTCTGTTCGCCGTCACGCCTTACGTTCTCGAGTTCTTCGAGAGCGTCGGCGTAGTCGGCTTCCGCCTTCTTGCGCAGTGCGCGTTCGGTGGTGAGGTCACTTCGAAGGGACTCGGCGGTGCGAATGTGTTGGTCGAGTTCCTCTTGTGAGTATCCACATCCAAAAAAAATGAATGCGCTGAGCCCCAGGAGTGGGCGGATAGTTTGGGCGACTCCTCGCATCTTTTTCGAACTGCGACGTGCGGGGGCACGCCTTCCTCAGGGGGCGGGCTACCGCGAGAGCAGAAACGCCGTCAACCCTTCGAAATCAATCCAGTATTTTCGGAGCGCTCCGCCGTCATCGAAGTCAAGGAAAAGGTGCGTGATCGATACGGATGCACCCTGAGAAAACGCTCCGTATGCAAGAATTGCATGGCTAGAACTGCGCGGAACGGGCGACTTGCCAGGAGCCATCGCATTTTTTTCGTTGACACAACGCAATAGGTGGCAATATACGTCTTGCAACATACCCTCGGGATGGCCGAACAAAACGTCCATCCCCCCTCAAACCCAACAGGGAGGAATGAACATGGCTGCAAAGAAGACCAAGAAGGCCGCAAAGAAGGCACCCGCCAAGAAGGCACCTGCCAAGAAGGCCGCAAAGAAGGTTGCTAAGAAGACCACCAAGAAGGCCGCCAAGAAGACGGTGAAGAAGGCTGCCAAGAAGAGCACTGCGAAGAAGGTCGCAGTGGCTGAGGCTCCTGCTAAGCCCGCTAAGAAGGCGAAGAAGAAGGCTGCCAAGAAGAAGGCAACCAAGAAGGCCGCCAAGAAGGCTGCCGCGAAGTAATTCGCTGCAAAAAATCCCGTCCATCGCGCCCATCGCGCGGAGAGGGCGTGAGCTGGGGCGCTCGAGAGGATTCTCTCTTGCGCCCCAGATGCATTTTTGCTCGAGCTCCGCTAACTAGAGCGCTCCCCGCGCGCCTTTTTCCGCGGACACAAAGCCACATGATTTCGCTTCGCCCGTCGTCCGCAGTCTCCGCACCTTGCTCTGCTTCTGAGGCGCCTCGCTCGCCGCGCTCGATGGCGTGGCTCTTGGCTGCTTCGTCGCTCTTGCTGCTCTCTGCCTGTGGCGGACCGCGGGAGCCCGCTTGGCCCGAGAGCGCAAAGAAGTGGTACGACCGAGCGAACGCGAGTTATCGCCAAGGTGATCTAGAAGACGCGCGCGCCGCCTCCGATCAAGCGCTCAAGATCATGCCGAAGGAGCCCGAGGTTCGGCTCGCGGCGGCGGATATTGCCCTGGCTGAGCTCGACTTCGAGCGCGCCCTCTCGCTCACGGTGGGCCTGTCCGGCAGCCGCGCGCGGGGCATTCGCGGGCGCGCCTATTGGTATCAAGGGGAGCTCGAGAAGGCGGCGGATGAGCTCGAAGCTCTGAAGGACGATCCGGACGTGAAGGATTCTTGGGCGTCTGACGTCGCGCAGCTCGCGCGCAAGGGGATCGGTCGTCGACCCTTCGAGATGAGCGGAGGGCTCGTCGCAGCTGTTGAGATGCCGCGCGCCGGCACGAGCGCGATGATCGTCCCCGTCGAGGTCAACGGTGAGCCGGGTCTCGCTCTGATCGCGACCGATTCTTCGGAGACTGTCGTCGACTCTTCGTCGAAGGAAGGCTCATGGATCGCGCTCCGCTTCGGCGGCTCGATCGAGGTGAGCGACGTGCCTGCGCTCGGTCGCGATCTCTCGGGTCTGAAGCGCGAGGTTGGTGCTCCTATCAAACTGCTCATTGGAGTGAACCTGCTTCGGCACCTGCGTCCGACGATTGACTTCGCGGGGCGTCAGTTCGTGGTGCGTAGCTTCGAGCCGCCCGCGCCGCCGGAAGCGACCACGGTCCATCCCATCTACTACCGCGGCGGGGCGTTGGTTCTTCCCGTCGCCTACGGGGGGGAGTCCGATTCTTCCCCAGGCATCCTCCTGATGCACACCTCGACGCACTACCCCGTGGCCCTCGACGCGCCGGCTTGGAAGAAGAATGGCCAAGATCCGGCATCGTTCCCGCCGATCCCGGGGCGCGCCGGGCTCCGTGAAGGGCGGCTGCCCTACCTGAGGCTCGGCACCTTCGAGATGCAAGGAGTGCCCGGTGTGCTCGGAGTGCCGATCGCAGAAGCGGAGAAGGCGACGAACGCTGACTTGGACGGCTTCGCTGGTTCGGGACTGTTTGCGACCTTCCGCCTGACCATGGTCGACGGTGGTAAGACAATGTGGCTCGAGGATCTCCCCGCTGAGGTGATCGAGGAACAGAAGGCTCAGGTGGCGCGCCTCCGTGCCGGACAAGAAGCAGCCGCTGCCCAGCGCTCTGCTCCTGTTCAAAGCGCGCCCGCGCCTGCAAGCATCGACTCTCCGATTCCAGCCCCGCCTGCGACGGTCAAGAAGTGAGCTTCATGAGCCAGATCGCGCTCTACGCAGGAAGCTTTGATCCGATCACTCACGGCCACCTGGACGTCGTTCAGCGTGCCGCGTCGATCTTTCCTGAGCTGATCGTGGCAGTCGGAATCCACCCGACACGGAGCGCGCTCTTCTCTGTCGAAGAGAGGTTCGCCCTTGTGCAGGAGGTCTGCGCAGAATTCCCAAACGTTCGTGTGGCCTCCTTTGGTGGACTGCTCGTCGACTACGCGCGGGAAGTCGGAGCTCAGGTCATCGTGCGCGGACTGCGCGTCGGTTCGGACTTCGAATACGAGCTCCAGATCGCCCACGCGAACGCCGACCTGGCGAATGAACTCGAGACTGTCTTTCTCCCGACGCGCACCCGTTACGGGTTCATCTCGGCGTCTCTCGTACGCGAGATTTCGAAGCACGGTGGTGACGTGAGCCGTTACGCGCCCGAGCCCGTCTGCCGAGCGCTCACGAAGAAGTATATGCGTTGATGCGGCGGCTCGCGTCAGTAGTCGCTCTCCGGCGCTCCTTCGCGCTCCGCGCGGGGGCTGGGTCTTGGGAGGGGCAGGTGCCCCTCCCCCGTCGAAGTGAATTCGCTGCGGCGAGAGCGGCGCATGCGAGGCGAGCCTTTGGTCTTACTCGTCAATCACTCGGCGCCGGGTGAGGCCTCTTCGGACTTCGACTTGCCGCGCGCGGCGGTGGTCTTCTTGGCCGTCTTCTTCACGGTCTTCTTGGCCGTCTTCTTGGTGGCGGCTTTTTTCGTCGCGGTCTTCGTCGCAGCCTTCTTCGTGGCCTTGGGGGAGGCCTCACTCGAGGCCTTTCTGGTCGCCTTCTTCTTGGCCTTCTTTGCTGACGGGCCCGCTTCGCGGCGGAGCTGCAGGAGCTCGTGGGCGCGCTCGGGGGCCATCGTCTTCGGATCGTCTTCGCGACGGAGCGAAGCGTTCGTCTCGCCGTCGGTGACGTAGATGCCGAAGCGGCCTTCGCGCATGGTGATGAGGCCGCCAGAGACAGGATCGGCCCCGAGTTCACGGAGCGGTTCGACGACCTTCCGCGCTCCGCGACGGCGCGGTGCGGCGAAGAGAGCGAGGGCTTCCTCGAGGGTGACCGTGAAGACCTGTTCCTCGCGCTCGAGACTCCGGCTGTCTTTGCCCTTCGCGACGTAGGGACCGTAGCGACCGATCTGGGCTGTGATTTCTCCCCCGTCCGCGGGATCGACGCCGACCGTGCGCGGCAGCGACAAGAGGGCGAGGGCCTCTTCGAGCGTAACCGTCTGCGGGTTTTGGCTCTTGAGGAGCGAAGCTGTCTGGGGCTTCTCCTTCGAGTCCTTCTCGAGCACGCCGACCTGGAGATAAGCGCCGAAGCGTCCGGCCTTCGCGAAGATCGGAAGGCCAGACTCGGGATGGGTTCCGATCAGCCGTTCGCCGCTCGGCGCGTTCAGGAGTTCGAGCGCCTTTTCGCGGGTCAGCTCGTCGGGAGCGAGGTCTTCGGGGATGTTGGCGGTGTCCTCGCCGCGCGAGAGGTAGGCGCCGTAGCGACCGACCCGCGCCACGATCGGCACGCCATTGTCGTCCTCGCCAATCGGGAGTGAATTGATAGCGCGGGCGTCGATTTCCCCGAGATTATTGGCGACGAGGGCCTTGAGTCCGACGTCGAGCGGGCGGTCCGGGTTCGCCTTACCGTTCAGTCCAAAATAGAAGTTGCGCAGCCAGGGGATGGCCTCGGCGTTGCCGCCAGCGATGGCGTCGAGCTCATCCTCCATGCGCGCTGTGAAGGCGAAGTCGACAAGCTCGCCGAAGTGTTTCTCGAGCAGGGTCACGACTGCGAAGGCGCGGAAGGTCGGGACCAGGGCTGTGCCGCGCTTCCAGACGTACCCGCGATCCAAGATCGTCGCGATGATCGAGGCGTAGGTCGAAGGACGCCCGACGCCGAGCTCCTCGAGGCGACGCACGAGTGACGCTTCAGTGTAACGGGCCGGAGGCTGCGTTTCGTGACCGGTCGGCGCGAGCTTCTGAGGTTTGACGAGCATGCCCTCGCTGAGGGGGGGCAGCGGGTTTTCGCGATTTTCGAGCTCAGCGCTCGGATCGTCGCTGCCTTCGACGTAGGCGCGGAGGAAGCCGGGGAAGGTGATGGTGTTGCCGCGGACTGAGAACTCGGCCTTGGTGCCGCTGGCATCCATCTCGAGCAGCACGCTGACGCTCTCGCCGCGCGCGTCTTCCATCTGAGACGCGACTGTGCGCTTCCAGATCAGCTCATAGAGCTTCGCCTCGTCGGGGCCGACCTGGCGCGCGACGTCGTCGGGATGCTGAAATTCGTCGCCGGCGGGTCGGATCGCTTCGTGGGCTTCCTGGGCGTTTTTGACCTTGTTCTTGTAGAGGCGCGGGCCCTTCGGGAGGTACTCGGGACCGTAGAGCTTGCCGATCAACGAGCGCGCCGCGGCCAGGGCCGTATCCGAGAGCGTTGTGCTGTCGGTACGCATGTAGGTGATGAAACCGTTCTCGTAGAGGCGCTGCGCGGCGCGCATCGTGCGGGAGGACGAGTACCGGAGCTTTCGGCCCGCCTCCTGCTGGAGGGTCGAGGTCATGAAGGGCGCCGCGGGGCTGCGGCGATTCGGCTTCCGCTCGACGGAGCTGACGCGAGCGTCGCGTCCCTCGAGGGCTCGAGCGAGCTCGTTCGCTTCCTTCTCGGTGAGGAGGCGGATGTCCTTCTTGAGCTTGCCGGAGTCGTCGAAGTCTTTTCCTGTCGCGAGGCGCTGGCCGTCGACGCTGGTCAGCGTCGCAGGGAACCGGGGCGGAGTCCCCTTTGGAGCCTCAAACTCGGCCTCGATGTCCCAATAAGTGGCCGAGGAGAAGGCGATGCGCTCCCGCTCCCGCTCGACCACGATGCGCGTGGCGACCGACTGCACGCGGCCCGCCGACAGACGGGGCATGACTTTCTTCCAGAGGACGGGCGAGACCTCGTAGCCGTAGAGGCGGTCGAGGATGCGCCGCGCTTCTTGGGCGTCGACGAGGCGCCGGTCGAGCTCGCGAGGGCTGTCGATGGCCGCCTGGATCGCCTTCTCGGTGATCTCATGGAACACCATCCGCTTGACCGGAACGCGTGGCTTCAAGACCTCGAGCAGGTGCCAGGCGATGCTCTCTCCTTCGCGATCTTCATCGGTGGCGAGCAGGATTTCGTCGGCCTGGTCGGCGAGCGTCTGGAGTTTTTTGATGTGCTCTTTCTTGTCGCCGTCGACGATGTAGAGCGGGCGGAAGTCGTGATCGACGTCCACCCCGAGCCGCGCCCAGGGTTCTTTCTTGTATTTCGCGGGGATATCCGCCGCAGAGCGAGGCAAATCGCGAATGTGGCCGATCGAAGACTCGACGACATACTTTTTGCCGAGGAACCCGGAGATGGTCCGGGCCTTGGCGGGAGACTCCACAATCACGAGCGACTTGGACACGCGGCTCGCGAGATTGTGCTGTCCCGGCCGGGTGTCAACTCCAATCACCGCCGATCGCCCGAATAGGTCGGAGGACCCCCATTATGTTCAGTATAAAATCTCGGGACTCTAGAAGGCGGAGACCCTTGCTGGAACCGGGCGGCCGGCCTAAGTTTTTCGTCCGGGCTGGCTCTTCGTCAGGCCGGGCGAGATCGAATCCATGGCACGAGTCACCGTCGAAGATTGTTTGGAGAAGGAAGAGAACCGTTTCGCCCTCGTCGTCTTGGCGGCGCAGCGCTGCCGGGACCTCATGAAGGGTGAACCTGCCCTTGTGAACTCGAAGAACAAGGCTGCCGTGATCGCGCTCCGCGAGATCGCAAAGGGCAAGGTTCATTGGAACCGCCCCTCGCACGAGGCCGTGAACGAGTACATTCAGGAAGTCGAATCCCGCTATTGAGCCAGGACGTCGACGAGCGAGGGCTCGAGTACTATCTCGAGCCCGAGCGCTATGAGGCCGCCTTTGAGGGGCGCAGCGCGGACGTCGAGTTCTTTGTGAGAGAAGCCCTCGCCCAAGGCAGCGAGGTGCTTGAGTTTGGCGCCGGGAGCGGTCGCGTGACCCTGCCGCTTTTGCGCGCCGGTGTGCGCGTCACAGCCGTCGATCTGTCGCAGGCGATGCTCGATCGCCTGGAAGAAAAGCTGCGCGCGGAGCCCGAGGAGGTGCGCGCACGGGTGCGCATCGTGCGAGGTGACATGCGGAGCCTCCGCCTCGAAGAGCGTTTCGGGCTCGTCGTCGGCACCTTCAACGTCGTCGCTCATCTCCACACGGCCGAAGAGCTCTTGGCGTTTATCGAGACCGCAGAGCACCACCTTGCGCCCGGCGGGGCGATCCTCTTCGACAGCATGGTGCCCTCGAGTGACGAACTCGACGCGGACCCGGAGGAGCTCTTCCCCTGTGACTCTTTCGTGGACAGCCGCACAGGTGAGCTCGTTCTGACCTTTGAGGGCTTCGCCTACGATCCCGCGCGTCGCTTGCTCACGATCAAAACCCTGTACGAGACACCGAACGGTCAGGAGGAGGGAGCGCCGCTCGTCCTTCGCCAATGGTTCCCGAGGGAGCTTGAAGGGCTCCTGGATGAGCGAGCGGCTGGACGTTTTCAGCTGACCGCCGACTACGGAGAGGACACGGACCTCACGGGCGCGGACATGCTCGTGGTACGGATCGACGGCCCGTGACGGGTTCTGCCCCTCGTGGCGAACGTCTCAGTTTGAGACGGGTGCTTACGCATCAAATATCACGGGCACAGTCAAATATGCGCGAAAAACGAGGAAATATGCGCCTCGGAGCCATACGAACAATCGGCGCGCCGGTCCGTTTCAGCGACATTTGAACCTCCAGCGCCCAGCACGGTTATTGCTGATGGGCGCCCGCAAATGAACTGGACCCAATCCGGGTTGACGCTCGGCATTCTGATCGGAGTCGTCGGCCTGCTCATCTTCTCCTCTTTGGGAGCGGATGCCGTGCTCTTGGGGGGGCTTGTCGCGGCGCTTCTCTTCAATGTCATCGACGCCAAGACGGCGATCTCGGGTTTTGCCAACGAAGGCATGCTCACCGTCGCTGCCCTGTTCATCGTCGCCGCTGGCGTGCGCCAAACGGGCGCCATGTCGAAGGTCGCCGGGGCCCTCCTCGGCGAGTCCAAGAGCGTGAGCATCGCGCTCTTGCGCCTGAGCCTGCCTGTCGCCGGTCTCTCGGCCTTCCTCAACAACACGCCGATCGTGGCGGCCCTGGTGCCGGCGGTGAGCGAATGGGCCAGGAAGCACAAGATGCCGGCTTCGAAATTTTTGATGCCGCTCTCCTACGCGACCATCCTCGGCGGCACGATCACGGTCATCGGCACGAGTACCAATCTCGTCGTCACGGGCCTCATCGAAAAGCGCCTCGGACAAGTCGAAGGACTCCGCCAGCTCGGCATCTTCGACATCGCCCCGATCGGGCTTCCCGTTGCTCTCATCGGCTGTTTTGTGCTCGTCGTTTTCGCGAGCCGGGTGCTCCCGGATCGGCGTCCCGCGGTGAGCGCGAATGACGATCCGCGGGAATACACCTGTGAGTTCATTGTGGCCGAAGCTGGCCCGCTGATTGGAAAGTCCATCGAAGGAGCGGGCCTTCGCCATCTTCCGGGCGCGTATCTGGCTGAGATCCACCGCGGCACCACGCGCATCCCCGCGGTCGAGCCCACCATGGTGCTCGAGGCTCGGGACAGGCTCATTTTCGTCGGGCCCCGGGAGTCGATCGTGGACTTGCAGCGGGTGGCGGGCCTCGTTGCCGCGCCCACGCTCTCAGCCGACGTGTCGTTCCAGGCGGCGGAGAGAACCCTGATCGAAGCGGTCGTGGCGCCTGGCAATCCCCTGTGCGGGCAGTCGATCCGCGACGGCGACTTCCGCGGCCAGTTTCAGGCGGTCGTGGTCGCGGCCGCGCGGGACGGTAAACGCATCGAAGGTCGCATCGGGGACATCGTGCTCGAAGCGGGAGACATCCTCCTGCTCGACGCGCAGCCTTCTTGGCTCGACAGCCATAGAAACCGCCGTGACTTCTATCTGGTGAGCGAGGTCGCGGATTCAAGTCGCTTCCGTTATGACAAGATGTTCCTCGCGCTGTTCATCTTGGTTGTGATGGTCCTGGGAGCGGCGACGGAGTTCGTGAGCATGTTTCAGGCGGCGGTGGCCGGCGCGACGGCGATGGTCTTGACCGGTTGCGTCACGGGCGCTGAGGCGCGCCGGTCCATTGAAATGCCGGTGCTGGTGGCGATCGCTGCCGCTCTTGGGCTGGGCGAGTCGATCCGGGTGTCTGGTCTGGATAAACAGATCGCAGAAATGATCGCCCAGATCGGCGGCGACGGGCCGATCTCTGCGCTGCTCGCGCTCTACGTGGGTACGGCGCTGCTCACCGAGCTCGTCACGAACAACGCGGCGGCCGCGCTCATGTTCCCCTTCGCGATTTCTCTCGCAGAGCAGCTCGGTGTGAGCCCCATGCCCTTCGTCGTCGCTGTCATGTTCGCTGCGTCGGCCTCCTTCGCGACGCCGATCGGCTATCAGACGAACCTCATGGTCTTCGGGCCCGGCGGCTATCGCTTCACGGACTTCTTTCGTCTTGGCATCCCGATGCAGATCGCCTGTGCGGCGATCACCTGCACCCTCGTGCCGCTCGTCTTCCCATTCTAGCGCACTCAGCTGTACGGCGGAGCTCTCAAAGGTCTTCTCGAAGAAGACGACGGAGCTTCGTAGAATGGGAACTTCTGGGCGCTTTTTTTGGGGTCGCCGATCCAACGGGGCGCTCCTTCGTCCCTACGGCGAGTGTCCGGGGTGCTCCCGCGAGTGAGAGCAACCGGACGAGAGAGAGCGCGGCGCGCGCGCCGCGAGTGAGGTCGGTTGGGCGCGGAGGAGAGAAAGTGTGGCCAGGGAGAGCACACT
>JAEYYX010000006.1 GCA_023428245.1 Pseudomonadota bacterium
TGCGCGTGGAGGCTACGCCTTCGGAGGCGCTTCTTTGGTCGCGGCTCAAGGGCTGGCAGCTTGGCGTTGCCTTCCGTAGGCAGGTGGTCCTCGGCGAGGCCGAGGGAAAGCTCTTCGTGGTGGACTTCCTCGCGCCCCAGGCGCGGCTCGTGGTCGAAGTCGATGGTGGCGCTCATACTCGGCGCGCTGAGCGCGATGAGCGCCGGGATAGGGCCCTCGCAAGGCTCGGCTACCGCGTGCTGCGCTTGCCAGCTGAGCTCGTGGAGCGGCACCTGGAGGAGGCCGTTGCAATGGTGCGTGAGGCGCTCGGCGAGTGAGCGCTTGGACGCGATGGGTGCGTCACTGCCCCGCAGCAAGGCCGCGGGGCTAACGTACTGAGGGTTTCAAGGAACGAGGGGCGGAATGCCCGAAGCGGGAGCGGCTTAGTCAAGCAGACCGGCTAAGTCATAGTTGGCGATGCTCGCCGCCAGGCTCGCTGGCGAGACACCATGGCGGTTCTGGTGGCCACTATCTGCGCCAAACCTCCTAAGAAGGCGAATCATTTCTGGCCGCCCTTTTGAATCGAAAACGGCCCGAAAGAGAGGCGTATTTCCGAATGTGTCCTCGGCGTCAACGCTCGCTCCGGCCTTTAACAGTTCCTCGCCGATCGCCTCCTTCGCATCCGCGGCGGCGAAGTGCAAGGGTGCCCACCCTTGGGCGTCACGGGCGTCCAGATCCGCCCCAGACTCTATGAGGATCCGCACGATAGGAAGGGCTCCTTCGATCACGGCATGGTGCAATGCTGTGCGACCATCCCGATCCGATTCGTTTACTGGAGCTCCCTGCCTAAGCGATGCCTCTACCGTTCCCGGGTCACTCGTTAGTACCGCACGCACTAGCACCGGTTCCGTCTTTTTTCTTGCGTTCATTTCTTCTTCTCATACCTGTGGCTTCGGTTGCTCTTTGGATTCTCTAGCTGATAGAGATCAGGATTGTTCATCCTGTCATTGAACTGCTTCTGGGTTAGCCCTTCCGCCTCTGCCTTTGCCTTTTCGCGCCAGAACTCATGTCCCGGTTTGTGCCCCAAATCGGGCTTGCCCTCAATCGGGAGGCCGGTGTTTGGGTCGAGTGGTCGCCCAAGAGGATCCCTCGGCGCGCGAGCCTCGACCTCTTTTCGAACTGCATCGCGAATATATGGCCTGCGTAGGGGTTTTGGCGCGTTGACAGCAACCTTCGAGGCCGATTCTGACCCGCCGGACTTCGGCGCCGATTCTGATCCGCCGGACCTCGGTGCCGCCTCCGGCACAACCGGATCCGGCTTGGGAAGGTTCTCGACCGATTCAGCCGTTGCCGCTCCGGCCCTCTTGGGCGCTGCTTCGGCGACGCCTGACGCCCCTGCAGGCACGCTCGGTGCCTCAGGCGCTTGATAGGTCTTCCCTCGGGGGGCAACAGGCTCCGGCAAGGGTCGCTTCGGCGTAGGAACCGCTTCGAACTTGCCGGCGGCACCTTTCGCTCCTCCCGCTCCTTTGGCTCCCTTGAGGCCCACTACCGTTAGGCCAACGACCGCTGCGTTCCCCAGCGCCTTGGTGGCCGCCTCGCCTGCGCCCTCAAGGTCACCTTCCGCCGCTTTTTCAACCGCCTCTGCTGTCCGAGTGATGGTTCCAACCGCGGCGTCCGCGACGCCCTTTACCTGCCCCTCGATCGTGTACCCTTCGAGAAAACCGATGACCTTTTCGCCACCCGAAATGATCTTCTCATTGTCGTCGTGGACCACGCCGTAGACGAAGTCGCCGAATCCTTCGCCAGTCTCCTTGAGTCCCTGATGAAACTCGGAGAAGGCCTTCCCAACGCCAGAGAAGAATCCGTCATCTTTGGTCTCCGTCCCCCCCGGATCCGAAAAATTGATCGGATTGTCCCTCGAATACCGATAGAGATTCAGGCCATCGACAAGCCCCGCGGGATCTGCCGCAGTCCACCTTCCCAACCAAGCCGCGTAATACCGCGCCCCGTGGTAGTAGAGCCCGGTCTCGTCATCCTTCTCTTTCCCGGTGTACCGGTAGCGCTTGGCTGAAACTTCCGCGCCAGCCCTCGCCGTGTGGAACGCCGTGCTTCCGTACGGGTGATACTCTTCGTAGCTGAGCACACCTGAGTTTTCGTCGAGCTCAATCGAGGCGGAGTCGAGATGATTGGTGAGTTGATAGCGCCAGCGGGGTGAGTTGAGTGGGGCTGGGTCGGAGCTAGCTGTGTCGACGAGCTTCGTCTCGACCATCGCGATTCTGCGTTGGTCGTCCATCACGTGGAGGGTTTCGCGTTCGAGCTCGATGGTACCCGTGAGCGTACCGGAGCGCTTGCGGTAGATTTCGAAACCTCCGAGATAGATGCGCTCTTCGGTGATGCCGCTGTGCGTGTAAACTTTGCGGACGCGCTCTCCAGCGGCGTCGTAGGTGAAGTACGTGTGTTGGTTGCCGCCGCCGGAGCGCTCGGTGTGTTGCAGGCGGTCGGCGTAGTCCCAGGCCATCGTGGAGAGATGGGGCATCGAGGCCATGCTGCCGTGAGCATCGTAGGTGTACGGCGAGCTGAAGAGGCCGGGGAGGTCTCCGGGGACGCTCGTGGCGAGGAGTCGATTGCTCGTAGGGTCGTATTGATAGCGGCGCGTCCAGTTGGTGCTGGGAGAGGTGTGCCCGACTGTTAGGATGTTGCCGACTTGGTCGTATTCGAAGGCTTCTGCGTACCGCTCCAGCGCTTGAAGGTCATTCGGGTGGGGTGCGGCTCCACGAATGGGCTCCGCATCGCTCGGCTGTTGGCCGGGGTGCTCGCGACCCTCAGCTTCGGTGAGGCGATAGAGAGCGTCGTAGCGGTACCTGCCGGTGCCGCTGACGGGTATGGTGCCGCTGAAGAGGGGCGTGGTGTCGGCGAAGTCGTGGATCTCGGTGATGTTGCCGACAGCGTCAAAGAAGTAGCGCAAATCTTGGAGGATGGCGCTGTCGCTGGGCCTGGTCGTGATGAGGCGCGTGAGGCGAAAGGTCTTCGGGTCGTAGTCGTAGCTCGTGGAGTGAGAGGCTGTGCCGCTGGGCCGTGTGTGCTCACAGAGCACGCGCTGCCCACGGGCATTGTAGTCGAGGTTACTGATGACGCTCGACTCCGCGGCTCCTCGCACGCTGACGTGAAGCTCCTCAAGGAGATTCGCTTCGTTGTAGACGGGGCGACTGATGCTCGGGGCGGGGTTGGTGGAACTCGTGGGCGAGGTAGCGGTGACGACACGATTGAGAGCGTCAAACGTGCTTGACGTTGTGAAAGTTTCCGTTTCGAGGAGTGGGAGCGCGGCTGTCTCGACTACGGCCGGGTCGGCGAGGGCGCTCAGCGCACTCCAATCAGGAGTGGTTTGGTATGTAAGCGCGAGTTTGCGGTTCGCTTGCAGGACGTTGCCCTTGAAGTCGGCGAGCTCTATTTTCGAGAGCCCGGCGCTATCGAAGCCCAAATAGGCTCGGCCGCGCAGATTGAGGGCTTGGGCTGGCGAGGGCGCGGCAGGACTCGTGCCTGGAATGCGTCTCGGAGGACTGGCAGTATCGGCGGGGTCCAGAAACTCCCCATACACAGTGCGCTGTACGAGCACCTCGGGCGCGCCGCTGCCGAGACCCGTCGCAACAAACATGTGCGTGGGTCGCTGGAGCGCGTCGTAGGTCGAGCGCATCGTGTGCTGACGGCTGTCCCAGGAGCGGAGGGGCTTCCCGGCGACATCCTGCACGCTCAGGCGCGCGCCTGCATCGGGCGAGTCGATACGGATGCGACGGCCGAGCACGTCGAAGCGCTGGGTAATGCTGGGATAGGTGCCGCTGAGATTGAGGCTGTCGTCGCCCGCCGCCGTCGAGTGTTGCTTGGCGTCGTAGATGGCGAGGGTATTGCCTTCGATATCGAGCACCGTGCGGGTGCGGTAGAACTCTTCGACCCGCGCGGCGCCGACTCCGCTCTTGTTGTGCGCAACGCTGAGAAACGGCCTTCCCAGCGTATCCAAATGGACCGTGGTGGGGGTGCTAGCGTGCTGGGCGCTCAGCCAAGCCGCGCGCTGATTCGGGTCGCTCGGCTCAGGGCCATTGGGATCGGGAGAGCCGCGCTCGCGATACCACTCAGAGTGCATCGTCAGGTCCGTGGGGTTCGACGGGTCGTAGGTCGTATCGTTTTGATCGAACGACTTCTGAAACCACGCGTCGTATTCCGTCTCAGTGAAGGTACCGTCGGGGAGGTCGGTTCGGACTACGCGATCGATGGAGTCGTAGTGAATGATGGGCGTAACGCCCCATTCGGCGAGATCATCCTCCGTTTCAAAGGCGCTCGTTGAGCTAAAAAACGGCTCATACTGTTTGACCGGATTCCCCTTGTTGTTGAATACGGTGCGGCCCGAACCAACCCAACGATTCGTGACGGGTCCGACAACGAGATTGCCGGATGTGTCTCGCTGTAGGCTGCCGTCGGGGTTGCGGAGTGGTGCGTTGCCGGGCTCCGCTTGCACCTTGGTCATCACCACGCGACCGAAGCCGTCGCTGTAGGTGACGGTTTCTTGCTGGCGGCTGGCCGGGCTGACGGGAAAGTGCTCTTCGCGCGCGAAGGTGTGCACGAAGGTGGGCTCGCCGCGCTCTTGGAAGGCTAAGAGGTCGTAGACGAGGGACGTCGTCGGGCTCGTGATCGGGTCACCTTCCGCCGCGGTCTTTCCGCGCACCGCGGTGGCGACCACCATGCCGAGCGCGTCGAAGGCCACTTCGGTGGCGTTGAGGTTGGGGTCGAGCATCGAGCTCGGCGCGAGCACTCGGTAGTCGTTCGTGGCGACGCTTTCGTTACCGAATGCATCTTGGAGTCGGTCGACGAGGAGCGAGTGCGTGTCCCACGTCAAGTAGGCGCTGTTGCCGAAGGGATCGATGGCTTCAATCGGCAGGTAGAATTCGGCGGCATCGAAAACGACACGTCCACCCGGCGCCCAATATCCGGTCGAGTCCGGTCTTGTGACGTAGGCGCCTTCCGTTGTGAGCACGCTCGTCGTCAGGGGCACGCCGAGGTCGGTCGATTCTTGGATCAGACGCGCCACCTGACCTTCCGTCAGGGCCAGCTGGTAGGTCTCATAGGGCAGGGCGCGGGATTCGAGCGCACCGAGCGCGAGCGGGCCGCTCAAGTCGTTGGCGTAGAAAAGTTGTTGTTTGTGGTCGAGCAGCCGCCGCTGGACGCCGCCTGTTGCAGCTTCTTCGAAGGGCAGGTCGTCGGTCGGATCGAGCGCCTCAAGCTCTGCGCGCAGAACCTCCACATCAGCTAGGCCAGTGCCTGCTTCTGGGAGCACCAACCCGGTGACTTCAAAGAGTCGCTGCTCGAACTCAACCCCGACGCGGTACCAATCGTCTTGAGCGACTTCGTTGATGAAGCTTGTTTCCGTCAGCGTGGCATAGGTGCTCGTCTGTTCCTGTTGGTGTCCGCTGCCGGCACGGGCGTAGGCGAGAGCGAGCTTCTTCGTCACGTTGCCGAAGTCGTCGACCTCAAGGGTCACCTCGTGCCCCACGCGGGGGTCGGAGAGATTGCGCTCGCTGGAGATGGTGACCGTTTCACGCGGGTAGGCGAAGAAGACGCCGTAGCGGTCTTCGCCGCGACTATTTTGCAGGCGGCGGACCTGTTGGTTCGTCTCGGTGATGACGTAGGGAAGGGCCTCTTCGGGTGAGCCGTCGAGGGCGTAGACCTCTGTGCGGAGCGGGCTTCCGCGCAGGGCGCGCGCTGCTTCACGCGCGTCCTGAATGCTGATTTCCGCTTGCGGCACGGTCGCTGAACCGCTGCCGTTCCACTCTTCGAGAGGGAGATTGTCCGCGACGGTGATCGGATTAGGTGGGGGCGCGGTCGGGAAGTACTCCTTACGGAGCGCTTCCTCGAGCCGCTCCTTCTCCAGCCACGCTCCCGTGTGAAACCAACTCACCGTGCGCACCGGGCTTTGGTAGAGCAGTGGATCGCCGCCTTCAGGAGCAAAGTCCTCTGCGTCCAGGGTTTCCACTCGCGCGAAGCCGCGGAATTCCCTCTCGAAGCCATCAAAAAATCCGTGGCGATACTTGTAGCGGCTGACAAACTTCCCGCCGCTGATGACATCTTCGTGTTCGACACGCTCAACCACTTGCACCGGGAAGGGCAAGCGTGTCAGCCACTGGATACCGTTCTTCTTGTCCTCCAAGTAGAACTTCGTGCTGCTCGCGTAGGTGGTGCGCGTCACCGCACCCAGGTTGTTGCTCACCTCCGTGAGCAAGTGCGGCTTTTTGCTCCCCATCAGGTCGACGTAGAAGACGTTCTGACTTGGGTTGGCGACGGGACTGCTCCAAACGAGGCAGCTCGTTCCGTTCCCGAGCAGATCGGCGACGCTAACTTGAGTTACGTTGTCGACCGGGGGCAGCGATCGGATCACTGTGCCCGCGGCGAGGGCATTCCCACTTTGATTGAAGTAGAGCGTCGTCTCGCGACGACCGAGATAGAGGAGATCGCTCGTTCCCGAACCGTCGATGTCGCCGAAGCGCACGCGGCTGGCGTGGAATTCGTCGGGCGTCGTGAAGACTGGGCTGTTTTCGAGAGTGATCTTCTTGCCGAAGCGGCCATAGCCGAGGTTTGGCCAATAGCTCACCTCGCCGTTTCGAATGCGGACAATGTCGACGAGACCGTCTCCGCTCATGTCGGCGAGCTGGATGCTTTGTTCTGCATCGCTAAAGACAACGCGCGGACCCTTGTCTTCGTCGAAGGGAACCGCCACGCGCTTCGATGGTTCGAAGCCGTCCTTTGCGCGCGAGCGATACCAGACGAACGCCTGATCTTCAGTGAGCAGGATGTCGCCGTGGCCATCGCCGTCCAGATCGATGATGCGCAGATTCGGATCATTCCAGTTGACGTTGGGGACATTCTCAAAGGCACGGAGCGGCTCGAAGTCCCCGTCCACCGCGCGTGCGAAGTAGCCTTGTAGGTTCGCACGGCGTGAAATCAGCTCCAGACGCCCGTCGCCATCGATGTCTTCTAAGGTCTGTGCGCCGCCGGCCAGGGCTGAGGGATTGGGAAGAGTGTGAAGGCGCCGGGGCGCCTTGAGCTCGCCGTCACCGCGGTTCTCCTTGTAAAACCAGGCACCCCCTTGATCGATGAGGACCCCGGGGATGCCTTCTCCATCGAGATCGACCCACTGCTTGCGCCCACCATCGGTGCCGCCAGCAAGGCCTTCGAGGCTCTGTTCCGGGATAGCTTTGAGCTCGTCAACGAGCTCCGGCCGCTGGTAGTCGAGTGAGAGCTTTGGCATCTCTCCACGCCGCCAGATACCGCCTTCGAGTTTGAATCCAGCCTGGGTGACGCTGCGGAGGTACGTAAACGCTGCGCCCGGTTCGTACGACAGCTCCGTCGCCCGCACGAAGAGCGGCCCGCCTGCCTCGATATGGTGGAACATGAGCACGCGCTGACAAAGCCGGTACGTCCGGATTTCGAAGCCGCTCCGGTAGCTCGAGAACGGATCGACGCGCACTCCCCACTCTCCGCTATCGTCTGGGAGCGGTGCGGTTGTGTCGCTCGACGCCGTATGCTCCCCGTAGTCGAAAACCAACTCGAAAAGGAAGTCTCCTCGAATCTCCCCGACACTGGGGACCCTGTTTCCGTAGAAAACCCGCTTCAGGTACTTCTGGGCCGTGGCCAAGAAGAGCGGGGAGGCGCCCGAGTAGTCGAAGCGACTGCGCTCGCTGAGCTTGGTGGCGTCTACACCGTCCCCGTCCTCCGCTTTGTACTCGTAGAGGGTGACGTTGCCCTTGTCGTCCAGCGTCTTCTGCAAATACCAAGTGAAGACCTTGGTCCCGTCCGTCGGATCGGCCACGCGGCAGGCCGCGCTCTGGCCGTAGATGTGCACGGTGTTGTCCGGAGTGTGCACCCGCCAGAAGACTTCGCCGCCCACGTGCGGCTGGCCACTCTCGAGCGGCACCATCCGTTCGATGCGTGCGAAGAGTCCTTCGATGCGAGGTCGGTAGAGGTACCCACGATAGTCAGGCTCGGTCGGTGGAGCAGAGGCGACGAAGCGGTCGATGTACTTGTGCGTGCCGGTCGCCTCATCGAGCACCGGGACCAGATCCTCCGCCCCCGAGAGCAGGAACGTATCCGTCTCGGCATTGGGCTGGTCCAGGTAGCGCGGCAGACCCTTATCCGTTTTCCGCGTGATCATCGGGACGGACAGATCAAACCCGAGACCGAAGGGCCCATTGCCGCCGCCGCTCGAGTAACTCAGGCTGATTTGCGGGCCCTGTCCTCCTCGTCCTGGCGAACTGGGAAGGGGAACTGTCAGGCCTGCGGTTCCGGTTGCCGCGTTGACCTCGAACTTCTCACCGATGCCTCGAATGGACCCGCCGCCAGTGGGGAGCTTGAGCGCGGGCAGGAGGGAGAGCGCGCCCCCTGGGCCGTCCGAGCTGGGCGCGGCGGCGCTGCCCTGGGTGCCCTGGTGAGGGCTTGCAGCGTTGCCAGGGGCGGCGGCCTTGTCTGGGCTGGCTTCAGGACGCTCCGCTGCCGGGTCCCGGCCGGGGGTCGGGGGTTTCATGCCGAGAGCACGTCCTCGATGATATTCACGCTCGGCTTGGGCGAGAGGTCGTCCAGACCGCGGAACAGGCCCTGCATCTGCGCGACGCGGCCCTTCACCCAGCCGCTGCTGAGGGCGAGGGTCATCAGACGCTTGAGTTCATTGGCGTCGGCGTTTTGGGTCTCGGGCAAGATGCCGACGCCGCTGCGCTCGATGCGCAGGGCGTTTTCGAGTTGGTCTTTGCCGTGGGGCAAGATCACGATGGGTACGCCCGACCAAATGGCTTCTTTGATGGTCGCGAGGCCGCCGTGGATGAACGCGACCTTGGTTTGGTCCATGATCTCTTGCTGTGAGACCCAGGAGGCAATGGTGACGTTTTCCGGAAAGCTGTCGTCGATCTCGGCCGCGTCGAGTCCATAGGCGATGCGGAACTCGCTCAGGAGCTTGTCGCCCATGGCCAAGACCAAGTGGTAATCTTCGAGGCCCTGGAGTTTCATCATCGCGATGAGGCTCTTGAAGAACTGGCGCGCCTTGTCTTCATAGTCGGAGACCTGTGAGCCCGAGGTGGCGTAGATGAGCTTTTTATTCGAAGGAATAGGGTGAAAGATCTGTGTCGCGTCGCTCGTGGGCACCTCGACCGGGTCGGAACCGTCGAGGGCGAGGCGTCGGATCATCGGCTCGACGTAGGTAACGCCTGGGCCGTGCTCCCAGTCTTCGTCGAAGAAGTCGAAGTCACGCGCGCAAGGGATGAGCTCAGGGTGCGCGGTGGGCTGAAGCGGCGCTACGAAGTCCTCGAGCTCGACCGCGTCCGGATCGACCCCCACGCCCGTCAGGAGACGCACCTGCAGGGGCCGCGACAGGTAAAGCAGCTTCATCAGCGCAAACGAATCCGGTGTCTCTTGAGGGTGCCGCAGGTAGGTCGTGAGCGTCACAAAGGGGATGTCGTACTTGTGGTGGATCAGCAGGGTCTCGAGCGAATTGAAGTAGCCGCTCACGAGCAGATCGGGCCGACTCGGGCCGGTGAAGATGCCGTCGAGGGCCCCCCCAATCAGCGGCAAGAGGTGCTCCGGCTTCCACCTGTGACCGATGGGCTCGATCTTGTCTTCGACGGTGTGGCCGGCGGGATAGATGCTCTCGAAAATGGGAAAGAACGAGGCCTGTCCGGCTAGGTAGGGGCTCACGATCGACTCGCAGTCGACAATGCCCATGAAGTTTACGGTGTGCCCTGCGTCTTTGAGAGACTTGGCGAGGTTCACAGCCGGCAGCCAATGCCCGTGTTCGCGGTACAGATCGGGCCAAAGCAGAATGTTTGCCATGATGCGGTTCCTTCAAGAGTTAGACGGGAGCAAGCTCGTAATTGACGAGCAGGAGGACATCGTCGATGCCGTCGTCGATGGGCACAGGGGTCGCGCCGTCTAGGGCAGACCAGGTCAGAGCAAGGTCCACGGGGGTGCCCGCTGAACCGGTGAGGTCCCCTGTGAAGGGGAGCGGAGCCATCAGAACGCCGGATGCGAGAGCGGTCAGGTCTGTGGAGGCTCCCCCATTGAGGCTCATGCTGCGCGCCACCGGAGCGCTGTCGAGCCGCGTGATAGCGTGGATCGTGATGGCGCCTGGGTCGGCGGGAACCGTCGGCTTGAGGCCGAGTGCGCGCAGCACATACGGGAAATGCTCCGGCAAAATGCCCACGTTGGCCGCTCCGGTGGTCAGGAGCCTGTGGAGCGCATCGGGGAACTCGCGCTTGAGGCTGAAGACCCGCGCTGCACTGCCCGCTTCGGTGAGCGCAATGAGGTAGGCGTTGAGACGATCGATGTCGGCCTCGGCCGCGGTCCTGAGGAGACCGCCTGCGTCGCGCGCCGTGCCTCATGGGGCGCTCCCTTCACGAGATGTTAGATCCTAACCTCTTAAAGAAACAGGGACGGCCTCGCGCCGCTTGTCGTGAAGCGCGCTCCCCTACTCCCCACACCCACAAACCCCGCCGTGGCGCGAACAACGGCCTTTCCTGCCGCCGCACCCGCACTTCTTCGAGAGCGTCCCATCACAACACCGGGCGGGCCCTCCGCCGCTCGTTCTTCCCGAAGCCCGTGAGGGCGACGAGCGTCCCGAAGACGCGCCGCTCGAAGACGAGCTATGGTCGCATGGGTCTCGGGGCGCTTTCAGTCTCGAAGGACGCGGAAGGTGAGGCCGCCGCCCGGCTATTCGAACATACTCTCCTGCCCGCTCGACGGGGCAGGGACGGCGGCCTTTTTCTTCTTCGACTTCAGAGCCGCAGAGACCTCGTCTTTGGCCTCTTTGAGCTCCCGATCGCGCTCGAAACAGGCGTCGACGATGGCGAGGGAGCGGCGAACGGGCAGGGTTTGGTCGACGAAGATACTCGTGACGGGATCGTGGTAGCCGCTCGGAAGATCGGCCGAGTCGCCCGCGAGGTAGAAGCGGGCGATGCGACCCATGAGGAGCTCCCGGACGTACTTTCCGACCAGAGAGGCCATCATGACGAGCGGATCGCTCGCGTCCGCGTCGCGGAGGAAGCTGATCACCCCCAGGCCAGGGAAGCTGTAGGCGCTCTCGGCCGCAGTCTCACAAAGCGCTGTGTGGAGGCGGCCGCCGAGGGGGCCGAAGAAGCGGCTATATTGGGCCATGCCGCCGACCTTGCCGCAGGTGGCCGTGAAGGGGACCTTCTCCCCGTCCTGGGGCAAGAAGCCGAGCACGAGCTTCTCCATGCCGTGCAAGTCGGCCGAGAAACGATTGATACCGAGCTTGCGCAGGCGATTCAGCTCGCCTGTACAGACGCGATAGGTGCGCACGCCGTCGAGGCTGATGCCCTGCGAAGCGAGGGTCTCGAGGTGCCCCTGGATGCGCGCGAGGAGCTCATCATCCGAGACAAAGGCTTCTCGCTCCGAGAAGGAACACTGCTTGAGCGCCGAAGGGGGACAGTTCCCGTCGCGCGCGGTCTGCGCTTCGAGGGAGAGGCTCTCAAAGAGCTCGGTGGGCGCGCTCGGTCTGACTCCCGTCGTGCGCTCGACGAGCGCGCGGGCCCAGGCTTCGCCGAGCCGATAATCTTTGTTCGAGACGAGGACCTTCGAATCATCGAGGTCCGCGCGGATGCGCTTGCCGAGACCTTTCTGTAGCCGAGCGAGTCCCGCTTCGCTCACTCTTGCGCGGACGCCGGTCACGACCAGGGGGCCGAGGCGCGCGCCGAGACCATTTTCATCGACTCCGACCAAGAGGCCCGGTTCGAAATCTATCAGCCGCTTCTTCTTAGCCATTGAGGAGCAATCAGACGTGACTCTCGATCACGCACCGGTCGGGTATAGCGGAGATCGCTGTCGGTTCGGCCCTTGGCGCGCCGAAAGTCCGAGGACCCTGCGAGCGCCGACGCTACCACGAACGGGTCGTAAAGTGCGGCGGTACTGATACAGCTTGGTCGCACGGGAGGAGGCCCTGGTGGTGTTCTGGAACCGCGCGGCTTGCCTGGTCGGCCCCCGAGAGGAGTTGGGCGAGGTGGGTGGGGGTGTGAATTCCGGCGATTTTGAGAAGTCGAAAGCCGTTTGGCGTGCGACATTCCGAACATGGTCGGCCCTCTTATCGCCCTTGAACTTAATCCGAGCCCCACGCGCGAGGTAGCCACCCGTCGCAAGGCTGGGCTGCTCTCTGTTTGTCTTTTGTCATTCATCGCAGGCTGTTCCGATGTGCCCGGGCCGATCAACGGCACGGGAGGCATGGCGAATCCCGGCGCAGGTGGAACGCCCCCGGTCGGCGCTGGTGGAAGCGGCGGAGCCGCTCCTGGTGTTGGTGGCGCGAGCGGCGGCGCGGCTCCTGGCTCCGGTGGAATCTCCGCGGTCGGCGGTTTCCAGGCGGCTGGCGGCAGCATCAGTGTCGATCCGGACGCTTACGAGATTCCGGAGATCGCTTGGCCGAGTGAGACCTGTGTGAGTCAGGTCGATGCCCTCTTGGCGAAGATGACCCTCGAGCAGAAGGCGGCTCAGATGGTCATGGGTCAATACGGCGACGTGAGCTCCGCTGACGTGTCTGGTGAGGTTACGGGTACCGTCTTTGCGTCGGGTTCTGCGATCCCGGGCGATAGCCGGGCGAGCGACTGGGCGAACCTGATCGACGGGTATATCACCGCGAGCCAGAGCACGCCGAACGGCCTGCCGATCCTTTTCGGCGTCGACGCCGTCCACGGCAACAGCAAGGTCATCGGCGCTGTGATCTTCCCCCACAACATCGGTCTCGGCGCTGGTAAGAACCCGAAGCTCGTCGAGCGCATCGGTGAGATCACGGCCCTCGAGATGATGGCGACCGGTGCGAGCTGGACCTATGCGCCGGTGCTCAGCGTCGCTCACGACAAGCGCTGGGGACGAACCTACGAGAGCTTCAGCGAAGATCCTGATGACGTGGCGCTGCTTGGTGCCGCCTCGGTCATCGGTCTCCAGGGACGCGAGGGCCTCGGCTCGGGCAGCCCCGGTGTGATCGCCTGCGCGAAGCACTTCGCTGGCGACGGCCAGTCCACTTACGGCACCTCGCGCAAAGAGCCTGCCGGGTCGGACGCGGGCGGTCTCGTCGATCGCGCCGACGTGAGGGTCGATGAGGCGACGATGCGCGAGTACGGAATCAATCCCTACATTCCTTCGATCAAGGCGGGCCTCGGCTCCGTCATGGTGGCAGACACGACCTGGAACGGCGTGAACATGACCGGTCACGAGCAGCTGCTGACCGAGATCCTGAAGGGCGAACTTGGCTTCAAGGGTTTCGTCTCGACGGACTGGGACGCTGCAATGCCTGATCAGAAGGGCCCCGGCGTCATCGCTGCCATCAACGCGGGCGTGGACATGCTCATGGCCGCGAACGACTGGAAGGGTCAGCGCAGCACGATCATCAACGCAGCGGGCAACGAAATCAGCCAGGAACGCATCGACGATGCAGCGCGGCGTGTCCTCACTGTGAAGTGCGAGACGGGCCTCTTCGGCTGGTCCCGCGATCCGGCGCAGCTCGAGAAGGTTGGCTCGGCGGAGCACCGCGCTGTCGCGCGCCAAGCTGTGCGCGAGTCGCTCGTCCTGCTCAAGCACGAAAGCGACGTCCTGCCGCTCACTCAGGGCAGCAAAGCCTGGGTTGCGGGCAGTGGCGCGAACGCGCTCGGACGTCAGACCGGCGGCTGGACCATCAACTGGCAGTACGGCGGCGAGATGACCGAAGGTACGACGATCCTTCAGGGCATCGCCAAGGCCGCGACCATCGTGTCAACTCCGGCTGAAGCAGACGTCGCGATCGTGGTGCTCAGCGAGGCTTCGTACGCCGAGTGGCGCGGTGACGTCTCGTCGATCAACACGCTCCCGGCCGGTGACTTTGAGCTGCTCGCTGAGGCTCGCGCCTCGGGGAAGCCCGTCGTCGCTGTGATCTTGAGCGGTCGCCCCGTGCTCATCACCGATCACCTCGACAAGGCGGACGCTTGGGTTGCGGCTTGGCTCCCCGGAACCGAGGGTGACGGCGTCGCTGAGGTCCTCTTCGGCTTGGACAACTTCAAGGGCAAGCTCTCGCACACCTGGCCGCGCTCCGACGAGCAGGTCACCCTGAAGAAGTTCGACGAAGCCTACGATCCGCTCTTCCCCTACGGACACGGCCTCACGTACTAAGCCCACTCGAACGGGAGGGCCTCTCAGCCCTCCCTCACACCACGCGCGAGCTCGCCCGTCCGCTCCCCCGAGCGACGCCGAGCTCGCAGTCTTTTGTGGATCGCCCTTTCGTGGGCCGGCGCGCGCTCGGACGCTCGGTGGCCCCCGCGCTCGCGGTTCGACAGAGCAGACGCCGGGACAGGCTCGATGGAGTTCTTGGCCCCGGTCCATCACAAAACCCTGAACCCAACCGAGCCTTCGTCTGAATCCGACGCCTCGATCGTGAACCGACGCGCCTCCTTGCCGCAGAACTCTCGAACATACCTCGCCCCAGCAGAGTCGCGAACACTCGCTGTCCCACCTTCCGCGGGCGCGGCCGAAGCTGCGGAGGTGATGAGATATATTCTAGAATGAGCCCCCGAATGCGACGTGCCAGCCCCAGGACCGAGGAGGCTCGTGAGAATTCGATGAGTCGAAGGAGAAGCCAAAGGGCGCGTCGAGATTCATCGTGAAGCGGGTCGCGATGAAGGCGGCGTCACTGATATCGAAGCGAACGAACGGTTCGACTGCGAGCTGCGTGGAGGCGTAGAACATCGAGTAGAACTGCATTGGAACGCGCGCACCGAACATGAGACGTTCGGTCGGCCAGTAGGCGAGGCCTGGTGCGGAAATAAGGACGAGGCCTGAGGCGGCGGCGTCCAGGCCAATGCCGATATCCGGCTGGACATCGAGTGTGATGACAAGCTCCGTGAGCGCATCGAACTCGAAACGAGTCGGAAAGACGAGATGAACCTGATCAGGACCATAATACCAGGAATCCTGGTACCCATGAATGGACGCTCCCGCAGCCGCCTGGACTGCTCCGTCCGGCGAACGGTGATTCCAAGGTCCGAAGGCGACGAGCGTACCGAGTTTCAGCCGGAGATTCGAGCCAAACGTTCGAATGTAGTTCCCCCCCAGGGCTACGTTTCCGAAGGCGACTCCGCGGTCCCGGGCCCTCTCGCCGCTGAGCAAATATCCTTCGGTCGCAGAGCCGAAGGTTAGTTCGAAGTTCTCGTTGAGGCGGAGCCCGGCTCCGGCTGTGAGGGTAAAGAGATGTGTCGTGCCCTCGCTGGATCCGAGCCCGCCCGCTGTGTAGTGGTTACTCATCGTGAAATAGGAGAGCTCCGCATGCGCCCGCACGCGTCGAAACTCCGTGCTCAGGTTCGCGCCCAGCTCCCCGGTCGGCGCCGAGAACGTATCCCGCGCCGCGGCTTCTCCTCGCGGCACGGAGAGCGCGAGAAGCGCTCCGACTGCCGCCGTCCCTAGGCGATTCCCCGACCCCACGGAGCCACCATAACCGAGTTCGCGCCTTCGCGCAGCCCGGGACCGGAGGAGGCGGTCAAGAAGCGCACGGGCGCCTTCGCGCAACGCCGCAAAATCAACCGAACCGGATTTTCCTAGGGCTCGACGAGGGGCGCGTCGACGATGAGATAATAGGTAAAATCCTTCCCACGCATCTCGGCTTTGAAATGTACCTCGGCGCCGTTCAGCTCGAATCGGTAAATCCAGGCCTGCGGAATACCGACATCCTCGCCTCCGTCGAACGACTGCCCACAGCGAAGCGGCTCGCCATCGTAGCCATTTTCTACGTCACAATCATAGCCAGCGAGGTAGTAGCGGCCGTCCTTCATTTCGTGCACGGTCCCGCTGATCCTGATGGAGCGAATGCTCCTTGAGCCTGGATCACACGCTTCGCCGGATTCATCGAGCGCGGCGCACTGCCGCATGACAGCGGCGTCGGACTCGTTATCGAACCGCCACGCCCGAACGCTGTCCGAGAAGTTGGCGAGCCTCGGGTCGAGTTGACGGTTCGAGGCTCCGCCTCCGCTGCCCTCTCCTTCGAAAGGAACGAAGGTTCCCGTCGCTTGGCCGCAGCCGACGGAGCCATCGACAGACGTCGTACATTCACGGTTTGCCAAAAAGCGCCGCTTCAGATCGATGTGGAGAGCGGTGAAGCGCCGCTCCGTGTAGCCCAGTGCCTTGCTCAGGTCGTTGAGAACGCAATTCACGTTGCTCGCTGTAAGGACCTCGGGGAAACGGTCGCTTTGGATCAAAGGAATGCCATGGGCGCATGCCGGAATCACGAGGACGTAGCGATCGTCCCTTCGGATGATCGAGCTCGCGTGAGTGAGGTTGCTCCCTCCCGTGAGCCTCGTCGGCAGCCCCCCTGGAGAGTCGTCTCTGAAAACCACCTGGGCACCAAAGCGCCAATAGCTCCCGTCAGCGCGCGCGTGACTGTCCCCACTATCGATCAACCCGCAGCCGGCCAAACTCAACGCACACAAACAACTCCAGGATGTGCGAAGTGTTTGCGTTGTCTCTCTACTCACCGAAGGGCTCACTCAAAGAGACTTGTGTAAAAGGCATCACGCCGGGCAAGTTCTGAAGCGTCACGCTCCAGTAGGTCGGCTCGTTCAGCGTCAGAGTAGCTTCCGCTTCCGGGTGGTCGCAAGGTTTGAGCGTCTGCGTCCACCCGGTCGGCGCGTCGGCGTAATGATTTCCGTTCAAACTCTCCGCAACCAACAAAACGGTATCCTGTAGATCGCCTGACTGAACCAACGCTTGCGAGGGCGGAACGTCGACTGGCTGCGGGTTGAACCATTCCCATTTGAAGGGAGCGGCGCCGACGAGACCGTTTCCTTGGTAATATGGCGGGTAGTTCAGACCAATGATGAGATGAGGGTCCAGTACGGAGCATCGTGGATCCGGAGTGTCCGTGGAGCTTCGACCTGCGCAGACATTGACGCCCGACATCGATCGGCTTAGGCAGTTCACCGCATCGCCATAGGGGCAGCCATAACAACAAGGCGATGCCTCACTTGCGTCCTCTTCGCACTCGCATAGCGCCCCTTGTTGGTCCTTCGGGATCTTTGTCCCGGGCGCCATCGTATGGCGCATATCAGTCCTCGCGCATTTTGAGCCGTCTCCGATGGGCCAACCATTGCAGCCCCAGAGGGGGACACATCCCAGCAGTAACATCAATCCTTGGCGGAGCATCATCTTATCTATCCCTCACTGAGAAAAGTTGGCCACGATCTTATTTCGTTCTCGCGAGAACGCTTGACGAATCTCGGGGTCGCGAAATTGTCCTTCCGTTCTCTCGAGAACCTCTAAGAGTTCATCCCGCGCTGAAAGCCCAGGGGAGGAGGGCCTCGGAAGAGGGCCCTCCTGCACCGTGGCCTTCGAGACCACTGAACGTAACTGAGCTCCCGAGCTGCCTTTGCCATCCACTGGTTGCGCCGGGGACGTGCCGGCAACCTGTCTCTCGGAGGCGGACCCAGCTCGGGCTATCGGGCTCTCCAGTGAAGGGGGTCGAGAGTGCGAAGCGTCGGAGGGTGATTGGGCCTCAACGTAATCAAGTGCCACAAATGTTAGGATTCCAAGAGCGATTGCGCCGCTAGCAATGAAGAGATGCGTTCTTTTCATAGCGAAGGACACCCCGGAGGCAGGTTGACAGTGAGGAGCATCGTGTCCCGAGCCACGGAGCGAAACTCATCAATGACCTCGAGACCGATCGTGTAAATTCCAGAACGTCTGAATGGGGCCGTCCGCTGCTCGCCACTCCCCACGGATGCTCCGTTCGCCGTCCAAAGGTAGTGTGCGAGATTGTTCTCCGGATCGGTGCTTTCGCTTCCGTCGAGTTCAACATCGAGCAAGCAACTTCCGGAAGCTTTCGTAACGACCCGATCTGGTCCGGCGTTGGCGATGGGAGGGGTGTTCGCGAGAGGTGAGTCTGCTGTCGCGGCGAGACTGATGACGACCAACCGATCCGCCACGAAACCAGTGAATGCGCCGACGAGGCTCAATGAACCTCCGTCGGACGGAGTGAACGCAAAGAGAGTCCCGACAGGTTGCAGAGAGAGCGTATAGCGCTTGTCCGACTCGACCCAAGCCACGAACTCGAGGGATGAGGGGAGTGAAAAGACAGGAGGGTGACTCCCGCCGAGGGCGAACTCCAGCGTCCGATTGTTCGTCGCTTTGATGCGAGAAATATCTACCCCACCTAGGGAGAAAGAGCCGAACCACACATGGAGCGTCGTGAGCGAATATCGACAGACGGTCGTCGAGTCAGGGATGCACCCCTCGTCTATCGCTTTGACTTCGAAGTTCGCGAAAGTCACGGGGACGTTCGCTTCGTCCCCGTTGATACCGACTGCCGCCGCGCCCGTCTGAGTCACCCCGACGTAATCCGGTCGTGGCAGCGAGCTGAGCGGTGCGGGAGGGGTCGTTACCTGGCCGACGCTCAGGTTGTCGAGGTAGTGAGGTGAAGCGTTCGGTGGCAGATTGAGAGTGATCGAGAAGGTCAGGTCGGAGTATCCGCTTGAATTGAGCAGGGTCCGAACTCCGCTGTCGAGCGTGAACTCAACCTTGTTGAACTGATCGACGGAAAGCCCAAGGAGCTCTTTTTGGCCAACGAATGAGTTGTAGAGGCCGAGAGACGGTGCGCTCACATAGAGCTGCGCGGCGCCCCACCAGTCCACGTTCGGTTGCGCGGAAGGGACCCAAAGATCGAAGGAGACCTTCTCGGCGACGGGCGCGAGACTCGTCATCGGAACGCTGCTCACCACGGTGTACCCGTTCGGAGTCACCTGAAGCGAGGCGTTCCCCTGGGAACGGGTGGTGAATGAATAGCTGATGGCGCCGCCCGAAACGGACCAGTCCGAATTCGGCTCAAAGCCGAGAACGCGCGGGAGGTCATCGGGCCCGATGGTCGTGATTCCGGGTAGCGTCGGAGATACCTGAACGTTATCGAGTAGGTAAGGATCTCCAACTCCCGGAGGCACGTTCAACGCGAACTTGAGCGAGATATCGTAAGCATTCGCGGAGAGACTGCCGCGCAACTCCTCAGAGAGAGCAAAGGAAAGCTGGCTGAAGGCTCCTCTGGGGAGCGCGCCGAGGTCAATCTGACCCAGATAGCTCTCGTACACTCCTTGCGATGGAGCGCTCACGTACGCCTGAATCGCGCCCGTCCACCATGGATCGGGCTGCGCCGATGGAACGTGGAGATCGATCGAAATATGGTCCGCGACGGCGCCGAGGGGGCCAACCAGTCGACTCTGTACCGTCGCGTAGCCGCTCGTCGCGATGGCGAGTGCGTTATTCCCTTGGGTGCGCGACGAGCTCAAACTCAGCGTCGCTCCTGACGGCGAGGACCAATCGGACACATCCTCACAACCGAGCGTTCGAATGGCGTCTTGCGCTGTCGCGTAGCTACGCAGGGCAAAAAGGCTTCCTCCAGCGATTGTCAGTAGACTAGCAACCTGCCACGACCTAACGGAACGCGTCCGGGACGCGCCCGCTCCAGACGCCTTCCGGTCCCAACTGGTTCGTGCACCCTCGAGCGAACTCACAATGTCCCCACGCATAAGGCTCCTTCTACGCCCAAGAGGGGGGGGGGGG
>JAEYYX010000081.1 GCA_023428245.1 Pseudomonadota bacterium
GGGCCGGTTATGTGTATAACAGACAGGGCTAGAGCACGCGCCCGGCTCCAGACGAGAGGACATCGTGGGAAGCCACTCCAAGCAGCGAGTGACGCCGGTTTCGGGCCGCGGCACGTCGCGCATCACAATAACTTCACGAATGTGCCTGGGTAACTTCCGAAGCATCTCTTCGTACCCCTGCACTGCACTCTCGTGCTTCGAGAGCCCAGGGCGTGTCACAAGACTATTTTTCGACGACGCACTCAAGATGACTCGATCTATCTTCCGGGAGCGAAGTTCCGCCCAGACCTTTTCTTTGAACTTTTCACAGCCTGACCGCAGCTTCTTGTTCGAAGCCCGCTCAGAAATCGAGAAGGGGCAGGAGCCCTTCATCATATGGAGGAGCTGTTCCTTTCGCTCCTTCGCTTCTAGTTCGAATGCCGCGCTCCAATGGCCCGCATGTGAATCACCGACAATCGCGGTCCCAGTGTTCTGTGACGACGAATCCTGCCTGCCCATCGTGGGACACGTGCTCGTCTACCGCGACGCGACCCACCTCACGGCGACCTTCTCGAAGACGCTCGCTCCGCTCTTCGCGCGACACTTGGAGGATCTGAAAACATCGTTCGGGGGCTGAATCCATCTCCATCCGACAGAGTGGCGCTTCCAACACCACCTCTGAGGTGATTCCGCCTAAGATCGCCGCCCAGCGTGCTCCCACGGAGCAGGCAATGGGAACAAACGTCCCATCACTCTCTGTTTGAAGGCATCGAACCTGCGCCTATCGGAGCCACTACTGCCATCGTTCAAGCAGAAGAAATCCCCTCCTCTTCCGGACTCCACGCGGCGCGAGAGCGCGCGATAGTTCTTTCGCTGTACGTGCGTCTCTCGACAATGGCCCTGTTCCGCATCTCCTCGGCCAAGCGCATAGTGGTGATAGAGAAAAGACGTCGGAGATAGGTCCCACTCGCTCCGAAACCGTTGCTCTTCGAGCCGCCGAAACGCGTGCTCAAACTCCCGACACATGTCCTCAAGTACGCTGCGCCTGAGCGCATAAGGCACATGTTTGTGATGTTGCCCCGGTCGTCGACCGAATCGCTCCCGAAGAAGGGTCGCACCATTGCGAGCGGCATGCTGCCAGGTCATATCCGCGGCGATCGTTTCGGGCTCGTAAGCATCTACAGAGCCAAAGCTCTCCAGAAACGACCGCGATCGCCCCTCGCTCGTGAAGAACTGGCCGGCGTCACACACTTCGTTGATGAACATATCATCATTGAGGTAGACGAAGTGCTCAGCTAGACCTGGTATTCGATGAAGGGCGCTCTCGATGACGTGGGAGTTGAATGTCGGAAGCGCGTGAGCCGGGAGGATCTCCTCATGCGAAACGAAGCGAATCTTCTCCTCGTTGAGCCAAGCCGGAGCGGAGCAGTTCGAAACCACGAACACCTGCCGAACCCAAGGAAGGTTGTAGAAAACCGAGCGCAAGGCGAAGCGAAGCTCCCCTGAATCCTTGTATCGATCTGGATCGAGGATCCTTCCGCCCGCGTGGTCATTCCACGCTGCGCGAAATCGCGGATCGTCGCTATCGACCCACGTGAACACAACATCGACAGGTGCCGTAAAGTTCATCGTCGAGTCAGCCCAGCGTCGCTCGTAATCTGCAAAAAGACGCTCGCTCGAGGCCTTCGGAATATCCCTGGCCAGAGCGCGCCGAGCAGCGTTCCGAAAGTGATGGCGAGGAGATCGAAGTGCCTCGACACGCAATCTATGAGCTCCCGAGGGACCTGAAGCCCAGATGCTGAAGAGTGCCGCCCTTCTCAGTTCGAGGAGCAGCGGGGCAAGGCGTGTCCGGGGCCCGATCAGTGCCGGCACACCCCCTTCGGGCCGAACGTATGCCGACGCTTGGTCGGCCTCAGCCCAGGCGCGGAGACCTACAAGGAGCTCACCCAGTCGCGGTTTCTCGACAAGGAAGCCCCGTCCTTGGTCGAATGTGGCGAGACTCAATCGCGCCAAGAACTCCGCGAGAGACTCCCCCGCGCGCCACCTGCGCTCAGCTGGAACGACCCCCATCGCCTGCCCGAGCGGCACAACCTCTCGCCCGAAGTAGTACCCAGGGTGGGCCAGCATCTGTCCAAGCATCTGGCGTAGGCGCCACTTTCCCATGGAGCTAACCGTACGTGCTATCTCCATCGAAATCGAATCGACGGAGAATCGGCGCGACGCGTCTGCGCAACGGGCGGACGGCTCGAACGATGCCCGAAGTGATCCGAGCCAAGGGCGGAAGCACCCTCTTGATCGGAAGAAGCGCCGCCGGATAGCGGGACCACCAGAGGTCGTAGAGCTCTGAGAACCGCGCATAGTCAGCGGGCGGCCTGTCCCACGGCTTGTCTCCAACGAAATGGAGAACTTTGACCTGACTCAAGTCAAAAAGATCTGGATGGTGCCAGTAGATGCGCTTCAGCGTGTTGTATGAGCTAGGGAGTCGCTTCCAACCTCGAAAGTACTCGTTGAGAAAGCCCTGATCGCCGCCATCACGCGACGGCACACCCCGGACCTTCGCGAGCATGTCACGATAGATCCCTCGATCGGGCTTGCACACAAAGACTCCAGAATTGAACTCGGCTCGTCGCAGCGCGACACCATGATCAGGAGCAGCGGCAAACACACATGACTCAGAGAAGATATCCTCGATCCCTTGCAGGACTAGCGTGTCAGCATCGAGGTACGCTACGCGTTCGAACTCTTCGAGAGCAAACACATTGAGTTTCGTAAACACGTTCGCGAAGCGGGCCTCGCCGTGCCCGTGTGGGTTCGCGATCGCGTCCACCTTGCGAAGTTCCACGCCCGGAACGGACGTGAGCGCCTCAACTGACTTTGATCCCAGCTTGCCGGCGTGCATCACGACGAATGGAAGGCGAGAGCCAGTCGCGCGCACCGAGGTCGCCACAGCGAGAGCGCCTGGCACAAAGTCCTCCGTACAGAACGTGACGAATGCGCGCCCGGAAGGTGACATCTCGGTGAACAGCGTAGACCGTTTTAGTCAGTTCGCTAGGGATGCCCCATTTTTCGTGGAAGCGAAAGCAGGGGGGCTCGAGGAGGCGCCTATCGCTCGAACTGGGACTTACGCGGATACATCGCCTTCAGAAAGTCGACGACGGCGTGATTCCAGTCGCGATCGTTGTCGCTTCCGGCCCCGTCATTGATACAAATCGTGAGCGGCGAACTCCCGAGTGATCGGCGGGCGAGGATCTGCTCAAACCTTGTCCGATAGCGATTCCGAGCTTGGATCAAGGCCACGTTTCCACTCCGATGGATGGCCTCACGACGAATCAGGGCGTAGTGGTGGAATAGGAAACTGGCGATCGAGATGTCGGTGACGGAGCGGAATGTAGAGCGCGAGGTACGCGCAAATTCCTCCGGAAACAGCTCCTCAAGTTCACAAAGCAGATCGACACGCAAAGCGTAGCAGGTGTGTTGATGGAGGCGCGTTGCCGACCGGCCGTACTTTTCAAAAAGGAGCCGCTGTCCGAGACGGGCGGCGTTCAGATAGTCGGGATCGGTAGGACAAACGGTCCCGTTCACTCGCCCCCAACGCTCTAGCTTCGGCAAACAATGGCCTGCGCTCGAAAAGAAGTCTGTCTTCGACACCGGACGACTGAACATGAAGTCGTCGTTGAGATAGAGAAATTGATTGGCCAATCCAGGGATGTGATGAAGCCGCGACTCGATCGCGTGGGAGTTGAACGTGGGGAGCGTTCCTTCAGGGAAGACCTGCTCGTGGTCAATCCAACGAAGTCTAGGATGATCCAGATTCACCCAGCTCGGAGGAGCGCAGTTCGTGAGCACGTAGATATTGCGCACCCATGGAGCAAACTCATCGACACTCCGGACACTATAAAGAAGCTCGTCTCTGTTCATGAAGCGAGCCAGCGACGTCCCGTCACGCGGAGGACGATCGCCGCGATGCTCCTCATAAAGAGCCCGCCATTTCGGGTCCTGATCGTTGACCCATGTATAGACAACGTCAACATCAAAGTCTGGGTCGGTCGTGAGTGGCCCATCGACGAGTTCGGCGACCCTTCCCGGTCGTGGTCCACTGAGCACTCGCTCTGCGAACCATTCCTTCTGCGCAGTGGTCGACACCGGGTTAAAGCACGGAGCCTTGACTTCCTGCTCGCTCTCTTGCCAGCGCTCCAGTCGCACCCGCAAAAGGCGTCTTCCCGCACCATCGAGCACCGCGAGCCGAGCGACCTTTCGCTTTGACAGGCGTTCCGCGAGCCCAGGCTCGATCCGATAGCCCCACTTCGTCTCGCGCGCGGGAACAAGCCCCAGCTCCTCGATCTGCGCAAGCGTGCTCGCCACTAAGTTCGGAAAGTCAGGCTCGAGGGAGCCGAGAACGACGCCCCCCGGATTGCCTCCCAGATCAACGCGAAAGGCTTGGGGGATCCTCTCAAGAGCGTTTACCAAACGACCCGCCGCCTCCCTGTCCTCGGCGGGCGAATGGTGCGGGCGGGCCGGATCAAATGGAACGGCATCCCTCTCCCACCCACGCACCTCACGCACAGCACGAAACTTCGTGAGTACGCGCCGAACAATCCTCCGCAGCAGTCGCATCTCCGCGCCCTCGCGTAGCCTATTCCTACTTGCACCGCAAACGAACACGCGTGGGGGGCGCACCACGTTGATGTGTCGCTTGAGCGATAGCCTCAGCCGTACGCTTGGCAGCCAGACCGTCCGGCGGGGAACCGAACCACTTTTCTAGTGCCTCTTCGGATGTAGGCGGAGCGGCGATCACCGCTCGGAGCGCTTCTCCAAGCTCATGCGAATCTCTTGCAATGGGCACACGAAGCTCCGGCGGAAGCAACAACAGATCGGGGAGGTGCGTCGCGTTGAGCTGCACGAGAGGCGTCCTCAGAATGAGGGCCTCGATTGCTGTCGTCGACCAGAAAGTCGCAACCGCATCCGCCGCCTTGATGAGCTCCGCCGTCGGGTACTGGCTGTCCACCTTTACGTTGCGCGGCAGTCTCGCTGGTTCCCAGGCTTCGCCGCGCGGGTGCAGCTTAATGATGAACTGCGTGTCAGGATCCCTCTCTGCGAGCTCGAGTATCACCCCCAAGTTTGCCATTCGCGCGTGATCCGAGAAGAGGGGCGTCTCGTATTGCGACGTGAAAAGCACCCAGCGGGCGTCCGGATCCAGCGAGCGTTCCTCTCCGAAGCGCTTCCGACAATCAACTCGGTCGAGATGAACAAAAGCATCATAGAGAGGGTACCCGGTGAGGCTGATCCTTTCGTCCTCAATCCCACACCTCTTCAGGTAGGCCAGGTCCAGAGCCGAGCCCGCGAAAGCTCCATGAACATCCAAGCGCGTCCGAATAGGCGGAACCGCTGGGACGATGCCCTGCAAAAAGAACAGGTGGCGCGCAGCGGGATGAGTGTGCTTGAGGAGTGAATTAAAAAGAGCGCGCCTGGTGATGAAGAGCACGTTCCGAGCGGGCGTCTCACGGAGGGTCTTGAGGGCGCTCTCAGCGCGAAATAGACCACCGATCACCGAAGTCCTGAGGCGACGCCCAAGCCCCTCAGCTTCGGAACCCGGCAAATCCAGTCGCTTTAGGAGGTCGCAGATGACTCCTCGCGACCAGAGATGCCGCAGGTTTGCGGCACCCCAGGCCACCTTTGTCGCGACGGTAGCATCGCTCATGGAGGCTGTAGTGCGATAGGCGAAACCCTCTCCCTCGAGAAGCCGCTGTGTCTCCGTATCGCCGTTCTCGGACACAAACATGGTCTCCACGCGCGCGAGTCTCAACTCCTTCGCCACCGGCAAGAACGCTCGCGCCGAGTTGATCTGCAAGCAAATCGCTAAAAGTTCCGCTTCATTGTTCGGAGGAGCGCTTGCCGGCAGTCGCAAGCCCGAAAAGGCCTTCTGGACCTTACGAAGGCGCGCCGAGAAGCCAGCGCCACCTCTCTGCTTGGGCTTCCGCGTGCCCATCTGAGCAAACTGACGCGCCATCGCCCATCCTACTAGAGTAGGGGCTAGGTCCGCGATCACAGCCTCTTCGGCGGGCCCCTTCACCGTTTGCTCGCTCTGCCATTCTACGATGAGATCGACCAAGCGCTCCGGCGTCACCGGCGAAGAGGGTGCCACGCTAAAGAGGGCGTGGCAATCGCCATCATCCCCAAGACATACGTCCTTCCTTTCGGTCGCATCGAGACGCCTAGTCGCCTTCAGCCGCACCAGTCACATTGATCGCGCCGATGCCTGGCGCGGCACAGACCCACGCCTTCAACGCTGAGCCAGCTCAGCGCGCAGGCGCGGAACCAGCGTCCTAGCGAAGGTTCCGCTGAGATGGTGGTCGTCCCCGTAAACGAGCACATTTCCCCGGACGGGGTAACACAGATCTTCATCACAAAAGGCATCGGAGAAATCTAGGAGCTTGACTCTCCCGCCCACACGTCGGGCCGCGTCGGCGAGAGGATCGCGCAGGAGCGCCTTAGAGATCGGTCGGGCGCAAGCGCCAGGCGCGAGACGCTTTTCAGTCGTCGAAAGTCGCTCCAAACACGGGATGACCCCACTCATAGGTCGTGGCACGTCGCGAATCACGATCACCTCGCGAATGTGTTTAGGTAGCTTTCGGAGCATTCGCTCGTAGCCTCGCACAGCGCTCTCATGCTTATCCAGTCCGGGCGTCGCGACCAAGTCGTTCAACGACGACGCGCTCAAAACCACTCGCCTAATGTCCTTCCGCGACTTGAGCCGTGACCAAATCTTCTTCTTGATCTCCTCGCAGCTTTGCCGAAGCTCGGGGGTAGCGTCCCGCTCGGAAAGCGAGAAGGGGCAGGAGCCCTTCATCATATGTAGGACCTGCTCCTTGCGCTCTCTCGCCCCGTGCTCAAACGCGACGCTCCAATGCCCCGCGTGCGAATCTCCTACGATGGCGGTCCGCATCTTAGGCTTCGGACCCAAGTATCCCCGCTTGCACACCTTCAATCGAGTACTTCCTCGGTTGTTCGCTATGCACGGTTTAACCAGATCAGCCCGCCCGGCCCAAGGCTCAGGGAACAGTCGCCCTTCGACCCTAGGATTCGAGCAACCCGGTTCTCGATTCGCACCGAAGCAGGGCACCACCGAGTCCTTCGTCGCCTCAACAAGCTCGTGCTTCACTGTCGTGAGCCGCTCATGATAGTTGTGAAGAGCATGGACCGATCCACCTAACAAGCACATGGCCAAGAGCGTAGCCGCGAAGGTGAAACCGGGGGGCTTTTTCGTGAGTAGGTTCCCAAATCGGAATGGGTCTTCTACGAAACGCTTCGTAGCGGCGGCCAAAGCAAAGGACGCGAAGATGATCCAACCCCGCTCCCAGCCGGAGCTGCGCCACGGCTCCGACAACTCGTTAGAAAGCGCGATGAGCGGCCAATGCCAGAGGTAAATGCCGTACGAAACATCTCCGATCCATTGAACGGGCCTAGCCGCGAGAAGCCGGTCGAGCGAAAGGCGCGAACTCTCCTGACCGAAAGCAATTGCCGCCATCGTTGCGCCCACCGGGATCAGCGCGAGCCAACCTGGATAGGCAAACGCTGCTGAGATCAGAAAGCCCGAGGCGCACAGCACAATCGCGCCTCCGAGGCCCACCAAAGCCTTGGCACTACTGTCGCCCTTCTTCAAATCAACAAACGCGAGGAGGCCACCGGCGGCGAACTCCCACGCGCGGTTCCACGTCACGAAGTAATGAGCTTCTTCCGGATTGAGGCCTGAGATCACCGACGCGCTCAAGCTCAATAGAGCTACGAGTGCGATGGCCCCGCGGATCCAGGCTCTTGGCCCCATGCGCGACTTTCGCGCTAAGTAGCTCACCAAGAGAAGCAGTAGCGGCCAAACAAGGTAGAACTGTTCCTCAACAGAAAGAGACCAGAAGTGCTGAACCGGTGAGGCTCCTCTCTCGTTCCAATAGTCGATCTGCTCGAAGGCGAGGAACCAGTTCAGGCAGTACGCGGTAGCCGCCGCAAAAGCCTCCATCGACCGTCGCCAGAGGGTCAGGGGCAGAATAGCCCACGTCGCGAGCAGGCTTACTAAAAGCACCGTGAACGATGCCGGCAGAAGCCGTCTGGCCCGCCGAGCCCAGAACTCCGCGAGCTGGATCGTGCCAGTGCTTTCAAGCTCGCGCCGCAGATGCTCCGAGATCAAGTACCCCGAGATCACGAAGAAGGCGTCCACTCCTACGAATCCACCAGGCAAGGCTTTTGGCCACAGATGAAAGACCAGAACGAGGAGAACCGCCAAGGCACGAAGCCCCTGAATGTCTCGTCGCAGGCAACGAACCGCCCTCACCTCCATTGTGCGCGTCGTAGAACACAAATTCCTCCCATATCAAGAACGTCTTTGCCCCGAGCGCCGCCTTCCGAGCGCGAGACGGACAAAACAACGGGGAGAGGGGCAACGAAAAGCCTCGGTCAATCGGGCGCGCCGCTCAGGTCAATCCGTGCTATGGGCCCCGCCATGAAGATTGCGATCCGCAGTCATCTTTATCCGCCCCTCGGTATCGGTGGAGCGGAGCGCTCCGTTCAGTACTTGGCCGAAGCTCTTGTTCATCGGGGCCATGACGTCCTCGTCATCACTTCGAATGCGGGATTGGGCACTCGGCGCGAGACCGTCCGGGGTGTTCGCGTGGTCCGTCTCGGCGCCGCCCCCGGATACGGCCCTGATATCTTCGATCGACCAACCCTCCAAAGAGCCCTGCTCCGTCGCCTGTTTCGACGATGGAAACCGAAATACCCAAAGCGGGTGCTTGAAGAGGTGCAGAAGTTTCAGGCGGACGTGGTCCACACCAACACGGGGGCCGCTCTGGTTGAAACGTGGCAGATATGTCGCGACGCGGGGTATGCGGTCGTCCACACACTGCGCAACCCGAATCTCCTCTGTGACCGCCGCATGTTTGCCGAGGGACGATCCTGCGAGCGCCAATGCGACAGATGTTCGGCTCGCCACGGCTCCAAGAGGAGAGGCTGTTCCATACCCCATGCGGTAGTAGGAATCAGCGACTTCATCCTCCAAAAACATCTCACACACGACTATTTCTCCGAGGTCCGGGTTCGGCGCGTAGTCCCGAATTCTTATGAGAGCTCGGCGCCACCGAACGCGGCAACCCATCCGCCGGATGGCTCTCGCGTTCGCTTCGGGTTCCTCGGCCGATTGCATCGCACCAAGGGCATCGAGGAGTTGCTCATTGGCATGCGTCAGCTCGAGATGGATGCGATTTTGCTCGTGGGTGGAACAGGAAACCCAGGCTACGTGAAGCGCCTTCGGGCCATGGCGGGCCCGAACGTGCAGTTTCTCGACTTCGTCGACAGTCAGGAATTCCTGCGAAAGATCGACATTCTCGTGGTCCCTTCTGTGTGGGAAGAACCTTTCGGTCGCGTCTATGCGGAGGCCATGTGCCATGGAAAGCCGATCGTCGGCTCAATTTACGGTGCGGGTCCGGAACTGGTGAAACCCGACGTAACGGGGTGGCTCTGTGATCCGCTCGACCCCGAGTCCCTGCTCGCGGCACTTCGCCGCGCCCAAGAAGACATCAAAGCGTTTGGCGCGGAAGAGCGTCTCCGCGAGAACTGCCTTTCGGCCGCAGCACGGTTCTCCCCGGACATCGTGGCGGCGCAGTACGAAGAAGTCTATGAAATGGCACGGAGCCAAGCCGGAGCCCTCCTATCCTAGCCTGCGCCCGGCAGCACGCTTCCGCACGTCGTCTTCTCCCCCTGACCTATCCCGCCCTGATTCGTCTGTTTCGGGGACATCTCGAGACAGCGCCTATGGTTGGTTGTTTGTTAGACACTGGCCGCTCGAGTTGCGGGAGAACCGAACGAAAACAACATCCTCGTTTGACCTGAGATTGCGGTGATAGTCGTCCTTCCAAGAAATCGGAATGTATCGTAGCCTCCCGTGCCCGTGGAAGCCGCGCTTTTCGCAATCGTCTCCCCTCTCCAGTATATCAACGCGCTAGAGGCAATCCATTCGTTCGGCTTGAAGCCGGAGCAGTGTTACTTGGCGATTGGTGAGTCGCGAAAGCTCCAAGCAACCGGACGGCAGCTGGAGAGCATTCTTGACCGAGGCTTGTGGCGCCAGGTTCAATCGATCTCCGGCCTTCCTGTAGCGAAGGGCTTGTTCCGACTGCATTCCGAGCTGCGCTATCTCAGAGGAGCTCGTGAGTACGCCCTCGGGGCGAACAAACTCATCGAACAAGCAAGGGCAGAGTTCGGGAAGATCGGCTGGCTCTTCCTGGGCGACTACCGTCCCTCCAACTTCCGTCACTTCCTCGCCAGTGTTCCCGAGGCCGAGCACTGGCTTTTGGATGATGGCTCGGTGACTCACCAAGTAGTCCGTTTCCGGAAGGACCCCCACTCTCCGAACCTGTTCGCAAAGCCCTTTGCCAGGGCGTCTCGCCTCGTGCGACTGCGGTCCAAGATCAGTGGTCTGAAGTTCTCTGACCCCGGACAGCTAGGATTTTTTAGCTGCTACGACATCGAGGTCGCGCCGCAAGATCGCCTCCGGGCGAACTCGTACGAGTACTACCGACAATGTTATCCGACGATGCGGCAAGTCGACGAGATCTGGGTTCTCGGCTCCAATCACTCGGAGAACCGTTTTACCTCCGAAGGGCGATACCTAGCGCTTCTCGAGAG
Source organism: Pseudomonadota bacterium (assembly GCA_023428245.1). Classification (GTDB taxonomy): domain Bacteria; phylum Myxococcota_A; class Polyangia; order Polyangiales; family Polyangiaceae; genus NIC37A-2. The sequence continues at coordinate 10,648 of JAEYYX010000081.1, forward strand.
GATTCGAGACTTCTACGCCGGAGAGCCCGTGGTCTATCTGCCCCATCGAGGCGAAAGCGAGGCCAAGCTGGAGCGCGTAACAGAACTCGGCTTCACGCTGCGCGGCTACGACTTGCCTATTGAGATTGTTGTCGGAAAGCGCGGCGAATATCCACGCGTTCTCGCTGGAATTGCGTCCTCCGCAATTGACAATCTCTCCGTGATCCTAGGAGACCGTCTGAAAGTTCACCTCATTCGTGTCGAACCGGGATACTCTGAGAAAGAACGATGGAAGCACCTCCGCGACGTGATCGAGTATCACCAGAGGAACGTGCATGGCATCACTCTGGAGTGGCCCGAGTCTGAGGCCGGCTACTTCAACGGTCGAGGAATCGACTACCGCATCCACCACTGCTCCGATCCAAGTTCCATTGCCTCACAAGGTTCCTTCCGCCAGCGCTCCGGTCTGCTCGGCGGCACCTGGGAGGGTACGCTCCAAGTTGATGGCGACGCACGCCAAGTGAGTTTCCGCCCCTCACACCGTTTGAAAGAGAGGCCCTGGCAGGTCGGACAGTGGGTTCGGATCCGTTCCCCCGCCACGGGGCAGCAGTTTTCCGCTCAAATCGACGAAGTCCAGGTTTCCGGCGAGGTGCTGGCAACAGCGTCCGAAGATGTGACCCTCAACAGCCCCGCCCCTGTCTCCGTCACACTGATGGGGCCGCGCTTGGAGTGGGACGCGACGCGACGCCCGGTAGGGCTCTTGATCGAACCAGGGTCCACCAATCTCCTCCGGTCGACACGAACGATTGCGGCTCCCCATTGGCAATCCGTAGGGCTTGAGCCGGTGCACCCAGAACATGCCACGACTCCGCTGCTCCGGGCCCCCGACGGCGAGAAGACCGCCGCGTTCATCAAGCTCGACCGCTCCCACGGTGAACACCTTCTCTTTCAGCGCGTCGGTCGCTCCGAAGGAGGCCCTCTGACCTTCAGTGTCTACCTGAGTGCCGGCGGCATCAACGAAGTTGAACTGGCCATCACTCACCTGGCCTCTGGCACGACTCTGCGTAGAACTTTTTTCCTCACGCAGTCCGCCGGCGGAGTCGCTGAGACTCCCAGCGGGCCCCCCCAAACGTCAATCTCAACGATGTCCGCTGCGCCTCAAGTGACCGATCTCTGGAGGCGCTGCGCGCTATCCGGGGCGCAGCCCGCTGGCGAGATTGCCGCGAGTATTCACCTGAAGTTTGCCGACCAAGACCGTTATCCCGGCGACGGTTGCTCCGGTTTGTATGTGTGGGGACCGCAGCTCGAGCCGAATCCCCAGGTGACGTCATACGTTCCTTGTGATGAGAGCCCCGGCGAACGAGAGCGCGACGAAGTCGTATTCGATACCAGCGGGGGCAATGAATGCGCGCTCATCGAGCTCAGCCTCCCAAAAGCGGATCAACCGGTTTCATTGCTCACTGTGAACGGGGGGCGCCTTGAGGTCGACCCGAGCCACCTTCGTCTGCGCTTTCGGCACGGGAGCAACGTGTACGAGGGGTCCGCCCCCCCCCTGACCGCCCGCGAACCTTTCGTGCTAGGTGTTCAGAAGCGAGGAAGCGACCTCTGGCTGTCCGTCAATGGTTCGGAGCCCCTGAAGGTCCGTGGGCTGGGTAGCCTTCCCATCGACGTGCGCGCTGTTGGCGGCCCTCTCCATCTCAGACGGAGCCTTTCACTCCCCCCCCTCGCTCTCGAGACTGCATTCGCTGCGGTCTGTAGCCTGGATTCCTTCTCGAAACTGGCGCGTCCCTCATCCTACGTATCGGACGACCTCGCCCAGGATACAAAGGATACGCCTGCCTCATGACACCGCAGGTATGGCGCGGCATTGCCGCGACGCCGGAAAGGCCCAGACGGCGCAGTCGGGACAGAGTCGCAGCGCCCTCAGCCTACGTGGAATGCCTTGAGTTTTTTTGGCCAGACGAATCGGGGAATCGAGTCGGACCGTACTTCCGCAGCGAGAGCGCACCCCGATGGCCGCGGGCGGCGAGGCGGTCGGCATTGTACGAGCCGCGTGGAGGTTGCTACGCATGAAGTCGCAGAACTTTCCCACAGTCGAAAGTCTAAACGAGTGACCAGAGTCCTAAGTTCTGAATCATGATCTTCCCGGACGTCATTCGCGCGCTGTGGCGGATGCTGGAGCCCCGCAGAAGGGTCTACTTCTCGATCCTGATCGTTCTCCTTTTTGTCGTCGGGCTATTCGAGATGGGGGGCATGATGATCATTTTTGGCTTCATTCGAGGACTTCACGTCAATCCCGAATCTCTCAAGCGCGGTGGAGCACTGGCGCGGTCCATCGAGTGGTACTTCGACAGTTCATTGAGCGACATCGAATACGCCACCTACGGTGGGGCCCTTGTCGTTCTGGCTCTTCTCGCAAAGAACACCCTCTCGCTCATTGTTCGCTATCACAACACACGCTTCCTCGCGAATCTCAACCAAAGAGTCGGCCTCCAGCTCTTCGCAGCACTTGCCACACTGCCGTACGAACAGGCCATTCGCTCAGGACTGCAGGACCTCGAGGACCGCTTGCAGTCTACGCTTGGACTCCTGAACTCCTGCTTTCGTCACGCGACCCAGATCGTCGCGAGCGGAGCCGTCCTGACGACGATCCTCGCCCTACTCGCATACATTGATCCGCGTTTGACGGCGGTGTTCGTGACCTTGTTCGGAGTTTTCGGTCTTGCTCAGAACCGTTACCTGAACCGAAAGCTCAAAGCGCTTGCCAACGCTGAGAAGCAAGCTAGCTCCGCCGCACACGCACATCTCGCGGACACATTTGGTGGCCTCGTAGAAGCTCGCCTCCGGGACAGGGTTTCCTACTTCCAGAAGCTCTACGGAAAGGCACTCGGCGTTCAAATGCGATCAAGCCGAAAACTCGCCGCTTGGTCACGCGTCCCCGGTTCGGCGAATGAGATGCTCCTCATATCCGCAATTGTCCTTGCTGTGCTCGTGATGGCGTTACGCGGGGCCTCGATCGAAGCAAATTTGCCAGTTTTTGCGGCTTTCGGGTTCGCTGGTATGCGGTCGGTCAGCGCCATCGCGTCTATCACGAAGAGTTTTCAATACCTGACCACCAAAGCCTCCCGATTCCGAAAGGTGGTCCGGGAGTTGGAGCGGCTCGCTCCCGCGGCCCTCGGCTCCGCGAACACGGATGTGCCCTCCTACTATGCGGGAGAAAAGCCGCTCCCCGATGGGCGAGACGGGCGCCTCCGGAAGCATGTCGAGCTGAAAAAGGTTACCTTTCGATACCCGGGCACTAAGCGTCGCGCGCTCGACCGGGTGTCCCTGAAGATCAAGAGAGGTCAGTTCGCGTCCTTCTGCGGTCCTTCCGGCAGTGGAAAGTCCACACTCGTCATGGTGCTCGTGGGCCTGCTTCGACCCAATCAAGGAGAAGTTCTCTGTGATGACTGGAACGTTTTTGACCACGTCCGTGCCTGGCAAAGGACTATCGGGTACGTGGGGCAATCCGCATACCTATCGGCCTCGACGATCAGGGAGAACGTCGCGTTCGGCCTGGCATCGGAGGAAATCGACGACGCGCGGCTCTGGAATGCCCTAGACCTAGCCGCAGCCCGCAACTTCGTGGAGCAGCTACCTGAGGGTCTCGATACCCGTCTCAGCGCCGAGGGCGGTGGTCTCTCGGGGGGCCAGAGACAACGACTCTTGATCGCTCGCGCCCTGTATCACGACCCCGACATCGTTGTCTTCGACGAAGCAACAGCGGCGCTCGACAACGTGACCGAACGGGAGATCACCGAAGCCGCTGTCCGCCTCAGCCGAACCAAGACCGTCATTTGTGTAGCGCACAGATTGTCGACGATTGAACGAAGCGATGTCATCTACGTCATGGACGAAGGCCGAATCGTCGGTAAAGGCACGTACGAACAGCTGCTGGCAACAAGCGAATGCTTTCGTCGTCTTGCCATGCCCCCCACAAAAGACGGTGACCCATGACATCGCGAAATCTGAACATCGGACCGGGCGGTGGATGGAAGCGCGGCGGATGGCTCACGGTGGACTACTACCACGAGGCCGACGTTGTCCTGGATCTGCGGACTTCGCCTCAACTGCCGCTGCCCTCACATGCGTTTGACAAAGTCTTCTGTTCTCACGTGATTGAGCATCTCCCCGACGACGCCGTTCGCTCCCTCCTCTGCGAGATTCATCGGCTCCTCCGCTACAATGGCATTGTTCGGCTCAGCTGCCCTGACGCTGCTCGCGCTGTCGCAGACTATCGCGCCACGGGAGACTGCGATCCCCAGAACGAGATCGTTTCAAAGTCAGCGAGACACGCACCCGGTCATTTGAGATTGCTCAACATATTCGCTTCCTTCCAAGCGCCCTCCTATCGCGGGCGTACAAATTCGGCCAACGGATACTCGGGCGGTCCTATCGTCGCGAAGGCGAAGGTCGATGAAAAGTTGAGCCAGAGTTCGCTCACGGAGTTCGCACGCTGGTGCCGACGCCTCATCCCAACTGAAGCGAGCTACACTGCGCACATCAACGCTTTCTGGGCTCAGAAGCTCCGGCGGATGCTCGCCGAAGCCGGCTTCGTATCGATTCGCCGCTCCGAGTTCCAAAAAAGTGCGGATCCCGAGCTTCGAAGCGAAGGATTCGACGGTCGCCCACACATGTCACTTTTCATGGAGGCACGCGCTCGCACCCGCTCTAAGTGGCTTCGCTGGAAGTGGGATCGACTTTGCGCCCGCGTCCGTGCCTTGAGACCCCCCGCAGTGAGACACCCCTCCTCGTAGCTTCCAGCACCTGAAGGCGCAGAGCTTCCAATGAAAGCTGAAAACACCGACGTGCCAGCCTCCCATGCGATCACCTCATCCGGGCTCCGTACCGACATCCAAGCGCTACGCGGCCTCGCTGTCCTGCTCGTCATAGCGTTTCACTATTTCCCCACAAAAGTTACAGGCGGCTACGTCGGGGTCGATGCGTTTCTTGCGATCTCGGGCTTTCTCATTACGAGCCATCTGAAGCGCGAGCTCGAGGTTCACGGCACCATTCGTCTCGCCCAGTTCTGGGCTCGTCGCCTGAGAAGACTTCTGCCAGCGGCGACGTTCGTACTCATCGCTACGCTAGTCGCGACGCGGTTCTTCTCTCCCAGCATGGAGTGGGATCGAACAGTTCGCGCGGTGACAGCGGCGGCCATCTATGTCTACAACTTTGTTCTTGCCGCAGACGCCACGGACTACTTCCAACACGACCTCCGCCCCTCCGCAGTCCAACATTTTTGGTCGCTCAATCTAGAGGAGCAATTCTACATCTTCTGGCCTCTCCTCCTCTTCTTTGCCTGGAAGGCCTGGGGCAAGAAGGGTCAGACTCGCGGCCTCGCCTTCGTCACCCTGGGACTCATGACGGCGAGCTTTGCTACTTCGGCGCTCCTTTCTCGCACCTACCCATCCGCCAGCTACTTTCTGCTGCCCGCCCGCATGTGGGAGTTCCTCGCGGGCGCCGCAACGGCGCTACTCGGATTGCAGTGGCCTGCGGGCCGGACCCACATTTATCTCCGGGGCGTCGGCTACGCCGGCCTTATACTTTCCGGATTGTTCCTGCCACAGGACCTCGCCTTCCCAGGTTGGATCGCGAGCATCCCTATCGTCGCCACGATCCTTGTTCTCGTCCCTGCCCCGTGCCACCCGAAAGAGGCCAAACGGCCACCCGTCCTCCGGCCACTCGCCATGGTGGGTGATCTTTCCTACAGCCTCTACCTCTGGCACTGGCCCCTCCTGGTGCTCTGTCGCAACCGTTTCGGCTTGAACCCTGAACCAATACCGCTCCTCATCACCGCGATTCTCACGACGGTAGCCGCATGGGTGACAAAACGCTTCGTCGAAGATCAGTTCCGATTCACCGGGCCAGCTAGTGACAAGACCAGCCTACGGACCTACTCGCTCGCGATGGCGCTGACGGGATGCGTCGGCCTATCGAGCTACGTTCTCTTCCTTGAATACAAATCGCTCCTCGATAGCTCCGATCGAACGCTCGCGACTGTTCTTGCCTCCAACGACCCCTGCCTCGGCGCCGCGGCTCGTAAGGGCCAAGGCCCATGCCCAGAGGACAAGACGAAGGACGTGATCGTCCCTCACCCGGTCCAAGCCGTCTCGGACGCATCGACGAGCTGTAGTCCGAGACCAAGCGACGACAACCCAGTCACCTGCTCGATCGGCGACAAGGAGACCCCTGTCACTCTCGCTCTCATCGGTGATTCGCACGCCGCCCACTTGATGCCTGGTTTGGACATCGCTGCACGCCAAGCCGACGTTCGAATCGTCACCTATATTAAGACGGGGTGCCGTTTCGGCGCCTTCAAGGAAGGGCCCCTGCGCCAGGGTAAGGCATGTCGGCGCTGGGCAAAAAAGGTTCGCTCGGCCCTCGCGAAGGATAAATCGATTGACGGCGTCGTGATGATGGAGCTGGCGTCGTGGGTAAAAAATGTCGCGGAACGACATAGCGTCGATTATCCCAATCTTCTTAATGAGGCCGCTGCTGCATATGCCGAGGAGATCGAGCGTTTGCCTTCTCACATCCGACGCACCATCGTCATTCGCGACACGCCTCGTTCTGAGCCCGGAGTTCTGTCTTGCCTCGAGCGACTGACCCCCCGCGAGGCAGAGCTCGAGAGAGGAGCTTGCTCCGTTCCAAGATCACGCGCCCTCTTCGCAGATCCATTGGTGCTCGCCGCTGAGCGACAACCCGACGACGAGGCCGATGTCCTGGACCTCTCCCACGTGTTTTGTGGGAAGGAGCGTTGCCTCTCGGTGATAGGCAATGTGGTTGTCTTCAGAGATACGACACACCTCACCAAGACGTTCTCGCGTACCCTCGCCCCGCTCCTCGTCGAACCGCTCAGCACCCTCCGGCGTGAGCTCGGCTAACGAATCCGTCCTCTCACCGCGAGAGCAAGGATTCGACAAACTCGCGGAGGCAACCCTCACCACCCTTGGCCTCGCAGATTCGGTGCGAAATAGCGCGAATCTGAGCGTGGGCGTCTCGCGGGCACGCAGCCAAGCCGACGCGCTTCATGACCTCGAGATCATTGAGATCGTCCCCGATATACGCGACTTGATCGAAGGAAAGGCCGAGCTCCGCGAGGAGTTTCGTGACGACGAAGAGCTTGTCGGATGCGCCGAGCTCGACGCGCGTAATCTTCAGCTTCTCTGCGCGCTTCAAGACGATGTTGGAGCTTTCACCGGTTACGATCGCAATCTCGCGCCCGGACTCCCGCCAAAGCTGCACGCCCATCCCATCACGCGTATTGAACTTCTTGAGGAGGTCGCCATCCGGGCCGTAGTACATCCCGGCATCAGTCAGGACACCGTCGACGTCCGTGATGAGCAAGCGGATATTGGCGACGGCCCCCCCCCCTTTTTCTGCTCCTGGCCCCGCGCGACCATGGACAAGCGCTTCGAGAATCTCCCAATCGTCAGGCGTATCGATCTCGACCGCCGTATGCCCAGGCATCTTCCAGTACGCCACCTGACCGTGGAGGCGGCTCTTGGATTTCAAGAGTCCTTCCCGAGAGCAGATATAGAAGGCGCCGTTTTCGACCAACTCACCGCTCCAGTCTTGGCGACGGGGCCTTTGACCGGGATCGTAGTTCGCGGCCACCGCCGTCCCGTCCCCCTGGTCGCTCCAACGAAATCTGTGCTCGTGGGTCACGGTAACGAGTGAGTCGGAGTTCGTCTTACGGAGCTGTGCGATTGCACCGCTCAAGTCCGAAGAAGTCGTGAGAGGGCTTGTAGCCTGGATGAGCACGACGGTGTCGAACGAGTGCCCTGCGGCAAAATGCAGCATGGCCGACTCAGTGCTCGCCGTGTCTGTCGCCGTTTCCGGGGGTCGATCGATTGCGATCACGCGCTCGTCACCAAACGCCCGGGCGCAGGCCCGAATTTCCTCGCTGTCGCTCGCGACGTAGACCCGGTCGATTTCCGGGCAATCCACCGCGGCCTGTAAGGTCCAATGGAGAAGGGGCCGCCCACCGAGCGGACGGATGTTCTTACCGGGGATTGATTTGGACCCGCCCCGCACGGGGATAAATGCGACCGTGTTCATAGGCACCGATGGAAGCGGCTCATAGAATGGACGCGCTTGTCTGTCATGGCCGAACCGGTTGCGCGAGCTTCGGCGCTGTGCAAGCCTGCGCCCCCTGGCCGAGCAATCGGTCACTGCTAACGAGAAGGAACGACAAAGTGGGTTACGAAGTATCTTTGGGCGGACGCTTGGTGGGTGATGGACATCCCACTTACATCATCGCGGAAATCGGTCTGAACCATAACGGTGACGTCCAAATCGCAAAGCAGCTGATCGACATCGCTGCGGTCTTCGGTTGTGACGCCGTGAAGTTCCAGAAGCGGACCCCCGAGCTCTGCGTCCCGAAGGACCAGCAGAACGTCATGCGGGATACACCCTGGGGCCGCATGACGTATCTCGAGTATCGACACAAGGTCGAGTTTGGGCTCGAGGAGTACCGTCAGATCGACGCTCACTGTAAGGAAAAGAAGATCCAGTGGTTCGCGTCCTGCTGGGACGAGCCGTCTGTCGACTTCATGGAGCAGTTCAATCCTCCTGTTTACAAGGTGGCGTCAGCCTCTCTGACTGACGATGCCCTCTTGAAGAAGAAGATCTCCACTGGTCGCCCGATCATCTGCTCGACCGGTATGTCGACGATGACCGAAATTGAGCACGCGGTGAACCTCTTCCCGCGCGACCGCCTCATCATCTTGCACGCCACGAGCACCTATCCGTGCAAGCCGAGCGAGATCAACCTCCGCATGATCCAAACCTTGGGAGAGCATTTCAAGATTCCCGTCGGGTACTCGGGCCACGAAGTGGGTCTGCAGATCTCCATCGCCGCCGCCGCTCTCGGCGCCGTGGCGATCGAGCGACACATCACCCTCGATCGCACGATGTGGGGCTCTGATCAGGCGGCCTCCCTTGAGCCCTCTGGCCTCCAGAAGCTCGTTCGTGATGTTCGCGTCGTAGAGCAAGCGCTCGGCGACGGCATCAAGAAGGTCTACGAGTCAGAGCTGCCGGTTCGAGCGAAGCTCCGCCGCGTCTAACCCCGCGAGTTTGCCGCAAGCACGACCATCTCAGTCAGAGGGCCGCACTTGCCGCAAACTGCTCACATATTTGTTTGTTACGGCAGCGTCTCCTTTGACGCTGCCCTCCGCATCGCTGAGGCTTCGAGGATCCCTCCTCAAAGCCTCTTCGTTCTTTGTCTGTTCAACGCGAACCTCCACTCCTGGCCCAAACAAGCTCACGTGTACAGCTTGAATGCTCGCGCTTATCCCGAGTGGACGCGGTCCTTCCGTATCGCGCGCTGGTACCGCCGGATTCTCCGGGACCTCGAGAGCGCGAAATCCGGAACTTGGCACGTCTATGTGCCCCATCCCTTTGAGATCCCTGCGAACGATCTCCTCTATTCCAATCCGCATGTTGAGCGTCGGGTGCTCTTGCCGGATGGAATGATCAACTACCTCCCGACGCCCGCGCTACCGCAGGAGCTCGTCGGCCGAGTCCGCTACTGTCTCCGCGTCTTTCTCAAAGTTCTCGCTGCCGCCGCTGTGGGCCTACGGTACCGACCGCTTCTCAGCGGCTCTCTGACACAGGCTGAAAGCTTCCCCTACGACAGCGCCTGGGCCCCTTCGACGATGGGCTTTCGTGCGCCACCGTGCGGGGTCACACGTCTCCCGCAGAACGATATGGGGCCGCCTGCCGAGGAGAGGCACGCCGCCCTGTTCCTCGACCAGGAGCTCAGCGAACTTGTCAATCCTAGCCTCGAAAGTGCTCTCCGGGCCCGACTCCACGAGTTGCTCGAGGAGCTGGACGGGGAGGTTTACTACCGTGCCCATCCTCGCGGGATCGATCGGTCCAAGTCCTTTCCATTCACCGAAAATGTAAGCCAGGCCGTCAGTGCAGAGGAAGTATTGCATTCCCTGCCCATCGCAACGCTCATCGGCTTCTACTCGACCCCTCTCCTCTTTCACCAGGAAGGGGTTCGTCGGATCGCCGTCCTGCCTCCTCCCGACGCCAGCGGTGTCAGAAAGAGACGCCTGCTGGCGGACCTTCGGGAGGCTCTCTCGTCGTCCGGTGTCGAGGTTCTCTCGATTGCGATCGCTGACAGCCGCACCGGGCCGCCGTCATGGCATATGTGAGGTAACTCTCCTGCCGTGTCGCCCGGACTCTAAAGATCTACGACGAAGAACTTGGGATTGCCCTTGAGGACATGGTATCTTGCGCCCCATTGCCCCCCCTTCCTGGTCTTCACATCGTTCCTTCCAAACACTTGGAGCGACGAGCGGTGGGCCTTTGATTTGCTTCCGCTGAAGACAGGAACGAGAGCCACCGCGCCCGGGTGCCGCGCTCGAAGTGCCTGAAGGTCGGTCTCCAGGGCGGCGTAGCGGGTGACCTTGAACTTCGAGGGAAAAGTCCGGGGGTCCAGTTCCAATTCATTCGGCACCAAGACCCTCCCGCCCGACGGACGCTGCTCGGTGAGCCAGGTCACAACCTGCCGCCTCGAATCGTCAGATCCAACGACCCGTTTCTCGTATGCGCTAAACGGAAATGTACTGAGCGCCAAAGCCAGAACGACGGCCGGCGCCACGACCAACCACCGACCATTGAGTCGAGGCCTGCTTTTCGTCCACTCTGTCAGCTTCTGTCCGGCGTAAAGCGTCCCTATCGCCGCAAAGACAGGCACCATCAACTGCAGGATCAAAAGGTTCCGGTCGAAAAACGCCCGCTGTTTGGACATGTAGAGCCAAAGCAGCAGCGGGTAGAGAACAAACACCGTTGTAGAGAGCGCCCTCAGGCGCACCGCTTTCCACAAGCCGAACGCGGCGAGACCCGCCACCCCAAGACCGTAGTTCGTCGTCATGGTCCCGGCATAGGCCGCGAACATCGGGAGCCCGGCCTCCACGAAGTGACGTGCATTCGGCTTTTGACCGGGTTGATGACCGACGGTGTAGTGGAGCGCCTCTCCAGCGGCGGACCAGGCGAACGCCGGAAGATCCAAGAGCGCATAGGGCGTCGTGATGAGGAATGTCACCACAGAGCTGACGACGAGCAGGAGCGAGGTCGAGAGCCAATGCGCGCGATAGCGCGCCGCCACCACCACGAAGGCAGGAGCGAATATTGGATAGTAGTTGTACTTGGTGCCCAGGCAGAACCCGACTGCCACCCCAGCAAGGACCCCGAAAATGTGCGGCTTTGTCTGTCGCGGATGCAGAACGAAATAGCTCAGCGCGCACACGTTCGCGAAACATCCGATCATGTCTACGTTCAGATAACGGACAGCTAGCGCGAGGTAGAGTGGCGAAAGAAGCCCGAGGCCCAGGGTAAGCAGTGCAACTAGGTTTCCTGGGCTCATGCCGTAGGGCGCCCCTTCCCTTCGGTCACCACTGCCCTGGACAAAGTGGCGAGCCACGAATGCGCACAGAACGAGCGAAGCGAGCGACAGCACGACGTAAATCTGACGTACCGTTCGAATCATCGTCGACGACGAGTAGTAAGGGAACCCTCCTTCATGGAGCTTCTCCAGGTCAGGAAGCTTGCCGTGCATGCCCTCGCGCAAGAGGCCCAAGGCGAACCCAGCCGTGTTCAAATAGGCCATCACAGACGGCTTCGTGAAACGGTGAGGATTCAGGTCGCCGGTCTTGAGGATCCTGATGGATTGCTGCGTCCAAACATGCTCATCGATGTGCACGCAATAGGGCAGCATCCGATCGACCGCCTGCATCCTCGTTTGGTAGCCCACCCCGAGCAGAATCACCCCGAATACCAGCGGCAGAACCGGCCACCGCCGCAGCCACGCCCTCAGCTGAAGTGCCCACGCATGAAACATCTCCGCCGGGGTACCTGATCCGGCCCATCCGTCAAGCGCTCCGCCAACGCGGAACACGATTCCGCGGCGTTCTTTCGAATGAGCCGGAATCGCGCGCATCGCCTGCGGGGTCGACGGCTCCGCGAAGGGGCGCCGACCGTGGCAACACTCGCACGGCGGACAACCGCTGTTCTCGCCCCGGTCGGCATCGTCTCGCTCCGGCCGGCGGCGGGTTCCCGAAACGCACCCGGCGCAAGACTACCGATTCGGCAAAGCACGCGCGTTTTCGCGCGATCAGGTTGCGATCCGTTTCGCCCCTCATCCAATCACATTATCGATATGGCGATCGCGGTCCATTGAGCGTCATTCACAATGACCGTACCGGCCCCAAACGCCTCTCGATCGTTCCACTTGATGTGAGCCGCATAGCCAATCGGGCCCGCAAGAACGATCTGATTCGCGTAGAGGACGGGCGTGTTACCAAGCGGGAGCGGTACCGAGGCACCATGCCAAGCCCAGGTAACGCCTGAACCTTCCCACCAAGGCGACGCACCTCGGGACGACCACTCATCTTGAATCGATCCGTTGCTTCGAAGCAGCCGCTTGTCGCTCAACGCGAAACACCCTTCATGGCAGGCGATCTCGAGAGGCTCTGCGCGGGGGTAGAGAATCTCTGCGCCGAGAGCGTCGAAAGGTGTCAGGAGATAGTCGCCCGGCGTGTCGCGCCCGTTGCAATAGTTCATCACAGACCGATCATCATATTTCGTGAGCGCTTTGGCCTCCGGGTCCGGACCAACGTTCCAAAGGACTTCCTTGACCGCGTCCTTTTCGGCTGCGTTGAGCGTCTGCCAGCCTGTTACCGGGACAGCAGGGCTGAGGCACTCGTTATAATTTGCCGCGGAGCAACTGCCGTCCTCGCAGGCCTCACAAGCGGCGACGACACTTGCGACCCAGGAGCACGTCAATGCACCTGGCCGTTGGTGTTCGTGATCAAGCCCTATGCCGTGACCGACTTCATGCGCCGCGGTGAGGGGGATCCACTCGAGGTGACTCGTGCTGAATGTGCAGGACTTTCCTCGCCCCATACCGCAGACAGCCGGACCCTCTCGGGTCAGCTGAACCACTAGCACCTCTTCTCTATTCGGATTTAGGGGGCACAGGCCTTCATCCTCAAAGTGCAAGCCGCTCGCGAGCTCCCAGGTGTCGCGAAGAGCGCTCATCGTCAGAGCAGCCGCTTGCGCAAAGGTGCTGCTCGGACCGGCAGCGTCGACCTCGCAATCAGCCGTCGCGCTACTGCATGAGACTCCTGAGTCGCAAACCTTGGGACCTGCGCAGGCCCCCTCGTCGCAGTCCGCGTTCGTGACACACGGCGTCCAGTTACTGCAGCGCTTCGCACACGTGACGTCGTTCATGAAGCAGATGGGAATTTCGTGGTCCCAAAGCTCCGCGTCGCCCCGTCGAGCTAAATGACCTCGCGCCGTTCTGACATCCCCGCCGCCATCTACCGCGCGCACCATCGAATCACCCTCCTCATCAGACGCCACTCCGACCGCGCATCCCAGCAAAGCCAAGACACCAGCAGAAACTCCTAGCAAGTGGCTCGCCCTCAGGGCCTGGCGCCGTGAAAACCTGTCCATTCGAATCTTCTCCTTTTCATAGAAATTTTTCATTGCCGCTCCTCCACCGGGAAGGACCGTCCGCCCGATAGCCAAACGAACCTTGAGCCGGCTTCCCGATCACTCAACGCGAGCGATGGGCTGTACTGAGGGAAACCCGCCGAAATTGATCAAGATCCGTCCACCGGGCAATCCGTAGACATGAGCCGAGCGGATGTGAGAACTCGCCCAGCAAGAACTCTCACATCTCCACAGCCGGCCAACAAACAGCAAACTCTATGCCACGCGAATTCGGCGCTTCGTCCGGCACGGGTCGTTAAATATTGTCGAATTTCGGAGATGCTCGAAATGCTTTGAGCTGCGCCTCCGCGAAGCAGCCGACCAGATGCGGACAGTTTGAATCGGGTTCGAACGCACGCGAACAGCCGCATGAGGCGGGGGCACGCCGCTGATGATATGCTCAGCCTCTGTTCGCACCTCGAGCCGGAGGAGATCCGGGCCGCCCTCGAGTACACCGCCTGGCACACGCAAGAGGATGAGCTTTCGCTAACGTGAAGCTCTTGATCGACACGATCGGAGATCCCCGGAGACCCGGCGCCGAGCTGATGGCGAGGGCTAAAGCATCGCCGTCGCAATCGCGGTCCACATCGCGTTACTCTTGTGAACTTGCCCAGCCCCGGAAACATTCGCGCCGTTCATTTCAACCGTCGCTGAGTACGCTACGCTACTCGAACCGCTCGGCAATTGACTTGCTGACAGGCTTTCGGAGCCAAGTACGGCAGACGAATTTGCAGTCCAAGCAATTGAACTCTCCCACCAGGGTTGAGCCTCTCGCGCCGACCATTCGTTCGTAAGCACCCCGTCAGACCGGACAAACCTCGTCGTCTCTCCAGAAAAACACGCCCCCTTGCATGATACGGAGAGCACTCGATTCGTTGGGTACGCTATTTCAGCCCCCAGCGCGTCGAGCCGGCTCATCTTTGCCGGCGCGCCACAGTAATTCATGATAGACAGCGGGTCGTACGCGGTTGGTGTCGTGTCGCCATCCGATCCCTAGGGAGCGCTGGTGCATGCTACCGGGGTATCGTGCCGGTTATGCTCGTGGGCCAAACCGATCGCATGACCGAACTCGTGGGTCGACGTAGCCTTGATGCAATCTTCGCGGCTCAAATCGTTAGCAAAGCACCTCGTCCATCTGCTCTCTACCCCGGTGGTAAAGTCGAGTTCCATGTCACTCACTCCGTCGGACGGCTGACCTAAACCACCGAACACGACCATCCTGTCCCCCGGAGTGATCGCGATCCCGGAAAATCCAGTAAGGCCAGTCGGGCAGCTTCCCCAACCGGTGAACTCCAGGTTTGAGACCGTCGGCCAACTTCCCTCAGCAGCCTCTCTCACCCATTGCTTCTCTTGGGTGAAACCACTTGCAGTCCAACAGACTGGGATCGTCGGATTCGACCAGAGAGCCGAAGCCAGAACGTAGGACTCCTGCTCCTTGGACCCAACATGAGCGGTCTCCCCATCGTCTGTGATCTCACCCACGCATCCCGCCGCTGCTGCAGCACCAAGAAGAACGGGGAAGAGTTGTACCGTCAAAAGAGCTTGCGAGCGCATACGTTTCTTCATTTGAAATCTCCGAATAGCCTGAATATGAGTCATCTTTGGATCATCACGATCCCTGACAAGACGCGAAGGATGAGAGATCACTGCAGCAAGGCGTGTGCTTCGAATCAATCGCGAAGAAGACCTCGCGCTCCGTACGAAGAGGGAGGGAGAGAAAGACGCACCTGGCCCGCGCGCCCCAGGTGCTCGCTCTCCTCAAATATTCCGGGCGCCCGTGGGCCGCGCTCCGGGGCCGAGACCGGCGATGAGGTTTGACATTTTCACTTTTTCGTTCATCTCCTGGAGCGCTAACTTCGCGCTACGCACGGACGTAAAGCACTGTCTGTGCCAACGCCTACTAGGCCGCACAACTACCACAGTTATCTCATGAAACGAGGTAACATTACGAAGCGGTTGCCCCTCCAACCGACCACTTCCGAACACTCTCGAACGCCGAGCGAACACTCCGAGCGACTTCCTCTGACTAACGCCGTATCTCCCGACCTTCTCAATGTCCCGTCCAGACGACCACTCGAGGTTCCCTCACTTCGGATACCCGCGGATTTATCCCGTCCTTGAATACCCCCGAGCTGAACGAGTATCATCTTGGGTGTGGAGGACACGACCCGACCGGTCTCGCCGTTTTCAGGGGGTGTGACGGATCCGGGGGAATCTGAGGCGCTAGCGCTCGTCTTCTTTCGATCCGGAAGTGAGGAGCTCGTCCCTCAGACGAGTTCACCTCTATCAGCCCCTATCCGGACGGATATCTCCATCGGGCGCAGCAGCGAAAATACGCTGTCTCTCCCCTGTAGGGTCGCTTCTCGCGCACATGCCCGCGTAGAACTCGTGGGGGGCATTCCTCTTCTCCGCGATCTCGGGAGTAAGAACGGAACCTTCTTGAATGGGCAGAAAATTCGTGAAGCCGCGCTTTCAGAGAACGACGTCGTGCGGATCGGAACCTGGGTCGGCGTCGTGACGAGGCTCGACGAGTCGGCCGGTTCGGCAGAGCCTGGCTTCGTATCCGATACGGTCTTCGGGGGCGTCGAAACCCGCCGAGTTTTCGAACAGATTCAGCGCGTCGCCCAGACGGACCTGCGCGTCGTGCTCATCGGCGAGACAGGCACGGGCAAAGAGGTCTTCGCGCGCAAGTTGCATAGGTTGAGTCGCCGGAGCGGAGCATTCGTAGCCGTAAACTGCGCCGCCATCCCCGAACACCTCGCGGAAGGTGAGCTCTTCGGGTATCGCAAAGGGGCTTTCACGGGCGCCAACCAGGCGAACATCGGCCACTTTCGCGCCGCCCACGGGGGCACTCTCTTCTTGGATGAGGTGCTCGACACGCCGCTCGCGTTGCAGCCCAAGCTTCTTCGGGCGCTCGAGGAGCGAGCTGTCGTCCCTCTCGGTCAATCACACCCCGAAACCGCCGATCCTCGACTGATCTCTGCCAGCCAAGTTCCGCTTCTCGAGGTGGTCGAGGCCGGTCGTTTCCGTGCTGACCTCTACGGCCGCTTGGCGGCCGCCGAGATCCAAATCCCTCCTCTCCGGCAACGACGCAGCGAGGTGTGGCCCTTTCTCGGCGCGCTCTTAAAAGGAAAAACCGGCCTCGGGCCCACGATTGAAACCAGAGCGCTCGAACAACTCCTTCTTTACGATTGGCCGCTCAACGTGCGCGAGCTCGTTCAACTCTCCGAGCGCCTCATCGCATTTCACGGCCCTCTCCATCACATTCAGCTCCGTCACCTTCCTGACCGGATCGCGGGCTTCTCGAGAAACCCTTTGCCCCATCTCACGGGCCCAAGTGGGACATCCTCGCAGGCGCCCCTGAGCGTGCCTCCCTCCGGCCCCGTGGCCGTCCCAAGGCGAAGTGAACTCGCGCGGCGCCTCATCGCGGCGCTCGACGCGACCGAAGGAAACGTTTCAGCCGCTGCGGAGCGCGTGGGCATCTCGCGGCCGAGAGCCTACCGACTTCTTCGGCGCCTCCCCGGCGTCTCCCCGAACGACTTTCGGTTCTCTACCGGCGTCCTCGCAACCGAGAGCCTCGACGAGGAGCCAACGAGCGACAGCTAACTTTTCCCCGAATTGTGCTAGGTACAGGGCAAGGTGCTGGCTGAGGGGATCGAAGCTTCTGGCTCAGGAGTGTGGTGCATTCCTGGGTCTGTTATTGACGATCGCTACGTCCTTGTTCGGGAGCTCGGACGAGGCGGTATGGGTGTGGTTTATGAGGCTGTGCGGCGAGACCTCGGGCTACCCGTCGCGCTCAAGTTCCTGCGGACCGATCGCCTCGATCATTTCCACGATCGCTCGATGGATCGTGAGGTCTTGTGCTCTTCCGTATTGCGCCATGAAAATGTCGTCCAACTATTGGACGTTGGTCTCTCACAGAAGGGCCCTTACGTCATCTTCGAGCTGATCTCAGGCTCCGCGCTCTCCGAGGCTCTCGACGAAAGCGGCGCCCTTGATCCGCTCAAGGCGGTAGGAATCATGCAGCAGGTCGGGCGGGCTCTTTGCTGCGCTCACGCGTCCGGAGTCATTCACCGGGATCTCAAAGCCTCCAACGTCATGCTCACCAAGCACGCGGACGGTCGCGACCTCATCAAAGTCCTCGACTTCGGCATCGCTCGCCTGCCCCAGTCCGATGGGGCCACTCCGACAGACGGGCCGGCAGGCACTGCTGCCTACATGGCTCCGGAAGTGGCGCGGGGTGAGTCGCGAGGTGACGCACCCAGCGATGTCTATTCGATGGGGGTACTCTTGTACGAGCTCCTTTCGGCGTACCGCCCCCACGAGGGAACCTCTCTGAACGCCCTCCTTCACAGCGTGATGACGAGGCCCCCGGCCCCGCTGGAGAACTATCGCCCCGACCTTCCCGAATGTCTGAGAGACTTGGTCCAAAGAACGATATCTCCGAATCCGAAAGACCGCCCTCAAACAGCAGCCTCATTCGTCGCGGAACTCACCTCGATTGATAGAATTCTGTCAGACGCTGCGGTAAAAAAAGCTCCAGTTCCTCCACTTCCTCTACCCTCTCCTTCGTCAAACAGTTCGCACTTTCGCTCTGCAGTCCTGGGAGTGATAGGAGGAGCTTTAGGCGCTGGCATCATTTTCGCTGCAACTTCTCAGCATGAGACCCGCGATCAGGGGACCTCGGCCGCGCTCGTCGCCACTCAAGCACCCCCTCAAGCCTCCGGAGACGATGAACGCCGCACTCCGTCGAATGACGGGTTTTCGTCTCCTGGCTCGCCCCATTCCGACGGCACAACACCGCAAGGCCCTTCGGGAACATTGTTCTCCGAACACCCGGCCGGGCCACCCCTCTCCAGCGCCGGGGACGAACGCGCCACATTTCAACCACCCATCAAGATCGCCAAGAAAGAGCACTCCAAACGTAACGTTGCATTGCCCCAAAGTCCCCAGCGACTCGTCTCAAGCCTTGAGCCCGTTTCTGTACCAACTGCTGAAGAGACGCCTGAACGAGTCGACGAGATAACCGGTTTTGTTCTCCGAAATCCCTACGAATGATTGCTCGCCGCGGCATCCTGATTCTCAGTCTTCTCGTCAGAAGCGCCTTGGCGGAACCCGGTCCATCTCAGGAAGGCGACGCCAGTCAAGACGCGTCGACGCGCGCGAAAACGCTCTTTGACGAAGGCGTCGAACAAGGGCGCCTTGGCCACTTTGACGCCGCGCTCACCGCGTTCGAGGAGGCGTACAGGCTCGCGCCCCATCCGATTGTCCTCTTCAACATCGGAAAGGCCGCCGAAGCGAGCGGCAACCACGAGAGAGCCATCTCAGCGTATGAAGCCCTCCTTGAGCTCGACGGGGATATGTTAGAGACGAACCGTCGCTTGGAGGTATCCAAGAGTCTGCAGCGCCTTCGGAAGCACAACTCGGCATCGAGCCATCTCCCTTCGATCTTAGAGCAACCGCAGAAATCTTCCGTCGAGGTCATTTGCCCCTTCCCTGGTTTCAGGATCCTTCAAGGCCATAGCGTAATAGGCAAGACTCCTTTCTCGGGAGTTCTTGAACTCGAAACGAAGGCCCCTCTGTCGATCGAACGTCCAGGCTACCTCACCAACGGCTTTGTCATTCCTACTCATGGACCTGGGGAACCGTTCCGGTGTGAAGCGCGCCTGGATCCGCAGACCCGAGAACCCAAAGGTGTCCTCGTGTTGCGCACCAATGCGACTGGCGTGGAAGTATTGGTGGATGGTCAGCAGCTCGAAGATCGAGTCTCACTGCCGATCGGACCGCACCTCATCGAGGTCTCGACTCCGGGCCGCGGGAAGAGCGTGAGGACCATCAGCATCCTCCCAGGAAAGACACTCGTCCTGCAGGCCAAGGTGCCTCCAGCCAAGCAATCTCCAACAGCCCGAAGGGTCTGGGGGTTCAGCCTTTTGGGCAGCGGTCTGGCTATCCTCGGCTCAGGGATCGCGGTCCTGGCCGTCAACGAGGATCGCTTCCGGAACTGGCAGGCTGAGGCAGAGGTAATTCGTGCTCTGCCGGACAATGACGCCACCCGGGCAATTCAGGCACGCACTGCAAACGCGCTCCTTTCAGATATCGAGACTGTCGATGTCGTTGCCGGCGTGACTCTGGCCACGGCCGCCGTGCTCGTCGCCTCGGGGGTGACACTCCTCTTGATCCCCGACCCAGGGCCCAGAGTTTCCGCGCGGGCAGGAGGCGCATCGCTTCGTGTCACATTCTAACTGCAGCTCATCTCGCCCGGCCCGTTTAAGGGCCTTCGCCCTCTTGGTCACCGCAGCATTGAGCTCCTGCGGCCGCGGTGAGCGTCTCCCCGTTGACGAACCGTCTCCGGACGAGCCCTCTGACGGGGGAACGTCACATTCAACGGGCGGTAGCTCTCCTGGCGGGAACGACGGACGCAGTAATGGCGGAACAAGGCAACCACCAAGTACAAGCGGCGGCGGGGTGTCGCGCGACGGAACCGGCGGAGAAGAAGTCTCCCTCGGGGGTCGTCATAGCGATGGAGACGGCGGTGATGGGGGGACTGAAGGCGACGGTGGGGCAGACCGTGGAGGCGGCGGAGGGACTGGCGCTGAAGGTAACGGAGGGACTGGCGTTGGGGGCGTTGGGGGCGCTGAAGGCACCGCGGGAGCGAATCCCGGCGGCGGTGAAGATCCTCCTCTGGAAGTTGGTCGACTCAGCTTTCGACCGTCGTTTTGCTGGGTCCGGAAGGCCGGAGCCGCGTCCTATTTCGACTGGGAACAACAACGTATCCGCTACGAAATGATCATGACCGCCTGGCAGGGTTCGTCGGCGCTCCAGATCGATTGGCGTGGGCTCTGCCGGAGCACCGCTGCCGACAAAGGCGGGGACGTGCGAATCTTACTCGACGACCGGGACCAAGCAGGGACCACGATCGACGGCTGCGCGCAACCGGATCGCCCAGGCCCCTGGGCCATCTATCCGAACAAGGCGCTGCAATACGCCGACTGTGAGTGGAACATGGTCCTTCCCATCTCCCTCGACGGCAAGAGTCCTGTTCTTCACACAGCTGGACACGCCCTAGGTTTCTCCCATCGTCACACCGCGCCGATCGCTGAACCAGGTTCGTGCCCGACGCGCACCCCACCTCATCCTCATTCGCCGTACCTAACTGGCTACGATTCAGCCTCGGTCATGCATCCACGCGAGGAAGATCAAGACGCGTACTTTGGCAATCCTTGGCTCGATTGTGATGCCACCGATGACTCGGCTCCGATCCTGGACGACCTGTCATCGGGTGACCTCCTCGCCATTGAGATGATCTACCCAAATTCAGGAGCTCCCTCCTTCGGCAGCTCAACCTGGATCTTCTCGGCCGGCGTGCGAACATATCGCGACGATTCCGTCGTGCTCATGAGCGATTGGTTGTCACGCGGAGCAAGCCCCGCCTGGTTCCGTTCCGCCTATTGGAACGTGACGTATCCCGATGGAACCACGGCTGTCTTCGGGCAGCCGCTCACCGAGACTCAGGGGTTCGGGGCGGACTCCATCCAAATCTCCCACATATTCACTGACCCTTTCGGGGGCTACCACTCTCAGAGTGAGCGCGTCACCATCAGTACAGCCCGGCACACGGCTGGGGTATTGAGCGCGGTCTACTGAAAGTGCACGCCTCTCACCCGCTCGCCTCCCTTCACTCCTCCTGAGACCCGTAGACGGCAATCCTCGGATTGCCGCTGGAGACGCGGCTCCGGGTGAGGGTGCCGAGCTCCGGGCTGACCTTGTTTTTGCCTCCCTTCCAGAGCACCTCCGCGGAGTCACCCTTCGGGGCCTTGCCGCCCTTGTCGAAGATCGGGGCTACGATCAGAGCTCCCGCGTTCTTCTTTCGCAGGTCCGAAAGCCGAGCGCCCCGCGCTTCGTAGGAGACCAGCTCTTTGTCCCCGGCGGTGCGGGGATCGAACTCGACTTCGGTCGGCATCAAGACGACCTTCTCGGGGCGCTTCGAGAGCCAGGCCGCGAGCTCGAGCCGAGATTCGCCTGCCCCTTTGTAACCTTCAACGACTGTCGACCAAGGTAAGAGCATGAGCGCAAAGGCGGCCACGAGCGGCAAGGCCGCGAGCTCGAGGCGCCTGTCGAGCCCCTTGTCCCGCACGAAATGACGCAAGCGCCGCGCGCCTCCGACCACACCGACGGTAGCGAAGATCGGAAGCATCAGCTCGAGGACGAGCAAGTTGCGTTTGAAGATCACGCGCTGCCCCGACATGTAGATCCAAAGCAGGAGGGGATACAGGGCGATGAGGATCGCTTCCTTCGGGACCTTTCGGAGCGCGATGGCCGCTCCGCCGAAGGCGAGAAGCACCCAGCCAAAGCCGTAGGAGGCCAGGACAGGTTCCCCGTAGGAGAGGAAGGTCGAGAGTCCTGGCGTCGTGTCGTGACCCCCATGTCCCCGCGCGTAGTGGCGCGCTTCGCCCGCAGCCGAGCTCACAAAGCTCGGCAGGTCGAGGAGCGCATAGGGTGTCGTAACCAAGAACGTCACCACGAGAGCCAGAAAGAAGAGGACAGAAGAGGAGAGCAGGCGATCACGATGTCGGAACGCGATCGCCAGCAGTGCGGGCGCGACGATCGGGTAGAGGTTGTACTTCGTGCCGAGACAGAGGCCACCGAGTATCCCGGCTACGATGGCGAAGGTCGGGGGCCTGGTGGTCGCCGGCGCCATTACGAAATAGGAAATCGCGAGCAGCGCGAAGAAGCACCCGAGGATGTCGACGCCGAGATAGAGGTGCGAATAGCGGAGATAGAACTCCGAGAGGAGCCCCACGCCGAACGCGGAAAGGCCGACGGCGTCGGGGCGCGATACCCATGCTTCGCCTCGGGCCGCTTGCGCTTCGCTCCGAGGCGGGGCCGCTTCATCCAGTTTCTTCATGAGATGGCGCGCGAGCAAAGCCGCCATCGCGAGCGCTCCGAGCGAAAGGAGCGCATAGACCTGACGCGCGACACGCACCATCTTGGGCGCGGTGTAATAGGGATAGCCTCCTTCCCTGAGCTCCTCGAGCGGCGGCAAATTCTCCCCGCTCATGCCTAGCTTCAGGTAACCGAGGGCGAAACTCGCGGTGTCCAGGTAGACCATCACCGACGGCTTCGTGAAGCGGTGAGGATTCAGGTCCCCCGTCTTCAAAATGCGGATGGCTTGTTTCGTCCAGAGGTGCTCGTCGAGGTGGCGACAATAGGGCCCCGCCTGATCAGCAAGCCCCATACGCGCCTGATACCCGAAGGCGATCATCCCGAACGCGAGCACAAGAGGCACAAGTCCCAGAGAACGCGCGCGCGATGCGAACGCGCTGACCCAACCACTCCGCATACTTCTCCCCGCCTAGCCGAAGCAGCTTTGAGGTCAACTCTTTCTGCGCAAAGGCGCTTGTGCCTTGGGCACCAGCGTGTTCTTTCCAATAGGCGTTGCCCAGACTAATTCACTGCCCATGAGTCTGCCGAGCGCGCCGTTTCTCTCGCCCGGTCCAACGCGCACGGCCGCCGCTCGCTTGTGGAACTCTCCGCTCGTCGCAGGACTCATCGCCCTCTCCTACGCGGCCGTCCTCTCCCGCGGCAATGGCCCTCGCGCAGCGCTTGAGTTCGATCGAGACGAAGGCTTCTCGCTCATGAAGGCGATGCTCGTAAGCCGGGGGCACTCGCTCTACAGCGAGATCTGGAGCGATCAGCCTCCGGGCTATACCTACCTCATCGCGGGTTTCACGCGTGTTTTTGGCGAGACGCCGGAGACCGCCCGCCTCATCACCATCTCCCTTGCGAGCCTGACCCTCTTCTGCGTCTATGAACTCTGCCGCACCAGGCGAGGCACGCTCGCGGGGCACCTCGCGGGCCTTTCTAGTGCGCTAGCGCTCACCATGAGCGCTGGCTTCGTTCGCTACAGCGTGCCGGTCATGGTCACACTCCCGAGCGTGGCGCTGGCCGCTTTCGCCGCGTTCATCCTTTGCCAAGTGAACGCTCCGGGCCCTCTGCGCAGAGCCTTCTCCGGCTTCATTCTCGGCGCTGGACTCGCCGTGAAGTTGATCATTTTGACCCTATTGCCGGCGTTTCTGGTCCTGCTTCTCCCGCCCAACGAGGAGCGGACCAAACCGCGCGCGCTCTTTCACGCTCTGCTTCCCTTTGCGGCCGGGTGTGCCACGGCTCTGACGATCAGCTTTGGCCCGTTCCTCGGAAGGGGCCTGTTCGCAATGTTGATCGGAGCGCACGTGGAGGGCGCTCGCGGCATGCATTATTCTTCTGTTTGGAACTTCTATCGAGACGATCCCTTTCTTCTCGGTTTGGGCGCTTTGGGCGCCGCGCTCAACTTCCGAGTTCGGTCTGCGCTCTTCGCACTCGCTTGGGTGGTTCTCTCCACGCTCGCTCTGCTCCGACACGACCCCGTCTGGGATCACCATCGAATCCTCGTGACGGTCCCTCTCGCCCTGCTCGTTGGGCTCGGAATCGGCCAGCTTTCGGATGGGGCGTTTTCGCCTTCTGCTTCGAGAGTGAAAACGGCGGCTCGAGCCGCCCTCGCTTCCACGGCGCTCGTCCTCTCAGCTTGGGGTTACCGAAGCGGCCCAACACGCCTCGCGCCTGCCCTCCGCGACTATCAGCTCCCCGCGGCCTTCCTCGCCACCGAGAGGGCCGTCCTCGAGCACGCACCCCACGCGAAATGGGCCGTCACGTCGAATCAGACGTACGCCTATCGCCTCGGAATCCCGGTGCCACCGAACCTCGCCGTCACTTCATCGAAGCGCTGGCAAACGGGCCACTTGAAGAACGCGGACGTGACGGACGCCCTCCGCACCTACGAACCTGAGGTCGTGATCTTGACCAATCGCTGGGACAAGAAGCTGCGACGCACTCTCGCCAAACGAGAGCTTCGTTCCTACCGTCCCGTTTATCAAAACCGCGGAGCGCGTGACCTCGAGGTCTACGTACGCGCCGACTCCAAGCGCCCCTGAGTCTCCGCGTCCTCGAAGATCTTCTCCCAGACTCGCACGCCGCTCTCGATCGACAGTCGTTCCCTCTCCGCGAGCAAACACCGCTCCATCTCCGCGCGCTCTTCCAGGTTCTCATGAAAGAGACTGATGAAGGCTCGCGCTACGGCTGGCGCGTTGCGGACCGGCACGATGACGCCGTTCTCCCCCGGCCGCACCCAGTCACCGATCGTGCCGACATCCGTCACAATCGGGACGAGGCCCGTCGCCATCGCTTCCATGAGCGCAAAAGGAACTCCCTCCCATTCACTCACAAGCGCAAACGCTCGCGCGCCCCGCAGAGCGACCTCGACGTCATCGCGGTACTCGAGAAAGGTCACGAGACCTTCCACCGCAAGCTTTCGGGTGAGGCGCTCCAGGGCCGCCATCTCTGGACCACGACCCAAAATCCCGAGGCGCACCGGCGCTCCCTGGTCGCGCGCCAGCGCCACCGCAGAGATCAGGATATCCATCCGCTTGCGGCGAATGAGCTGTCCCACCGAGATCACATCGAAGGCGGGCGCGGGATCGCTCGCCGTGCTCGGACGAAAGCGCCTGAGGTCCACCGAGTGGGGCAGGACATGGACGCGCTCGGGGCGCACGCCGAAGCTCGAAATCTCCCGGCCCATCTTGTCTCCGGTAACCGTCACGGCGTCCGCTCGCCTCAGAGCCTCGCGAAAGGGACCCGCCCAGAGCTCTTGGACCTGGAGGGCGTCGCGCCCGATCATGCTGAGAGCAACGCGCGCCCGAGTGCCCGCCGCACCGAGAAGCGCCAGCGAGCCCCAGGGCACCGGATTGAACCCGAGCACCCAGTCGACCCGCTCGCGCGCAACGACTCCGCGTACCGTCTCCACCATCTTATAAGCGCGCCTGGCGAAAGAACCCGAACCAAAGCTCAAGTTCTCGAGCTTCGAGAGACGCGGTCGGAGCGGCTCGTGACGGACGACGATGATCCGTCCGACCCGCTCAGAACGCTCGAGCAATTCGAGGTGCCGCTCGAGCTGGTTTTCATGCAGCTTGGCGGCGCATAGGACCGTTAGCTTTCGCTCACCCATCCTGAACTTCGTTGTTCGCGAGAACCACCGAGCAGATCTCAGGAAAGTACGGCGAAAGCTCTCGTCCGCTCGCCCCGAGGGCGAACGAATGCGCAACCGTGGCATTTTTTAGACGTGTTCTAGTCACAGGTCCCGCTGAGTGCAGCCTTTTCGCAGGCTTCTGCATCTCCGGCGATCGCCTTGACCGCGTAGTACACGCGGCACTGCATGCCGTCTTCGTCGCGCGCCATGTCCACACTGTAGCCTTGATCTTTTGTCGCGCCGCGATCAGCGAGCTCCGAGGTGCATTCGAGGGCGCACTCCGCAAGATCTTTGAACTCGGCGTCGAACTCGTCCTCACAACCCTTTCGGTAGAGCAAGCAATAGGACGTGCAGTTTCCGGTCACCGGGCTGTCTTCGTCGAGGCCACAATGCCCGTCGCCGGTGGGGCTTGCGTGGGAACAATGCACCGCTGGAGAGGTCGCAGAAGCTCCGGCGTGATAAATACGGCAACCGACCGTGTTTTCGGTCAAGTCGCTGCTCTTTCCGATTGGGAAAGCCTCACAAGCCGCCAAACACTCGCGACGGCTGTCATAAACGCGTCGGTTCGGCTCATTCCCAGAAGCCGGCCGGCAGTTCGCCATCACCTTGCTACAATATTCATCACAGGTCGGCTCCAGATCCTCTTCCACACAGGTCGAGTCAGGCAAGTACCGCGCGTGGGGACAATGAACCCGCGGGTTATCGAAGGCCGCGCCCACGTGGTACACGCGGCACTGAAGATCGGAGCCAGTCGGATAACTCGTCGGGAAGCTGCGGTTGCCTGAGTCCTTCAGGCCACCGCAGACCGCTTCACAGTTCGTGAGCACCTCGTAGTCGTCGGGACAAGCCGCGGACAAAAGCGAACACCACGCCTCACAGTTCGTGCCGCACTCGCCGCCGCCGAGCGCTCCGGCATTACCGCAAAACTCACCGCTGCTGTTCGCGGCGGCCTTTGCCTGCCTGAGGCGGCAGGCTAGCGTGTTCCCGGACGGGTCCTTCCGATCGCCCGGGTCAAACGCGTTGCAGGTGCTGATGCAGGTGTCGCGGTCGATGTACTGCTGAAACTCCGTACCTTCCGGGCAGTTTGTCTCCATCGCATCGCAATATTCGATGCACTCGTCGCTCGTGACCTTGCCCGTTTTCTCATCCACTGGCCCACTCGGGCCGCCGCCCGTCCCTTCTCCGCCGAAGCCGTCCGAGCCGCTCCCGTCGTCGCGCTTTTCAAGCCCAATGATCTGGGCGCAGCCGACCGCCGCTACCACAAGACCCACCGTCCCGAGCCAAACCAAAGATCGCATTTAGAAGGCCCCCTGGAGCTGGAAAGAAGCGCCGTTCGCCCCGACCATCGGCGTCAGCCGTACCGTCTCTCTTGCCCGCGGCGCCGTCAGGTAGAGCGTCACGCCTGCGGCCACCAGCACGCCGCCGGCGATGAAGCCGACATCCGAGACCGTCGCAAAGGTGAGCGCGCTGTTTGTCGCATCGACGCCCGCCGCAGTGGGACAAGCGGTGGCCGTACAGCCGAGGCCGTTCGGATCGAGCGCCTCGTTGTTCTTCGCGATGGCGAGACCTCCGAACACCGCCCCCACTCCGAGACCGACGATTCCGGCGGCGCCGAGTCCGATGCCGAGCGCACGCTGGGTATTGCCGACGCCCGTGCCTCCGCTCGCCCGTTCGGGCTCCACCAGCTCCTCTTCCGTCGCCTGAGCCTTGCGCAGCCGCGGCACAATCAAGGTCGCCGTGGCCGCCTCGCCTTGGACAGTCACGCGCAGCTCTTCGTCTTCATAGCCGGGAGCGCGCACTAAGATCACATGTTCCCCTGGATCGACGGGCGTGGCCGTCCCCCAGAGCGCCCTCGGAACCGACAGGCCATCTCGGAAAATCTCGAGGCCGGAAGTCTTCGCATCCTCCCCCACCTCCATCACAATGCTCAGCCGAGACAGGCGAGAACTGAGCCGGTCGGCTCGCTCTTTTGCGATATCTGCGCGGTCGTCTCCGCGCGCCTCCGCCGTGCTCGCCGCCTCGCGGAACGTAGCCCAAGCGCTGGCTGTCAGATTCCTTTTCTCATAACAATCCGCGAGATAGAGCAGCGTACCGACTCCCGGATCGATCTTCTGGCTCGACTCGAGCTTCTGACAGGCCTTCTCGAGCTCACCCTCCTTCAGAAGCTCGACGCCCTCATCGAAGAGCGCCTCCGCCGCCGCCTTCTCGCTCGCACCTGCGGCGGAGGCTGCACGGGGCACCCCGAAATACATGGAAGCCACGACGCCGCACACCAGCCATCTCCTCGGTCGCAACATGGCGGCGAGTCTAGTCACGAATGGCTCGTGATGTCTCGCAGGATCGCGCGAGCCGTTAGCGCCGGCCGCCGAACTGGGACAGGTCGTCGGCCGTCCGCGGAGCCGCCTTTTTCGGTTCTTCTGTCGCGGTACTCGCCGGCTTGGGAGCGGGCTCCTCTGAGCCCGGTGAGGGAGACGGGGGAGTCACCACGGCCGCGCGCGCCGCCCGCTTTGTGGATGCCTTCTTCACTTCAGTCTTCTCCTCTTCGGCGGCCGGAGTCGGCGCGTCCAGGGCGGGAGACTCGGGCGGGGGCTCGGCCTGGGCGGGGGCCGGGGGAGGTGCGCTCTGCGGCTCTTCTTGAGGAGGAGGCGCGTCCGTTCTCGCGTCAACGAGGGGCCGAGAAGCGGGCGCCCCGGGGGCCAACGCCTCGGCGGAGGCGTCAGAGACCGAGCGACTCGACAATGCGTAGACGCCGCCGCCGATCACTGCGAGCAGGCCAAAAACGGCTCCCACCGCGACAGGCTTCGACCAGGATCGGCCCTTGGCCTGGCTACCTTTCGACGGCGCATCAGCCCAAGAGACCGCCGTCCCTGTGGAAATGCGCTCGGGATGGGGAAGGGGGGTCGCGGAAGGTTTCGTGGCGGGGATCTGGGTTTGTCCGGGGACGCTCACGACCACGTCGACCGAAAGAGGCGGAGCGGTCCTTTGGCTCGGCAGCGGCGGCAGAGAAAAAGCTCCTGCGCTCGCGGAGATCGTCGCCGCGAAGGCGTGCAAGTCTTCCAAGACCGCCCTCGCTGACTGATAACGAGCGGCCGGATCTCTCGATAAGCATCGCATCACGATCTCCTCGAGGGCGAGCGGGATTTCGGCGCGCTTGCGAGAAACGGGCTCGGCATCGCTCGACATGAGCAGGGAGCAGAGCTGGGGTAGGGATTCGGCCTGGAACGGAGGAGCCCCCGTCAGGATCTCGTAGAAGATCGCCCCGAGGGACCAGATGTCCGCGCGGTGGTCGACGTCACGAGCCGACTGCATCTGCTCGGGCGCCATGTAGAGCGGGGAGCCAATCCAAGCGGAGGTTTTGGTCAGGGACAGCTCCGCGACCGAAGTGGCGCCCATCGACTTCGAGATCCCAAAATCGAGCACCTTCACGCGCACTCGGCCGTCCGGGCGCTGGGTCAGGTAGATGTTCGCGGGCTTGAGATCGCGATGGATGATTCCCGCGAGGTGCGCTTCGACGATCGCCTCGAGCGTCTCGAGCATGATCCGAGTCGCGTCGGCGACGGGGAGCACACCCATGGTTGCGATCTCACGCGCGAGGTCGCGACCGTGGAGATACTCCATGACCATGAAGCGGATCCCGCTATCGAGCACGCCAACATCAAAGACGCGCGCCACGTGATCGCTCTGGATGCGAGCGGCCGCGCGCGCCTCGCGCCGAAAGCGCTCCGCGCCTTCGGCGCTGTCGGTCATCGAGTCGTGGAGAAACTTGATAGCGACGGGCTGGTCGAGCTCGAGGTGATGCGCGAGCACCACAACACCCATACCGCCTTCACCGATGACGCGATCGATTCGGTATTTGTCGGCGAACGTCTCGCCGAGACCTACGGGTAGAGTGGCCATCGAGTTCGAAGAAAGCGCTCTGCCCTCGCAGAGCGCCGGCACCAAGCGCCTATTCGGCAGGCTAGCGCCGAGAGTCGCCCTCGCGCAATTCTTTCCATTGCCTTTTGCTGACGTCTTGACGCAAAGGGCATGTGAGCCAGGAGCCCACGTGGGAACCACAAAGAGCATGTGAGCTGGCGGCCCGACGCGCGATCCACCCAACGTGCTGAAAACATTCGATCCGAAGTCTTCGCGCGGCGCATCTGAGCGGAACTTTGTGCAGCGCATCGCCTACGGAAGCGAGGAAGACCACTTCGAGGCGCGCGCTTGCGGACACGAGGCCCCTCGTGGGAAATGCCCGTGCGGCGTGGAACAGCTCACCATCTTCGGCCCGGGTTTGATCGGCGGCTCCATCGCTCTCGGAGCCAAGGCCCGCGGCCTCGCGCGACGTGTGGTCGCGATCGATCGGAATGGAGGCCAAAAGTACACGGCTTCCGAGCGCGCGCGCGTTGCGGACGAATGGCTCGCGGCCTCCGACGAGCGCGCGGTTTCGCGCGCTTACGAAACTTCCGAGCTCATCGTGCTCGCTTGCCCCGTTCACTCCATCATCGCCGAGCTCCCGCGCGCCCTTTCCAGTGGAGCTGTTGTCACCGACGCTGGTTCCACAAAAGAGCTCATCGTTCGCGCTGCGGAGGCGCTCCCCGGTGCCGAGCGATTCGTCGCGGGACATCCCATGGCGGGACACCCCGCCGGTGGTCTCGTCCACGCTTCACCGGACCTCTTCGTCGACAAGCGCTGGCTCCTCTGCTCCCCGGACGCCGCTGCAAACGCCCAGGAGAAGATCATCGAGCTAGCTCGCGGCCTCGGCGCGATCATTGTCGAGCTCGACGCGAGCGCTCACGACCAAAGCGTCGCTCTCACGAGCCACGTCCCTCAGCTCTACGCGAGCGCCCTCGCGGCGCTCGCTGCTGAGCGCGACGCGACCGCGGCGGCGGGGCCCGGGTTTGCCTCCGCGACCCGTGTAGCGGGAGGAGCCGAGGTGATCTGGCGAGACATCTTCGAGACGAACGGCAGCGCCATCGCGGAGGTGCTCGCTCTCCTCTCTACGGAGCTCGACGCGGTGGCCTCAGCGCTGCGCAGGGGAGACGCCGAAGAAGCCCTTCGGCTCCTCGAGCGCGCGAGGCGCGCGAAGCACCAGGGTTGAGCGAGGCGTCTCACCCCACCACGCCCGTCCCGGAAGCGCGGCACACCATCCGGCCGCTGGGCACGCTCGGGGCCGGGGTGTGACGGAGCGATCCGAAATTGTGCCAAGGTGTGCCAAGACGACGTCCCGCTCGTAGACACCACGCCCGCCCCAAATCCCTCA
The DNA here is from genome assembly GCA_023428245.1 of Pseudomonadota bacterium. Taxonomy (GTDB): domain Bacteria; phylum Myxococcota_A; class Polyangia; order Polyangiales; family Polyangiaceae; genus NIC37A-2. The sequence continues at coordinate 41,475 of JAEYYX010000081.1, forward strand.
ATACGAAAATTCTTTGATGTCCTTCCCCGACTCGCACCCAATGCGGGGAAAAATCCGACAAGCAGCGGGAATCTGTTTGTACCAAGGGCTAAACTGGCACGATGGCGCGGCGTCTCCCCTGGGTAGCGGTTCTCGCAGGCGCGACTGCCGCCGCCTGCGCGCTGTCACCGATCCAAGATCTTCCGTCGAAAGACGCCGGTGACGACCGCGCCGGAGGCGGGATGGACATTCCTGGGCCTGGCTCGGACGACGACGGTTCTTTCAGTCCCGGCGCGGGGGGCTTCGGCTGGGACGACGGAAGCGGCGGCGACGCCGCCAGCGGGGGTCACGAAGCGCACACAGGAGGGACGACTCTCCTCGGAGGCGGCGGAGCCGGACCGTAGGCGCGGGA
>JAEYYX010000058.1 GCA_023428245.1 Pseudomonadota bacterium
TCTTCGAGGCGCGCGAACCCGTCGATGGGTTCAAGTTCGTAAGCGACCTGTTCTGCGGGGGGATACTCGAGAAGCTGGCATCCGTAATCGCCCAGCACCCGGTACAGCGGCCCCTCGTGGCGGTCCGTCACCGCATAGGTGCCGTGCACCTCGGAGGCGGAACTGTCCCGGGTGCACGCCACACTCCGCGCGTAAGCGACGGTTTCCGGCACCTCTGCCGATTCCTGCACGACGAGCAGCGGCTCCGAGCACTCTTCATCGGAGAAATACCAAGATTCAATGCGACGGACCCGCTCCGGAAGACAGATCCAGCCCCCTTCAGCGAAGCGGTACGCCTCGCAGGGCTCGTCGAGCTCCTCGTCGTAAAGTGCGTAGGAGACGTTCTTTCCGGTCTTGTAGGTGAGGATGTGATCGTCGATCCGGTTGTGCAAAGTTCGCACCCGGCCCTTGCCCAGGGTTGCGCTCGTCACCGCGAAGAAGTTCGACACGTCGTAAGCTTCTCCGACAGGATAAAGAGTCCAAAGAAGGTCTTCAGTATCCGATGGGGTACAAGTCTTCTTGTCGCTCAATGAGAGCTGATAGGCGATGCCTTCCACAGGTTCGCCCACCCGCACGATGCTGTAGGTCAATTTTTCCCCATGAGTGACCGCGATCGCGTACTCCGCCGGCTCCATGCAGTCGCCGAGACGATTCCCATAGGCCAGGGGTGTTCCCGTACATCCTTCCTCACTCCACCACCAATCCTTCTCGTAAAAGGCGTTCGAACCGACGCAGCGCACATCGCCCTCAGTCATTTCCCGAGGACTACAGCCTCCGTGTTTCGCGTCGAAAATGCCGGCGACCTGCCTGGAACCGTCGGCGGCGAGATACTCGCCAATCCCGACGCCGTCTTCCCCTGCCCGCTCGACCCAATCCGCCCGGACCATCTCCTCCGGATCCACGACAGCTGCCTCGCGCCAAACCGTCGCGCCGTCTTCGATTTCCCTCGGAGCCGTCGGACAGGTCTCATCATGATAGACTGTATCGACTCCATTCACCGGCTCGAGGCGCACGACGCGCCGGCCTCCACAGCGGTCCATGGAATCGATCGGATCGACCCAAAACGCAGGAGCCCCGTCACAAGGAATCGGGCGCGCGTCGTAATAGACCGGGTCGGAACATGCCTCGTCGAGGAACCCCTGAGACAAGCCTGAGTCCCGCGGTAGACAGCGGGTCTCTCCGTCTGTTGCTAACCCAAAGTCGCACTCCACCATGAGCTCGGTGTCATACCAAGTCACAAAGCGCCGCGCGTCATCACCCTCACCGGTCAAGTAGATCGCTTTGAGCCGTGAGCCGCTCTCGAACAAGGGAAGAAAACCATTCTCGCCGTCGGTCGTGCCCCCGGATGCGCCGGAGCCTTTTGAGGCCCCGCCGGAGCCCGTCTTCCCGCCCTCCGATGCGCCTCCATTCGAGGCCGCCCCACTCGCCTCGCCTCCGCTCGAAACAGCACCGCTCCCAGGCGCGCCGGCGAGGGACCGCTCACCCGCTTGACCATCCCCTGCTCCGCCCTCTCCCTCGCTGCCGCATCCCGGCGCGAGAAGAGTGAGCACTCCAAATCCCAGTGTCAGCGCACCAGAGCGGCGCCCCTCAAACCCCGTCTTCATCAGAACGCAGTTTATGCAAACTTGCGCCTGCGCCAAGACCGAGCGAACCGAGGGTGACTTCAATAGTTCAGCTGAAGCTGAAACCGCCCGAACTGACCTTCTTCTTGCTGGTAGGGAAAGCTCGGAGCGGTGCGCTCTGCCGCAGCAAACGCAGCCGTAAACTCGAGCATTCGCACGGGCTGCCACTCGAAGCCGACCTCGAGCTCTCGCACGGAATAGTGCGGCGCGTTGGTCTCAAATTTTCTCGCACCCTCGTAGTAGTGACCCCGTACGTAGGGCAAAAACGTCCCCAGGGTCGGGTGGTCCACCTTGAACGAGAGCATCGCATACCCGCCGTGCAATAACTTTTCTCTCACGGTCCCGCTGAATACGGGCTCAGGGCCTGACGAGTCCTCTCGAATGTCCGTGAGCTCGGGGCTGACGCCGATGTTGTACTCAGCCTGAAAGCCGAAAGGCTGTGGATAGACCGTGAGCGCGAGATTTCCCCGCGCGTCCCAGAACTCGTCGGGTCCGTCAACGGTCTCGTCTTTGTTGACGATGAACCGGCCGATGTACCCACCGCCGCCGATCTCCACGAACTGCTCACCGAATAGAAATGGATAGCTCACACGCCCGACGACATGCTTGTTGTCGTTCAGATCGGCCTTGTTCGAACCCTGACCGTTGTAGAGCCCTAGGCCCACGGCGCCGTAGTCTCCCGAACCCTTGAGTCCGCTCTTGACCAGGTGGTCGAAACGCTCACGGATCGCAATCGGCGCCCAGTAAAGGAACAGGCCAAGGTCCCGCTCGTTCGAGACAGCGCTATTGAGCGCGTCCGAGCGATCGAAGGGCATTCGGTTCCCGCTCGACTGAAGGTTCTCGAAGCCGAAAGGGATTTTCGACTGCCCGATGCGAAGTCGAAACTCTTTGCCCGGGGCTGCCAGGTCGAAATACCAGTCGCGCCACTGGACAAAGTGGAGACCGCTTTCGATAGCCGTCGCGAACTCGGGTTGCAGGTAAATGTAGATGAGCGGGTGGATATCGCCGTAAAGGGCGAGGCGAGCCCGTCGCACGAAGAGCTCACTTGTTCCGCCGATGGAACGGTCGCCTTGGAGATTGACGAGGTTCGGATTCGTGGTGGGGTGATTGAAGCGGAACTGCGTATAGCCGCGCACCTTGATGCGACTGAAAAAGTGATCGACAAAGGAAGCTGGGGAGCTCTCTTTCTGCGCCTCAGCGGGTCTCGACGACGCGTCCATGACCTCGCCGGGGGGAACTTTCGATTCTTCATGGGGCGTCTCGCCCGCACTCGCCTCATCCGAGTGAGCCTCCTCCGAAGGTCCCTTCGACGCTTCCCCCGCTCCATCAGGCGCAACGTTCGCGCCGCTCGGGGCCTCTTGCGTCCCAGGAGCCGCGCTGCCCGGCTCCCCGCCTTCCCCGGCCGAAGGCTGAGCGACCTCTGTCTCGCTCTGACCGGTCAACACCTCGCGACGCTCTTGTAAGCTCCCTCGGGTCTCAGCTTGCTCCTCGGCCCCGGCGCCCGAAACGGCAAAAAGAAGGGCAAAGGCCACGCAGACGGCACGGGAGCCACCCTCTCGACTTCGAATCATGCGGCCTCGAAATCGCCCCCGCGTGTGACGTTCCTGTGACGGATGCGTGATGTTTTTTGAAGAATCTATTCGTTTTTCTCGACGGGCGCGTGCTGGGCCCGGAATTCTTCCAGCCACTCAGCTGCCATCTGGCGGCGCGGCCGCCCATAAGGCGCGCCTGCCCAGCTCATCCGAAGGACGCGATCGGTGCGAAAACTCCGATACGCCTCCCGGAGACAGCACCATGCAACCAGGATCTGTTTCCCTTCGTAATAGGCGAGCTGGATCGGCCAAACCGTTCGCTCGGTCCGCTCACCTGAAGCATCCTGATAGATGAGCTCAATCGCCTTCTCTTCCCGCATCGCTTCCCTTGCCATCGGCAAGATCGGAACGGGTTCAGGGGCCCCCCCGATATTCACGGGCCAAAGTCCCGGATCTTCGATGCGCCCGCGGAGACTCGGAGGAGACGCGGCGGCGATCTTCGCCAGAGCATTTTTCGCCGCATCCGTCAGATCCGCGTCGGCCAACGTCTGCACCCAGCGAGCTCCGAGCACGAGCGCTTCGAGCTCCGAAGAGCTGAACATCAAGGGCGGCAGAAAAAACCCGGCGCGGAGGACATACCCGAGCCCCGCCTCGCCCTCGATGGGAGCCCCGAGACCAATCAATGTCTGGACGTCGCGATAGATCGTGCGGACCGAGACGCCCTCCTCTTCCGCCAGTGTCTCCGCGGACACCGGAGTTCGGCGCCGCCGCAAGCGGTCGAGGAGGGAAAAGAGACGTTCTGCTTTGTTCATTCGAGCGTCGTCCGCCTCGACGAGCCTCTCAGGAGGCGCTCGCGTCGACAACTCCCATACCCGCGAGGATCTCCGGATGCTCGCGGAGCAGCTCCTCGTCGAGTTTCGCTGCCCGCTGGTTCGCGGGGCGCTCTAGCACGCGGCCGAGGTAGTCCAAAAACACAGGCCGCTCCGGAAGCACCTTGAGCACCTGCATCGTAAAGGCCATCGAACTTCCGAGCTGAATGTCGGCGGCGGTAAAGCGATTCCCCGCGGCATAGGGAGATTTCGCGAGGGACTTCTCGAGGTTTTTCACCATGTCTTCGAAGGACCCAAAGGAGAAGTCCCGGCCGTTATACTCATAGCCCTTGGCGCGCATGGCCACACAAGGATCGAGGACAGAGTCTGAGTAGACGAGGCTCGTCAGATAGCGGGCTCTGTCAGGATCAGTGATGCTCGGGGCGAGGCCTGCCTTCGGAAAGCGGTCAGCTAGGTAAATCGTGATCGCGGCCCGCTCGGTAATGAAGAGGTCACCATGCTGGATGGCGGGCACCTTCTTGTGGGGATGGATGGCGCGGTAGCTCTCGTCGGCTCCCTCCTTGGCGTGAACGTTCACGAAGTGGACGTTGTAGTCGACGCCGAGTTCCTCGAGAAGCCAGCGGACCGCCGCCGCGCGAGACCAGGGTGAGTGATAGAACGTGAGTGTCGTTTCGGTGTTTGCCATGCCTCGGTCTAGGGCCCCCGGCTGACAGATCCTGTCAGGAGGCGAGCCATCCTGGCTTGCGTATCCGGCCCAACTGACCCCGGGCTCCCCCGCCTTCGGGCAGCTCACAACTGCAACAGAACTGCCCACAAGGTGCGAGAAGAGCGCCCGGAAGGCGGGCGGTAGCGACAGGGGCCACGCCGTTTCTGGGTGCACGGAACCGACCCACCCCTAATTTCCGCGAGTCTGCGCGGATTGGTGCAATCGAAGAGGAAGCTCGTTATCATCGGGCGCACTCATGTCACGTCGAGCCTTGGGCGGCGGAAACCGTCGGCGCCTCTCTCCTTCATTCATGACCGGAATCGCCCTCGGGGCGTCACTCGTCTTTGGCGCCGCAGGCGCCGCAGCCGAGACCACCGCCGGCACGGCTGCTTCCGAACCCGTCATCGTCTCCGACAAGGCGCGCGCACGCTTCGAAACTGGCGTCCAGCTCTTGCAGGATCCGGACGGCGCTCGTTACGAGGAAGCTTACGAAGAGTTCAAGGCCGCTTACGCCGACTCCCCCTCCTGGAAGATCCTCGGCAACCTGGCGCTTTGCGCGATGAAGCTCGAGCGCGACGGAGAGGCGATCGCTGCTCTCGAGCGTTCGCTCGCAGAGGGCGGAGCTGAGCTCGATCCCGAGGAAAAGAAGCAGCAGGAGTCCGATCTCAAGCTCCTGAAGGATCGCGCCGCGACGGTCACGGTGCGGAGCGCCCCGGGGGTCACGCTGCTCGACGAGCGCATCACCGTGAGTGGCGGGAACGTCAAGAACCAGTACCGCGTCCCCGACTCCGGTGAGCTCGTGCTCTTGGTTCGGCCAGGCAATCACCGCCTCACGGCGCAGCTCAGCTCCGGATCCGAAACGGGCGAAGCCTCGCTGCAATCCGGCGCGTCCGCGACTCTCGATCTCACGCCGAAGCCGCTCGTCGCTCCCGCTGCGACCAGCGACACTCCGGCGGCGCCGCGCGAAGCCGCGGGCCCCTCGAAGCTCCCCGCCTACCTGAGCCTGGGCGTAGGAGCCGCCGGCGTCATCGCGGGCGGCGTCTTCCTCGGACTCCACATCGATTCGAGCGGCCAAGCCAGCCAGCTCTTCGACGACTGCGCCTCCTCCGGGGACTGTGGAAGGTCCGAGGTCGATCGCATCGATCAGCTCGACGGCGACGCCGCGACCTTTGGGACCGTCTCGATCATCTCCTTCGGCGTCGGCGCCGTAGGCATCGGAACCGGCATCGCCCTCCTGCTCATGCAACCCAAAGAGGAAGGCCCCGTCGCCAAAGGCTTTTCGCTCCGCCCCTACGCATCTGCTCACACCCTCGGCATCGCCGGACGTTTTTAACCTAGCTTACAAGGACCACGAACATGACCACGCGAGACAACGCCCCGACTGCTTCGTCCGAGCTCGAACCGAAAGCCCGCCGCCCGCGGCGCAAGTTGGTTCTTGGAACGGCCCTCTGTTCCACCTTCCTCCTCTTTCAGTGCACGAAGCCCGACCGGGACTTCGACGCGTTCCTGCCCAGCACAGGCGGACGCAAGAGCACGGGCGGGGAAGGCGGTGACCCCGGTGAAGGTTCAGGGGGAGTCGCCACCGGAGGCCGTCGCAATACGGGTGGAATGGCCGGCGGGGGCTTCGGCGGTGAAGGAGCTATGGGCGGAGCCTCGAGTGGCGGCAAGGGCTCGGGAACCGGCGGCAAAGGTGAGCCTGCTGCTTGCATCGGCAACAAAGACGACGACTGTGATTGCGTCGAAGGCGAGCTCGTCGCGAAAGATCTCGACGGGGACGGCGAAGGCACCCGTTTGTGCGAAGCCGCGCCGGGTCTCGACTGCGACGACGGTGACAAGGACTTCATCCAGAACGCGTGCGGCGGCTGTACCAAAGACCTTGAAGGTCAGGTCGGCGATCCGTGCGGCGAGTGTGGCGTCCTCAAGTGCCAAGGAGATTCAGCCCTCGTTTGTCGCTCCCCCGATCCCCAGCCACGACGCTGTTCCGATACGAACACGCCAGAGCGGTGCATTGATGGAAACTGGGTCGTGCAGGCGGATTGTTCAGGATCGAAACCCGTCTGTCTCAATGGCGCGTGCGCCCAGTGTGACCCGGGTCCGCCATTCAACACCCTGCCTGGCCTGTCGAGCACTCGCGAATACAAGTGTGAGAACGTCAATAGTGACAGCGTTCTGTATGGCTGCACGGACGAAGGAAATTGGGAATGGAGGACGTCTTGTTACGCCTCGTCCCTTGAGGTGTGCAATGCGGCCAGCAAGGGCTGCGTGACCGCCGGCCTCAGGCACCCTCGTGACAAAACGTTCGACGTGGCCCCGGAAATGCTAAGGGACGTCAACGAGAAGCAATGGGGCAGGCCCGTCGTGGATGTGCTCGACAGCCTGCTCGGCTCCCAGTTCGGCTGAATGCTGCTCTTCGGAAGTCGCGCTCTTGCCTATACAGTCCCGGGCTTTCGGGACCCCGTGGACTGGGATGTGGTCGGAACCGACGAGGACTTGGCTCGAATCGACAAACTCTTGCCCAGGTATGAAGGGAAGAAGCCGAGCCCGAACAAGACCGTGTTCGTCTACGAGGGCTGCCCCCTCGAGCTCGTGCACAGCCAGCCGGGCGACTATTGGTCAAAGGTCAGAGAGGTCTTCGCCAACGAGAAGACCATCGACGTCCCTGTCTTAGGTCGCCTCGTAGTGGCGCCCGCCCCCTATTGTCTCATCACCAAACAAGTCGCACTCATCTACCGCATACATCACTGGCACAAGAACCTCGAGGACGTGTACGTCCTACGAAACCGTATTCTAACGATCCCTCCGCATATCGAGGCCTTACTACCGTCGACCCAGGAGCACGTACGGAACTATTACGCCCCGCGCCACAAGGAATCTCTGGCAGTCCCTGTCGCGTGCCATCCGGCGCTTCCCAATCAACCCATCGCCCCCTTGCACGGCTTGCTCCACGAGCGCGTCAGCTTTGCATCGCGACCTCTGGCGTACGAAAAAGACGCGTGGAAAGCATTTCCCCATTTGAAGGGCGCCGACCGGATCGATCGCATGCACCATCTACTCGCCGAAGAGGTGATGACCTTCGCAGCCCATTGTCGCTACCAAGAGCGTGGCTTCCCTGAAGCTCGTACTGACGCAGAACTCAAGCGCTTCGCTTTGCGCGAGTTTGCCGTGAGCCATTTGCCTGAAGATTGGCGCTACTTCCTCGTGAACCACTACCGCGAGATCGCGAACCTCGTCCCTGAAGACTGGGGCAAAAAGGTCGCTGACCTCGTCGGGCCAGGGCCCGAGAAGCGCGCCCCCTAATGTCAGAGGGTCGTGCGGATCTTGCGGCCGCTGCTCGGGGTAGAAGACGAGCTCGCTGGCTTTCCGGCATTGGGTTGTTGAGCCGGGGCCTTTGCGGGGGGCGACGCTTTCGTCGTCGTACTCTTCGCGCCCGCTTTGGCCACCGGTGCCGGAGTAGGAGCCGGTGCTGCGTTGGGCTTCTCATCTGAGGGAAGAGAGGTAGAAGCAGGCTTCTCGTCCTTCACCTCGGGCACTTCCGTACGCGCCTCGGCAGCGACAGGCGGAGGGACAGCTTTCGGAGCGGCAGGCGCAGACCCCACCGGAGAAGGGGCAATCGGAGAAGGTGAGACCTCCGCAGCACTCGATGAGGCAGGAGTGAGGGACGCCTCGACTCCCTCGGACTCTCCACCGCGCCCGAGGATGAGAGCCAATACGGCCACGAGGGCAAGGGCACCCGCGCCCGCCCCGATCACAGCCTTGTTCGGACCTGTCTTGCCCGGGATCTCAGGAGAGGCGGTCCCGCCGCCCTGCGTATGCGCCCAAGTCCCAAGAGTGTGCCCTTGAGGTTTTTGCGCCTCCGTCTGGAGCGGCTCCACCTCCGCAGCAGCTCGAGGCAGAGCTTGCGTGGCGTCGAGGGCGCGCACGGGGGTTCCTGCATGCGCGGTGCTCTCCTTGTGCAGCGGGGTCCCTTGACCCAAGTACGCAACGAGAGCGGCCTGAAACTCAGCCGCGGTCGCGTACCTTTCGTTTCGGTCTTTCGCCATCGCCTTCGCCACGATGTCGGAAAAAAGCGGATCGACATCCGCCACCTTGTCACGGACCGGTATGGGGTTCTCCAAGACGATCTTGAAGAGAAGCTCATTGAAGGTGTCGGCGTCGAAGGGGACCTTGCCCGTGACCGCTTCGTAGAGAATCACGCCAACGGCGTAGAGGTCGGCGCGGTGATCGACGGTGCGCTCGCCCTTGGCCTGCTCAGGAGACATATAATAGGGCGTTCCCATGACGACGCCGGTCTTCGTCATGGAGAAATCCCCACTCATGGCCGAGAACTTCGAGATCCCGAAATCCACGATCTTGACGAAATCTTTCCTGCCCCGGCGCGCCGAGAGAAGGAAGATGTTGTCGGGCTTGAGATCGCGGTGAACGATGCCCGCGTCGTGCGCGGCGCCGAGTCCCTCGAGGAGCTGGACCGCAAGCTCGGCGGTCAAACGAGGATCGAGTCGCCCCCGACTCGCGATGCGCTCGGCGAGCGATTCCCCTTCGAGGAACTCCATGACCATGTAGCGGTCACCGTTCGGCAAGTTCCCGAGGTCGAGCACCTCAACGATGTGCTCCGAGCCGATACGGCCCGCAGCCTGCGCTTCTCGCTCAAAGCGCTCTACGGCGTCCTTCGATTGAGCGACTCCGGAGTGGAGTACTTTGATCGCGACGCGACGATGGATCCGGGTGTTCTCCCCTTCGTAGACCGCGCCCATGCCTCCCTCGCCGAGGAGACGAACAATCCTGTATTTCCCGTCGATGGTATCGTTGAGCTGGAGCGACATCGGGGACCTCTACGAAAAGGAAGAGTCAATGCCTCCCAGCGCCTCAAAGGGCGCCTCCAGGCGGCACCGTTTATCTTGTCACGGTTTGGTTTGGGCGTCACGGGTTCCCTGCAGAATGCCTATGTAAGCCCTCCGCCCATATAGGTCCCCTGGTGCCGAGACCCTGGTCACACCTCGAGCCCCGGACCTGGATCTGGTGGTGCGAGGTCCCAAAGGCCCCGGACCCTGATGTCAATCGCCGATGCGTTCGATACTCATCCGGGCGATGTTCACCGTTGTCGTTCCAGCCACCGTCGACGAGAGCGAAATGGGTTCGGCCTCCGCATCCAGGATGCGAACGAAGACGTTGTTGCGGTGGTCGATGATGTCATCCGGGTCGGCCGACCAGCGAGTGGCGAAAAGGGGAACGGTAAAGTCACCCGCGGACAGCGTGAGCGAGTGGGAGTAGGGATTGAACGTCTCGGGGCTTCGGATGCCCACCTCGACGGAGATGCGGTAGAGCCCCGCCGACGGCACAGGCTGCGTATTGCCGACCAGGTCTGGCCAGGTCCCGGTCTTGCGAATGTTCTGGCGCAACCCGAAGGTGTTCTCCTCAGCGACCTTGGAGAGCTGCAGATCGATTGCGGCAGGAGCGTTTTCGCGAAGGGCCGCAACTTCCTCCTCAAGCTCTTTCTGGGACTCTTCGAGCGCCTCAATCTTCTCCCGGAGAGCTTCGAAATTCTCGTTCATCGCTGAAGCTGAGATGACCTCTCCGCTCTTGAAAGTGTGAGGCAGCTCGAGGGCGGCGACCACCAAACTCGGCATGAGGAGACCCAGGAAAATTCCCTGAATTCGGTATTTCTGAAATGTCGACATCGTTCTCCTCACTCTCAATCACCAAACACGCTCTCGTCGAAGCGCCCTTCGTCCCACACGCCTTCGACCTCGTCGACGCCCTTCGTGCCGCCTGTCGTGGGCTCCCCCGCGCCCCCGCTCCCCTTCGCGCCGCCCGAGTCGGACTTCCTCCCGCCGGAGCCCCCCGTGTCCTTCGAGCCGCCCGCAGCGCTCTCTGCGCCGCCATCGCCCGTCTCGTTGCCCCCCGAGCCTCCAGCCACACCGGCGCCCTCCTGGCACGCGCCGAGCGACATGAAAGCGAGAAACAAAATCAGACTCGCACCGGCCCGCCTGGACGAGCGTGTTCGAGCGGAGCGACCCTCGGCTCGGTTGAGCGTCCATCCCATCATTCGTTTCGCAGATACCGCGAGGCCCGAGCCTCAGCAAGTCAGAAATGGGCCCGGACGGCGCCACCGCGTCTCCCGTGCGCCCCTGCTTTCTCGGAAGCTCGACGCCCGAAATCCGCCAGCTCCGAGAGAGCTCCGGTCCGAAAGGTTCCCGGCAATGGCCGGCGGCGAGCCCCGCGCGCTCTCGGGGATCGCTCAGTGCCCTCGGTCCGTAGTCTTTGCAGCGACGTTGCCGGGAGCATGCTTTGCACTTTCTGCTGCCTTCGTCCTTCCTCACCCGCGCCAACGCGCGAATCTTCTTGCCTCGTCGATTGTTTTTGGCCCCGGTCCATCACTTCCATCGAGAGTCCGACCGAGCCTTCGTCCTTCCTCACCCGCGCCCAGGTGACCCAGCCGAGCCGACGCTGAACCCGGAGCGCGCCGGCGTTTGGCCGCGTGTTCGCGCACTTCTCTTGTCGTTTCCTTGCACGACGCCGGACGAGACTGGTTACCAAACAGGAAACACCACCTTTCCGCGATCCTCACCGAGGATGGCGCCGATGAAGGGAAATGAGCGATAGTAGCGGCGGGGAAATCAAGCTCCCCCCTCGGCTGGAATTGTTCAGATGTGGGGAGAGAAAGGCATCGCCTTCTCGCGAGGCTGCCAGGCCGCAAGACTTGGTTATGGCTCCCTTCGAGCTCATGACGACCATGACGACCACGGCTTTTTCGCGCCCCCTCTCTCGCACCTTCACTGCTCTCGCCTTCTTGGCTTCGCTCACTTGCGCGACAGTCAGCGAGGCCGCTCCGGGCCCCGGCATCGGAAACCTGGACTGCGGGGACGGCGAGTACTTCAAGCCGTTCGCCTTCGTCGAGAACACGGGCGACCCGAAGGGCACCAACGTGGCCGTGATGATTCGCGGCTATTTCATGACCGTTTTTGCCCCCGACAGCGGCCGGCCCCCGGGCCACATCGGCATCTACGACGTCTCGAACCCCAAGATGCCGAACCGGGTCAAACACATCACGGGCGGCGACACAACCGTCTTCCGCGAGGCTCACTCGCTCCCGATCGCTCTCATCAACGGCAAACAATACATCGCCTTCCAGACCACGGCGGGCATGCAGATCTGGGATTTCACCGATCCCCTGAACCCATCCCGCGTCGGCAAGATCGACCTGCCCGGCGTGACCGGCGGCGACTACGAGAACGTCGCCTGGCAATCGAGCTGGCAAGGACGTTACCTCTACGTCTCTGGCGGGAACCTCGGGATTTTCGTGATCGACGCCGCCGATCCGACCCAACCAAAGCTCCTCGCCCAAATCCCTACCGGCTCGAGCGGCGGCTTCCGCGTGGGTCCTTTGTTCGCGCTCGGTGACTACCTCGTCATCAGCAACATGGACCAAGGGGGCGCCTATGCCGTCCTCGACATCTCCATCCCCGATAAGCCGGCGCTCCTGTCGCGCCTCGGCAACCAGCCGCGCATGTACGCGATCGTCGTCGGCGCGAACGACCGCATCTACACGGCCGGACGAGACGGGGACTTCCTGAACCACTCCTTCTCCGATCCCCGCAAGATCACCCTCGTCAAGAACACGCCGATCGGTCAGGACCAGCTCTACGCCGCGACCCAGGATCATTTCGTCTTCCTCGGTCGTCAGAACAACGTCGTGAAGGTCGACATGACGAATGAAAATGATCCGAAGGTCGTCGGCGAGGGAAATCTCGGGCGAGGAAACCCCGATCACGGCCAGGTCACGCCCATCGGCAACCTCATTTTCATCGGCAACGACCACGGCACCGGCAGCGCGTTTTTCTGCCACCAGCGCGGCAAAGATACGATTCCGCTCAGCGTTCAGTCCAGCTACCCCAAGCCCGACGCAACGGGTGTTGGGACGAACGCGCGCGTGAGCCTGCTCATGTCCGATTTCGTCGACTTCGACAAGGTGAACGATGAGAACGTGATCGTTCGACCGGCCGGCGGCGAGCCCATCTCGGGTATCTTCACCTACGCCTTCAACACCCTCTCCTTTAGCCCCGACCAGCCGTTCGAGACGGACAAGACCTATGAGGTCGTCATCCCGGCGGGTGGCTTGTCCGATTCCATGGGCAACGCGCTCGAGGAGGAGTTCGTGCTCCGTTTCTCGACAGGTGATGAGATCGTGATTCCGGACGACGACGTCGACCCGCCGGACGAGGAACCGGCCACTGGAGGCGCATCGGGTGTCGGTGGCGCTCCCGTCGTCGGCGCGGGCGGCCAGCTCTCGTCTGGCGGTGCTGCCTCAGGCGGAGCCGTCAACGTCGGCTCAGGCGGCGGTGGTGGTACCCTTGCGTCCGGAGGAGCGCCGCCCGGAGCAAGCGGTGGCGCACTCGTCGGAACAGGCGGTACCACAGATCTCGATCCCCCAGCGGAAGAGGACGTGAGCGGCGGGGGATGTAGCTACCAAGGTCCCGGCAGCAGCTCATCTGGCTGGGCGCTCCTTTCGCTCCTTTCCCTGGCTTGGGTTGGAGTGCGTCGGCTCCGCGTGAGGCGAGGATGATCCCAAGAATGAAATTCGGCGCTCTCGCAACTTTGGGCGTCACCCTCCTGGTGTCGAGCCACGCGCTCGCCATCGGAGTAGCAGCGCGGGCCAATCGCGCTTACCCGGTCGGCGTCCCGATTGAGTTCGCAGCCAACGGCGTCGGCGAGGGCGAACTCAAGTTCACCTGGGATTTCGGCGACGGCACCCAGAGCGAGCCCGACGCAAGCGGTCGGGTAACCCACACCTACGACCAACCCGGTCACTATCCGGTGATCGTCTTGCTCGAAGACAGCACTGGCTCCCGAAGCGACAGCTTCATCCAGACGGTGCATCGTCCGCTCCCCCCCATCGCTCCGACGTCGTCCTCGACGATCGTGCACGTCGCCGCCTTGAAGCGAGTCTGCAACGTCAACGCGGACAACGACACCATCAGCTGCATCTCGACCGAGACCCTCGAGCTGCTCTTCGAAGCGGCGGTCGGGGACCATCCCCGCACGCTCGCCGTCGGTCCCGATGGGAACCTCTGGGTCACGAACCAAGACGACGCGACGATTTCTGTCCTGACCGGCGATGGCGCTCCCGTCGGGACCATCCCGCTGCCCCGAGCCTCGATGCCCTTCGGTATCGCCATGCACCCGAGCCGCGGCGTCGCTTATGTGGCGCTCCAGGCCCGCGGTGAACTCGCAGAGATCGACGTTCAGACTCGAGAGGTAAAGCGGATCGTGCCAGCGCTCCCCTTTGCAGCGGGAGTGGCCGTCGAGCCCAATCAAGACCTGATCTACGTCACACGACTCATCTCGGCGAGCACGGGCGCTGAGGTGGTCGAGCTCGACGTTGAGACGCTCGCTCACACCGAGACGTTCGCGATCGCCGTGAACCCCGGACCAGACACCGAGGCGACGGCCCGTGGCGTTCCGAACTATCTCCGTTCCATCGTGCCAAACCCCGACCTGTCGGCGCTCTGGATTCCGTCGAAACAGGACAACATTCTGCGTGGCGAAGGGCGCGACGGTCTCGCGCTCACTTTCGAGACAAGCCTTCGTTCCATCGTCTCGCTCGTCGATCTCACGGAGCGCAAAGAGCTACTCGACCGCCGCATCGATCTGAACAATCGTGCGCTCGGGCTCAGTCTCACGTTCTCGCCCGTGGGCGACTACGCCTTCCTGGCGTTCCTAGGAAACAACGGCGTGAACGTGATCGATACCTACAACGGCAACCAGGTCGCTGGAGCCTTTGACCAAGGCAAAGCGCCCGACGGCCTCGTGCTCGACGACGCGGGGCGCCTCTACGTGAACGCCTTCATGTCTCGGGCCGTCGATATCTTCGACGCTTCGAACGTCCTGGCCTCGAAAGAGTTCGCCCTCAAGAAGGTCACCCAGGTCATCGTATCGACAGCTGAGAAGCTCGCGCCGAACGTCCTCCTTGGTAAGACGATCTTCTACGACGCGAGCGATACGCGCATGAGTCGTCACGGCTACATCAGCTGCGCCTCCTGTCACCTGGACGGCTTCGAGGACGGACAGGTCTGGGACTTTACCGATCGCGGCGAAGGTCTCCGCAATACGACGACCCTCCATGGTAAGCGTGGAAACGGACAAGGACCACTGCACTGGAGCGCGAACTTCGACGAGGTCCAGGATTTCGAACACGACATCCGCGGCCCCTTCGAAGGGACAGGCTTCCTCGATGACGAACTGTTCAATGAGGGCACGCGCAACTCGACGCTCGGAGACAAGAAAGAAGGCAAGAGCGAAGAACTCGACGCTTTGGCCGCTTATGTGACGTCCTTGGACCGCGTGAATCCAAGCCCCCACCGCGACCCCGACGGTTCGCTCACGGACGCCGGCTTCCGCGGTCTCGAGATCTTCCTCGAGTCAGGATGCGCCGACTGTCATTCGGGTTCGGACTTCACCGATAGCGCTATGGGGACGCGCCACGATATCGGAACGATCACCCCGAAGTCCGGGAAGCGACTCAACGGAGAGCTCGACGGGATTGATACGCCCACCTTGCGAGGGATCTGGGAAACTGCGCCCTACCTTCACGATGGATCGGCTGCGACGTTGCTTGAGGTGATCAGCGCTCGGAATCCTGACGATCGCCACGGAAAGACGTCGCACCTGAGCGCGACCGAGCTCGCCGATCTCGCGGCGTATCTCCTCCAGATCGACAACACGGCGCTCGAGGACGAAGCCGGCCTCGAGCCGGAGAACCCGAGCGAACCGGGCGAACCTGGCGAGCCCGGCGAGCCTGGCGAGCCTGGCGAACCTGGCGAACCCGGCGAGCCCGGCGAGCCGAACGAACCGAAGCCGCCCACTTCGGCGTCAGGCGGTGGATGTTCGGTGCGCACGGGAGCTCCGACTCATGACGGTCTCTTGTGGCTCGTGGGGCTCTTCGCCTGGGCCGTGGGCTCGCAATCGCGAAGGCGCGTGAGAGCCCTTCACGCTCGGCGCTGAAGCGCTCTGCTAGAGCGAGATGATCGAGCGCCCGGTTCTCCGGGCGCTCGGCGTTTTTTAGGCGCTCTTTGCATGAGCTCGAGGCCTCGAGCTCCCGGGCGACTCTCCAAGGCGCTCGTCGTCCTGCCCGAGCCCGAGCGACTCTTCCTGGGTTCCGAGCACGGCTTTCCTTTCAGCGCATGAGTCCGCGCCCGAAGCGGCTGTCGTCTGACCAAAAAAGAAACTCCGAGGTCGCTCACGCTACCCCGGAGTCCTTGGAAAGAAACTCCGAGGTCGCTCACGCTACCCCGGAGTCCTTGAACTGTCGTTACGCCGCTCCCCTCGCGAAAGGGTCCATCACTCGAGGTGCCAGGAGTCGAGTCGGAAACTCGGATTGTCCGAGAACTTCAGGCAGAGATCGTGGCCGCTAGAGGTCTCCATGATCGGGCAGGAGAGCTCTTTGTACTCACTATTTCCGCCCGTCGCGGCCACTTCACAGGATCCAATTTGGGTCCCCTGGGCGCCCTGGATGCACCCGTCGATCACGACGTTGATCTTGCCGCCGCCGTTCTCCGAAGCGACCTTCAAGACGACCTTTGTCGCCCCTTCGCGGAAGTCGACCTGCGAATAGGCGACCCAGTCGTTGTTGCTGATCTGGCCGACGTAGACGGTCTCGCCAGCCTTGCCTTCGACTTCGATCCCCTTCTCTTCCGCGATCCGCTCCGCTTCGACTTCCTGGTATCCGTCGAGGCACTTGAGCTGGCTGACCGTGTAGTCCTCCGTGCTCATGGTGAGCGGGTTGATGGTCCCGTCTTCTTTGTAGGTCAGCTCCTGAACCGCAACGCTGCGGTTATTGACCTTATCCACGCCGAGCTCCTGCTCGAGCTTGCGGTTATGGTAGAAGAGGTAGTGCTTCCCCTTGTACTCGATGATCGAGCCGTGGTTGTTGTTGCCCCGATTGACCTGAGCGTTCGCCAGGAAGATACCCTTGTATTGGAAGCCGGATATCGGCGAATCGCTCATCAGATACTCGAGCGCCGCGCCATGGCCTGAGGAAAAGTCCGAGGAGTAGCTGAAGTAATACTTCCCCTCATGTTTGTGCATGAAGGAGGCCTCGAAGAACGCAGTGGTCGGGATCGTCGTAGCGGAGCTGTCCTTGATGCTGACCATGTCGTCGTTCAGCCGGACAGCGCGAGCGTTCATGCCGCTCGGGCCACCCCCGAAGTACAAATACGCCTGACCATCATCATCCACGAAACAAGCCGGATCGAAGAGCCACGGGACATTGGCGTTCGGGAAGCTCGGCGTGATGAGCGCCTTTCCGAGCGGATCGACGAAGGGACCTCCCGGATCATCGGAAACCGCGACGCCAATCGCGCTGCCGGAGTTCGGGATATACATGTAGTATTTCCCGTTCTTTTCGCAGGCCCCGGGAGCGTAGAGTCGATCGGCCCAATTGAGCTGGTTCGCGTGGATGATGACGCCGTGGTCCTGCCAGTTGACGAGATCGTCGGTCGAGTAGACGTGGTAGTCGACCATGTCGAAGCCATCCTGACCATCCTCGTCGTGGGAGGTGTACACGTAGACCTTGTCTCCGTAGACGATCGCGTTCGGATCAGCGGTGAAGATCTGGGTCACCATCGGATTGTGAGCTTTGGCGCTCGCCTTCGGCACACAGGTCGACGCTGGAGAACCTCCCGCGCCCTGATCACCGCCTGTACCCCCGCCCCCGCCGGCGCCTCCCGTCGACATCGCGCCCCCACTCGCAGCGCCCCCGCTCGAGGGACCTCCTCCGCCCGCTCCCACCAGAGCACCACCGGTAGCCGCCGCACCACCGGTCGCGGCCGCTCCGCCTCCCGGAGCGGCTCCTCCACTCGGCGCTGCGCCTCCGCTCCCCGAGGCCGCGCCCCCCGTGCCCCCGAGATCACTCGTTCCGGTGGACCCACACGCCGCTTGGAGCGCCAAAATGGCCCCGAGGGCCGTAGAGAGTCGAATCAAAGGGAGGCGGGGTGTGGAGAGCATGAGAAAAGTTTTTTCTTTGTGAGAGGCCAAGAGAGACGCGACGTCTACTGCCTTGAAACTGAGGCAGATGGAGCGATCGGTCCAGAGGTGGCTACGAGCCTTGTTCTCTTGGAGAATTCAAGCGTGACAAAATCGCTCACCACACCTGAGTGGGTTTCGTATCAATCCCAGTTCTTTCGCTGCGGATTCTCCCAGGGCGCTTTGCACAGCACACAATCATTTCCGAAGAAGTACCTCTCCGCGCCAGTGTCGCCATAGATCCAATAACGCATCCAGGCGACGATCGCCGGGCGCTCTTCGCCACCACCGTCCTGTTCGATGTACCCGTGGGGAGCGTCCGTGAGCGTCGCCAGGAAGGTCGGCACCTTGGACCGATCGTAGGTCGCCTGCTGGAGCGGCATCCCAACGGTATCCCTCGTGCCCGTGGTCTGAAGCATAGTCCCGTGGAGCTCCGCCTCCGCGGTATGTCCGTGGATTGATACGACGGTCAGCACCGAAGGGTCACCACCCACTTGAACAGCGGCCGTCCCTCCGACAGAGAAACCCATAGATACGGCGTGATCGGCCCAGATCTTCCCTTCGTACTTGCTCCCGGCCTTCTCGTTCTCTTCGAGAATCCAACGCAAGCCATCCTGCATCTTCATTCGATTGCCCGCGTCACCCGGGCCGCCGTTCAGGACCGGACTGCCCACCACGACGAAGCCGTGCGAGGCGAAGTTACGCAGCATCGTGTTGTGAACGCTCACCTGCTGGCCAATGCCAGGTCCAAAGATGATCGGGGCATGCAGGAAGCCATCCTTGCCGAGATCCGTGGGACGGAACACCGTGTAACCGTTGCCCGGGCCGACGCCCTGCTCCACCTCAGCCTCAAAAGGACCCGGCTGTGAGTAGTCCGTGACAGGCGGCAAAACAGGGCCTGATCCACCGCTGCCCTCGGCCCCCCCGGCAGCGGATTCACCACCTGAACCCACGATGGTTCCGCCGGCGCCTCCGCTCTCGGAACCTCCGGAGCTCGGCGGCGCTCCGCCGCTCAGCGGCGCTCCGCCGCTCGCGGGACCGCTCCCACCAGTGCCCAGGGTCGGACTCCCGCCGAGGCTCGGCGCGCCGCCTGCGCTCGCTCCGCCCGCTCCTTGGAGCGCGCCTCCCGATGCAACCTGTCCTCCCGCTCCAGGGGCACCCCCCGAGACATCTCCATCTCCAACACTCGCTTCCGAACAAGCGAGCGAAAGCGCGAAACCCAAACAACCGAGAACAATCCTTGACCGCATCACACCCTTTACTGCCGTTACCACCCCTAGCGCACATCAATTCCGCCGGGGGGAGGAACATTTTCACCGCCCCAAGCCCCAGCGAAACGTGGTCCGATTTTGCGCCAGATTTGTTGAAAGAAAGCGAGAATTGGCGCCCAGGGACGCTCTTTGGACTTCCTCTCTCACCTCAGCCTCGACTCATCGTCCGATGATGATGTGAGTTCTCAGGGAGTGCTCAAATCCACACCACCGAACGACGTTCGCGTCGAACTTGAATTTTCTGACATCGAGGGCCACTTCAGCTCCTCTTCCGACGATCTCGCTGCACGGTAAGGTTCAAGAAACCACCGCAAGTGTCCGGACGCTGTCGGGGCACCGGTCACCATCTTTCGAGCCCCGCCGTCATGAAGTTTCCCCTCGAGCGCCGATCTCTTTCGCGTCGTCTTTCTCCGAGACGAGAAGTTCCTCCCGCTTTGGATCGCCCTCTCTTGCTCGGAAGCCTCGCGCTCTCGTTTGCGCTCGCAGCGTGCGGGACCGATCCGGGGAACGGATTCGGCGATGGGGGCGAGGATTCGGCCTCGAGCGGCGGCACGGGCGAAGGCACCGGTGGCGGACCGGTCAGCGGCGCGGGTGGCCTCTCGAGCGGAACCGGCGGCGGCGCTTGGTCGAGCGGTGGGGCGGCCAATCCTGCCGATCTGCCGCCGTACAGGCCCCCGACGGGGCTCTTGCGTCGCTTGACCCGAGCCCAGTTCAAGAACGCAATTTACGATCTCCTGAAGGTCGAGGTCGATGGGGCTGATCTCGAAGCGGACAGCTTCGACGGCGATTTCTCGACGGTTGGCGCCTCGAAGGTGGTCACGTCCGACCACGGCGCTGAGACGTACCAAGCCGCGGCCGAGGCCGCGGCTCAAGCGGCGTTCGAAGATCCAGCGCTCCGCGCTCAGCTCGTCGGCTGCTCCCCCTCCAGTTTCGAAGATCCTTGTGTCGAGTCATTTTTGCAGAAGCTCGGAGAGCGCGCTTGGCGCCGGCCGCTGTCGCCAGACGAGCTCTCCGGACTCAAGACCCTCGGGGCTTTCGTCGCCGAAGAGCTCGACTCCACGCAGGAAGCTCTCAAGTGGGTGACGGTCGCAATCGTCGGCTCCCCGAACTTCATTTACCGCCCGGAGCTCGGGAGCGGAACCGGAGCTGCTCGGACTCTCGACCCCTTCGAAATCGCAGCCCGGCTCTCGTTCCTGCTCTGGAACACGCTCCCCGACGAAGAGCTCCTCGAGGACGCCCGCGCGGGCCAACTCTCGACCCCCGCTGGCATTCGTGCGGTCGCCGAGCGTCTGCTGTCTGCTGAGCGCGGCCGCGAGTCGGTGGGAGGATTCGCTGAGGACTACATGCGCCTCGATCGTATCATGCAGCAAGCGAAAGACGCGGGGCTGTTCCCCGAGTACGGACCCGCACTGCAGCGCGGAATGATCCGGGACATGCGAGCGACCTGGGAGAGTGTCATCTTCGACGACAAGGCGAGCGCGCTCGATCTCTTCTCGACCAACAAAGTCGTCGCCAACGCGCCTCTTGCCCGAGTGTACGGCGTCGACGCTACTGGCCTGACCGATGACACGTTCAAGACTTTCCTCTTGCCGGAAGACGGACCTCGCATCGGCATTCTGAGCAAGCTCGCGTTCTTGTCCCAGTTCGCCAACCAAAAGGAAGGCTCCCCGACGCTGCGCGGAAAGTTCGTCCGGGAGGCCATCATGTGCACTCACGTCCAGCCCCCACCCGGCGGCGTTGCGCTCGAAGTGCCTGAGTCGACACCCGACAAGCCCATGACGAAGCGCCAGCGCCTCGACGCTCATCGGGAGCACCCCGTGTGTGCTGATTGCCACGCGCTCATGGATCCTCTGGGGTTGCCGTTCGAGAACTTCGACGCCATCGGGCGCTATCGTACTTTGGACAGTGGTCTACCGGTCGATGCCACCGGTGAGTTCGATGGGATTCCGGTTCAGGACGCCACAGAGCTCGGCAAGGTCATGGCGTCGAGCGACAGTGTCTCAGCCTGCCTCGTCCGCAAGTACTACACCTACGCTACCGCTCACGCCCCGCGCGACGTCGATGAGGTCAAGATCTTGGCCCTCACGAACTCCTTCAAAGCGTCAGGATACAAGTTCCCGTCCCTCATCCTGGAGCTCGTCTCCGACGAGGCCTTCACCCAGGTCGCTCCCCAGGAATAAAGGCTCACTCCATGTTCAAACCCCTCGATCGTCGCACACTGCTCCGCGGGATCCTCACCACGGGCGCCACCGCCACCATCGGACTTCCCTTGCTTGAGGCCATGCTCAACGAGAGTGGCACAGCGCTCGCACAAACGGGCCAAGCACTGCCGCCTCTCTATGTCACCTGGTTCTTCGGGAACGGTACGCTGCCAGGTCTCTGGAAACCCGCCGCGACTGGGACTGGTTCCGCCTGGTCCCTCAGTCACCAGCTCCAGCCCCTCGTCGACGTGAAGTCACACCTCACAGTGATCTCGGGCCTCGAAGGGAAGCTCGTCGTCTCGGGACTCGAGCATCCGACCGGCTCCGCGGCGGCTACGACCGGAGCCCCCCTCAGCGGCAACGCGGTCCGGGCCCCTTCGATCGATCAGCTCGTCGCCGAGAAGATCTCAGCCGGCGCTCCGTTCCGGTCCATCGAGGTCGGCGTCACCCCAGCGACCCCCGGCGGCAACCAAGACTCACTCCACACCGTGTCGCACCGCGGCGCGAACGCCCGAAACAACCCCGAGTTCGACCCGAAGCGCGTCTTTACGCGCCTCTTTGGAGGGTTCGAAGTTCCGAGCGGAGAGGAGAACAGCGGAGCCAAGCTCGCACGCGTGAAAAAGAGTGTGCTCGACTCGATTGTTGATGACGGCAATCGCCTCAAGGCTCGACTCGGCACGACCGATAAGGCCCGTCTCGAACAGCACCTTGAGGCCATCCGCGCCATTGAGCGTCGGCTCGAAGAGGCTGAAGATCCCGGGAGCGCCGCCTGTACCGTTCCCGCGGCGCCCTCAGTCGGCGCGGACACGCGCGCCGAAGCGCCCCCGGACGTTAACGCGGCCATGGCGGAGCTCACAGCGCTCGCCCTCGCCTGCGAACGCACGCGCGTTGCAACCTTCATGTTCTCGCTGCCCGCAGCGCACGCCTATTACAGGCACCTCGGCTCGGACATGAACGCCGACTTCCACGACACGATCTGCCACACCGATCCGGGGGATTCGGCGAATCAGCCGCGCGTCGACACCGGCGTGCTCTATACGATGCGCTGCCTGAATCAGTTCTTGGTGAGGCTCAAGGAAACTCCCCACGGCGACGGCTCGCTCCTCGATGCTTCGCTCGTCTACATCACCTCGGATACCGCCTGGGGCAAGGTACACGATCGGCGCGAGTGGCCCGTCGTCTTCGCGGGCAAAGCACGCGGCCGATTGCGCGGCGACGCCCACCACAACTTCCCCGGAGAGAACCTGTCGCGCGCGCTCCTGACTGTGGCGCACGTGATGGAACTCGGACTCGACGCCGTCGGCGTCGAC
>JAEYYX010000113.1 GCA_023428245.1 Pseudomonadota bacterium
AGCCCCCGGGCGCTCAGAGCCCCCGCCCCCCACGAGCGGACAAGTCTTCGTGCGGCCTTCGGCGAAGGCGCCCTCACCCGCCGGCGTACAAGCGTTCGTGCGCCCTTCGGCGCCAACGCCCTCGCCCGCCGACGTCCAAGAGTTCGTGCGATCCGCTACTCCGCCGCCTGCTGAGGCTCAAGCCTTCGTCCGCCCCGCGCCGCCTCCATTTTCAGATGAGAATGCTGCCGCACGCCCGGCGGCTGCCCTCGACTCGCTAGGAGTCGCTCCCGGCGCGACGCCTTCCGTCACCGACGTCGACCTCATTACCGCTGTTCAGAACCCGATTCCGGTCCCGCCCCCCGCTCCACGCGGCGCCACTCTCGACGCACCGCCTCCGCCCCGTGCCCGTGTGTCGACGCACCCGAAGGGGCCGGAGCTCGAAGGAGCCGAGGCCGTCGCACGCGACCTCCTCACGCACATCGAAGCTCAGGTCGCTATCGAAAGAGACCCTTTGCGACTCGGACGCCTGCACTTTGAGTGGGGTCGTTTGCTCGAGGTGCCATTCTTCGATTTCGTCGGTGCACGCTCGCACTATCAGAAAGCTTTTGAGCTCATCCCGGCTCACGATGGAGTCATCGAAGCCCTGGTTCGCGTCGCTTCGCTCGGGGGCGACCCTGCGCTCACACTTCGCTACCTCGAAAGCGCGATCAAGAACACGCGCCTGCCGACCGAGCGCGCCGCGAAGCTCCTCGAAAAGGGCCAGCTGCTCGAAGATCGAATGGGGCGGACGGACGAAGCACGACGCGCCTACGAGCTGGCAAGTGAGCTCGCGCCGCACGACGCGGGAGTCCTCAGAGCGCTGGCGCGCCGTTTGCGCGCGGAGAAGGCCTGGGAAGAACTCGATGGGCTCCTCTCGAGCCAGGTCGAGCTCGCGGGAGCGGATCCGTTCTTGCGCGCCGCTCGGCTCGCGCGACGCGCTCGCCTCGCTGAGGTGAAGCGAAAGAATCCGAGCCTCGCCGCCGAGCTCTACGAGCTCTCCTTCCAAGCAGCCCCCGACGCCTCGGCCGCTCTCGCGCACCTCGAGCGCCTCCACGCGATCCAAGATCACCCCACAGCCCTCACGCAAACTCTGTCGCGCAAGACGGGTCTGATTGGCGATCCCGCAGCGCGCGCAGCCGCTCTCGAGTGGCGCGCGTCCATCGAAGCCGATGACCTCGGCGATCCCGATGCCGCGCTCCAAAGTCTCGAGCTCGCCATCCAGGTCGCACCCGGCGATCGCGAACTCTTGCGCCGCCTCGCCGATCAGTACCTCCGCGCAGGTCGCACGACCGAGGCTCTCTCGGCCCTCGAGCGCCTCGACGCGGTCTTGACCGACCCGAGAGAGCAGTGTGCGGTCCGGCTGCGCGCAGCGCGCCTCATTGAACAAGAGCTCAAAGATCAGCGCCTGGCCGTCACTTGGTACGAGCGGGCGCGCAGCGCGCAGCCCGAGAGCGCCGGGGCGACGCTGCCCCTGGTCCGTCTCTACAAGCAAGTCGGCGCCTACGGCCCCCTCGTGGAGGTCTTGCTCGGCGAAGAGAACGTCGCGACCGATCCGGCGCGTCGCGCCGCGCTCCTCCACGAGGTCGCCGAGATCCACGAGACGCGACTCGGCTCAGCCCAAGAAGCGCGCACCTATCACGCGCGCGCTCTCGGGGTCCTGCCCGGCTACGCGCCGAGCGAACGGGCGCTGGCACGTCTTTACGCTGACGCGCGGATGACACCAGAACTCATCGAGCTTTACGAGAGGGCCGCCGAACAGACGAGCGACCAGGGCATCCGGCACCGTTACCTTTTCAAGATCGCCTCCCTCTACGAGGATTGGCTCGGCGAACACCAGAAAGCTCTCCTCACCTACAAACGCATCCTGTCGGACGCGCCGACGAACTCCGGCGCGCTCTTCGGAGCTCAAACCGCGGCCGAGCGGGCTGGCGACTCCCCCGCGCTCATCGCGCTCCTCCAGACAGAAGCGGAGCAATCGAACGAAGTCGCACAGAAGACAGCCCTGCTTCTCCGCGCCGCTGACACAGCTCGCGACAAGGTCGGCGACCTTGGACTCGCTCAGGTCCTCTACGAGCGCGTGCTCGCAGTCGACTCGAAGTCGCGCCCGGCCATCACGGGCCTCGTGCGGGTGTTCGAGGCCGGCGGTCGAACCGAGGAGATGCTCGAGGCGCGAAGGCGTGAGGTCGAGCTCGTCACCGACAGCGCCATCAAGGCTCAAATCCTCTTCGAGATCGCCGACGTCTTCGAGACCCAGGTCGGCTCTCTCGATCGCGCCGTCGCGCACCTCAAGCGCGCCGTCGCCGCGGACCGGAATCATTTTGCGGCCCGCGAGCGGCTCGCCGAGCTCTTGTCGAGGACGGGGCAGTTCGAAGATCTCGCCAAGCACCTCACAGACGACGCCGCGCGCGTCGCCGAACCCGACCTCAAGGCGAGCCTCCTCTCGCGGCTTGGTCGCCTCTACGAAAATGTCCTGACTCGTCCCGAGGAAGCTCTCGCTTCTTACACAGAAGCAGCCCGCCTCAAGCCGACCTTGCGCACAGCTGTCGATGGTGAGCTTCGACTGCTCGCGAAGCTCGGCAAGCTCAAGGAGTTCGCGGATGGTCTCGCGCGTGATGCGAAGCTGACCGTCGAACCCCGCATCACGCTTTGGGAGTCGCTCATGGCGGGCGAGGTCTTGTGTGACGAGCTCGGAGACGCCGCGAAGGCCGTCGAGCCCGTCGAACAGCTCCTCGATCGCTTTCCGCGCCATCCGCTCGCGCTCCTGATGCTCGAAGAGGCCTACGCCGAGCTCGGTCAGACGGACTCGCTGCGCCGGGTCCTTCACGAACAAATCGCTCAGTTCGGCCCTGCCGAGCAGATCGGCGCGCTCCGTGAGCTTCTGCGCCTCGCGCCGGAGGAGCAGAAGATGCATTATGTGAGCGCGCTGCTCGACCGCCAGCCGGGTGATCGCTCGGCGCTGCTCCACAAGGAGCGAGCAGCGCTGCTCGACCGCGACTTGTCAGCCCTCGCTCAGGCGGACTCGGTCCTCTCCGATGGCAGTGGTCAGCCCCTCGCGGCGGCTCAACATCGAGTCCGTCTCGGCGAGTTCCTCGAACCTCACGACCCGGCTCAAGCGCTCGCCGCCTTCCGCGCCGCCCTCGAGCTCGATCCCGAGAGCTTCGGCGCGGCGCGTGGTTACGGTCGCGTCGCGGAGCGGCTCAGCGACGCGGGCCTCCTCACCGAGGCGGCCGATCTCGAAGCCCGCGTAACAGGGGACAAGCAGCGCGCCTCCTGGCTGCTTGTGCGAGCGGCGAAGGCGCTCGAAGAGCGCGGACAGGTCACCCAAAGCGTCACGCTGCTCGAGCGCGCCCTCGAACAGAACCCGAACGACCGGGACGCGGCAGACCACCTCGGCTACTTCCTTGCGCGCATCGGCGATCCGGGACGGCTCGTCACGAGTCTCTCCGCCGCAGCTCAGGCGGCCACCGACCCCGAGGCGATTGTCTCGCACTGGATGACCGTCGCGCGCGTCTACGAAGAACATCACCAGAACCGCGGAGCGGCGATCGCGGCTCTCACTCGCATCGAGAAGCTCATGCCCGATCATCTGGGCGGAGTCATCGCGCTCGGTGAACTCTACCTTCGCGATCGTCAGTTTGCGCCCGCCGCGCAGAAGCTCGAGCGGGCCATCGCGCTCACGACAGATCGCGAAGATCGCATCCGTCTCGAGGTCGAACTCGCGGGGCTCTACCTCGAGCACCTCGGAAGGAAGACAGATGCGCGCAGGCTGCTCGACGCAGTCCTCAAGCGCGATCCGATTCATCGCGGAGCGCTGCAGCGCCTGCTCGCACTCCAGATCGAGAGCCGCGATCCCGGCGCCTACGATACGGCCCAGAAATGGGTCGAGATCGCGGAAGGCAACGAGCGCGTCGTCGCTCTCACGCAGTTTGGGCGCCTTGAGCGCGATCGGGGTCGTCCCGCCGAAGCGCGCGACGTCTTCTTGTCGGCGCTCGCCCTCGCAGGCGCGAGCCCCGAGGGTCCCCTCGGCGACCTCTACGGGCTCATCACGAGTCGTGATGAAGGGGAGCTCCGGCGTATGGCGAGCGCTCTCGCCGCTCACGCTCGCTCACCCCA
The DNA here is from genome assembly GCA_023428245.1 of Pseudomonadota bacterium. GTDB lineage: Bacteria > Myxococcota_A > Polyangia > Polyangiales > Polyangiaceae > NIC37A-2. Next base: position 4,135 of record JAEYYX010000113.1, read on the forward strand.
GTTCGCCCCCAAGGATCGAGCGGAAAGTGCCTATCAGGCCGGTTTGATTTGGCTCGATCGAGTCGGAGACCTGGCGAGCGCGGAGCGTTCCTTCGAAGAATGTCTCGCGCTCGATCGCGGACATGTCCTCGCCCGAGAGGCCCTCGTCGCGACCTCCGAGCGAGCTCACAACCTCCCGAGTGCGACGCTCCGCTGCCAAGAGCTCGTTCAAACGGACAGCTTGCGCAAAGAGAGCTGGCTCCTGCTTCGCAGGCTCTTTTTGGAAACCGGTCGCTCCGCCGAAAGTGTTCTCACTCAAGGCCCGCTCGCTCTCCTCGGAGCCGCGAGCGAGGCGGACATTGCTGAATGGTCCCGGCGCATCCCTCGCCCCGCGCTCGTCGCGCCCGGCTCCGCTCGCGATGCGCTCACGACAGTCGTCGATCCGATCGTCGAACAAGGCGGCGAGACCCTCTGGCTCCTCAATCAGCTCTCCGGGCTCGGACCGAAGGTGTTCCGCGGCGGGCTCGAGGCGGCTGGGCTGTCGAGCCGCGACCGCATTGGAGCAAAGACGGGGCATCCCCTGCGAGCACCCCTCGATAAGGTGATGCGCGCGTTTGGCTTGAACGAACTCGACCTCTACCCGGAGCCGAGCAACTCGATCACGCCGCGCCTCGTTCTGACCGACCCTCTCGGCATCATCGTCCCGACGGGACTCTTGAACCTTCGGGACGCCGATCAAGTGTTCTTGCTCGGCGAGCTCGTCGCCGGTGTATCGCTCGGGATCCCGCTCGCCTTTGCGCTCTCGGAGGACGAAGTGCTCCGGACCGTGGTCGCTGCAGCTCGCCAGCTCGATCCGTCCTATCTCCTCCCGGGAGTCGCTCCCGGGCCGGAACTCGACGAACTCACGAGGCGTGTCAAAAAGGCTCCCTCCTGGCTCTCCAAGGGCCGCTTCGACGACCGAGTGCGGAGCTTCTTGCGCGAGCCGGGTCCCGACGCGAGGCTCCTCCTCAGGTCCGTCCGGCGTAGCGCGCGCCTCGCGGCGCTCCTCCTCGCCGACAACCTCTCGCCGATCGAGCTGCTCCATCAGAGCGGCGGGGCGGCCCTGCGCGTTGCGAGCTCAGACGTCGAAGCTGTCACTCGAGACCTCCTCGCGGACTGGGCGAGCGCGCGGGCGACCGACGCGCGCCGCCGCATGGGACTCATCTGATCGCAGCACGCAGCGTGAACGATCGCTGCACCTGGGAGCGAAAACGAACGCGGCGTGTCCGATCAGTCGGTCGGCGCGCGCCGCATCTTCTTGATCTCACTGCGTCGGTCTTTGGCCGCGAGGCGTCTCTCTCGAGAGGCTCGCGTCGGTTTCGTCTCCACGCGCCGCCGAGGAGGGAAGCGGATCTCTGCGAGGAGCGCGCCGAGCCGCGCGAGAGCGCGCTCACGGTTCATTTCCTGCGAGCGCGTCTCGTCCGCCGAGAGCACGAGCTCTCCGCCCTTCGTCACATAGCCGGAGAACTTCTCTCGAAGGCGGTTCTTCTGGCCGACCGTCAGAGCCTGACTCGTCTCGAACGCAAAGCGCAAAACGACCTTCGTAGAGACCTTGTTGACGTTCTGGCCACCGGGACCGCTCGAACGCACGGCGCTGAGCTCGATCTCACCCTCGGGGATCGCGATCCCTCCTAGCAAATAGCTCGCGCCATCCATCGCGGGCGAAGGTCTAGCGCACGTTACTCCGAGACGCCCTCCGGCAACATCACCTCGAGGTGATCGCCCGCTCTATCGGGAGCCATCTTCACGACAAACAGCCGCCGGACAGGCAGCGTCTCATCAGGGCCTTCTCCGAATCCCCAGAGCCCGATCCGAATCTCGAGCTGGTCTCCGGGGCGAACCGGCTTGATCGAACCGGCCGGGAAGCGGCGCTTATAGACCTCGGTCTTGTGGGGCGTGAGCGTAATCACCTTGCTCTCACCTCGCTCATCGACGCGCAGCTCTTCTTCCGGTCGGCGCACCCGTCCCGAAAGCGCTATAGGCCCATTTTCCCCGGCGATCAGCGCGTAGGGCTCAGGACTTTCGACCTCGAGTTCGACCTCAACGACGCGCCCACCGGGGACCTTGAGAACCTTCGCGGTGGGCCTAAACCTCGCCTTCAGAATCTCGACCCAAACTCCCTCCGGACTGACGTGGTAGACGAGATCGTGACTCTTCGGCGGAGGACCTAGGTCTGTCGCCGGAGCACTCGCGCTCGCCCCCGGCGCAGGCGGGGGGCGCACAGGCTGGGGAGCCGCGCGCGGGCCGTCCTCAGCATGAGGACGCGGCGCCTCGGCGACCGGCCGAGACTCGCTCTGCGCGTAACTATCGCCGGCACTCGGAATCTTCGTCTTCTCAGAGGCGGAGCCTTTCCCGCAACCCAGAGCACCCACAGACAGGCCGAGCGCCACGGCGGTGAGCGCTCTCCGTCCTCTGATTGTCCGGAGAGAGACCTGCTCGCGTTCTGAAGATTCTAACATCGCAAGCGAGAGGGTACCGGATCTCATTTGGACCACAAAAGGGCCGAGACGCGTCGATTTCCAGAGCACCAGCCGAGGGCGAGCCCGAGCCGCGCCCCAGCCAACGCCCCCAACAGAACAAAACGGGTACAATATCACCCTCCCACGGTAACGCTGCGCCCATGTGCTCCTCACCGAGGAGCCGGCAGAGCGCTTCCTCTCCCCCCCGTTCCCGGGCTCATCCTGTCGACTTGATGGCGGAATCGTTGGACGATGACGACCGCTCATGGGAGCCCGCATTTTGGTTGTCGATGACAGCCTGACCATCCGCAACATCGTCCGCGCGATCCTCGAGCGAAATGGCTATGAGCCCGTCCTCGCCGAGGATGGCGTCGACGCGCTCGAGAAGCTCGCTGAAGGTGAGGTTGAGCTCGCTCTCGTAGATTTCGTGATGCCGCGGATGAACGGGTATCAGTTCTGTATGTCGCTCCGAAAAGACGAGCGACTCAAAGACTTGCCCGTCGTCTTGATGAGCGCAAAAAGCGATCGCATCCGAGGAAAGTTCGTTCAACAGACCGGCGCCCTCGACGCGATTACAAAGCCCTTCGACGCGCGCGGTCTGCTCGCGGTGGTCCAGAGCGCCATCGAGAAGAAGGAGCGCCGGGACGCCGGCCTTGAAGGTCCGGAGCGCATCGAAGAATTTGCGTCGGCGCCCGAGAGCATGAGCTCCGATCTTCGCGCGAGCGTTTCCTCGTCGCGGGTCGCCGAACACCTCTCGAAGATCTTCTTGCCTGGCCTCTCCCGAGAGTTTGGCAACGTCGAGGCCGCCACGCTCACCCAAATCTTCTCGCAATCCCTCACGCCCGACGCGGGCGTCGAGCTCCTCACGCTGCTCGAAGACACCGAGTTCGCTCAGTCCAAGGGCCACGAGCTCCTCACGGGAGCGCTCGAGAGCGTCTCTTTCGCCGACGTCCTTCAGCTCCTCGATCTGCAGAGGAAAACAGGCGCGCTCACCGTCTCGCGCAATCGCTCCCGGGTGACGTTCTTCATGCACGGCGGGGCGCTCGACTTGGCGACCTACGCGGGTCTTCCCGAAGAGTTCCTACTCGGACGCTATCTCCTGAAAGCGGGAGTCGTCTCACGTCCGGACCTCGAGCGCGCCTCCGCGCGCGCCCGAGAGAAAGGCGAGCTGATCGGGGAACATCTCGTCGCCCTGGAGCTCATCAGCGAAGCCGATCTGCGCGCTGCGCTCATCTCCCAAACTTCCGAGCTCGTCTACGAAGTCGTCCGCTGGACCGAGGGGCGCTTCCGCTTCGTGGCTCCTTTGAATGAGCCTCTCGCCGAACGAGCGCGGCTCGCGCTACCGAGCGCGGGCCTGGTCATGGAGGGCTTCCGGCGTGTCGACGAGTGGCGCTTGATTGAAGGGACCTTCGATTTCGGCGACGTGCTCGCCATCGACCCGCTCGCTCTCGAGAAGCTCGGACCGTCGGACCTCGAAGGTCACGAGCGAAACGTCCTAGCCGCGCTCGACGGGGTCCGGACCATCGGTGAGGTGATTGACAGTCTTGAGTTTGGCTCCTTCGAATCCTGCAAAATCTTGTATCGCCTCATGAACGCCCGCATCGTGAAGAGGAAATGACGGCAGCGCGCCCGGCTACACGCACCGACGCGCCCTGGGTCGATGCACTCGCCCACGCCGAAGGTCTCTCCGTCAAGCTCGGAGCCGAGCTCGAAAAGCCTCAGGCGCGCGCCTGGGTCATCGACCCCGAAGTCGGATTCCTCACGGCGTGGCTCGTGGCTGACGAACTCCAGATCCAGGACTTGGCGGTCCGGGCCTCAGAACGACGGAAAGGTCATGGGCGTCGTTTGCTCAGCGCCGCCGAGCTCTCCGCCCGCGCGGAAGGAGCCACCTCGATCACCCTTGAGCTCCGCGAGAGCAATCACGGGGCGCTTGCCCTTTACCTCGCCTCCGGCTTCGACCGGGTCGGCGCGCGCCCGCGCTATTACGACGACGGCGAGACCGCCCTGCTCCTGACGCGCCCCCTCACAGGCGCTCCCGCTCCCTAACCCACGTTCTCCGCCTCCTCCTCGCCGACGGAGGCGCTCTTCGCCTGTTTGCGCTAAGACCCCGGGCTGAGATGCGGCGCGCGCTCCTGCTCACAGCGATCCTCAGTTGCTTCGGCTGCGACGACGACCAGAAGCTCCCCGAGTCTCCGGAGCCGAGCCCTAACGCCGCCCTCTTGCCCGCTCCGCTCACCGGGAAGAGTCGCCCTGACAAGGAGGAAGACGAAGGGCGGATCCCCGCCGTCCCCCTGCCCCAAGACGAGGCCCTGCCCCTCGATAGTTCGACGCCGATCGTCGCGCTGCCAAGCTCAGGCGTCTCCTTCACGCTCCGCTTCTCTCCTCAGAACTGGCCGATCACGGCGCGCCTTCCCTCCGGCGAACACGAGAAGCTCGAGCTGACCCTCGACTTTGAGATCTTGAGCTTCCCGAGCGGACTCGAGCGCATGCGCGTCAAGTTTCCGAAGGGCGGCTGGCTCTTGCCCGAAGGTACAGAGCTGCGCGCTCGGAGCGATCGTCTCGGACACATCCTCGTCTGGCCCGACAATCGCAGTTATCGCGTGGTCCCCGTCGGTGGCCTTCTCACCTTACTCGTCGAGCGTCGCGTCGACGTGATGCCGCGCTTCGCGGTCCCCGAGGGCAGCGAAATCACGCCCAAATCGACGAGCCAGAAGAAGGGCGAGCTCACGACCCCCGTCGGACAAATCCACCTCGAGCCGCGCCCCGCGCCGGGCGCAGGTGAGCCCTCCGGCGAGCTCGTGTGCCGCTTCATGGCAGAGCTCGTGCGCGCCCGCGTGAGCGACCTCTGCGTCAAAGCGCCGCTCCCGAGCGCCGGCTGGTTCCGCTTCGCTCAGGGCTCCCGCGTCGCGCTCTCCCTCGAACACTACAGCTCCCGCTCCGATCTCTCGGAGAAGCGTATGCTCTTACCCCCCGAACTCCCGATTTGGAAGCCGGGTGAGTATCCGCCCGCGGGCTTTGGTCCGTTCACCTTCGACACGGAACAAGCTCTCGAGAAAGAGCTCGGCCTGAGTTCCGACGACGGCAAGTCCGCCGATCGCGTGGCCTTTATCAACGCCTGGGACCTGCCGCTGCTGCTTGTGGTCGGTGACCGCCCTCTCAAGTATCTCGCTCCCGGTGAGCGTTTGGTGAGAAGGAGCCGTGCTCCTCTCAGCTACCGAACGCTCGGTCTGCTCGGCAGCGCGGAGAACTCCGGACAACTCGCACCCGGCTCCGAAGTGCGTCTCGCGGCTCAGCCAGAGACTTACACGTTCGGGAAAGGTAAGCCGGACGAGAGCGAGTAATAGTCCTCGAAGTCGTAGGACATCTCCGAGTAACCGCGGGCCTCTGCCTGGGCGCGGATGCACTCAATGGCGATTTCGAGGGCCTCAAAGCGCGTTCCGAAGCTGTAGTAAGAATCCTCGCGCTCCGGCGGCAGCGACTCCAACCGCGCCGCGACGAGCTCCCGATCTTCCTTCGCCATCTTGAGCTCCGGTGAGGGCCCATCGTGCACCCCGCGCGTGAGTAATTCGTAACCCACGCCGATCGGGTTGATGGCGAAGTAGGCAGCCTGTCCAAAAAGCTGCCAGTCGTGGAAGTTCGCGGACGGCACGCTCCACATGCCCGTGAAGGCACGCCGAACCACCTCACCGAAATAGGCGCCGAGTGCTTGAGCCGTCAGATCGAGGACGGCGGGGTTAGCCTCGACCCGACTCCGCGCGATCGCAAGGTAGTGATCGACGATCGGCAAAGTATCCGATGTGTAGTCGGGACGAATACCGACCGAGCGCTCCACGAAGTCGGTGAGCGAGTGGCATAGGTCGACAATCTGTTCGGGGACGCCGTCGAAGAGGTGGGACTCTGTCACGCCGTCCTTATAGCGAAAGCTCCCGTCCGCGCCCCCGTGAGCCGCTCATGACCCAGCCGAGGGCTCGACCTGCTTTCTCCTTGGCCACGAAATGGCGCATTTTGGAGATCGAACGAGCAGAACTTGCGCTTCTGGGGGAGGAGCCGCACTCTACTCGTCCGTCCCCTTTGCTGGCGCCCGGAGTGTACGGCCGCCGCCCGACCCTTCATGCGTATCGCAGTCCTGAGCGACATCCACGCCAACTACGAGGCGCTGAGCGCCGTCCTCCAGGTCCTCGACGGAGAGGCGATCGATGTTTATTACTGTCTCGGGGACACAGTCGGCTACGGGGGCTCGCCGAACGAGTGCTGTGACATCATCCGCGGCCTCGCCAAGCACACCATCCTCGGCAACCACGACGCGGCCGTCGCAGGGCGCATGGACTACTCGTACTACTACGAGGCAGCCCGCAATGCCCTCGACACCCATGCGTCGATGATCTCTCCGACCAACATGGCCTGGCTCAAGGGGCTTCCTTACAAGGTCGAGCTGAACGACCAAGGACTCCACCTCTGCCACGGCAGCCCGATCCGTCTGGAAGAGTTCGAATACATCTTCGCTCCCGAGCAGGCTCGGGAGTGTCTCTCGATCTTTAACGAACTCGGCCATTTGACCCTGATCGGCCATTCGCACCTCTGTAAGGTCTTCGCACTGACGCGCGACACCGTTGAGGAGCTCGCACCGAACGATTTCACGCTGAGCCCCGACCGCAAGTACATCGTGAGCATCGGCTCCGTCGGCCAGCCCCGCGACTACGACAACCGCGCCAGCTTCGTCATCTTCGACTCCGAAACGAAGCGCTTCGAGTTCCGTCGCGTCGAGTACGACATCGAGACCGCCGCGGACAAAGTCCTCCGCATCAGGCTCGAGCGAAATTTCGCCCACCGCCTCTTCATCGGTGTCTAATCCGTCGCTCCGGCGCGCCTGCAGTCAGCTGCGTCGTCCCCGCGGGGACAGACCCTTGTCACCCCTGCGCTCCGACCACCCGTGCTCGCGCCCGCGCACCTAATCCCCGCAGACAAACTGATTTCTACGGCCCACCGCCGCCAGAGCTTCCTTCTTTCACCCCTTCGGGCCCCCCTTTTCCTTTGGCCCCGGTCCATCACATTTCCCCTGCACTCAGCCGAGCCTTCGCCTCCGCCCACCTCCGCCACCTCGCGCGCGCCCAGAGTCGCCCCGCCGCCCCCGACCTCCGACGGCGTCTCCTCAGCCGCCCCCACCTCGCGCGCGCCCAGAGTCGCCCCGCCGCCCC
>JAEYYX010000017.1 GCA_023428245.1 Pseudomonadota bacterium
CCCCCCCCCCCCCCCCCCCCCCCCCCCCCCCCCCCCCCCCCCCCCCCCCCCCCCCCCCCCCCCCCCCCCCCCCCCCCCCCCCCCCCCCCGTCCCGAGTTCTCCGAGCGGAAAGCTCAGCCTTCCATCTGCTCGAGCTCGAGACCCTTGGTCTCGTGTACGAACCTCGCGATGAACCAGGCAGAGATCGCCGCGAAGGCCGCGTAGATGCCGTAGGCACCGGTGAGGCCGATCGAGGTCAGCATGATCGGGAAGGTCATTGTGATCGCAAAGTTCGCCACCCACTGGAAGAGACCCGCGATGGCCAGACCAGAACCTCGAATCTGGTTCGGGAACATCTCCCCGAGCATCACCCACATGCAGGGCCCCCAAGAGAAGTTGAAGAAGATCACGTAGATGTTCGCGGAGAGGAACGCGAGTGTTCCCATTCCGTCGCTCAGCGCCGGGCTCCCGTTCGCGTCGAAGGTCGCCGTCGAGAAAGCAAACGCGCACAAGGCCAAGGTCACGGCCATACCGATCGAGCCGACCCAGAGCAGGGGCTTGCGGCCGATCTTGTCGATCAAGAAAAGCGCCACGATGACGGCGCCGATGCTCACTGCACCGGAGACGACGTTGATGAGAAGCGCGTCATTTTCTGAGAAGCCAACGGACTGCCAAAGAACGGCGCCGTAGTAGAAAATGACGTTGATGCCGACGAGCTGCTGGAACGAGGCGAGGCCGATACCGACCCAGATGATCGGACGGACCTTGCCCGAGACCTTGTCGATGATGTCCGACAACTTCGGCATGTGGTGATCCGACGCCAGAGAGCTCGTGATCTCACTGACCTTCTCTTCGGCCTCTACGCCGTAGATCTTGCGGAGCACCTTGAGCGCTTCGACCTTCTTGCCCTTCGCGACCAAGAAGCGAGGACTCTCGGGGATCCCGAGCAAGGCGAACAGGAAGAAGCCGGCGGGCAGGAGCTCGATCCAGAACATCCAGCGCCAGGTCTCATAGCCCCACCACCACATATTGAGCGATGATCCGGAGATCTTCGCCAGGAAGTAGTTGCTCAAGAAAGCGAAGAAGAGGCCGGCGATGATGGCGACCTGCTGCACCGTCGACATGCGGCCGCGGAACTCCGCTTTGGCGACCTCGCTGATGTAGGCGGGGGCCATGACCGACGCCGCGCCGACCGCAATGCCTCCGAGGATGCGGTAGACGATGAACTCGGGGGAGCTCGTCGCGATCCCAGAGCCCCAGGCCGACACGATGAAGAAGACCGCCGAGACAAGAAGCACGGGCTTGCGTCCGAACTTGTCCGCGAGCCAGCCCGCGAAGAACGCACCGCCCGCGCAGCCAAGGAGCATCGACGCGACGTCGAATCCGGTTCCGACCGAATCCGAGCCGAACGCTACCCGAAGGCCATCAACGGTCCCGTTGATGACGCCGCTGTCAAAGCCAAACAAGAAGCCGCCGATGGTGGCGACCCCGCTGATGAGAAGAGTGTAGAGGAGGCTGCCGCGATCTGTGCTCGGCGCAGTTACTTCTTTGGACATGCTTCGTTTCCCTCGCCTGCCCGCGGACGCCTGGACTCAGGAGAGAGTCGACTGTGAGACGTCCGTTCGCGGGCGCCGGAGTACATCAGAAGAAGCCGTAGCTGGCTAGAATGCATCCCGAAATTGCCGTGTGTGTGCGCTGCGCCGTAAGGGGCGACGGGGGACAGGCCAACTCGCGGTGAAGGCACGCTCCTCGGTCGCCAGCAAACGCAGGCAAACTTTGTTGCGGAACCGCTACCGCGCGATCCTGGCTCGCCCTCCGTCTGAATTGTCCACCTCTGCCGCAACGATGGTCGTCGCACACTCCCGACCGAGCGGGTTCTCGGAGCTCTGCTCACTGGGCCTGACGCTCTTTTCGCACACCTCGCGATGCGCTGTGGCCGCACACTCGAACTCCAGCTGGTCCCCCGCCCGGGCCCTTGGTACCTTGAAGGAGGAGCGCGGGGCCGGGAGCGAGCGAACCACGGGTCGTGCGACCGCCGCAAGGGGAGGAATGCGCAAGATGAGCCCATCACCGCTGAGAGCGAAGGAGTCGGCCGATTGGTCACATCTACTCGTCGAGGCAGCACCGAACGCCATGATCATGATCGATCGCCAACGACGAATCGTCCTCGTCAACCGAGGCGCTGAGAAGCTCTTTGGCTTCCCGCGCGAAGACCTGATCGGACGGTCCATCGACTTGCTCGTGCCGGAGCGCTTTCGCGACCGCCACCGAGTGCACGTCGAGAGCTTCTTCGATGCGCCAAAGACGCGTGCCATGGGGGCCGGACGAGACCTCTACGGGCTTCGCAAAGACGGCACCGAAGTTCCCATCGAGATCGGACTCAACCCGATCGAGACGAGTGAGGGGCTCGTGACGCTCGCGTCGATCATCGACATTAGTGAGCGCAAACGCGCCGAAGCGATCCAGGAGCGACTAGCTACCATCGTGGAGAGCTCGAACGACGCGATCATCAGTCAGTCCTTGGATGGTGTGATCATGAGCTGGAATCGCGGCGCCGAGCGTCTATTCGGCTATCTTGCGGCGGAGGCTTTGGGCCAATCTATCATGATGTTGGTCCCGGAACACTTGCAGGACGACGAGCGCGTAGTCCTCGCGCGAGTTCGAGACGGAGAGACCCCGAGTCCCTTCGAGACGGTCCGTCGTCGGAAGGACGGTGGCGACATCGACGTCTCGGTTCAACTCTCACCGCTCCGGTGGAGCACCGGGGAAATCGCGGGCATCTCACAGATCGCCCGTGACATTACCGAATTGAAGAGGCGCGACGCCGACCTGAAGCGCAGCAACGCCGAGCTCGAACAATTTGCCTACGTCGCCTCTCACGACCTCCAAGAGCCTCTCCGTATGGTCGCGAACTACACTGAGCTACTGGCGGAGCGATACCGGGACCGTCTCGACGAAAAGGCCAACAAATACATCCATTACGCCTCGGACGGGGCGCGCCGCATGCAGCGCCTCGTCACCGACTTGCTTGCTTATTCGCGGGTTGGCTCACAAGGCAAGGCCCTCACCGCTGTCAATGCCCAAGAAGTCCTGAAGAACGTCATGAAGAGCCTCGAGCGTCTGATTCAGAGTTCGCAGGCGACGATCGTTGTTTCCGAACTGCCAGTCGTGCTGGCAGACGAGCCTCAACTCCACCAACTGTTCCAGAACTTGGTCGGCAACGCGATCAAATTTCGCGCGGAGAGCCCGCCGGTCGTCCACGTCAGGGCGGTCCGCGACGGCGCGCACTACCGCTTCTCCGTCGAGGACAATGGGATCGGCATGGACATGCAATATTCGAGTAGGATCTTCCAGATGTTCCAGCGGCTTCACGAGATCGGTAAGTACGACGGAAGCGGAATCGGGCTCTCGATCGCGAAGCGAATTGTCGAACGCCACGGCGGTAGTATCTGGGTCGAATCGGTCCTCGGCTCAGGCACCACATTCTTCTTCACGTTACAGCGCGCCGTCCGGAGTGAGCTATGAACAAGCCTCTGCGCGTACTCTTGATTGAGGACAATCCAGGTGACGCCGATCTCATTCAGGAAACCCTCGAGGCAGGAAAACTCTCGGTCGAAACATCCGTGGCCATCGACGGTGCTCAAGCGCTCGCTTACCTGCGAGCGCAGCCGCCCTTTGAATCGCGCGAGCCACCTGAGCTGATCTTGCTCGACTTGAACCTCCCCAAGATGGACGGGCGACAAGTGCTCTCCCAAATCAAAACAGAACCATCCTTTCGCCGCATCCCGATCGTCATCTTGACGTCGTCCGATGCGGAGCACGACGTCGTCCAGAGCTACGAACTGGGCGCCGCCTGCTACGTGACGAAGCCGGTCGGTCTCGCGGCCTTCCAGGCGGCGGTGCGCTCGATCGAGGACTTTTGGTTCAGAGTCGCTAAGCTCCCATGAGCGGCCCCGACTGTCTCGGCCGGGTCCGAAAGACCTAGCGCTCTCTCCTGTCCGATCCGTCCTGACGCGGCGCCCCGTTCAAGACCTCACGTACCTTCCGAGCGAGTGTTTCGGGGGTAAGTGGCTTCTGCAAGAAAGCAAATTCACTCGAGAGCACACCGTGACGCAACGCGCTATCATCAGTATAGCCGGACATGCACAGCACTCGCATACTCGGATGAATCGGCAGCAGCGCTGCGGCGAGGGCGGGCCCGCTCATCTGGGGCATAACGACGTCGCTCAAGAGCAGCTCAACCGATCCTTGGTGAGACCGCGCGAGCGAGATAGCCTGCTCAGGATCGGTCGCCTCGAGCACGTGATAACCATAGCGGCGAAGGATTTGAACTGCGACGCTGCGCACCTGCGCGTTGTCGTCCACGACGAGGATGGTCTCAGTTCCTTGGAGGGTCCCCGTCACCTCGCTGCTCCTCGGAGCTTCAGCGCGAAGGTCGGTCCGAGGTAGGTAGATCTTGAACGACGTCCCTTGGCCGACCTCGCTGTACACCCAAACGCATCCGCCGCTCTGCCGAACGATCCCAAAGACCGTCGAGAGCCCGAGACCCGTCCCCTTCCCATGACCCTTCGTGGTAAAAAAAGGCTCAAAAATCCGGCTCTGGGTCTCCTCATCCATTCCGCAACCGGTGTCGGTGACCGCGAGCATGACGTGAGGACCAGGTTGGCCGTCCACGTGCTCCCACACGAAGGTCTCGTCGAGCATGACGTTCTTGCTCTCGATCGTGAGCTTGCCTCCGGTCGGCATCGCGTCGCGCGCGTTGACGGCAAGGTTCATGATGACCTGCTCGATGCTCCCGCGATCGGCCAGAACTCGCCCGAGCCCTGGATCGAGGATCGTAACGAGGTCGACGTCCTCGCCCAGGATACGCTGAAGCATTCTCGTCATCCCGCCCAAGACCTCATTCAGGTCGAGTGGTTGTTGGTCGACGGGCTGCCGACGCCCAAAGAGCAAGAGCTGGCGGGTGAGCTGGGCACCTCGCTCGCCAGCGCGTCGAATCTCCTCGATATCGGGACGCAGCGGATCGTCGGGGCTGAGCGACTCGGATACTAGGGCCGCAAAGCTCAAGACGACCGAGAGAAGGTTATTGAAATCATGAGCCACACCACCTGCTAGCCGCCCCACCGCTTCCATCTTCTGGGCGTGGCGGAGCTGTTCCTCGCTCCTTCGGAGCCTTTCCTCCGCCTGCTGGCGCTCCTGCTCGGCCCTCCTTCGCTGCGAGACATCCGCCGTGTACGCGATGAAGGTCGAGCTATCGAGGAGCGCGGCGCCCATGAGGACCGGCGCGCGATCGCCGTCCTTCCGGAGGAGCTCAATCTCGAACGCTGGGTGCACTCCCTCGGAGCGAAGTTTGGTGGCGGCTGCTAGCGCAAAGGGAACATGCTCCTCAGGAAGAATGTCGAGCCAGCGCAAACCACCCTCGATGAACTCTTCCCGAGGGTAGCCAAGCGTCTCGAGAAAGGTGTCATTCGCATCAACGAAGGTTCCAGAGAGGTCGCCCGTGACCACCCCGATGATTCCCGACTCCGCGAGTCGCCGAAAGCGCATTTCACTGCGCCGCGCCGCGGTCACGTCGCGGAGGGAGGCGAGATAGGCAAGCTGCTCCTTCCATTCGAAGGGCACGACGCGCATCTCACAGATCCGTTGATTCTCCGGCGCGTCGATCACAACGGCGTCCGAGTTGCCCACAGAAAAGCCAAGTTTTTGCCCGATGAGACTCTCCCGCTCTCGATCGAAGAGCCGCACCGCGGTACCGCTCGCGTACCTGACGATTCCCTCTTGGTCTACGATCAAGATCGCATCGGAGCCCGCGTCGAGCAGCTGCTCGAGTCGGTCCTGCTGCACGCGTGCGCGATTCCTTTGGATCACATAGAGCACCGCGCGAGAGAACAGGTGGCCCGCGGCTTGGTCCTTCGTGAAAACGTCCTCAGCACCAAGATTGAGAGCTTCCCGGCGCAACCCTTCATCTACGAAGCCCGAGACAACGATCACCGGCGCGCCCCGACTGTCGGGAACGATTTTCTGGAGCGTGTCGAGCCCCTGTGAGTCGGGCAGGTGCAGATCGAGAATGATGGCGTCGAAAGGGTCGCTGGTGAGCGCTAGCACCGCCTGATTCAACGTCGCAACTTGACGGATGGAGAACGCTCTGGGCGGTTGGCTCAGTCGTTCGCTCGTCAGGTCAGCGTCACCCGGGTTGTCCTCGACGAGCAATACTTGATGCCGAAATATCTGCTGCTCCTCTAGCACCTCGCCACTCCCTCTCCCTTTGAGGGTGAGGGGTGAGCTCCGGACCGTCAAGGCCCAGCCTCCCGACCGACCTCCAAGAGAGATTGCGCGTGGCAGGGACCTAGCAGGTGCGCTGACTCTTCGCCCGGTGAGTCCTCAGACAAGGAGACTCGCGGATCGGGTCTTGAGCTTCTTCACCTGGCTCGGAGGGCCCTCGGCGACGATACGTCCGCCGTCCGGCCCCCCACCGGGCCCGAGCTCGATGAGCCAATCGGCGCTCCGGAGTACGAGCGGATGATGTTCGATGATGACCAACGTATCCCCGCGCTCGATCAAGCGATCCAAGACCGCGATCAAACGCTCGACGTCAGCGATGTGGAGCCCCGTCGTCGGCTCGTCGAGCACGTAAAGGGTCGGCTCATGCTTTGCTCCAGCGCAGAGCTCCGCAGCCAATTTCAGCCGTTGCGCCTCTCCTCCCGACAAGGTCGCTGAGCTCTGGCCGAGCTGAATGTAGCCAGCGCCGAGATCGACGAGCACTCGAAGCGGGGCGAGGATCTTGGGATGCGCTGCGAAGACCTCGAGCGCTTCCTCGGCGGTGAGCTGGAGGATCTGACCAATGGAAAGCCTCCGATAGGTCACAGCAAGCGTCCGTTCGTCGAAGCGCAGGCCATCACAAGTCGGACATACCGTCACGACGTCGGGCAGAAAGCTCATCTCGTGAGAGAGCACACCCTGCCCAGCGCAGGTCTCACAGCGGCCCCCTGAGGTCGAGTTGAAGGAGAAACGCGTCTTGTCGAGGCCGCGCACCTGGGCCTCGGGGATGCGGGCGTAGAGGGCTCGGATCTCGTCGAAGATGCCGAGAAAAGTCGCCGGCACACTGCGTGAGGTACGCCCGATCGGTGACTGGTCGACGGCGATGGCGCGCTTCCAGGCCTTCTGACCGACGAGCGACTGGTACGGTCCGGGCGTGTCATGGGCGAGGCCGAGCTCCCTCCGCACCGCCGGCAGGAGCACCCCTCCAATGAGAGAGCTCTTGCCCGAACCGCTCACGCCACAGGCGACGGTCATGCGCCCAACAGGGATCTTCGCCGTCACGCCGGTCAAGTTGTGGAGCGAGGCTCCTTTGAGCTCAACGAACTCGGCGGCAAGATCTCGAGTCTTCCTTGGTTTTTTTTGGCCGCGGAGGGCGCTCGCTGTCTTGGACGCTGGGTGACTCAAGACCACAGCCGGTGGTCCCTGGGCAATAATTTGGCCTCCGCCTCGTCCTCCCCCAGGCCCCATGTCGATCACGTAGTCAGCGGCAGTGATCGCGTCCTCATCATGTTCCACCATCAGCACTGTCGAGCCAGCATCGACGAGCTTCCTGAGGTTATTGAGCAGGCGCCCCGTATCGGTCGGATGCAGGCCGATCGTGGGCTCGTCGAGGACGTAGAGAGCGCCAGTGAGCCCCGAGCCGAGCTGTGCAGCGAGCCGAAGCCTCTGCATTTCGCCGCCCGAAAGGGTTTGAGCGTCCCGGCTCAGGCTCAGGTAGTCGAGACCGACTTCGCCAAGGAACTCGAGTCTTCTGAGCAATTCCCGAGCGATCGGCTCGGCGATCTCGCGCCGACCACACTTGGTCTCCAGCCGGGTCAAGAACTTGCGCGCCTGTCCGACGCTCTCGTCGACGATCTCCGGATAGGTTCGTCCAAGCAGCCGCGCTCTCCGCGCGAAAGGACTCAGGCGCGTCCCGCCACAATCCTCGCAGACTCCTTCGTCGACCCGACCGATTCCTTCACAGGTCGCACACTGGCCTTGTTTCGTGTTGAAGGAGAAGTAACGCGGGTCCACGTCACCCATCGAAAACCCACACTCGGGACAGCTCCCCACCAAAGAGAGCACCCGCGAACGAGGCCCCTGGCGCACCACGACTGACCCCCGTCCCCAGCCGAGCGCCCTAGCGAAGAGCTCCTGGTCGAGACGATCGAAGCGGACCCCTTCAGCGATCACGAGCTCAATGGTGTGCTCGCGGGTCTTGGCAAGACGCGGGGGCTTCTCGGTGGCGACCCGCCGGCCGTCCGCGATCGCCCAAGGGATCTCCGCCGCGGCCGCAGCTCGGAATACCTCCGCGTAGCTTCCCTTGCGGCCTCGCACAGCCGGGGCCAAAAGGTCGCCCTTGTCGCGGATGCGGCCGAGCTCAGAGAAAAGGTCCTCGGCGCTCCTCTGCTCGATCGGAACGTCGTGCTCAGGACAATAAAAGGTCCCGAGCTTGGCGAAGGCGAGCCTCAGAAAGTGCGCGACCTCGGTGACTGTCGCGACCGTCGACCGAGTACCGACGCGGGTCGTCCGTTGCTCAAGGGCAATCGAGGGAGGCACGCCGTCGATGGCGTCGACATCCGGGCGCGGCAAGGTCGGCAGGAAGCGGCGGGCATAAGGCGTAAGAGTCTCGAGGAAGCGGCGCTGCCCCTCCGCGAAGACGACGTCGAAGGCGAGGGTGCTCTTGCCAGAGCCGCTCGGTCCAGTGACCGTCGTGAGCTTTCCGTGAGGAATGAAAGCGTCGACCCCGCGCAAAGTGTGTTCCCGTGCACCGCGCACCACGATCGCCGGCTCGGATAGGGTTCTCTCTTCGGGCGGCGGAACGACTGCGGAGCCGCTCGCCTGGGCGCGAAGTGCTCGAGCTGTCGCCGTGTCCTTCTCAAAGAGCCCTGAAGGGCTCCCGGAGAACACGAGGCGGCCACCACTATTGCCTCCACCGGGGCCGAGCTCGAGGACATGGTCCGCAGCTTTGAGGAGCTCGAGGTCATGATCGACAAAGAGCACTGTCGCGCCCGCCTGGACCAAGATGTCGAAGGCGCGCACGAGCAGGCGAACCTCGTCCGCGTGGAGTCCGGCGCTCGGCTCGTCGAGCACGTAGACGCATCCCCTCTGAGGGGATGCGAGAGCCCGGGCCAGTTTCAACCTTTGCGCTTCTCCGCCGGAGAGCGTCGAGAGAGGCTGACCGATCTTGAGATAGCCGAGGCCGAGCATCGCAAGCGGAGTGAGAGCGCGCCGGATCGTTGCCGAATCGGCGAAGCGCTCGAGAGCTTCGTCGACCGAAAGCTCAAGGGTCTGCGAGATGTCGAGGCCTCGGTGCACAATCGAAAGGACCTCGGACTTGAAGCGGCGTCCGCCGCACTCCGGACAGATCAAGGCCACATCGGCCAGAAACTGCATCTCGACAGTCTCGAATCCTTCGCCGCTGCACGCGTCGCAGCGTCCGCCCTCGACGTTGAACGAAAACGTCGAGGGCGTGAACCCCGAGAGGACTGCGGTCGGCTCCGAAGCAAACCCCTTCCGAACAACGTCCCAGGCCTTCGTATAGGTCGCGGCGTTGCCGCGGGAAGTTCGCCCCAAAGGAGACTGATCGACAAGCTCGACAGCCGTCACAGCTTCGTCACCGCTGAGCTCGTCGAAGGGTCCTGGAGGCGGGACATCTTCGACCTTCAGTCGACGCGCCAGAGCCCGGTAGAGCACGTCCACGAGGAGGCTACTCTTCCCCGAGCCGCTCGGGCCGCTCACACCGGTGATCTGGCCCAAGGGGAACGAGACGCTCACCCGATCCAAGTTGTTCGCGGCCGCGCCGGAGAGAACGAGCTCACCGCTCGGCTTGTGTTCGGGGCGTGCGCCGAGCTCGAGGGGCAAAAGGGCCCGGCCAGTCGCCGTCTCCGCCGTCAGAAACTGAGATGGGGGACCGCTCCCGACAATGCGCCCACCCTTTGGTCCCGCCTTCGGGCCGAGTTCGACGATTCGATCAGCAGCGGCGAGCACCGCCGGATCGTGCTCAATCACAACGACCGCGTTATTCCGCTGCGCGAGCTCTCGGATGAGCACGATCAGCTCATGGACTTCGCCTGGATGGAGCCCGACCGTCGGCTCATCGAGAACAAACATCGCTCCGTGGAGGGATGTCCCGAGAGCGGCCGTAAGCGTGACCCGCTGCGCTTCGCCGCCGGAAAGGGTCCGAGCCTGACGATCGAGGGTCAAATAGCCGAGGCCAACCCGCTCGAGGTAGGCGAGTCGCGTCAAGAGCTCACTTCGAAGCAGCTCCCCTTGGGGACTCCTAGCCTCAAGAGCCCACAGGCGAGCCCGAGCCTCTCGGATCTCGAGCGCGTGGAATTGTCCGAGATCCAGGCCGAGCAGGTGGAAACTGCGGGCGCGCTCGTTCAGCCGAGTCCCCTGACAGACCGGGCAAAGATTATACGATCGGTAGCGCGACAAGAGCACCCGAACGTGCATCTTGTAGGCCTTCGTCTCGAGCCACTCGAACCACTCGAGAACCCCGTGGTACCTTTCGCGTCCGCGCTCCTTCTTGGCCCCGCTCAAGATCAGCGAGCGGGCGCGCTCGCTGAGCGCGCTCCAAGGTTTATCCATCGAGATCTTCTCGAAAGCACAATAGTCCGCGAGCTGCTTCCGCTCCCACTCCGCTGACTTCCCGCGCCAAGGCCGGATCACTCCTTCCTCGAGGGAGAGGCTATCGTCGGGGATCACTTTGTCGAGATCGATGCCGAGGATGCGCCCGAAGCCTCGACAGTTCGAACAGGCGCCGAGCGGCGACTCGTAGGAGAAGAACCCGGGGCGCGGGGCCGGCAGAGACCGCGCACAAACGGGACAAGAGAGCCCGCTCCGAAGCGTCTGCCGCACCGACAAGTCATCCGCCAAAAAGAGCTCCGCCTCGCCCGACGCGCCAAACGCGGCCTCGAGCCCGAAGGCCCAGCGGTCCCGATCGACCGGCGTAGCGCGCAGCCGATCCAGAACTACGTGCAGCTTCCCCGCCTTCGTCGCGACCGAAGGCTTCAGCTCATCGAGATCGTAGAGTTTCTCTTGAACGACGACGCGTCGATGCCCTTCGCGGACAAGGTCGTCACGAGTCCGGAGATAGTTTTCCTTGTCGCCCACGCCGAGCGGCCTGGTCAGAAGCAAGAGAGCGCCCGAAAATCGCTCGATGACGCGCTCGGCCCCGATCCCAGCGTCGATGTGCACGGCCGCTTCGCCGTGATCCGGACAGACTGAAACGGCCTCCTTAGCGAACAAACCCGCGAGGTAGGGCTCGAGGTCGGCCATGGTGGCGACAGTGGATCGGGAGCTCTTGATGGGTGCGCTCCGGTCCACAGCCACCCCGGCCGCGACCGGATCCAAAGAATCCATCGGGGGCCGCGGCAGTCGCTCAAGAAATTGCCTCGCGTAAGGGCTGAAGCTCTCGACGAAACGCCTTTGACCCTCTGCGTAGAGGGTGTCGAGAGCTAGGGAGCTCTTCCCCGAGCCGGAAACTCCCGACAAGACGAGGACCTCACCTGGCCGAACATCCAAGTCGATTCCGGCCAGATTGTGGGTACGGGCTCCGCGCAATTTCGTGGCGAGCAAGGTGCGGAGGTCTTGGCACGAGGCCGGGCAATCACCAAGCCCCCTCGGCTCTACCGTTTTCGCCCTGGCCAGCCTATGACTTCTGCCATGAGTGGAGAGCCATTTCGCTTCTTTCGGGCTGGTGGGGTCGATCAAGTACAACTCCGAACGGGGCGCGACCTCGTCCGCTTGAAAGATCTCGATCAGAAATTGTGGGTCGCGTTGTCTTGCCCCGTCGCCGGACTCCATCTCGACGAGCGCACGCTCTCGCTCATCGACACCAACAAGGACGGTCGGGTGCGCGCGCCCGAGTTGCTCGCGGCCATCGAATGGACCGCGAAGCAGCTCAAGAACCCTGACGAAATCGGCAAGCCCGACCCCCTCGCCTTGGACGCGATCGACGACGGAGTGCCGGAAGGGAAGCTCATCTCCGAGACGGCGCGAGCACTCCTCCGCAGCCTGGACCAGCCCGACGCCACAGCAATCTCGGTCGAAGAAGTTCAGGCGGCCCTCGATGCCTTCAACAAGCGACCTCAAAACGGCGACGGCATCGTCCCTCCCTCACAAATCAATGACGCCGATCTCTCCGCCCTCGCCACCACCATCTTGGGCGGCATCGAGAGCCCCAAGACCGATCGCTCCGGAGAGCCGGGCATCACACGCGACGACATCGAACTCTTCTTCTCGGACGCGACCGCCCGCCTCGCTTGGCTCAAGGCAGGATCTGCTAGCGATGTCGCACGCTTGGGTCTTGAAACGGGCGGCGCCTACGAAGCGCTACGTGCGGTTCGAGCGAAGATCGAAGACTACTTCACCCGCGTGCACGTAGCCGCCTTCGATGCTCGCGCCCTCGTCGCAATGAACCGCGACGAAGCGACCTTCGTCGCGCTCGGCGCCGGCACCTTGAGCGAAAGCCAAGAGGAGCTCTCGAACTTGCCCATCGCCCACGTCACGCTCACGGTCGAGGTTCCGCTCAAGGACGGAGTGAACCCCGCTTGGCGTGCCCGCATGCGCGCCTTCGAAGAGAAGGTTGTCAGGCCTCTCATCGGTGAGCGAACGACCCTCAGCGAGAGCGAATATCAGACGATCGTCCACGCGCTCACTCCCTACGGCGACTGGCTCGCGGGTGAGCCTGTTTCTCGTTACCGCGAGTTACCCGCGGCGGATTTCGAACGCGCAGTCGACGGAGGGCTCAAAGAGAAGCTGCTCGACATCATCGCGAGCGATGAAGGCGCGAGCGACCAAGCCGGCGCCATCGAGGACGTCGAGAAGCTCGTCCGCTACAAGCGCGACCTGCTCACCCTCGCGAACAACTTCGTCGCCTTCCGCGACTTCTACCAGCCCGGAAAAGTCGCCATTTTCCAGCAGGGGACCCTCTATCTCGACCAGAGGGCGCTCACGCTGGTGCTCCGCGTCAACGATGCGGCGAAACACGCCACCTTGGCGCCCCTCGCGGCGACCTATCTCGTCTACTGCGACGTGAAAAGCGTCGACGGTCAGACCATGTCGATCGTCGCGGGCGTGACCAACGGCGATGTTGATAATCTCATGGTGGGCCGGAACGGTCTCTTCTACGACCGCGAAGGGCGCGACTGGGACGCGACCATCACACGCATCGTCGATAGTCCCATCAGCGTCCGCCAGGCGTTCTGGTCTCCCTACAAAAAGGTCATTCGCCTCATCGAAGAGCAGGTGAACAAACGGGCGGCGGAGGCGGCCGCGAAGTCGGAGAGTAACGTCCTTTCGAAGGCAACCGAGACCGAAGCGAATATCGCAGAAGGAAAGAAGCCCGCGGGAGTTGAGCCGCCCAAGAAGCTCGACATTGGCATCGTAGCGGCTCTCGGTGTCGCCGTCGGTGGCATCACCGCAGCCCTCGGCGTGTTCGTTCAGGCCTTCTTTGGCCTCGGGATTTGGATGCCGCTCGGCGTACTTGGCTTGCTCCTGCTCATCAGCGGCCCCTCGATGGCCGTGGCCTGGCTCAAGCTCAGGCGCCGCAACATCGGCCCTCTTCTCGACGCGAACGGTTGGGCAGTGAACGTATTGCCTCGGATCAACATCTCCCTGGGCAACTCTTTCACAACGCTCGCCTGCGTCCCGCGGGGCGCGCCGCGCGATCTTGCCGATCCCTTCGCAGACAAGAAGGTCCACTGGGGCCGCTGGCTCCTTCTCATCGTTGTGCTCGGGCTCGCCCTCGCCTGGCTGCTCGGCAAACTTGACGGCTTCTTGCCGCTTCATTTCCAAAAGGCGACGGTCCTCCCGAACTTCCCCGCAGCTCCTATCGAGACGCCGGCGGAGGCTCCTCCGCCCGCCGCAGCCGTCCCCGAGGCTCCGGTAGCTCCGTAATCGGCTCAAAAAGAAGGGCGCGGCCTTCCTTGCCGCGCCCGCGCGCTCCTCACAGCTGCCGATAGAGCGCGTTTCGCTCTCGCTATCCCCCTCCCGTAAGCTCACTTCTCTGAGACAGCCGCTGCCCCGCGCTTCTCAGAGAGCGGAGCCTCAGAAACCTGAGCGGCATCGGGAAGACCGAGCAGGCGCCTGCGTACGAGCGGGATCCGGTCTGCGAGATCGGAGGCGAGGCAGCCCGAGTCGGAGAACTCCTGCTCGAACTGCTCGCCCGCGAGCCCGTGGAGCCCGACCCCCAGCGCAGCAAGCTCCTGCGTTGCCTGCACGCTCAGCACCTCACCGGCGGGCCGCTCGGCCAAGAGCGTACCCAAGATCCCGGCCAGCACGTCGCCCGAACCGGCCGTGGCCATACAAGGACTGCCGAGGGCGTTGACGAGGGGAGGACGATCGGGAGCGGCAATGATGGTGCGGGAACCCTTGAGCACGACGACAGCCTGACTGCGATCGGCAAGGGCCTGAGCTGCGCCGAAACGGTCGGCTTCGACGCGCGCGGCGGTCGTATCGAGCAAGGCGGCGGCTTCGCCTGAGTGAGGAGTCAGGATCAGGGGCACGCCGCTTTCTCGGAGCAGGCGGAGCTTGTGGAGGCGGCCGACGCTCAAGCGAAGTCCATCCGCATCGACGACCACCCGCCGCGGATCGTCCGCGAGGGCTCGGTGCGCGAGGCGAGAAATCTCCTCCGCCTGAGGGCCTCGTCCGAGTCCGGGACCGAAGACGATAGCGCGCGCCTTCCCGAGATCGAGATGACCAACCTGGCTCGGATCGTAGGCACGCGTCATGACCTCGAGAACTTCTTGCTCGAGCGCACGAGCTCCTTCTGCGCAGGTGTGAATGACCGCGAGACCAGCTCCCGCGCGAAGCGCTGCCCGCGCACACAGATGAGCGGCACCGACCATCCCCGGAGATCCACCAATGATGAGCACTTCGCCGGCCTGCCACTTATGCAGAGTCACGGAGCGAGGCGCGATCCAAGCGCGGAGATCGTTCTCTTCCGTGAGATAGGCCACCGGCGGGCGATCATCGGAGGGGATCGCGGGAACACCGAGGTTCGCCAGCGTGATGCGCCCGGCGTATTCGTGGCCAAAAGTCGTGAGCAGTCCCCGCTTGATGAAGCCGAAGGTGATCGTCTGCTCTGCACGAACCGCGACGAAGCCTCGCGGGCCTTCGTGCACACAACCGCGATCGGCGTCGAACCCCGACGGCACGTCGAGCGCCACCACGCTCGCCGAGTGCTCGTTCATGGCCTCGATCAGCTCTGCCAGGCTCTCGTCCACCGGACCTCGAACCCCGGTCCCGAGCAGAGCGTCCACGATGACGGAACCGGTGAACTCGCCGATCGCCTGCCGTGATGCGGATTCGATCGTTCCGCCCACGGCGAGCCACGCCTCGGCCGCGATGCGCGCGTCTCCTTTCAGAGACGGCGCCTCCCGTACGGCGAGAACGCGCACCTTGGCTCCTCGGCCAACGAGGTGACGCGCGACGACGAACCCGTCGCCGCCGTTGTTCCCCGGACCGCACAAGATCAAATACTCGGTTCCATCGAGGGAGCGCTCGTCGGCGCAGCGAACACAGCTCCCGCGCACACTCGTCGGTCGCACCCGCCCTTCGGTCCGTGGCCGCTCCTTTTGGCCGAGAATATGCGCGGCGCCGCGGCCGGCATTCTCCATGAGCACGATCCCCGGCACGCCCCGCGCAATGAGCCCGGAATCGAAGGCCTGCATCTCCGCCACACCGAGGACAGCTCTCATCCTTCCCTCTCGTGGCGCCCGACCGGACGCCTAAATCTTCATCGCCACCAGGAGATCCCGGACCGCTGGACCGAGCCCCTTCATCACTGCATCACATACCACAGAATGGCCAATGTTCAGCTCCACCATGTGCGGAATCGCGACGATGGGTCCAACATTTTCGATATTGAGTCCGTGACCAGCCGCAAGATGAAGCCCGAGTTCGTGGGAGAGTTCGGCACAGGCGACGAAGCGCTCGAGAAACCTTGGTCGCTCTGGAGCTGCAGCCTCGGCGTAGTGGCCCGTGTGGAGCTCGACCTGGACGGCGCCGAGCTCCGGCGCCACGCGAACTTGCGCGGGATCGGCCTCGATGAACAGGCTCAAGCGAGCGCCAGCGTCCACGCAGGCCGCGGCCACTCGTTCAATCGCCCCGCGGGTCAGAATCGCGTCGAGGCCTCCCTCGGTCGTACGCTCATTTCGCTTCTCGGGCACGAGAGTCACCATGTCCGGGCGAATGCGCCGAACGATGTCACACATCTCGTCCGTCGCCGCCATCTCGAGGTTCAAGATCGAATCGGCGCGCCCAGCCCTCCCGCCCGGGCCCAAGAGCTCGCGCAGACGCTCCACGTCGAGGTCTCGGATATGGCGCCGATCCTCGCGCAAGTGCACGGTGATGCCTTGAGCGCCAGCTTCCAGGCAGAGCTCCGCGGCTTGGACGATATCTGGATAGGAAGTGTCGCGTTGGTTTCGGAGCGTCGCGACGTGATCAATGTTCACGTGAAGGCGGATCACTCTGAAAACTCCCAGTCGTCCCCGAAGCTCCTGTTTTTCGGTGTCGGCACCAGCTCTCCATTCGGACCGTCTTTGCGCACGATGAGAGTGCGCCGGCTCGCGATCTCGTCGTTCTTGCGCGCGATGATGGTGATGGCGTTGACGCCAGCATGGAGCGGCACATCGGTCCGAAGTGCCATGCGTGATTTGTCCTGAGCGGAGTTCGGGCGGTAATAGACCTTTCGATTCCCTACGAAGACGACCAGGTCGAGAATTGTCCCGCCCGGGTCGACGGCTTCGGCGGAGATTTCGATGGTGTCGCCGCGCGTCGCCAGAGCCGTGGCCTTCGCCGTCAGGAGCGGCGGCGTATGGGTATCGAGAGGCTCGTAGCTGACCTTCTGGGGTGCAGCGTCCTTCGTCTCCACGAGCCCGCTTGCGTCGGTGAACGCAAACGCGTCCGGCGCGAGCTGAATTTGAAGCGTCTCACCCGCCGTCCCAACGACCGGAACAACGGTTCCCGGGAGCAGCTTTCCAATCGCGCGGCCCCCCGCTGTCGGCTCTTCCCGCAGGATCACTTCCCGCTCCGCACGGCGGACGGAGGAAGTCTGTGCGAGCTTCACCGCGTCCTTCTTCGAGACCACCGGCAGCACGACCTTCTCACCCGCCCCGACGCCTAGGTCCGTATCGACGACGCCGAGCTCCACCCGCACCTCGGGCTCACTCAGAGCCGGAAGCACGTCGAAGGTGAAGGCGAGCTCTCGCTCTTGCTGAGGCAAGATGTTCGAAATATCGAAGCGCCCCGCGCCGAGCAGGAGCCCGTCACCGGTCAGATTCCGCAGGTTTGCCTGGGTGTCGTAGGAGGGCCCGAGGCCCACGTTCTTGACCTTCAGGTACATCGTCGCGCCTTCGCCGCGCTCGAGCTGACCGTTCTTGTTCGCCTCGCGGTTGTCGACCACGTGATAGCTATAGGAGAACTCGGGCTTCGGCAGAGCGATAATGGTCGGCCTGAGCTCCCGCGGCGGGATGGTGGGGAGACCATCCGCGCCGAATTCGATGCGCACGCCATCTTGGCGCGTCTCGGCGTCCCGCGGGATCCTGCACACGCGCCGTTGGGAAGGGCCGATTGGCTTCGATGAGCCGCGCTTGTATCCGTCGATGGTGCAGAAACCGAACGGCACGGTCCGTGTGAGCGTCACGCCCGGGTCGATTTTGCCGAAAACGAGCTCTCGCTCGTCGTAGTAGCCAGTGTCGCTCTTGGTAACGCCGTAGAACTGGTAGACGGGCGCTGTGCCTCGGTTGGTCACGGTGACGCTGAGCGTCAGCGGCTCGCCGGCGGTCACCGTGTCGTCCTTTCGATCCGTGGTGATCTTGAGCTCGAGCTCCTCGAGCTTGGCGGTGGGCCCGGGCTTCGCCGGCAAAGACCAGTCGATACCGATGGCCTTCAGGTCGGCGGCGACGCTCTTCTGCTCTCGTTTGCCGAGCTCACCGACAAGACCTCTGAGTTGTTCGAGCTGTGTCTTACGCGAGCCGGGACTCACGTAGGCAGCGATCTCGCGGGCGATGCGGATCGGGCCATCGATCCGGAATTCGTCGTCGAGCTGGGAGCCTCGATCTCGAATCTCGGCTCGAACCGACTCGGGCAAGTTGTAGCGGATGACGTACTCAGGCGGCTCCTGCATATGGCGACGCGAGCTCCCCAGCGTGCGATTCAGATCGCGCTCCCGCATGTGATCGTCATCGCGGAATAGGTTCATCTCCAGCGTGTCCGCGGTCATGACCTCGAGCTTGATGTCGGGGGTCACACCCGTTCCCTGGATCGAGATATCGCCGGGCGTCAGGTATTGGTCGACGGTGAGCTTGAGCGCCGCACCCTCTGGAGTCACGTCCGGAAAGACCTGCTGCACAGAGCCTTTGCCAAAGGTCGTTTCGCCGATCACGATGGCTCGGTTCTGGTTCTTGAGCGCTCCCGCGACGATTTCGCTCGCGCTCGCGCTCGCGCCATTCACCAGGACGATCACCGGATAGTTCGGTTGCGTTCCGGGACGCGTCGCCTGACGCTCGCTGCGACCTGTTGCATACCCCTCCGTCGCGTAGATGACCCCCTGTTCGAGGAACAAATCGGCTACCTTTGCCGCTTGGTCGAGGAGACCGCCGGGATCATCGCGAAGATCGAGCACAAGCGCGTTCGAGGCGCCTTCTTTCTTCAGCTCCGCGAGCGCTACCGCAAGGTCTTCGGCAGTGCGCTCCTGGAACTGCTTGAGTCGCACGTATCCGATGCCACCCTCGAGCTTCTGTTTTTCAACGGAGGCGACCTGGATGACCTCACGCACGAGCTCGAAAGGCCGCGCGCCCGACCAGCCGCCCGCTCCTTCGCGCGTGATCCAGACAGTGACAGGCGTTCCCGGATCGCCCCTCAGCCGATCGACAGCGTCTTCGAGCGGCATGTTCAGCGTCGACTCGTTGTTGATGCGAACGATACGATCGAGGCGCTTGAGCCCGGCGCGCCCCGCCGGAGTGCCGGGCATCGGGCGCATCACGGTGAGCATCTGGTCGCGCAAGCTGATCACGATGCCGAGGCCGCCGAAACGACCGGAAGTCGAGACCTTCATCTCGCGGAAGTCTTCGGGCGACAGGAAGACGCTGTGAGGATCGAGAGTGCGCAGGATACCGTTAGCGGCAGCGTATTCGACCTGCGCCAGATCCACCTGACTCTTTTTCAGGCTCGGCTGGATGAACGCAAACACCTCCCGGAGTCGAGCAGCAACGTCCCAGGGTCCTTGGACGTTGTCGACGCGGAACTCCGCGGTCTGATCCAAGATCTGAACCTTGACCGTCGGGGACTTCTCGCTGTGAGTAACGATGACCGGCGCAACCTCCATCTGGATGCGGTCGAGCGCGCTCACGAACATCTGTCTCGGATCGATGCGCTGAGGCTCGACGTAGGTCTTGCGAACTGCGTCGAGGACTGAGTTCACTGCGCGCAGCTCGGTCAGATCGTAAGGAGGCTTCGACGAACCTCCTACCACCGCGTGGGCTGCTCGAAGGCCCTTCCACAGGCCGCCCTCGCCGTATTCGAGCGCGAAATGGGAGCCAAGGCCGAAGACGAAGAGCAGCGTAAAGACGCGTGCGCCACGCGACAGAATTTCCATTGCCGGCCAATATAGCGAATGCGCGTCGGGCCGACAGGTCCTACCCGGACGGCTCGCTTTCCTCCGCCACCTCTCCCATCGTGAGGCTGAAAAGACGCCCGGCGGAGGCCTGCTCGGCGAACAGGTCGAGCACCGCGCGAAGCCTGTCGAAGCCGTTTTCCCGCCTTCCCAGGTTATGGGGGTGGAACCAGAGGTGGTAAGTGGCAGAGGTCTCCGCCGCCTGCTTCATTTCCTTCTCGACGCGCGCGAGATGCGCCCGCCCGAGAAAACTCCCGTCTTCGAGCCGGAGAAACCGGTCGCCGGGAACGTTTCTGAGTCCGGAGCTGACCTCGACCCCGTGGGTCCGCACCGGACCCAGGTACGCGTCGAGCAGCCGACCGCCCCGGCCCAGAGAGCGCGATAGCGCCCCCCGCGGCTCGGCCCCGCTCACGAAGCGGTCTCCGCGATAACAAGTGAACCCCGCGCGCCTCGCGATCTGGAGGTAGGGGCTCGAGTAGTAGTTCCCTGGGAAGACGAGACTTCTCAGCTGAGAGGAACTCCGCCCGGCAATCTCTTGGCATGCGGCGAGCTCGGCCGAAAAGGTCGCGCACCTCTCACTCGTCGCTCGATCACAGACCAGATGCGTCAGGGTATGGGCGCCGACCTCTTGTTCGGGATGACTACGAAGCTCTCGCACGAAGTCGTCGTAGAAATAAAGCTCGGGAAGGCGAGTCACTTGCTCGCTCAGTCCGCTCCGGCCCCCTCGCTCGAGAGCCCGGACGCTCGGCACCCCATCGAAGGAGAAGAGCTCATCGGCCCCCTCGAGCTCGAGCGCCATGACCGTCGCCCAGGTCGCTCGAACCTTTCGCGCGACGAGGAGCGAGAGCAACTCGGGCAAAATATCGCGATCCGCCTGGATGCGCCTTTGAAGCGCGCGGTCGAGCCGAGCGTCTCGGTACCCCCAGCCGAGCTCGAGGTCGATGGAGAGCACGAATCGGCCCGGCCGAGCGCTCATGACTCGTTCTCAGTTCGCCGGCGCGCTGTCCGCCGAGTCTCCGACGCGCCCGGCGCGTTCGTCCTGGTTGATCGAGTAGCGGACGAGCGCTCGCAGTGAGCGGTTACGCCCGACGTTGCCGAGCAGGAGCTTCAGATCTTCGTAGACCGAAGGATCGGTGAGCAGGGCGCCCACCGTGCCCTTTCCGCTCTTTACGTCGCGAGCGATGTCTCTGAAATCCGCCGTCGCCTGGTTCAGGTTGTCGACGATCTCGCCACTCTTGTCGTCATAGAGCATGCCGTGAGCGAAGCTCTTACCCTCTCGAATGCCCCGCAGCGCGAGCCCGAGTTCTTCGGCTGCTCCACCGAACTGCGCGACTGCCTTTTCCGACTCGGTTCCGTAGAGAACTTCGTGGACCAGGCCGGGTCCCGAGCGCACCTGCTCGACGACGAGCCGGGTCGAGCGGAGGAGCTGCTCGAGCTCGGCAGCGGAACGGCGAACCCCCGCGATGGTCTCGGAGAGCGATTTGGCTTCCGCGGGATCGGCGATCAATTTGCCAATGTAACCTTCCCCTTTGTCGAGGGAGGCGAGCACACCGTTCAGATGGTCGACGGTGCCGCGGATGTCATCGTGGAGTTCGTCCTCCGCGAGCATCGCCGTGGTTTTTTCGAGGTTATTCGCGACTTTTTCGACCTGACTCGTGACCTGCTTCAGATCCTGAACCATCTCGAGAATGTCGGTGGTCGGTTTCGACGGGACAAGCTCCTCGGAATTGAGAACGGGTTCGGTGAGCGAACCGACCGTAATCGTGATCATCTTGTCGCCAAGCATGCCTCGCCCCGCCACGGACGCGACCGAGTCTTTGCGAATGCGCACGGTTTGATCGGCGTTGATCAACATGGTCACGACGATCTCATCCTTCTCAGCGTCAGGCGTGTAAGCGACGTTCGTGACGCGCCCAATGTCGACGCCGCCCATGCGCACTGGGGATCCTCGTGCGAGCCCCTGCACATCCTTGAAGGAGGTCTTCATCTCCGTGTGCGGGGCGAAAAGGTCGGACTCGCCTCCAAAGATGAAGATCAAGACCGCAAGCATCACGAGCGAACCAAGGACGAATGCTCCGACTCGGATATCACGGGCGCTCATGAAAAATGGTGCTCCACCTGCCTCAAGGAGTATCAGGAAAACGGTCAGGCGAAAACTGTGACCAGGGACAAGGCTCCGATTCGCCTACCTTTCCTCGGCCTGACCTTGTCACGCCTGAAGCAGCGTCGCCACATCTTCCTGCACGGGAGCCCTTCCTTCGATAAAGTCGCTCACCCGTGGGTCTTTGGCGTTACGAAATTCGTCAGGGGTCCCCGCCATGATGATTTGGCCAGAGTGAACCATGGCCAGCCGATGGCTGATTTGGAAGGCGCTCCGCATGTCGTGGGTCACGACGATGCTGGTGATGTTCAGCTTCTCCTGAAGCCCCATGATCATGTGATTGACGCGGGCCGTATTGATCGGGTCAAGCCCCGTGGTCGGCTCATCGTAAAGCACGACCTCGGGACGCACAGCGATAGCCCGGGCGAGCCCGACCCTCTTTCTCATGCCGCCAGAGAGATCGGCGGGCCACATCGCCTCGATACCCGGCAGCCCCACGAGGCCGAGGGCCCAAGCGACTCGCTCGTCCTTCTCGACCTTCGTCATAGTGTGGTGATAGTGCTCTTCGAGCCCGTAGCGGACATTGTCCCCGACGGAGAGAGAATCGAAGAGTGCGCCGCTCTGAAAGAGCATACAGATGCGCTGCCGCACGCGAGCAAGCTCGCGCTCCCCCATCGTCGTCACTTCGTCTCCGTCAAAACGGATTGAGCCCTTGTCGATCTTGAGCAGCCCGATCAGCATCTTGAGCATGACGCTCTTGCCGACCCCGGATCCGCCGAGGATCGTCAGGACTTCGCCTCGCTTCACGCTGAGATCGAGGCCGCGGTAGATCACCTTGTCGCCGAAGCGCTTCTGAACTCCGGAGAATTGGATCAGATCCTGGTCGCCCATGCCGGAGCTAGCCTAACCGAGGAAAGCGCCGGGAGCACGCGCGGCTTAGAGCTCGAGGGAAGAGTCGATGAGCTCTACGAAAGAAGACGGCTTGAAGCCCTTCTGGGCAGTGATCAACTCGACGACATTCGTCGAGAGCGGCGGTCTCGCCACCGCCTGCACGACAAACTCACCAGTGCCACCGCTCCGGAGAATGCGCTCGAGATCGGCTTTCGCCTCGGGAGGAGCCATCAGATGGTCTTCATAGGAGCCAAGCATCGCGCTCGGGAGCGACATCTCGAGGTGCTCGCTCGCCGGTGCCGGTCGGTCGGAGCCGAGGGGCTCGTCGAGATCGAGGACGCGCACCGTGCCCTCGTCGAGAGGAACCGTTTGGCCGAGCTGCTCCATCGTCGGTCCGTCGCGATGGCCGTGCTCGGCAGCGGAGCGCTCCCTCCCTGACTCCGGGGGAGGCGTGATGGGAGCTTCGAGATCGCTCGGCGGGCTCAAACTCGCCTCGAGGCGCTCGGCGCCGCTCTCGGGGGGAGGCGTGTCAAGAGAATCAGGGACGACCGATTCTCGGGCCGGAGGCGCCGGAGGAGCAGGAGCAGGCGCGGGCTCGGACGCGACAACCTGGCGTGACGCCGAGGCCGCGGCCAGAACTCGGGGCGTTTGGCGATTTCTCTGAATGCGAGTGAGGAGCTCTTCGAGACGGGCGATTTGGGCGTTCATGCTGCACCTCGCGTCTTTTCGTGGAGGACTTCGACCACGCGGAGCAGAGACGCGCCCGTCCCCGCCAAGCGGTAAACTTCCTCGGAGGTGCTCGGCGAGACAACGAGGAACGCCGCGTCCGCGCCTTCGCTGAAACCGGGCAGACGAACCTCGCGCCCGAGGGCCCGCTGCAAGACCGCTTCGAGAAGCACGCCGATGAGCCCCTTCAGCTCTTCGGGAGCACCCGTCACTCTGAGAACCAAAGCCTTGCCCCAACGCTCGATGAGAAGCTCGCCCATCCCGAGCAGGGCCAATTGGCCTCCGATATGCTCGGCCCAGCTTTCAATCGGCGCCGAGCTGAGGTCTTGGCCGAGAGCCGCCTGAATGCGGCGCCCGACGTCGGTCCCGAGAGCGCTCAAGAAATCGCGGGTGGCAGCTTCCCCGGCGCTCTCACAAAGGCGCAGCAAGAGCGCAGCCGGGATATTCAGCCGGAGGGTTCCCTCTTCATCGCGGAGCTGACCGCGCTCGAGGTCGTAGCGGATCGAGCGGGTCGGATCGAATCTCTGTGTCATGGGGCAGAGCTGGCTCCTCGAAAGAAAGAGCGGCGATCGTCAGTATAGGGCGGTACCGCGACGAGCTGTCAAATCTCCTGTAGTTTTCCGGCCGAGTGCCCGCTAGATCCAGACCCTTCCAGCGCGAGCGACGCCCCTCGCTCCCTCCTATGTATGGCAAGAGCCTACGCGGGAAGGTGCGCCCTCTGAAGGCCCCGCAAGCGCTCGCTCTTTTGCTGTCGCTCGTCGGCCTCGCCTTCCCGCGCGTCGCGACGAGCCAAGAGACAACGGTCCCTCCCCTGCTCCTCGGCGGTGAGTCGATGGTCCTACCGCGCTCCATTCCCATCGATCCCCGGCTTCCCCGCGGGGAACAGCGGGCGGAAGCTGGAGCCCCTTTGCGGGCTCCCTCCTCCGAGCCCGAGTTCATCCTTCACTCGGGCCGCTACCCGCTCTCGGTCGCCGCCCCTGACCCGAGCCGAGCTCAGCGGGCGCTCGCCCTCCTTCAGGACGCCTTCGAGCGCTTCTGGCTCGCGGAAGGCGCCGCACCCCGGCGCGCCCCGCTCCACTGGCATCTGTCCGAAGGGACAAACTTCCTGCCTGAGCTCCGCACGCTGCGCCTACCGAACCTCGGCTTCGACAGGGCACAAGCGATTTGTGAGGGGGGCGCTCTCCATCGGGCTGCGGCCGAGAGTTGTGTGGCCGAAGGGCTCTTGTTCGGCGTCGCTCCGGCCACGGCCCGCTCCATCGCGCGCGGCTACAGCCAATATCGGCACACCACCAATCCCGGGAGTCTCTCGCACGAGCCCCCCCACGAAGCGCTCAAGAGAGCTCCTTACTTAAGCCTCGTCACCCGGGACCCGAGCAGCTTGTCCTCTCGGTCGAGCTCGCTCTTCTTCGCCGCCCTGGCCGAGCGAGCGCGCGCGCCCGCCCGAGATACGAGTTTTGTCGCGCTTGGCCTGACCGCGACACGCACGTCGCCGGGAGCCCTCCGCTGGGACGCGGAGCCGGACGTCCTCGATGTCTTGCGCCGAAGTCTCGGGAGCGATCGCGAATCCTACGCACGCTTCTTCGATCGCCTCGCGATCGCTCGCTTCCTGCCCGTGGAAGGGCTCGAAGTCGTCCGGGAGCTCCAAGGCGGACTCGCGGTTCCAGCTTGGAGCATCGAGCTCTCGTCTCTCCCGCGCAACCTGAGCCTGAAGGACCCGCTCGCACCGACCGGGAGCGTAGCTCTCGAGCTCAAGAGCAGCGCTCCGATCGAGACGCCGCTCGCGCTGCGCCTCGACTGTGAGTCGCCTGTGACTTACGTTTGGTCCGCGGTGCGCCTAGGTTCACGGGGAGAGCTCCTCAGCCAGTTCCCGATCCCTTATCGGGAGACCTCCCCCCGCTACGAAGAGCGCTTCGAACCCCAAGGGGCCCATCGCCTGCTCCTCGTCGGAACGAACCTCGGCGGCATCGATCTCGACCATCCCTACGATCCGGATCACTCTCCCCACGAAGCCCACGGCTGCTCCATCTACCTGACCCGGGCGCCCTAAGCCGCCGCGCCGCTCGCCCGGGGAACTGCCTCAGAAATTCCGCAACTCATCGGCCGGGCTGGGCAACGACGAGGACCCCGGGCTGCACCCGATCGCTCGGATGAAGAATGATCTCCTCTCCCGCGTTCAGGCCACTCAAAATCTCCGCAACCCGCTCATTGCGGCGCCCAACCTCGACCTTCCGAAGCGCTGCCTGGCCTTGCTCCTGGACGAACACGTGGAACGCCCCCTCGCGACGGAAGAGAGCGTTCCACGGAATCGTGAGGGCGCTCTCGTTATGATAGATCTCGATGCGCGCTTCGACGCGATAGCCGTCCCCGAGCAAGCGCCACTCTTCATAAGGCGATTTCAGATCGATCACCACGTTCACACGCTGCTCCTCGACTCCTAGCGCTGAAAGGCGCGTGAAGGCGGAAGGTTCGATCTGACGCACGACGCCGACGAGTTTTTCCCCTCCCCATTCTTCGACGCTCACCTGCGCGCCGGGGCGGATATGGACGGCGTCGCTCGTAAGCACATCGACGGCGATTTCGAGGGCGCTCGGATCACCGACCTCCAGGAGCTCGGCGCCCGCTTGAACGACCCCCTCGCTCTCTCGGATCACCTTCAAGACGCGTCCGCTCACCGGACTCGTTACGACAAGCTGTTCCAGAGAGTCGCCCTTGCCGCCGATTCGTCCGAGGGCCGCCTGCGCCATGGCGAGCTCGTGGCGAGCAACCTTTGTTGCGAACTGAGCACTCGAGAGCTCCGCGGTCCGCGAACGCTCATCCAAGACCAACCGATCGAGCTCCTGTTGATTCACAACGCCGCGGCTCGCGAGAGCTCGGCCGGTACTGGCTTCCCGAGTCGAGAGCTCGAGGGCCGCCTGGGCGCGCTCCTTCTGTGCATCGGCTTGCCGAAGGCCCGCCTCAGCCGCGAGCACCCGCGCTTCCGCCTCTCTGCGCGTGCGCTCATCAAGCAGGGGCGCCTTCGCGGGCGTCAAACGCGCGAGCACGTCATCCTGTTTGACCTCTGCGCCCGGGTCGAGATCGATGCGCGCGAGCTGTCCCGCGAGGGGCGCGGAAATCACGAAGCGATCGGTGACACGCGTGATTCCGTCCTCGTCGACGGTGACGCTGAAAGCGCCCTGGGTGGCTCGCGCGATCTCGACCTCGACCGGCTTTGGTTGCGCCGCAAGCACGACCAGAGCAAGAGCGATGACGCCAAGCACAATCCAGACGAGCCTGCGTAGCCAAGGGCGCCGCTTCCGCTTGTTCACACTGACCGACTTGTTCGTCTCTTCGCTCACGATACCCGCCTCTTGATGATCTCTTATTCTCGCGTCTTGAGCACCCCGATCAGGTCGAGCTGATCGAGCTTGCGCCTGAGCAAGAGCGCGCTCAAGACAGCCGCGATCAGGGTGACCCCGACCGCAAAGACATAGGTTTGCCCGCTGATAGTGACCGGGAGACGGTACGTCTCGGGGTCAGCGTTTGCCATCATCGCTATCGTCATAGCTCGCCCTACGTAGAGTCCCAGCGGAACCGCCAGAGCGATCTGTATGGCCTGCTCTCCAAACAAAATGGCCGCGATCTCGCGCTTCGTGAAGCCGAGCACGCGCAGGCTCGCGAGGTCCCGATCTCGCTGAGAGAGGGCGACGCGGGCGTTATTGTAGATGACCCCGACCGCTATGATCGTCGCAAAGAGCGACATGATGACCATGAAGACGTTCATGATCGCCGCGCTCTGCTCGTTGAATTGCCGCTTGAAGTCCTGGGGACTCGCGACACTCGCGACAGTCGGAAAGGTCTTGAGTCGGCGCTCAATCGTCTCAACCTCATTCGGCTCGACACTGAGCAGAGCTGTATTGATCGGCGCCGTGTCTCCGAGAAGTCGCGCCAGGCTGCGCTCGGTCATGTGACCCGAAAGCCCGAAAGGCTCTCGAACCAGTCCCGCTACGGTCACGCTCGTTTCCCGAAAATTCCCCTCCCGAAACTCGACGGTGACGCGCTCGCCCGCGCGGACGTCGAGGATCTCAGCCAGTTTCTCGGTGAGTAGCAAGCCTTGGTCCGGGAGCGTGATCTCGACGGCATGATCATCGACCAACTTTCGGAGGGCCTGCTGGTCTGAATAGCCCTGGATGACGGCGTCGCGGTATTGGTGCGCAGAGCGGAACCGGACGGGCACCGATCGCATGGACTCGGCGTAATGAACTCCGGGGATCGAACGGAGGCTCGAAAGGGCCGACCGCGGCACGGGATTCATGAACGTCACGTTCAAGTCCTCTCGCATCGAGCGGTGGAACTGAACGTCGATCAGATAGTCCATCGAGTCAGTCATCGACCTGGCTACGACGTTGATGCCAACCCCGAGCGAGATCCCGACCGCCGAGAGCATGAGCCGGAGCGGACGACGCGACAGCTCGCGCCAGATCATCCGCGCGACAGGGCTCAGAAAACGCCACACGCCGAGGATTTCGAGAAGCGACCGCCCGTAGCGCGCCGGAGAGGCTGGGCGCATCGCCTCCGCAGGCGGCATCGCAGCGACCCGCCTGACCGCGAACCAAGCCCCAAAACAGGCCGACGCCACGCTGATCGCTACCGAGAAGACCACCGCGCTCGGGGCGAGCACATAACGAGGCTCGGCGAAGCGGAAGAACTGGTCGGTGTAGAGGTGCATCATCGCGCGCCCAAGATAGCTCCCGACCCCAATGCCGAGCGCTGCGCCGCCGATCACGAT
Organism: Pseudomonadota bacterium; assembly: GCA_023428245.1. Lineage (GTDB taxonomy): Bacteria > Myxococcota_A > Polyangia > Polyangiales > Polyangiaceae > NIC37A-2. Next base: position 28,106 of record JAEYYX010000017.1, read on the forward strand.
GACGCTCACGAGCTTGAGGTAGTGAAGCGTGATCGCGCGATTGCCGTAGCCAAGTGCCTTGAGCGTCGCGATGGAGCTCCGCTGGAGCTGGACCAGGCGAGACAAGACCACGTTCACGAGCAGCGCCGCCACGCCCAAAAAGAGGTAAGGAACGAAACCTGCCATCGAGTCGAGCTGCGTGAGCTCACCGCTCAGCATGTAGTTCGACTGTTGTTTGTCCCGCGCCACGCTGCCGATGCCCCCGTAGGGTTTGAGCACCATGTCGAGCTCGGTCAGCACAGCTCTGCGACTCGCATCTCGCTCCAGCCGCAACGTCACGCTGTTGAAAGCGCCTTCGAGTCGAAAGGCGGCCTCGAGGGCGGCATGGTTCATCCAGAGCACGGGGGCCAAGGCCGGGTCGTAAGTGAGCTGGCCGGGCGCGAGTGTCATGACGAACTCGGGAGAGAGAGCCACGCCGACGACGCGCAGCTTGCGGAGCGTGCCGTTGATGACGACGGGGAGTGACGAGCCAGGTCCGAGGCCGTGCGCCGCGGCGAAGCCATCGATCAAGATGACCTCGTCTTGATGCCTGGGATCGAGCTCACGGCCCTCCTTGACGAAGAGACCGTTCAGCTGGGAGGAGGCGTGGCGATCGACGCTCACGATCGTACCGGTGACAGGGCGCGGCAGCTTGTCGAGCGGAACCAGAGCGCGCTCGACGACGCGCGTCTGGACCTCAACGACGCCGGGGATATTCCCGATGCGCTCGGAAAGGGAGCGCGGCGCCCGCTTCAGGTTCGCGAACACATCCGCGAAGCGGTACTTCTCGTAGTACTCGTCCCGCGACGTGATCAGAGAGTCGTAGGCCGTGCGCATCGCGATGTAGCTCGAAATACCGCAGGCCACGACGAGGGCGATCGTGATGACCTGGCCCCTGAGGCTCGCGATGTCTCGAAACAGCTTCTTGTCGAGGGCGCTCACCACGCGAGATCCTTCGGGCTCCTCCGGAGCGGATTGCGCTGGTCGGAGATGATGCGACCATCGGCCAGAGAGACGACCCGGTCGGCCATCTCCGCCACCGGGGCGTTGTGGGTGATCACGGCTGTGGCGGTCCCAAACTCACGATTGATGCGCTCGAGGACCTCGAGCACTGCGATGCCCGTGCGGTAGTCGAGGGCGCCTGTCGGCTCGTCGCACAGCAAAATCTTCGGCTGTTTTGCGATGGCACGCGCGATCGCGACCCGCTGTTGTTCGCCGCCCGAGAGCTGTGAGGGGAAATGGTCGGCTCGCTCCGCGAGTCCGACGAGCGCGAGCGCATCGCGAGGATGCAGGCTCTCGTCCGCAATGTCCGTGACGAGCGCAACGTTCTCCGCCGCGGTCAAACTCGGGATGAGGTTGTAGAACTGGAAAACAAATCCAATGTTGCGGCGCCTGAAGTTCGTCAGCTCTTTGTCATCCGCCTGACTCAGGTCCTGCCCCGCGTAAAACACCTGGCCGGAGCTCGGCACATCGAGCCCGCCCACGATATTGAGCAGAGTCGACTTGCCGCTACCGGAAGCTCCCAGAAGGACGAGGAGCTCCCCTCGATGAAGGGCAAAATCGACGCCTCGCAAAGCGTGCACCTCGACCTCTCCCATCTGGTAGACCTTCGTCAAACCGCGCGCCCAGAGCACCGCCTCGCGCTGAGACTCGGCGGGCGCACGCAAGGCTTCCGAAGTTTCGTTCGGCGCTCCCCCAGATTCAAGTTCCTCTCGACGCTCCGACACGGTTCCGCCGGCTATAGCAACTTCACAGGGAGGCGCGAAGAAAATGACCCATTTTCCGCGGGCTGGCCGCTCTTTTTCGCCGTTGCCCTCGGCCGTATTCAGAGACATGGTCCCCCCGCCCCAATGACCTTCCCTTCGCTCCTCCTCCTCGCTGTCGGGCTCGCTCTCGACGCGATGGCGGTCGCGGCAGCGCGCGGGCTCGTGGCCCCGCGCGTGTTGCCCCAGCACGCGCTCCTCGTGGCGCTCCTGTTCGGCGGCTTCCAGGGACTCATGCCCCTTTTTGGTTGGGCCGTCGGCGCCGGGCTCGGCGCCGTTGCGAGCCGCTTCGGCCACTTCATCGCCTGCGCTCTGCTCGCCGCCATGGGCGTGAAGATGCTTTGGGAGGCGCTGACCGGTGGGCAGGCCCTGACGGCCGACCCCCCCGGGGCTCAACGTGATGCGTTCGGGATCCGCACTTTGCTCGCGCTCGCCTTTGCGACGAGTATCGACGCATTCGCGGCCGGCATCATGCTCCCGGTGCTCGGCGCGCCACTTCTCCTCTCCCTCCTCACCATCGGGCTCACGACTGCCGTCCTGAGCGCGCTCGGCCTCTACGCTGGTCGCCATTTCGGGGCCCGCTTCGGACGCCGTCTCGACGCGCTCGGGGGTCTTCTCCTCATCGGCCTGGCCGTCAGGATCTTTTTCGAACACATGGGCTCATAAAAGACTCATTCTTTGCGACGTTCCCGGAGCGCGACGAACTCGGGTGGAAATCACTCTCCCCCTGAGCCGTGCACGCCGCCCTCTCCGGACGGCTTTGACGACGCCGGGGCCCCTGCCTGCGTTCTCTGGCGCGGAACTCCTGTCCATTATTATGGACATTTCTCTTGCCTCGCAGATGGGCCTCACTTAAAAGGAGGACACCATGAGCGCCACCGAGAGCTGTAGTTAGTCGCCCTCGCGGGGATCCGATGCTCGGATCGAGCGGGGCGACTTTCCCAGAGAAAGGTTCGTTTCATGGTACACTTACGGAATGGTTCGGGGCTCGTCCTCGGCCTCGGCAAGGTTTTCGTTCTCGCCGGGCTGGGCATCTCGCTCAGCGCTCCTCTCGTCGGATGCGCTACGGAGGTGCTCGAGGTCGAAGCCGAAGATGTCGGCTCCCTCGGCTTGAAGCTGGAGGTCGCGGAAAGTGTGGCGCTCGAAAGCGTCACCTACAAGATCACGAAAGGTGATTACGAAAAGTCAGGGTCGATCGACGTGAAAGATGCCCCGACAATCTCAGCGAAAATCGGCGGAATTCCGGCCGGAAGCGGCTACACCATCGAACTCAGCTCAAGCTCGGTTCCGGACGGCATCGCGTTCACCGGCTCCGCTCAGTTCAACGTCACGGCTGGCGGAACGACCTCGGTCTCCGTCCACCTGCGCGGCGCAGGGACGAGCAAGAACGGCGGCGTGAGTGTGAACGGCACGCTCAACGTCGCTCCCGTGATCGATGAGCTCACCGTGACGCCACTTTCCGTATTCGTGGGCGGCGAGGTCACGCTCCGCGCGGTCGCCGTCGACCCCGACCAAGGACCTTCCGCGCTCACCTACTACTGGTCGACAACCGAAGGCGTGATCGATGATCCGCTCTCGCCGACGGCGAAGCTCAAGAGCAAAAGCCCCGGCACCGCGACCGTGAAGCTCACTGTCTCCGACGGCGAGATCATCACGACCTCCGAGACCAGCGTCACCTTCGTGGCCCGCGAGGCGAGCGGCGGCGGCGAGGCCCCGGACTCCGATCCTCCGAACATTCTCCTGATCATCGCCGACGACCTCGGCTCCGAAGCGACCAGCCTCTACCCTGACCTCGCGGGCAACTCGGGACAGGTGCCCGTCCCGAACATCGAGAACCTCGCAGAGCAGGGGCTCGTATTCGACACCGTCTGGGCCAGCCCGATGTGCTCACCAACCCGCGGCACCATCATCAGCGGTCTCTATGGACACCGCACGGGCGTAACGACAGCAGGGAACGTGCTCCCGACCGACACAGTCACCGTCTTCGACCGCATCACCGCAGACAGCCCGAGCAACTACGGGCAGGCGCTGTTCGGAAAGTACCACCTCGCCGGCAACAGCAGCTCGAACCTCCAGCACGTGCGTGACCTCGGGATCCCCGTCTTCCGCGGCTACATGGGCGCGACTCTCGGCAATCCTTTCAACTGGACCGCAGTCGACATCAACGGCCCATCCCAGCTCATTCCGGATTACGCAGCGACCGCGCTCACGAACTTCAGCGTCGACTACATCCGTGAGCATGAGACCACCCGCCCGAACGATCCTTGGTTCGTCTGGCTGGCTCATAGCCAAGTGCACCAATCGTCGAACTACGTCCCGCCAGAACATCTCCACTCCGTGGATGTCGGCAATCTCCGCGTAGGCCAGCAGTCGAACACGATTCCTGTCTACAAGGCTGCGATCCAGAGCCTCGATACAGAGATCGGTCGCCTCCTCGAAGACGTCGACTTGGAGAAGACCACCGTCATCTTCATCGGTGATAACGGCACCGTCGCGAGCCTGAAAGACCCCGGATCTGGAGTTCGGGACGGCAAGACCAGCGTCTACGAAGGAGGCGTCCGAGTCCCCCTCGTCATCGCAGGCAAGGGTGTGACGCGGCGCGGGCGTGAGGACGCTCTCGTGACTTCCACCGACCTCTACTCCACCATCCTCGAGCTCGCTGGCATCCAGGTCGGCCACATCAACAACAGCTACAGCTTGAAGCCGCTCCTCACCGACGAATCAGCTTCGACGGGCCGCACCCATTCGTTCAGCGAACTCTCCAATGGAACGACAAATCGTCGCTATGCTCTGCGCGATTCTCGCTACAAACTCGTCGTGAATCTCCAGCAGCGCGGCCTCTACGACCTCGTGGCCGATCCGCTCGAGCAGAACAACCTCTACACAAGCCCGGCCCACGTCGCAGTTCTCGCGTCCCTCGAGGCCGAGATTGCGGAGCTCAAGGTGCACGCACCTGCTTACTTCCCTTAATCCCCTCGTTCTATGTCCCATACCGGCGCCGCTCCTCCCCAAGGGAGGAGCGGCGCTTACTTTTTGACACTCTCTCACTCCAAAGACGCGCCCTCTCCTTCCAGGGAGCTGCCATGACCGAGGTTCGCCCACGTGGCACACCTGGCACAGCGGAGCGACAGCTCTGTCCTAGTTTTTTGGGGGGTCGCCGATCCGAGAGCTCTCATCTGAGCTCCCACGGCGAGTGTCCAGCTTCCTTCAGCTACCGGGTCGCTCGGCGTCTTTGTCACGCGCTCCCCAGCACGCTCCCGCATCGCGGTCGCGCGCACTGTTCGGACTTCCCGGCGTGGCGCGAACTTTGCTGAGGCGCTTGCCTATGAAACCCACCCGATGGCTCCCCGGGGTCGCGCTCACTCTGACCCTCTCCACCCTCAGCATCGTTGCGTGCAACGGCGACCCCGAAGACGCAGACGGCCCCGACGACAACGCGAGCGGAGGAAAGGCCACGGGCGGAAAGGGCTCCGGCGGGAAAGGCAGCGGAGGCAAAGGCTCCGGCGGCCGCGGAGGAGATGACGGCACCGGAGGGATTGGTGGCGAGGGGTCCTGCGTCCCGAAGACCTATACTCTCAAAGAGCTCTGCGAATCGCCGAACTTCTCGGGAGGGCTCGTGAGCGCCGAAATCCCTGAAGACCCGCTCGAAAACCCCGAGTACTCCTGCTCAGAAGATGAGCCGAGCGGGTGGACACCCACCTACCGCTACCGAGAAGGGTGCGGCATGGCCGAGTGGTTCCCGAGCGGTGCGCTCCCGCCGACTCATACTCTGGTCTGGAAGCTCGAGACGACGGAGCTCATCGGTTGCTCCTATCATGAGGACTACGAGATCCCCGAGCAGTGCGGGGACTTCTCTCGTCATGCCGGGCAGCGTTTCGATTGTGACGACTTCGAAGAATACTATTGCGTCTCCAATGGTATCGGGGGGGCGGGCGGACAGGGCCCCGAGTGATCTCAAGAAACCGGAACCCCCTCCGGCGGCTCCACAAGATTTCCGAAAGACACTGACTCGAGACGAAGACCGGAGAGGGCAAAGTTCACCTTCTCCGGTCTCACATCTAGAAAGCTCGCGCGCAGGTCCGAGAGCTCATCCAGCGTGAGCTTTCCGACGTCGAGTTGGCTCTCTCCGAGGAAAAGCCCAGCGATGGCTCCGGTGAGTCCTCGAAGCTTCCCTGTCGCTGCGCCCTCTCGAGGTTCCTTACCCAGCCTGTGGTGAACGGTGCCTTGGAGCTGAAGCTCGTCGAAACCGAGAGCGCGCAGGGGACTCGCCGAGCCGAACGTCTCCAGTGCTTCGAGCCGAAGCAGCGCCTGAAGATCCACAAAGCTGAGCTCTTCGAGAGACAGGCTCGACTCACCCTGATCTTCTCCGCCGCTCTCCTCTTCCGCTCGCTGATACCTGGGTAGGACCGCGAGGCGAACCCGATCTTCGCTGGTGAGAGCCAGGTCGCTTTCGTCGAGGGGCCAGAGGACGAGCGGTTTACCCCGACCTCGCGTAGGGATGAGAGGGATCCCGCGCTCGAGAACCAAACTCCCGTCGCGCACCGCAAAATCGAGGATCGACTCTTCGAGCGCCGAGAGGGAGCGCTCGAGGTCCATGTAATTCACAGTTCCGTCCTGGATCTGAATGCGGAAAGGATGTTTGGCGCGTCGCGAGACGATCACCGGGACCTTCATGTTCACGTGCACATCGACGTCGAGCGCCCCCGAGAGCCCGTCGAGCGTGCGCCAGTCGAAGGGCAAGAGGGGCGACCGGCTCTCTCGTTCCCCACCCTCTTGCCCCTCACTCCGCGCCTTCTCCGCCAAATCCAGATCCAAGAGCGCCGAATCGAGCTCAAGCGTCCGGAGCCTGATGCGGAAGCCGTCCGCCCCCCAAGTGACGCGCAGATCCCGACCCGTCACTCTCTCTGCGTGTGCCGTGAAGATGCCGGCCAGCTTGACGCCCTCGAGGACAACATCGCTCGCTTCGACTTGTCCTTCTGAGCCCGAGATGCGGAGGGCCACGTTCTCTCCCCGCAGACGGCCTTTCACCGAGAACTTCGAGAAACGCAAGAACAGCTCCGGCGCGTCCAGCGCTGCGGCCACTACGTCGATCTCCGTCGCGTTGTTCTCACGCCTATAACCTCCCATGAGACCGGAGAGCCCCCCTTCCGCGCCCAGCTGGAGCGAGAAGCTCTCAAATACGAGCTCAAGGAGAGAGATGGCGATGGCCTCGGCTCGAACATCGGTGAGCAGGAGAGAACTCTCCGTCTTCGTCAGCATGCCCGAGAGGTTTTGAGTGCGGCCGAGACTGATGCGACGCGGGTGGGACGCGTCCGCGTCGAAAGCTAGGTCGACCCCTTGTGCATCGAGCCCTTCGAGATCCAAGCGCATTCTCAAAGAGTACCCACAGGAGCGCGCCTTGCCATGGTAGCCATTTCAGATCCAAGCAAGGAAACGTGTGTGTTTGTTATGTGGACAGCAGCGTTGACGCCTCAGCGGAAGATCGCTTGGGGGCCGAGACCCGCCGGGTCCGACACGTCCGATTACTCACGCTCCTCGGAGGGCTGAACAGGGTCCTATTGCGAGTTCTTGGGCAGGCCATGCCCAGGACCGAGAATTTTCGGCCAAGCGTCGGACACCTTCCAATCGGGCTTCACGTGAGGCGGATGGTGACAAGAGTCAGCACACAAATCGGAGCGTGGCATGTCGATGAGTTTGGGGTCGCTCGGAGAGGCCAAATGGAGAGAGCCTGGACCATGACATACCTCACACTGAACCGCATCGAGCTTCTCTACGTGCGTCACGGTGGAGCCGCCCGGTCGATCATAACCGGTCACGTGACAGGAGACGCAGTCGAGGTTGTACTCCTTGTGCACGTCGACAAGCGTCCGATACGCGTGCGAGTGACGCGTTGTCTTCCAGAAGTCGTACTCCTCCTGGTGACAGTCGACGCAGGCTTGAACGCCCACATAAGACGCCTGTCCCGGTTCGACGGGAGCCGGTCGCCGGTCCGCAAAAGCGACCTTGTTGTGCTCGTTGACCCGCTTGTAATAGTCCGCGAGCTTCTGCTCGACGACCTTGGAGACTCCGAGCTTCTCGCGAACCTCAACGTAGGCGTATTTGAAGTGGTTCCCGCTCGGAAGTGCGACGGGACGCGCCTCGAGCTCTTTGACCTTGTCCGAAAGGCTTCTGACCTCACGCTTCAGACTCGCAACGTCTTCTGCGTCGACGCCGGAGCCGGGCGCTTCGGCGCTCTTGAGGCGTTCGGAGAGAGACTCCAGCCGCTCCTGGGCTCGACCCAGCTCCGCCGCCTTCTCGAGACCACTACCGTCAGCGAGACCGCTTCCCGGCTCGGTGACAAACAAATCAATCACCCCCGTGCCCTGCACGTGGTTCGGGGCTTGAACGACGAGGGTTCGGCCGACGAGCTCGGGCGGGAATGGGGGGTCGTTGTGTTCCCCGGCCTCGATGTTCTTGCCGACAATCACGACGTCGACAGACTCGAGCTGTTCAATGAGCCTGAGCGCGGGACCCCGAGGCAGCGAGAGCAGTGCAACCACGAGCTGTGCGCCCTCCTTGCGAGCAGCGTCGATAGCGCTCTTGAGACTTTCCAGAAATTCGCTCGACCCCTCGCCAAGGGCCTTTGCCTCGGAAAGATCGGCGACGCCGACGAGACCTACCTTGAGGCCTCCCGCTTCGACGATCGAGTGGGACTTGAGACCCTGATGGCCCGCGTGGTTCGCGGCGAGGGGTGCAGTGCGAGCCAGGCGCGTGAACCGCTCGAACTCCTGGGGGCCCAGGGCGAAATCGTTCACCCCCGGAGCAAAGGCAGAAAGCCCCATCATGCCGAGCGCCTCGGCCATGGTCTCGGCCTTCATGACAGCCTGAGCGCGCTGCTCTTCAGGAACGCTCGGATCGGCGAAGAACATCGGTCCAGCCGAAAGCAAGAGCGACGCGGGGGCGACCTTCTTTTCCTCCGCGAGAAGCGCCGCCAAGTGATCGACCCCCCCGAGCATATCCTCCACGCACCCGCAAGGCTCGATCGCCCCCGCGGGTGCTCCGAGCGCATAAATGCGGATCGTGGGCCGCGCAGCCGTCTCCACGCTGCTCGCGCCCCTGCCGTAGTCGCAGCAAGAGGCGAAAACCAAACTGCCGCCGAGGCCGAGCAGCGCAGCAAAAAGGAGGGCCGGGAGACGACGATCCATGCGAGCGGTTATCATGGCATAGCATGTCTGACGACCACACCCAGGCCCCGCCCCCGAAGGGCGCTTTGCTCAAAATGCGCCGCGCGCCTGGCCATTGCTCTCTCATTCTCCTGAGCGCTCTCTCGCTCGCCTGTGCCCGCTCACCGTCGGCGCACCCCGACTCTCAGGCGACCCCACCTCCTCTCGCGTCCGCGGAGGAGCCGCCCCGCCTTGTCCTGGACGGCTTCGCGTGGGCGAAGTGGACTTCGTCACCGGAGCCCGGCTCCGTTCCCGAACACGAGCTCGGCGAGCTCGCAGAAGAGTGTGGCAGAGGAGACATGGGGCTGCACGAAGTGGCGAGCGAGTTCGCGCGCCATGGGTTCGCGGAGCCGAGCTTGCCCGATCTCGACTTGCTCGCCTTCCTCTTGCGAAAACGAGGAGTCGCCGCGACCACGCCTGAGGTCTGGGTGGCGGAGATGAGCCCCAATATGGATCTTCAGGAACTCACGGGGCCGTTTCGCACCTGGGCCCAGGGAAAGAAGCCCCGCGGCGAATATTGGTGCGGCGCCGGGCGCGCCGAGACGTCCGACGGGCTTGAGCGGATCGTCGTGCTTCGGGCCGACCTATTCGCGCACGTCGCGCCCATTCCGACTCGCATCGAAGAAGAGGAGAAGCCGGAAGTACAGCTGCGCTTCATACGCGACGTCGACAGCGCCGAACTCGTATTGCTCTCCCCGGATGGCCGCGCCCGTCACATCAAGCTCACTGTCCGCGACTCAGTCGGAACCGGCAAGCTCCCACTTTTGTCCCGAGGTCTTTGGACGCTCCAGGTCATGGCCCGCTCCTCCGGCGATCCGAGGCCCGTCGCCTTCGCACTGGTCGCCGTCGGCCAGGATCCTCCGAGCGAGCCGAAGGATGCGAAGGTCCCCGGCGAAGACCAATACGATCCCCACCAGGAGCCTGAAGAAGCCATCTTTGCCCTGCTCAATGGCGCGCGTCGCACCCTCGGGGTGGGCCCACTCCGCCGCAACAAGACCCTCGATCGCATCGCCCGGGCCCATTCGGAGCGCATGCTCGCAGAAGGGCGCATCAGCCACACGAGCGGAGACGGAACGCCCGAGGACCGGGTGCGCGCCGCGTCCCTCTCGCCCAAAGCCGTCGGAGAAAACGTCGCCCTCGCGCCCACGCCCCTGCGCCTCCATCGAGCCCTTTGGGCGAGTCCATCCCACCGCGAGAACTTACTCCTCACGCGCTGGGACGAAGTCGGCGTAGCGATCGCTCGGCGCGACGACGGCTCGCTATTTCTGACGCAGCTCTTCATCGACTCGCGCTAGGCGAATCTCAAAATGCCCGGCTTGTCGCCCGCTACTCCCTCCTCGACAGTGCGGGCGAGAGCCCAGCGCTTACTCTGTAAACTGCTCTTTCAGGTTCGCCGGCTGGTTCAAGATCGCGAACTCGACGCGGCGATTGCGGGCGCGGCCGTTGAAGGTGTCGTTCGAGTCGATCGGCTTGTCGGGACCGAATCCGTCGGATTCGAGACGATCTTCTTCGATGCCCTTCTCGATCATGTAACGGCGCACTTCCTCTGCCCGCTCCTGGCTGAGACGGATGTTGTTCTCCCGTGAGCCGAGATTGTCCGTGTGTCCGTAGATGCCCACGCGGAACTCGGTGCGAACCTTCAGAAGAGCGATAACCTCATCGAGAACAGGCAAGCTTGTCGTCTTGATCGTCGTCTTGCCGCGATCGAACTCGATGGGGGTGAGAATCTGAACAGTGCCGTCCTCGGAGAGCTTCGTTAGCGTCGGGCAGCCGTTCTGCCCTTCCTTTGCGCTCGGCTTCCCCGGCTCATCAGGGCAGTCGTCCACGTCGTCGGCGACCGAGTCTTCGTCGAAGTCCACCTCGGGGCACCCGTCTTCATCCCCGTACCCGTCGAAATCTTCAGCCGCGTCGGGGCACTTGTCGTCAACGTCGAAGATGCCATCGCCATCGCGGTCGGAAGGTGCAGGGCAACCGTCGCTCGGACGGGGAGCCTTGCCGTCCTCTTTTTCATTCGGACATTGATCGATCGTGTCGGGGTAGCCGTCCCCGTCCGCGTCCGGATCGTAGTACTCGGGCCTCGACTCGATGACTTTCGCCGGCGCCGCCGGCGCCTTCTCCTCGAAGTCCGAGAAGAGGAAGTAGGTGCCGATGCTCGCGAGCAAGCGGATGTCCGCAGAGCCGTAGCCTGCCGAGAGGCGCGTGCCGCCGCCGACGTTCAGGAAGAACCTCTTCTTGTTGTCGAGCAGGTAGCGCCCCTGGGCGAGCCATTCCACCGTCGTATTGCGCTCTCCGAAGAACGGGCTCCGGTTGCTCCGGTTCTCGATACTCGTGCTGCCCCAGATCTCGAGCCCGAGGCGCAAACGATCGCCCTTCATCGGAAGGTAAGCTCCGATCGCATAGCGGAGCTCATGGCCGATCAAGAGATTGCCGTTGGTCCCGCCGATGCCCATGGGGGCCTTGAAGTGGACGCCCGCGTGACCGGAAAGCAAGAAGGGGCCGAAATCGTGCTCACCGTTCGCAAGCAACAGCGCAGACGCTCCCATATCCCCGCCGAAGGTCGATTCGGTGCCCCAGGGCACCGTAGCGAGGATCGCCGCCCCGATCCGCCCGCGTTTCTTCTCGGACTCCCAGATCTTCATGCGCGCATCGAGTCGCAGGTCACCCACTCCCGCGTACGCGTCCCCAATGCCACCGCGCCCTACGCCGGAGGAGTTCGGATCCCGACCCGGGATCTGCAAAGGATAAAAGGGGAGCGCGATATTGAGCGAGTACCGCCCGAGGAACTGCACGCCGCCTTGCAAGTAGAGAGGAAACTGGCCCCGAATCGGCGTTTCCATGCCCCGCCGGACGGACGGTTCTGCGGTGACGGATTCAGATCGCAGCGGATTCAACGAAAATCCAAGAGTCCCGTTCATATAGAAGCGGTTCTCCTTCGCCACGTACGGTCGAAACACCATGAAGCCGTCGTCGGGGGCGCCTGAAGTCATGGCGCGATCGAGCGTAAAATACTGTGCGGACGCAGGCTTGGCATGACCAAGCAGCGCCGTGAGGCAGCTGAGAGCGAAGAGAGACTTCCACTTACCTAAGAGGCCGCGGTGTCTGACGTACATCGAACCAGAACGTGTCACGAGATCAGGCTACACGATGCGCGCTTTATCGCACAGAAAATGACGGCGACGGAGCTCTGTGGTTACTTATGTCGGGTTGGGCACGGGTCGATAGGCCCCTCGGCCGGCGGCCTCACCTCCTGTACGCGGCTGTGAGTGCGTTCATCGGACGTTCTTCCGAGCATATTCGGCGTGCTACGTTTGTGTCATGGTCCAAAGTGGCACCGGGCGTCCTTTCATGAGTCACGCACAGCTTCGATTCCTCCGGACGCTCGCGACCCTGAGTGTGGTGTCGCTTTTTGCCGCCTCTTGCCTGACGCCGTCGTTCAAGTTGGACGACGGCGGTGGTTCGGGTGGCCTCGGGGGCGGCCAGCCCGCCGACCATTGTACCAACGGGATCACCGACCGAGGTGAGACAGCGAGGGACTGCGGGGGCACGGACTGCGACCCCTGCGAGATCGGACAGCGCTGTCTCCAGAACCAGGACTGTAAGAACAATAGTTGCGTCGACGAGATCTGCGCGGCTCCCACGTGCACCGACGATACCCAGAACCAGGACGAGACCGGCAAGGACTGCGGCGGCAAGACCTGCGAAGCACGCTGCGGCGTCGGGGATCGTTGTGTGGTCGACGAAGATTGTGAGACGAGCGCCTGCCGAAGCCGCGTCTGCGTCGAATCAAGTTGTAACGACAACAAGCAGAACAGCGGCGAAACGGACATCGACTGCGGCGGCAGCATCTGCGGCGCCACCTGCGACACCGGCCAACGTTGCCGTTCTCACAGCGACTGCCTCCAGCCCGACGATCCCGAGACGGGCACCGCGCGCTGTATCGACGCAGACCCGGACGATGAGACCAGTGAGAAGCGCTGCAAGCTCACCTGCCCTGTTCGTTACTCCGACTGCGACGAACTCGCTAAGAACGGCTGCGAAACGAATACCAACACCAGCACGGAGCACTGCGGCGCCTGCGGCGCCGTCTGTAATCCTCCTCATACCGTGACCCCGCTCTGCGACGCCGGACAATGCAAGTTCGACACGACTCCTGGCACTTTAGGTTGCGTCAGTGGCTACGCCAACTGTGACGGTCAATGGCCGAACGGCTGTGAGGCGAATCTCCAGCGCAGCATCGCCACCTGCGGCAGCTGCGACGTCGCCTGCTCCGACAGGAACGGCGAGGCAAGTTGTGTCAGCGGCAGCTGCCGGATCACCTGCGATCCCGGCTTCAGCGATTGCGACCAAGATCCGGGCAAGAACGGCTGCGAGACCAACATTGAGAAGGACTCCGCGAACTGCGGAGGCTGCGGCGACCAAAACGACGCCTACGTCTGCGAGAGCGACATCGCCATGGGCAGCTACCCTGCGTGCGTCGAAGGCGATTGTGAGACAATCGATTGTTCTGAGGCCCCCGGATTTGGAGCCTGCGACGGCGATGGTCTTTGCAACGACAGTCTGACGACCCCGGAGAACTGTGGCCGCTGCGGCGGAGCTTGTGTCGTTCAGAACGGCGTCCCAAGTTGTGTGGTGAACGCGGGTGTCGCTTCCTGCGGGATCAAGCAATGCGATCGGGACTTCGCGAACTGTGACGCCGATCTCGGCGACTGCGAAGTTGATACTCGCACCAACGAAGAGCACTGCGGCGGCTGCGCGGGCAGCGGTGGCGTGAGCTGCTTGGGGCTCGAAACAACAGCGAGCCTCAGGGTCGGCGACGCCGTTTGCGAGGACAAGAAGTGCCGCGTGGTGACCTGTGACGCAGGCTACGCGGACTGCGACACCGAGCCAGAAAACGGCTGCGAGGTCAGGCTCGGCCAATCGATCACCAACTGCGAGGTGTGCGGGGATACCTGCGGTGGGACGAACCCGTTCTGCGATCCGGTCGCGGGATGCATGCACCGGCCGGCCATCGTGCGCGTCCAACAGGTCACGGCCCAAGCGACCGCTGGCAATGAGGCGACGGTGACCATCAACGTTGGCTCCGGTTCGAACCGGGGACTTGTGATCGCCGTCGCCGCCGCCAACCCGCCCACCATCCGTTACCAGAACGGGACCATCTCGCCTGTCATCACCCGCACCATTCCCGGCAGCTCGGGCGCTTCGCAGATCGCGTTCGTTCCCGACGCAACGCTTGGCAGCGCCGGGGAAAAATCCGTCACAGTGCAGAGCGGCTGGGGCGGTAAGGTCGTCACTGTCTTTGAGCTTCGAAACGTAGCCCAGACGCCTTTCGGGTCAGGAGCGACCGACGAAGATCTCGATTGCGGCGGGACACCCTTGGAGGTGAGCCGCACTGTGACGGTGGGATCGGCCGGGAACTTCACAGTCGCCAGTCTGGCTGCCGACGGCGCCAGCCCCGGCGCCTCGGGGATTCCGATCGGGCTTACCGAAGTCACTGAACTCTTTCAGAGCGAACAAACCACTGGCCTCGTTGGCTACTCTACCTCTGGAAGCAACTTCACGGCCGGCTGGACGCTCACCGGAACATGTTATGGTTCGGCGCTCACGACGGTAACCTTCGAGTCCGCCCCGACGACTTGGCCCTAGGAGCTCGGCTCTCCCTCTTCGAGCCCCGTCGGTCAATCCGAGAGCTTCTTCGCCTCGGGGGTCTCCTCAATCTCCGAGAGACGGCTGCTCAGCCGCTCGATGTTCGTCTTGGCCAGAACCAGGACGATGTTCGCGGCTTTGAGCTGATCGAGCTTCTTCTGCACAACTTCGTAGGCGAGGATTTTTTCGCCGAGCGTCTTGTTCTCGGCTTCGAGCGCTCGAAGCTGCTCCTCCGCCCGCGCGAGTTCGTCGGCGCGCTCTCCCAGTTCAGACTTGAGAGCGTCCTCTCGCTCCCCGCGCGCTGCAAGCCGCTCTTCGAGAACGGAGACCTGCGTATCGGCCCAAGCTCGGAGCTCCGGGTCATCCTTGCTGAGCTCTCCCCGAATGAACTCGAGGGCGTCTTTCTGGTCGTCGATCCCTCTCGATTCAAGCCCAAAGTACCGCTCCATAGCCGCTTTGCGCACCTCACTCCGGCGACGAATGGCGGTGGTGTCGCCGAGCAAATATCCGAGGCTGGTCGCGCCGATAGCGAGCACAACGAACGGGATCGAGGCGCGGAGCAGGCTACTTTGCTTCTGGGTCTGAGCCTTGAGCGCGGCGAGCTCGCTTCGCATGAGCTCGAGCTCGCGCACGGGCACCGCGGTCACCGATTGGATCGGAGGACCTTCCGGCTCCGGCTCGGTCGCGTCCTTCAGATCAGGAGCGGGGACGGCGTGAGTCTCTGGCTTCGGGCTGACCTTGGGCGGAGTCGCGCTCGGCGTAGGTTCGACGCGGGGCGGAGGGGCACTCGCGCTCACCGGTCGCTCAGGAGGAGGAGGTAAAGGCCCCGGGCGCATCGACGCATGAGGTGGCGGCTTCGAGGGAGTCAAAAGAGGCCCAGGAGCATGAGACGAGCGCCCTGGTGCCGCCGAGGGGCGCGGAACCCGGCGCGCTTCCACTTCGGTCTTGGTCGGAGCGCTTTCGGCAGGAGCGCTGTCAGGAGGAGCACTCTCGCGTGCATCATCCGGCGCACGCGTGTCCGCTTGCGTGATCTCAGACCGTTCGTCGCCGGAATCTCGACTTGAATCGCTGCTGTCCGCCCGCGGCGTGTCTGCCATTGAGCCTCCTTCCGCGAATGCTAACAGAGAAATCTACTCGAAGGCACCGCCGAGACTAAGAGTCCCGTAGAGCTGGTCCGGGCCCTCTTCGGAGCCGAAGAAATAGTGAAGCCGTCCCGCCAAGATGAGCGGAAGCATCCGCGTCGGGATTTCGAGCCCGACTTCCGGGGCGATCACCGCCGTCCAACGTTCAATAGTGGTGCGCGAGATCCCCGTATCGATGCTCTGGACGAGCCGTCCTGTGCCGATTCCGAGCGCAACAACAGGAATGATCTGTTTGCCGAGGTCAGCCTTCTGACCTTCTGGAGGCGAATAGGCGCGCACGGCCGCTCGATCGGCCATTGCATAATGAATACGTCCCAAGACCTCGTTCGTGCTCGCTTCGACGTAGGCGGTGCCGGTCTGGGTCACACCGCGGTCGTCCTCGAAGCTCAGAGTCGTCTTGTTGTCTACGGAATGCCAAGCAGCGAGGCCCCCGATCGCGATCTGGTCGCGGATCCAATAGCGAACATCGAGCGAAAACCCTTGGTATCCGACGCCCGACATCGTGCCGGCGCCAGCGGGCAGCGCCATCTGGATGGGAATCACGATGTCCCAAGTGAGCGCGAACTGGAGAGCCTTCGGCTTCTTGATCTCGGGCTCTTGGGCAGCAGGTTCCGCTTCCGCAGTAGGCGCGGCGGTGGGCTGCGCTTCCGCAGGCGGGCTCGAAGCCTGAGGAGCCGCGGGAGCAGGAGACGCCGGAGCGGGACTTGCAGCCGGAGCAGGAGCGGCCGGCGCGGGAACCTCGGCGGGAGCCACCTCGGGCGATGCCTCGCCACTTGGAGCAGCGGCGGGAGCGGCTGCGTCTTCAGGAGCAGCTGGCTGCGTGGTTTCCGCCCGGGGCTGGGTGGCTGGCGAGGGTGCCGCTGGAGCTTCCGCAGGCTTCGCAGGAGCGGGGGCTTGCGCACCCGGGGTAGGCTGCGCCTCCTCGGCGAAGGCGACCTGAGAAGTGAGTGCGCTGAGAGCGAGGAGATGCGAAGCGGTCGGAAGCCTCATCGGTCGACCTCCAGGTAGGATGACTGAGCGAAGGCCTGTGCGATGGCCCTTTGAACGCTGGCTTTCTGGACGCCGCTCGAAAACACCTTCGGAATCGCCACCAGCCAAACCACCTCGTTTTTCTTCTTCCGATCGACCAGCACAAGGGCAAGCGCCTCGGTCGGGATCAGGTACTTCGACCCGAGCTGAGGCTCGACACACGCGTCGATGAACTCATCACAGATCCCGTAGCTACTCGAAAAGTACCAATGGTCGCGTGCAACCCGCGCAACCAGAAGGGCTAGGTCAGCCTGGTTCGGAGAAGCGACTCGCTCGTAGCCTGCTGCCTCCATGCCCTCGGCCACCGCTTCGAAGATGTCCTCTTCGAGCGCCGCGCTCCCCCTCGTGCACTTGCTGCTGTTGAAATCGGGAGCCGAGGGTGCGCCAGCCGCTCCGGCCGCGCCATCATCTCCGCTCGCGCCTCCTCCGCCGTCCTTTACTTCGCTCGGGACGAGGCAAAGCGCCTTCACGTGATCGCTGAGCGCGTAGGACCGGTACCGTGAGAAGTCACGCCCTGCGTCCCGGGCCGTGAGGATTGCGTTGGTTTCCGCGACCGTGAGGCCGCCTCCCTGGCATCCTCCGAGGCCTCCGAGGAGCGCGATCGATAATAAGGAAGCCGCGCGATTCATGTGGCATCTCATATTCTGAGTTCCCTGAACTGGTCAAATCGAAGCGCGCGGAAATGTTTCACATTCGTCCGATCGCGCCGCCCCTTCGGGGCTCCGGGGCTCGGATTGTTTCCGTTTCCGAGCCGGACCCGGACGCTCGCGCATCTTCCCGAAACATTGTTCTAGCTTGGTGACCCGCCGCCCGTTTGGTATCTGACCGGAATCATGTGCGCCGCGTCGACGATTGATTACACGAAGACAGACGAAGCTCCGCTCCTGGCGACCTACTCGCTCCTGCCCATCCTCCGGGCGTTCTGCAAACCGGCGGACGTCCAGTTCGAGCTCAAAGACATCTCCCTGGCGGGGCGAATCCTGGCCGCCTTCCCCGAGAAGCTCGACCCGTCTGCGCGCGTTCCCGACGACCTCGCTCTCTTGGGTGAGAAGGCCAAAGATCCTCTCGCGAACATCATCAAGCTTCCGAACATCAGCGCCTCGGTTCCTCAGCTCAAAGCAGCGATCCAAGAGCTCCAGGCGAAAGGCTACGCGATTCCGAACTACGTCGACGAGCCCCAGACCGACGTGGAGCGCGACGCCAAGGCACGCTACGACAAGATCAAGGGCAGCGCCGTGAACCCCGTCCTCCGCGAGGGCAACTCGGACCGCAGGGCGCCCGGCGCTGTCAAAGCCTACGCTCGCAAGAATCCCCACTCCATGGGTGCTTGGTCGAAGACCTCGAAGTCCCATGTCGCAACCATGAGCAAAGACGACTTCTTCTCGAATGAGAAGTCGGTCACCCTCGACGAGGCGACCACCGCGCGCATTGAGCTCGTGAAAAGCGACGGCACGACTCTGGTTCTGAAGGACAAGCTGAAGCTCGAGGCGGGGGAAATCCTCGATGGAACCTACATGAGCCGGGCTGCTCTCGTGCGCTTTTTTGATGAGCAGATCGCCGATGCGAAGGCCCAAGGCGTCCTCTTCTCGCTCCATCTCAAGGCGACCATGATGAAGGTCTCAGACCCGATCCTGTTCGGTCACGCGGTGCGCGCCTACTACAAGACTCTCTTCGAGAAACACGGCGCGACCTTGGCCAAGATCGGAGCAGATCCGAACAACGGCCTCGGCGACATCCTCGCCAAGATCAACTCTCTCCCCGAAGCTGAGCGCGCCCCGCTCCTTTTGGAGATCGACGCCGCCTACGCAACTCAGCCTGAACTTGCGATGGTCGACTCCGATCGCGGCATCACGAATCTCCACGTGCCGAGTGACGTCATCGTGGACGCTTCGATGCCCGCGATGGTCCGATCGTCCGGTTGCATGTGGAACAAGGCGGGCAAGCTCGCCGATACCAAAGCCGTCATCCCCGACAGCAGCTACGCGGTCGTTTATGACGAGGTCATCAACTTCTGTCGCGAGAACGGCGCCTTCGATCCGAAGACGATGGGCAGCGTGCCGAACGTCGGACTCATGGCCCAGAAGGCCGAAGAGTACGGCTCCCACGACAAGACCTTTGAGATCCCCGAAAAGGGCACGGTGCGCGTCGTCACCGAGAGCGGCAAGGTACTCTTCGAGCACCAAGTCGAAGCAGGCGACATCTGGCGCGCCTGCCAGACCAAGGACGCGCCGGTCAAAGACTGGGTCAAGCTGGCAGTCACCCGTGCGCGCCTTTCCGGCACTCCCGCGATTTTCTGGCTCGATCCGGCTCGGGCCCACGACGCCCAGCTGATCGCGAAGGTGAAGAAGTACCTCGCCGAGCACGACCTCACGGGCCTGTCGATCGATATCAAGACCCCGCGCGAAGCGACCAAGATCTCCCTCGAGAGGCTCAAAGCCGGCCTCGATACCATCTCAGTCACGGGCAACGTTCTCCGCGACTACCTGACGGACCTGTTCCCGATCTTGGAGCTGGGCACCAGCGCCAAGATGCTCTCGATCGTTCCGCTCATGAACGGTGGTGGTCTCTTCGAGACAGGCGCCGGTGGCTCCGCCCCCAAACACGTCCAGCAGTTCGAAAAGGAGAACTACCTGCGCTGGGACTCGCTCGGTGAGTTCCTCGCGCTCGGAGCATCTCTCGAGCACCTGGCTGTCACGACGGGCAACAAGAAGGCGTCGCTCCTGGCCTCGACCCTCGATCAAGGCACCGCCAAGTTCCTCGACGAGAACAAATCGCCAGCGCGCCAGGTCGGTGAAATCGACAACCGCGGCAGCCATTTCTACCTGGCTCTCTATTGGGCCCAGGCGCTCGCCGCCCAAGATCAGGACCCCGAGCTCCGCCGCCTCTTTACTCGAGTTGCCGACGAGCTCAGCAAGAAGGAACAGCAGATCGTCTCCGAGCTGAACGGTGCGCAGGGCAAGCCGATGAACATCGGCGGCTACTACAAGCCCAACGACGAGCTCGCGAGCCAGGTGATGCGCCCGAGCCCGACCCTCAATCGTATCATCGATTCCATCGGCTGATGGAGTCGGTCGAGTTTCTCGAACGAGTCCGGGGGGGGGGGG
>JAEYYX010000031.1 GCA_023428245.1 Pseudomonadota bacterium
CCCACGGAGCAGCACAGTCATGAAGGAATACCTGCAGGCGCGCAATGTCAGCGTCTACTACGGGCAGCACAAGGCCCTGCATGAGGTCAGTCTGGCCTTTGAACCGTGCCGGGTTACGGCGCTCATCGGCCCCTCGGGCTGCGGCAAGTCCACCTTTTTACGCTGTCTGAACCGCATGAACGACCTTGTGCCGGGCGCGCGCGTTGAAGGCGAAATCCTGCTGGACGGCAACGATGTGAACCGCCCGGATACAGATGTGGTTTCCCTGCGTTGCCGGGTGGGTATGGTCTTTCAGAAGCCCAACCCGTTTCCCAAGACCATTTACGAAAATGTGGCTTACGGCCTGCGCGTCAACGGCCTGCGGGACGAAAGCCTCATTGCGGAAAAAGTGGAGCTTTCCCTGCGGCGGGCCGCCATTTTTGAGGAAGTAAAAGATCGCCTTCAGGCTCCTGCGCTGGGGCTTTCCGGCGGGCAGCAGCAGCGCCTGTGCATTGCCCGCGCCCTGGCCGTGGAGCCGGAGGTGCTGCTTATGGATGAACCCGCCAGCGCCCTTGACCCCATAGCCACGCAGAAAATTGAAGAAAGCATACGCGAACTGCGCGAGTCGCTGTCCATCATCATCGTCACCCACAACATGCAGCAGGCCGCCCGCGTGGCAGACTACACTGCCTTTTTCTACATGGGCGAGCTCATCGAGCACGATCGGACGGACGTGATCTTCACGCGCCCGGCTCAGCAGCGAACGGAAGATTACATCACGGGCCGTTTCGGTTGATCGCCGCCGGGGCGACAAGTGTCCGTTTTTTGAATTTCTGGTATGTTCCCTCGAACACCATCAAGCTGACAAGGCGCGAAAAGCGCGAAGAGAGGCTCGAGATGGGGGACGACGGGTAGGTCGAATTCGACCAGCGCTGGCAGGGAACTCAAATGGGTAAGATGCATACCGACCGCGAATATGAGGCAGAACTCACGGCACTCCGTGAGCGTGTCCTCTTGATGGCTGCGCGGGTCGAAGAACAGGTGAACGGCGCTCTTCGCGCCTACCAGACACAAGATTCCGTCCTCGCAGAGCGCGTGCGACACGCTGATAGCCAGGTCGATCAGCTCGAGGTCGAGATCGACGGCCTTTGCGTGCAGATGCTCGCGCGGAGGCAACCGGTCGCTTCGGATCTGCGTTTTGTGACGACGATCTTGAAGATCGTGACTGACCTCGAGCGCATCGGGGACCTCGCTACGAGCATCTGCAAGCGAGTCACTGAGCTCCAGCGTACGCCTGGAGCTTATCGCCCGAGCGCGCTTCAGGAGATGGGTGAGGCGGCGCGCAATATGGTGAGGGATGCAGTGGATGCTCTCGTCGCCGGAGACGCGAGCAAGGCTCGGGAGGTGAGCCGTCGCGACCAGCTCATCGACGAGCAACACGCGGCTTTTTTCCCCATCATTGCGCGCCAAATGGAGGCGACGCCCTCGGATTTCGATCATTTGATGAGCATGATCTCGATCAGCAAGGCCATCGAACGCATCGCTGATCACGCGACCAACCTCGCGGAAATGGTCGTATTCATGGTGGAAGGGCGGGATGTTCGCCATGTCCACGAGGACAAACCCGAGCGCAAACAGCGCGCGGAGAAGCCCGGACACTGAGCGCATCTCAAAAATGAGATGCGCAATAACACTGGGAACCGTCGAGCAGGTCTCAGGAAAAACGCGGCGAAAGCTATCCTCCGCTCGCCCTGAGCGGCGGCCGAGAGCTTCGCTGTGGCAATTTTGAGCCTCGTTCTAGTCGAACTGGATCGCGCTCACCGTCGCGCCGAGGATTTTCGCTGCGGTGGACGACGCTGCAGGGCCGTCCATTGCAGCGCCTGACATGACCACCTCCTTCGCCCCACGCCCATGAGACGAGCCCCGGGCGCGGCCTCGTCCGAGCGTAGACGGCTCGTCTCCTCGAGCCAGGCGTCGAAGAGGCGACCGTGCGCTCGAGCGTCGCCCCGGAAGAACCCGCGCATGTTGTGGTAGCTCATCCCGCTTCCAACGAAGACGACGCCTTCGTCGCGGAGCGGAGCGAGAGCGGCACCGAGGTCGATGTGCACCTCGGGATGGAGACCGCGGAGCAGTGAGACTTGGAGAAGGGGACGTCTGGCTCGGGGAGCGTGGCCGAGCGAATTTGCACTTGAGCGCCCGGAGCGGAAAAGCGTGGCTCGGGGGCGCCCCTCGACGCTCAGCGTTCAAGAGGCGTATCCTGACCGAATTCGAGGACAAAGGATGGGAGATCCTCCGACAAGCGTGAGCCAGAGTCGAACGCGTCCGCTGAGCGGTGCTTCTCGACGAGAGAGCGCTCCTCTTTCGGGCGAGAGTCGAGCTGCGCGCGCTTTCGCCCCCTGGGGGAAGGTCGCGGCCGTACTCGCGCTTGGCGTCTCGGCTACACTCTTCGGCTACTACTTCGCGCGGGACGGTGAGGATCTGGCGGCGCGAGCGGCCTTTGAGAGTCGCGTCCAGACTGCCTCATCGGATCTCTTCCGCCACTTCGAATTGCCCCTCGAGGTGGGGCTGTCCTTGCCCGCGTTCTTGACTGTCTACCCGAACGCGACGGCCCAGGAGTTCGGGCGGTTCGTCGCGCCGACCCTTGAGCGTCATGGATCGCTCGCCGCACTCGAGTGGGCGCCGAAAGTGACGCGGAGCATGCGTGCGGAGTTTGAGCGAGATCACGGAGAAATCTGGGAACTCGATGGGGAGGGGCGCCGCATCCGATCGCCGGACCGCGATGTGTTTTACCCGCTGGCGTTCATGGCCCCTGACATTCCGACGGTGCGCGGCCTCGACATCGCTTTTGACGAAGAGCGACGCGCGATGGTGGTGCGGGCTGGCAGCGGAGGGCGGGCGGCGCTCTCACCGCCGTTTCGACTTGTCGAAGACCCGCCGAACGTGATGAGCGTTTCGATCCTGGCTCCTGTGCCATCGCGCGTCCCGGCCGCCGGGTGGGAGGAGCGCATGCTGGGCTTTACGGTCTGCTTGTTCCGCCTGCAACCGCTGATCGATGAGGCGCTTCAAGCGACTAACTTGGAGGGGCTCTCCTACGTTCTCCACGACGTCACGGACCTTGGCTCGCCTCTCCTCCTCGCGCAGAACGGAGCGTTCGAGGAGACCGCGGATCGGCCCTTCGAGTGGGAGAGTTCGGTCCGGTTCCTCGACCGCACCTGGCGCATCCGCTGGCGAGGAGCCGAAGTCGCCGCTCCGGGACTTTCGACCTCGGGCTGGGTACTCGGGTTCGGGCTGGTCCTTTCCATCGTTCTCGCGGGGGCGACCTTCTCCCTGCTCGCGCTCAAGCGCGCACGAGCGCGGGCTCTCGAGGCGGACCGCCTCGGCAGCTATGCGCTCAAGCGGCGCCTCGGCGCAGGAGGCATGGGGGTTGTTTATGAGGCGGAACACGCGCTGCTCAGGCGGCCCGCGGCTATCAAGCTGATCCGAGAGGACGCGTCGAGCGACCTTTCCCTGGAGCGGTTCGAGCGAGAGGTTCAAGCTACAAGCCGCCTCACGCATCCCAACACGGTCCAGGTCTTCGATTACGGCAGGACACCGACAGGCGTCTTCTACTACGCCATGGAGTTCATCGACGGTGTCACGCTCAGGGAGCTCGTCGAGGGATCGGGACCCGTTCCCTCCGAGCGTGCCAAAGAGCTCATTCGGCAAGTAGCCGGCGCCCTCGCGGAAGCGCACGAGCTCGGCATGGTCCACCGGGATCTCAAGCCCGACAACATCATGGTATGCGCGCGCGGAGGGATCCAGGACTTCGTGAAGGTCCTCGACTTCGGTCTCGTTAAAAATCGCGCGATGACCGATCAAACCTTCATTACCAAAGAACACGCGATGATCGGTACGCCCGAGTATATGGCGCCCGAGGCCTTCCTCGGGGGCGCCGATCTCACGCCTGCCTCGGACATCTACGGACTGGGCAGCGTTCTTTACTATCTCCTCACCGGTCGCCCGCCCCACTCAGCGCCGAGTCTGATGGCCCTCGTGGCGCGTGTCACAACGGCTGACGCGGTTCCACCCGAAACGGCGCTCGGGGCACCGATCGACAAAGGGCTGTCCGCGCTCACGAGGGCCTGCCTGAGTCGCGCTCCGGAAGGGCGCCCCCCTAATGCGCGCGAACTGCTCCGCCTATTGAACGAGCTTCCTCCGGGCGAACCCCCTTGGACGCAGGAGGCCGCGCGGCGCTTCTGGGAAGAGTGGATGCCGCGTTTCCGCGAGAGAGCCCGAGAGCGAGACGACGGGCACATGAGCGAAAGCAAGCGGCTCGCCATTGGCGCCGAGCGGATCGTGAGCCGCGTTTGAGAGATGTGGGGCGCACGGCGCTCGTGTCGATTCCAGGGCTGGCCGAGCGCCGTGGGTGCACCCGAGAAGGGAAGCTGCCCTTAGGACCTTAACGAGCGGCGCCGCCGAGGCCACCTTCGCCGCCGGTACCGGTGGCGCCACCTTGCCCGCCGAGCGAGCATTTGGACGCTCCCGTGGAGCATTCGTCGACGGCGCGCACCGATTGGCAAGCGACACTTGCGAAGACCGCGGTCGAGAGGAGAGCAAGGATGAGATGGGAGGCAGAGCGGGACATGGGAGGCGAATCTTGCGATGGACCGGGGGCTTGTAAAGGCCTGTCCGTCCCTCGAAATTTGCTTTCGACCTGAAAAATGAACTCGAAAGGAGAGCTTTCGGGTGCCAAGGTCTGTTCCCAGTGGATGACGAGAAGAGTGATCGAAAGCCGGTGGGTCCGAGTGGGGAGCTCGCGGTCCCGAGCGGCAGGCTCTCCCGTTTGCTCCACCTCGGTCGGGCTGCGGGCAGCATGATGGCGAGCGGAGCGCTCGAGAAGATGCGCCGGATCCCTGGGGGCACGGAAGAGGCACTTCCTCACGTTCTGCTTACTCGTCAGAGTGCGCGAGCGCTTGCGGAAAGACTTTCGCGGTTGCGCGGCGCTGCCATGAAAGTCGGCCAGATGCTGTCTCTCGAGGGGGATAACCTTCTCCCGAAGGAGTTCGCCGAAGCCCTTGAGGTGCTGCGCTCCTCGGCGCACCGGATGCCGGATCAGCAGGTTCGGCAGATGCTCCGCGCCGAGTACGGAGAGGACTACCTGTTCCGCTTCCGCGATCTTGAGCTCGAGCCGATGGCCGCCGCTTCGATTGGCCAGGTGCATCGAGCCGTGACTCACCAAGGGGACCGCATTGTCCTCAAGATCCAGTATCCCGGAGTGCGAGAGAGCATTGATAGCGATGTCGATAATCTTCGCTCCTTGGTCGGGCTCGCGAGGCTCGTTCCCAAGGGCGTGGACATCGAAGTGTTCGTCGAAGCGCTCAAGGCGGAGCTGCGCCGGGAGGTGGACTACGAGCGCGAGCTCGAACAACTCGGCGCTTACCGCGAGAAGATCGCAGGCGATCCGCGCATCCTCGTGCCCCGGCCCTATTCGGAGCACACGACTTCGCGGATCTTGGCGCTCGAAGAGATGAGAGCGGAGCCGCTTTTGACCTGGGCTCAGGGTAAGAGCCAAGAGGAGCGCAGTGATCTGGGCACGCTTCTCTTCGAGCTCTTGCTCTCAGAGCTCTTCCGCTTCGGCCTGAGCCAGACGGATCC
Organism: Pseudomonadota bacterium; assembly: GCA_023428245.1. Taxonomy (GTDB): domain Bacteria; phylum Myxococcota_A; class Polyangia; order Polyangiales; family Polyangiaceae; genus NIC37A-2. Next base: position 5,614 of record JAEYYX010000031.1, read on the forward strand.
GAACCCCGCCAACTACCAAGTCGAACCCGAAACGGGGCGCCTGGTTCTGCTCGATTTTGGCGCGACGCGCGGCGTCGAACCCGAGGTGTCTCTTCTGTATAGGGAAGCGTTCCTTGGGATCATGGAGCGCGACGAACACAGGCTCGAGGAGGTTGTCCGCCGGCTCGGCGTCGACAATCCCGAGTACCCCGAAGCGACTCGCCTCATCGTTTCGCTCGCACTCGAGGCTGCCGAGGCCTTCGATGACGAGCTCTACGACTTTGGGGCGACTGACTTGCAGCGGCGCCTGAACGAGCGGGCACCGGCTATGAGAGAATTCCAAGGAAAAATCGGGGCGCCGCCCCCTGAATACGTCTTCTTCCAGAGGAAGCTCACGGGCACGTTCCTCCTCTGTCGTAACCTCGGCGCGCGGGTGCCGTGTCGCGCCTTGGTTGAACGCGCTTTTTCGACGCAGTCGTGAATCCGATGAAGATTGAATCGATTTCGCTCTCTCCGCTCACAGTGCCGCTCACCGAGCCTTTCGGGATCGCGACCGGCGCCCACCACGCTGCCGAAAATGTCATGGTGCGGGTGAAGCTCGAAGATGGCATGGAGGGGCTCGGTGAGGCCGCTCCTGTTCCGCACATCAGTGGGGAGAGGCGAGAGCAGGTGCTCCAAACCGAGGGCGATCTGGCAGAGCTCCTTCGAGGCCAAGATGTGCGAAAGTACAGGAGGCTCAGTGCGATGGTCCGGGAGCCACTCGCCCCCGTGCCTTCGGCGCTGGCCGCTGTTGAAATGGCGATCTTGGACGCGCTTCTCCGCTCCTTGGGCTCATCATTTCTCGATTTCTTTGGCGGCGCGGAGATGGAGCTTTCGACGGATATCACGATCACGACGGGCACAGTCCAACAAGCCGAGGGTGCCGCGGCGCGCGCGCACGGGCTCGGCTTTCGCGAGCTGAAGATTAAGGTGGGCGGCGCTGACCTCGATCACGACGTGCGGCGCGTGCGAGCGATCGCCGCCGCTGCGCCCTCATGTTCTCTCGTCCTCGACGGCAACACGGCGTTCTCAGTCGCCTCGGGCCTCGAGCTCTTGCGCGAGCTCGGCCGTGCACGTGATCGCGTGACACTCTTCGAACAGCCTGTCCCGCGCGAGGATTGGGATGGCCTGGGGGAGCTCTCGCTCAAGGGTGATGTGTTGGTCGCAGCGGATGAGGGCTTTCGTTCCGCCGAAGATCTGAAACGGATCGTAAAGACCCCGGGTATCGGAGCTGTGAACATCAAGACTGCGAAGCTTGGCGTGATTGGCAGCTTCGACCTCCTGCGAGCGGCACAGTCCCTTGGTCTCGTCGTTATGGTGGGGGGGATGGTCGAGACGGAGATCTCGATGGGGGTCTCTGCCTGTCTAGCAGCGGGGGTCGGCGGTGTGCGTTTTGTCGACCTGGACACCCCGCTGTTCATGGGCGAACGCCCCCTCAGGGGTGGGTACGCTCAAGAGGGCCCTCGCATCGATCTCTCGCCGATCCGCAGAGGACACGGCGTGACGCTCCAGGAAAGCTAACCGTCCGCTCACCTACACTTGGCGACAACGGCCGCCGGCGTCCTCCTTCCCGGTGCTCTCTTCATTCGGTATCTTGCGTCGGATGGGTGAAAGGACTTTCGCGAGGGGCTGGGCGAAGAGCTCCCTCTGCGTGCTGAGCGCAGCGCTCTTGAGTTTGCACTGCGGAGGCGAGTCGTCGGACGACGAGGACTCTGGGGGCAGGTCGTCGGGCGGCAAGTCCATGGGCGGCCGCGCTTCCGGTGGGAGCGCGAGTGGGAGCGGCGGACGGGGCGCGGCGGGAGAACCGGGACAAGGCGGCGGTAATTTGGGACCGGAGGAGAGCCGCGGAGACGACACGGTGCCGACGGGGAACCCTGACGCGAGTGGGGATTGTGAGCGGCCTTCGGAGGCGGGCCTCGAGGATGTCTCTCAGCCCGACACGGTGATTGGCGATGGGACGGCGGAGAGCTGCACGGGAGCTCGGGTGGTCGAAGCTGTCGGACGAGGAGGAGCGATTGTCTTCGACTGTGGTCCGGAGCCCGTCACGATCGTGCTGGATGAGCCGGCGAAGGTGAAAAACGCGGCGAATCCTGTGGTGGTCCTCGACGGCGGCGGCAAGGTGACGCTGAGCGGCGGCGGTAAGACGCGGATCCTCTACATGAATACCTGCGACGAAAAGCAGGGCTACACGACGAGCCATTGTGACAACCAAGATCACCCACGTCTCACCGTACAAAACCTGACCTTCATCGAAGGGAACTCGAAGAACGAAGAGACCTACGACGGGGGCGGGGCCATCTACGCTCGCGGTGGCCGGCTCAAGATCATCCGCTCCCGTTTCTTCCGCAACGAGTGCGCGAGTGAAGGGCCGGACGTGGGTGGCGCGGCTGTGCGCGCGTTCCAACAGTTCGAAAATCGTCCCGCATACATCATCGAGAGCACCTTCGGAGGCGGATTGGAACAAGCAAACACTTGTTCGAACGGCGGCGGCATCAGCTCGATCGGCGTCAACTGGGTCATTGTTGACTCCCTCTTCTCTCACAATCAGGCGATCGGTCGCGGTGGGAATCCCGCCGAAGCGGGCACTCCTGGCGGTGGGAGCGGTGGAGGCATCTACGCAGACGGTGGAACCTTACGGCTTTCTCTTTGCGGAACGCGGGTCGAAGATAACGCTGTCCGGGCCTACGGTTCTGGGATCTTCTTCGTGTCGAACAATCACCAAGGCACGCTCGAGCTCTCTCGCTCGGTGATCCGGGGCAACCGGGGCGGGGGCTGGAACGTACTCCCCGGCATTTCGATGCACGACGACACGGTCCGCATCATTGACGAGCACAGCGTCATCGAGCCCTAGAGCGGGGGATGCGCGCGAGCCCGCCCTGCGACTTGCTCGGCTCCGTCCTGAGGTGCCAAGCTCTCAGGAATGACCCGGCAAAGGCAGCCCCCGAAGGACGCGGATCTTCGCGCCCTGCTCTCCTCCCGGGATCTGCGGGTCACCCCGTCACGGCTGCGGGTGCTCGCCGAGCTGTCCACTCTCTCTGCCCCGATCAGTCATCCTGAGCTGTACGATCGGCTCGCGGCCTCGAAGCTGGATCGGGTCACTGTGTACAGGAACCTGCTCTCGCTCAACGCCGCTGGGATTTTGGTGAAGACGCAGCTTGGAGACGGCGTGTGGCGCTTCGAGCTGCCTCGGGACGGCCAGCCGGCCCACGGCGGGCATCCGCATTTCGTTTGCAGCGAATGCGGCACGGTCCGTTGTCTTCCTACCGACGCCGTTCAGATCCGTGGCACGCGGATGCGTGGGAGGGTGGCAGAGGTGCAGCTCAAGGGGCGCTGTCAGGACTGCGACCGCGCGCACCCCTGAGCTTTCAGGGCGCCGAAAGTCTTCACGCCGCTTTTCGGGAGGAGCGCCCGAGTGCGCGCACAGGTGTTTGGGCTAGGTCACTCGCGAAAGACCTTGGTCCCATTCCTGACAAGCTCCGCGGTTCCGCCAATGTCGTCTCCGAGAGGACTGCCCGCGAGATGCAAGGACTTGAGTGACTTGAGTTTCGAGAGCGGCGCCGCCGAGGCGACCTTTGTTCGCTGGAGCGAGACGCGTTCGAGATCTTTCATGTTCGATAGGACTGAGATGTCCTCGAGGGGGTTATCGTCGAAGGTTACCTCTGTGAGCAGCTTGAGCTTCGAGAGCGGCGAGAGGTCCGAAACGTTTGCCTTTGCGATGGTGAGACGGTCGAGCTTGAGCAGCTTCTGCAGCGGGCTCAAATCGCTCACCGGGTTTCCCGTCATGCTGAGAGATTCGAGCTTCGTAAGCGCTGCGAGAGGGCTGAGATCGTCGATTTGATCGGGACCGAAGCTGAGCTCACGGAGCTCGGTCATGCCCTTGAACAAGCAAATATCGATTCCTTCTCGTGGGACTCGCGACAGGTTGAGCGAGCGGAGCCGGCGCAGATCGGCAGCGGTGAGAGCGCCGTCCGGTTTTTGAGCCTTGACCCGGATCGCGCCCTCAAGTTCGGGGCTCTGAATCTCGACCTTCAGAGGCCCCGACGGACACTCGGCGAGCTTCGGATAGGTGCGCGGGGGGGCCTGGGGCTCTTCTGCGACCGGCACGGGGGGAGGCTCGGCTGGGGCAGGGGCGCTCGCCGCGACCTCGGGTGAGGGATCCTTCTTCTTCGGCTCGTCGCAACCGACAGCGGTGAGCAAAAGGGCCGTGAGCAGGAGGCAGCTCGAGGGCCTGGAGATTTCGCCGAGGCGGGCTGCATGGGGGCTTTGGATCATCAGGGGAGCACACCACCGAGGCGAGTCAGAGATCAACTCCGCTCTCACACAAAGCTGGCAATCGGCGAACGGGCCGTCGATTTCGGTGAGGAGAGGTGGGGAAGGGTTTCCTCGGGAGTCGAAAGTTCTGTTCCGAGTCGTCGGTCCCTTGCTCGAGAGCCGGCAGCAGGCCTCCGGGGCACTGATGAATCATGAGCAAGTTCGGACTCTTGGGCCCCCGACTGGGCGAAGCAAGAAATTCCTGGAAAAATGGAAAGATATGACGTCGAGGGCTCGGGCGCTTCTTCTGGCTACATCCTTGTCTGCCTTGGCTTTTTGGGCTCCGGCGAGCGCGACGGCCTGGTCCACGATGCGCTGCGCGAACCGCATGGTTGAGCTCGGGGACCCCATGTACAAGGTGAAACAGCTGTGCGGGGCTCCGGACCAAGAGGACGTTACCGTTGAGTATCGCATCGGTAGCCAAGTCCTGCGGGGCTGCTCTAGGGACACGAGCGGTCGTATCCTGTGCGGAGGTAGTGAAGTTCGGGGCGTCGTCGAAGTGCCCATTCATCGCCTCATCTATGACTTCGGGCGTAACCGCTTCGTCTATCACCTCCTCTTCGAGTCGAGCCGGCTGGTGGCGCTCGATACGGGCGATTACGGTGTGAAGTGAGGCTGTCGCGGGACCCCGAAGAGGGGAATTCCCGCGGGAGGGCTCAGTTCACTTGCACGCGCAGAAGGAAAAAAGCCGGACCTCGAAGAGGCCCGGCTTTTTTTGATCGGAGAAGGGGGCCGATTAGGACTCCACGTGGCTGCCACCGGAAGACTCCGAGTAGGCGCGCTCGCCGTGCAGGTGTTGATCGAGACCTTCTTCTTCGACCTCTTCGCTGACGCGCAGGCCGATCGTTGCGTCGAGGATCTTCAGGATGATGAAGGTTCCGAGGGCTGCGAACCCGACGCCGACGACTGTGGCCTTGAGGTTAGCGACGAGGAGTGCGCTGTCGCCGAGGAGGAGGCCGTTCGCTCCACCTTCGTTCCAAGCGGTGTCAGCGAAGACACCGAGCAGGAGGCCGCCGACGATACCGCCGATACCGTGGACCCCGAAGGCGTCGAGCGAGTCGTCATAGCCGAGCTTGCCCTTGAGCACGACGCCACCGAAGCAGACAGCGCCGCCGATCAGGCCGATCCAGAGGGAGCTCATCGGGCTCACAAAACCAGCGCAGGGCGTGATGACGACGAGACCAGCGACGAGACCTGAGGCAGCGCCGAGAGCCGTAGCCTTTCCGTGCTTGAGCGTCTCTGCCAAGAGCCAGCTCAGCATGGCTGCAGCAGCGGCGACGTGCGTATTGACGAGTGCCGTCGCCGCGAGGCCGTCGGCGGCGAGTGCGCTGCCGGCGTTGAAGCCGAACCAACCGAACCAGAGCATGCCTGCACCGGTCAAGACCATGGGCAGGTTGTGAGGAGGAGCAGGACGCTTCCGCTTTCCGATCACGATGGCGAAGATGAGAGCCGAGACGCCGCTGGAAGCGTGAACGACGAGACCACCTGCGAAGTCGAGACCGCCGTCTTGCGCGACCCAGCCGTGGGGATGCCAGACCCAGTGCGCGAGGGGCGCGTAGATCAGGGCCGACCAGAGGACGATGAACACGGCGTAAGCGCTGAACTTGAGGCGTTCAGCGAAGGCGCCGGAGATGAGCGCGGGGGTGATGACCGCAAACATCATCTGGAAGCCCATGAACGTAAGATGGGGGATGTTGGTGATCGCGGGTTCGAGCTTGCCGTCGACCATCGCAAGGACGCCGTTTGGCTCACCGGTTACGCCCTTCAGGCCCACCATTGAGAAATCGCCGATGAACGCGTTGCCGGGGCCAAACGCGAGTGAATATCCGACCACGATCCACACCACGGTGATGATTCCCATGGCGAAAAAGCTGTGCATCAGGGTGGAAAGGACGTTCCGCGTCGAAACCATACCTCCGTAGAAGAGGGCCAGGCCCGGAGTCATGAGGAGAACGAGCGCGGATGAGACTAAGACCCAAGTTGTGTCTGCTGCATTCATGTAGTTTTTTCCTTGCCTCCGAATGGCCCCACAAAACGGGCGCGCCATGCGGCGAATGTTTCGGTGTGGCGTCTTTCAAAACTCACTAGCAGCGCGATGTTTTCTGTTTGGTTTCTGGTTCTCCCAAAAACGCAGGTCCCGAGGCTGGCCGTGTTTTTTTCTTTTCGGCGGTCCCAAAAGACGCCGTTGGGCGATGCCCGGATGTTTCTGCCGCTCGCACGGGCCGAGGTCCCTCGAGACTCGATGGACCAGCTCCTGACCTGAAAAGATCATGAATTTTCGGTTGCAGCCTCAGCTGAATGCAGAAAATGCCGCGATTTCGGGGTGGTGCGCAGGGCTTGACGCATTGACGTGGCTCCTAAACTCATCCAAATCGGCTCCGAGGCGGGGTTCGGAGGGCCAAGATGGGCCTCCGGGTAGCGCTCGCCAGATGGGAGATCGACGACCATGATTCAACAAAAAATGTGCGCGGCTGCGCTCGCCACGAGCGTTGCCCTTCTCGGGCAGATCGGGCAGGCCCAGTCGCTCATCGAGGACAAGACGGCCACGAGTGGCTCCACCGATGTTGCCGCGGAGGGCTTTCAGCGAGGTGAGGGGCCGGCAGCGCTCGCGCCCGCCGACGAAACCTCGATCTCGCTCATGGCAGGCTTCGCGCTCACGAGCGGTAACACAGAGAACATCAACTTGACCGGCGGCGGCGACGTGAAGCTGCGCCGCGACATGGACAAGTTCCGCGCCGCTCTTTTTGCCAACTATGCTCGAGGTATTCCCGCCGGTTCGACCGAATCGGTTCCCACCGCCGAGAACTTCCAGGGGCTGCTCCGCTATGGCCGTCTTTTGTCCGAGCAGTTCGAGATCTTCGTGCAGGTGTCAGGTCGGCGCGACTACTTCCAGAACTTGGATCTCCGCCTGAACGTTGACCCGGGTCTTGGCTATTACTTCATCAACCAAGAGAAACAGCACCTCAACTTCGAACTTGGTTACGACTTACAGTACGATATGCGTGAACAGGGCGCGATTGATCCTGCTGCCGGCGTCTACGCTACCGACACCCGGCACCAGCTCAGGGCTGCCGGCCACTACGACAACTCGATGAGTGATAGCATCACCATCGAGACAGACCTTGAGTACCTGCAGGGCTTCGAGGACGTCTCCTACATCGCGGGGGACGGCTCAAACGCCACAGGACTTCCGTTCCGGATCAACTGGGCCACGGTGCTCAGCGCGCGAATCGCGTCCAAGTTCCAAATGGCCGCTGGATTCACGCTTCGCTACGACCATACCCCGGTCGTGCCCAAGAACCTCGACACGATCACCTCACTGAGCCTGGTCTACACTCTGCAGTGATTGAGCCAGACATTCGGAGAAAAGAACCATGAAAGACAATTTGATTCTCAAGAATGCAGTGGTGACCCTGGCGCTCATTACGAGCCCTGCCCTTGCAGCCGATCCCGCACCGGAAGAGGCGAGTGCCGCCGCTCCGACGACCGAAGCCGCTCCCGAGGCTGACGCGCCTCAGGCCGAGGCTCGCGCCGCAGTGACCCTTGGCGCCGGCCCCGAAGCGGAGGCTCGCGTTCTCACGACCGCTGAAGAGACCGAGCCTGTTCCTGAGGCTTCCGAGGCTGCTTCGGATCGCACCGGACCGAAGAACGTCCCCTACATGAAGCGCTACGTTCCCGAACCCCTCATGTGGGAGCTCGGGCTCTTCGGCGGGCTCATGTTCCCGGCCAACGATCACCAGCTCTACGCTCCGGGGCTCGCGCTCGCGGATCAGCGCCCGTTCAAGCTGGCCGGTGAAGTCGGCGCTCGCGTTGCGTTCTTTCCGCTCACCTTCCTGGGTGTAGAAGCGGAAGCTGCGCTGATGCCGACGGCAGTCGAAGACGGCACGGAAGCGACGCTGTGGAGCGTGCGCGGTCACGCCATCCTTCAGCTCCCCGGCTCCAGTATCACTCCCTTCGCTCTCGTCGGCGGTGGTGTTCTCGGCGCGAGCAGCAACGAGATGGGCAACGATGACGACGACGCGTTCCACTTCGGCGCTGGTGTGAAGGCTGCTCTCGACGAGCACCTCTCGCTTCGTCTCGATGTGCGTGACGTGGTCTCGAGGAAGTACGACGCGGGCTCTGGTTCCGGTGCGCACTCCCCCGAGATTCTCCTTGGCATCACCTTCGTGCCCACGCGGAAACGTCCTGACTTGGATGGGGATGGATTCCTCGACTACCAGGACGAGTGCCCGACCGTTGCAGGAACGGACCACGGATGCATTCCGGTTCCGCCTGACACGGACGGTGATGGCGTCTCGGACGATGTCGACGAATGCGTGGACGCCCCTGGTATCGCACCGACGGGATGCGCTGATGGCGACGGAGACGGGATCATCGATCTGCGCGATCCGTGCCCGCTCGAGGCAGGTCCGGCTCCTTCCGGTTGCCCCGAGAAGATCTGCCCCGTTCAGGACACCGACGGCGATGGTCTCACCGACGCTGTTGACGAATGCCCGAACGAGCCCGCTCGGACCATCACGGGCTGCGTCATCCACGACCAGGACGGCGACGGCATCTTGGACGCAGTGGACAAGTGCCCGACCCAGCCCGAGACCAAGAATGGCCTTGATGACGAGGACGGTTGCCCGGACGTAATTCCTGAGAAGGTTACGAAGTTCGTCGGTGTCATCAAAGGCATCGAGTTCGACTTCGGGAGCGCGAAGATCAAGAAGGCATCGGAACCGCTCCTGCGCGAAGCTGCCTCGGTTCTCAAGTCCTACCCTGATCTGCGCGTGCGCATCACGGGTCACACGGACGACCAAGGAGAGCGCGAGCAGAACCTGAAGATCTCTTCGGATCGCGCGCAGTCGGTCAAGGACTTCCTCGTGGCTCAGGGTGTCTCCGAATCGCAACTCTCGACACACGGCGCGGGTCCCGATCTTCCGATCGCGGACAACGCAACGGCTGCAGGGCGTCAGCGGAACCGCCGCATCGAGTTCTCGATCCTTCAGGACTAAGAGCTCAACTCGGCTAAGAAAGAGGGCCCCGATCGCGTCAGCGGACGGGGCCTTTCTCTTTCGTATCGAGAGCGAGACGCTCGAGCCTCGCTCTTGCCTGGGGGACCACGCTCTCTAGGTGGAGGAGCGTCAGATTTCGTGGGGCAGGAGATCGTGGGGCGAGCGGAAGAACTGCGTCGGGGGGTAGTTGCTCAGGCTAGAGACGCGTCGCATGTAAATGTCCGCATAGGTCTCGACTTGTTGGCCGAACACTGACAGACCGTTCATCTCCTTGAGCAGAGGACCGAAGTACTCGTGGAAGACGCGGTCGTGCTCCTTGGACACCTTCGTGTACTCGGCCTCGAGCTCGGCGAGAGCGAGCTTCTGGCGCTCGATCTCCGCCTTGATTTGAGCCCGCTTTTGGCGGTCGTGTTCACTGTCGTGCTCCTTGGGAAGGTCCTTGAGCAGCTTCTGATAGTAGCGAAGATCGTCTTCATAGAGTGGGCGGAGCTCATAGAGCTGACGCCTACGCGCTCTGAGGTCGACCGTAGCCTTGAGCGCATCAACTTCTCGGTCCAGCTCTTGAATGACGAAGGCAGTGCGCCAAGTCGAGTCTTTCTTGCTGCGCAGGATGTCCCCGTAGATGTGATCTCCTACGTAGAGGACCTTATGGCCTCCAATGCCGAGGCGCTTTTCAAACTCGACGAGGCTCCCGCCCTCGTAGACATGCCCCCGCTCAAGGGCCCCCTCGACCTCGCGCGTCTCGCCCGGCGCGCTCACCTGACCCCAGTCCGGCGGCGGCAACGAGGGCATCCGTTCGGCGAAGGGCGTGCCGTCGCCGAACCAGAGCGGCTTTTTTGCGGAGCAGATGATGATGTCGAAGTAGTTGCGCCAGTGGGGATAACGGCTGCCGCTCTCTTCGAGCAAGTAACTCATGATTGTGTTCGTGTAGTGCCACGGCGAGTTGGTCAGGACGAACAGCTTCTTCCCGGCACTTCTGAGCTTGTGCAAAGTCGCCGGCAAGAGCGGGTCGCGATCGAGGTACTGGCCGAGGTTCTGGGTGACCTCGCGGTAGACGGAGCCGTCCTGGTGCGCCTCGTCGATCGAGGTGCGCACGTCGACGAACAGTTGGCGTGGGTCGAAGGCGATGCCCGCGTCCGTCAAGGCGGTTACGATCGAAGCGTAGCTCGTCACTTCGCAGAGGGCGAAGAGCGTGTCGATCCAGTGATAGCGGTCCGTTTGGTAGAGGAGCTTGTTCTTGTGATAAAGGGTTTCGATCTCTTCCGGCGAGAGCAGGCGTGTTCCGTGGAAGCCTTTGGCGACTTGTTTGTGGCGGTCGAGCTTCAGGACATTTCCCTGATCTTTGTCGACGAGCAGACCACGGATCGGAAAGTTTGTGTCGAAGGCGAGGTTCTTCAAGCGCTCGGGATAGCCACGTTTGATCAGACGCTCGACCGTGAGCCGGACGCTCAAGGTGTCCATCGCGCGCTGCTCGTAGATCGCTAGCGTGTAGTCCATGTCGAAACCGATCCAGTCGATCTCGGCCAAGTGGAGGTTACGGTTCGCGAATACTCGGTCCTTGCGGGGAATCGAGTGACCCTTGGGTGGCTCGAGGTGGCCGGGGAGGGGGAGGTAGAGCTGGAGATTGGGCGCTGTGGGCGCTTCGCTATCGGCTATGCGGGACACTCGCTTCAGCGTACCACAGGTTTTCAGAGGTCACGTGGAGACCAGGTGGGCAAAAGCGCCTGATTTCGGAGCAGAAGGGCAGAAGCCCTTGTCGACGCCGAGAATTCAGGTAAGGCGCGCCCGCGATGGGTTTTTCATGCGGAGTGGTCGGACTTCCGAATGTCGGCAAGAGCACGCTGTTCAACGCGCTCTCCACTGCGAAAGCGGAGGCGCAGAACTTCCCATTTTGCACGATTGAGCCCAACGTCGGTATCGTTCCAGTCCCCGATCCGCGACTGAAGAAGCTCGCGGAGGTCTACCAGACCATCGAGGTCCCCACGAGCATCCGCTTTGTAGACATCGCGGGTCTCGTGCGAGGCGCCTCCAAAGGCGAAGGCCTTGGGAACCAGTTCCTCGGACACATCCGTGAGGTGGACGCGATCGCTCACGTGGTGCGTTGCTTCGAGGACGAGAACGTGACCCACGTCGATGGGCGGGTGAACCCTGTCGGCGACGTCGAGACGATTCATACCGAGCTCTGCTTGAAGGACTTGGATACCGTCACGAAAAGGCTCGACCGCGCGCGCAAGCAGAGCAAGAGCGGCGATGCGAAGGAGAAGGTCCTCGTATCCCTTTGCGAGGAGCTCGCGGCGCATCTCGATCAAGGCAAGCCTGCTCGTTCCCTCGCGACGAAGTCGGACGCGGAACGCGAAGCCCTCGCCGAGCTTCAGCTTCTGACCTCCAAGCCGACGTTCTACGTTGCGAACGTTGACGAGGGGAGCGCGGCTGAGCCGGAGAAGAATCCCCACTACAAGGCACTCGTAGAGTACGCGGCTCAGGAAGGGGCATCCGTTGTGCCGATCTGTGCGGCCCTCGAGGCGCAGATCGCGGAGCTCGATCCGGCCGAGCGTCCCGAGTTCCTTGAGGCAGCGGGTCTCGAAGAGGCAGGGCTCAATCGCGTGATCCGCACTGGCTATTCGCTCCTCGGGCTCATCACGTATTTCACGGCGGGGAAGAAGGAAGCTCGCGCCTGGACCGTTCGGAAAGGCGCGACAGCTCCCGAGGCCGCGGGCGTGATTCACTCCGACTTTGAGCGTGGCTTCATCCGAGCGGAGGTGATCTGGTGGGAGGATCTCATCACCCTCGGTTCCGAGGCGAAATGCAAAGAGCAGGGGAAGCTCGGGATTGAAGGAAAAGAGTACGTCGTTCGCGACGGCGACGTGATCCACTTCCGATTTAACGTTTGATCCACTTCTCGAGAGCGGCGCCGGCATTTCAGCGCTCTCTCATGTAGCTCGAGGGCGCAAATGGGCTCTCAGCCTCTCGAAGTCACAGGAGCCTCGCGCGTCAGTGCTTACAGAACGCTCGGGAGCGCCCGCTCGTCGAGCAGGACTTTCGGCACCGGAAGCACCTGCTCGCCCGGAAAGAAGGGCGAGATTCGGGACGACTCCTTTTATTGACCTGGTTCTGGAGAGGTGGGCTCGGCGGGAGCGGCTGCTGGCTCGCCGGAGGCGGGAGCGGACTCGCTCTCCTCATCGTCTCCGCGCATCATGAAGCCGAAGGCGACGAGCGCCAGCGTCAAGATCACGATGAGGCCGATAAGAAGCAGGATCGGGAGCTGACTCGAGGTCGCCTTGGTTGTAGCCGAGAGGCTCGAGGCTGTGTCGCTGATCGGATAGCGGGGGCCTCCAACGTCCGGAACCCGTGCCGGGCGCAGGGCCTCTTGAGCCGCAGGGAAGCCGGAACCACCGGTCTGAGGAGGCTCAGTGGGAGGGGGACTCGGTTCGGTGGCCGAGGTCGCGGGCGCCTCAAAATGAGGCTGAATGGCAGCCATGGGCGCTGTAGCGCCCGCCATGAGAGTTCCGCCGAAGGCGTCGGGGGATTGAATGTTTCCGAGATTCGGCGGAGCGACACCGACCATCGTTCCTTTGAGCCGACTCGGCATGGGCGCGGGTTCAGCGGGGGGCGCTTGAACGGGCTGCGCCGCGGCGAGGGGCGGCTCGGATCCGGGGGGAGCCACGCCGAGCAGGGTCGGTTGGATATCGCCGCCCGCCAAATGGGGCGGGGCGAGGCCGATCATCGTCCCTTTGAGCTTGGAAGGAGCGGCGGGAGAGGGAGCGGGAGCGGTGGCGGGGTTCTGACGAGCCTCGGCGATCTGCTTGCGCAGGTCGTCCATTCCCGGCGGCGCCACGCCGACCATCGTCCCCTTCAGAGCCGAGGGAGTCCTCGCGGCCAAGGCCGGGGCGTTGGTTCCAGCGCCCGGAGCCGCCGCGGGCACGGGAGACTGCATCACCATCGTGCCTTTGAATCGTGGGGCGGGCTTTCCCGTCTGTAGTTCAAACCCACACTGCGCGCAGCGCGGCGAGTTGTCTTCGTTCTTGCTCCCACAATTCGGACAAAACACGCGGTACGCTGGTCCTTCCGTGCTCTCAACTACTGAGACAGCCCGAGCGTACACGAGGGCCGGCGCATTTCACAAGCATCATCTGTCTCCGCTCGAGCTTGACGGGTTGGGCAGGCCCCGCGGCTCATCGGTCTTCGAGGCGTTGCCGGGCTGAGTCCAACCGGGCTCACGACCTGCCCGAAATAGTTCATGAAGCTGGCAGCGGGATCGATCCGTGAGACGCGGCGCGGGCTTGACACAGAATCGACCCGGTCACTACGGTTCGGGCCGCCCAGAGCCCCGAGTCGGCGCTTTTGCTGCTCCGGGATCGCTCTACGACGGAAACCTGGAGTACCATGACGTTTGCCCTCAGCGCGGAGCAGGAGAGCAAGTTCCAAGAAATTCTTGCGCGCTACCCCAACAAGATGGCTGCGTGCATCCCAGTCTTGCACCTTTGCCAAGAGGCGAACGAGAACTGGGTGAGCGAGGAAGTGATTGCTTTCGTGGCTTCGCGCCTCGAGCTCAGCACCGCACACGTGACGGGCGTCGCGACCTTTTACCACCTGTTCAATCACGAGAAGCCCGGCAAGCACCAGGTTTGGGTGTGCCACACGCTCTCCTGCGCGCTGCGCGGCGCCGACACAGTACTCAAACACTGTGAGAAGCGCCTCGGCATCCATGTCGGTGAGACGACTAAGGACGGCAAGATCACGCTGCGCACCGCTGAGTGTCTCGCCTCCTGTGGTTCCGCACCCATGATGCAGGTCGACAAGGTCTATCACGAGAATCTAACCCTTGCGGACGTCGACCGAATCCTCGACGGACTCCAGAAGGCCTGAAGGTCCCGAGTATGCTGAAGCGAACTACATACTTGTCGCATAGTTACGGCAAACCCGACGCACACACGCTCGGCAATTACGAAGCCCATGGTGGATACCGCGCAGCTCGCATGGTGCTTTCGACGATGACGCGTGAACGCGTCATCGATGAGATGAAAGCGGCTCACGTGCGAGGCCGCGGCGGTGCGGGCTTCGACTGTGGGACGAAGTGGAGCTTCATGCCCAAGGACAGCGGCAAGCCGCACTACTTGGTCGTGAACGCCGATGAAGGTGAGCCCGGGACCTTCAAGGACCGGACCATCATGGAGCAGAACCCTCACGCGCTCGTCGAGGGCTGTATCATCGGCGCCTTCGCCATCGGCGCGCACGCTGCCTATATCTACGTGCGCGATGAGCTGCATCTGTCGAAGGAGCGGCTATGGGGCGCCATCCGCGAGGCAAAAGAGCGCGGCTACCTCGGGCGGAATCCGTTCGGCACGAGCTACTCGATGGAGGTCTACGTCCACACCGGCGCTGGTGCCTACATCTGCGGCGAAGAGACGGCGCTCCTGAACTCTCTCGAAGGCCGACGCGGCGAGCCGCGTCTGAAGCCGCCCTTCCCGGCGCAGGTGGGTGCCTTCGGTTATCCGACTACCGTCAACAACGTCGAGACGATCGCTATTGCGCCGACCGTCTTTACGATGGGCGGGGATAACTTCAGCAAGCTGAGCGATCTCCACGATTGGAACGATGGCGGCGCGCGTCTGTTCGGCGTGAGCGGTCACGTGAAAAACCCGGGCATCTACGAGTGCGCGGTCGGCCTCACGCTCCGCGAGCTCATCTACGATCTCGGCGGCGGCATCCTCGGCGACGGTCAGCTCTTGGCCGTGATTCCCGGGGGCTCGAGTTGTCCAGTGCATCGCGCGGACGAAATCATCGACATGCCGAACAACGAGAAGTTCGCGGCCTACCATGGCAAGAGCTTCCTCGACTTGCCGCTCGGCGTCGAAACCTTCCGCGGCGCAGGAAGCATGCTTGGCACCTGCTGTGCGATCGTCCTCTCTGATAAGGCCGATCCGGTGCTCGCGCTTCACAACGTTATGCGCTTCTACCGTCATGAATCCTGCGGACAGTGCACGCCCTGCCGCGAAGGGTGCGGGTGGATCGAGAGAATTTTGGACAAGATCGTCCAGGGCCAAGGGACCGTTGAAGAGCTGAACCAGATCCACGAGATCGGCTCGAACATCACCGGAAACACGATCTGTGCTTTCGGCGATGGCGCAGCTCAACCGGCGCTCTCCTTCGTGCGGAAGTTCCGCGCTGAGCTCCTCGACTACATTCAGACTGGTGGCAGCCACCAGACAAGGAGCCTCACGGTATGACTCCCGGCCTTCTGCTCTTCAGCGTCTGCTCGCTCCTCTGCATCGGCGGCGCGCTCTTCACTGTTCTGTCTGCGAACCCGATCCGGAGCGCCCTCGGGCTGCTCACGACTATCTTCGGGATCGCCGGCTTGTTCCTGCGTTTGAACGCCGAGTTTTTGGCGGCGATCCAGGTCCTCGTCTACGCCGGGGCCGTCGTCATTCTCTTCGTCTTCGTGATCATGCTGCTCGGCCCGACGGCGAAGCTGATCCCGGCGCGCGGAACCCGCTCCTTCTTGGCGCGGGCAGTCGGCGGGGGACTCGGAGCCATCGCGGGCGTGTTCGTGATCTCGCTCTTGGTTTCGACCAAGGAACATACCTTCCCGATCATCGGAAAAGAGCACGGGACGGTTGAGGCTGTGGGGCGCCAGATCTTCGAACATGGCCTCGTGCCTTTCGAGCTCGTGACGGCCCTGCTCATCGTAGCGGTGGTCGGTGCGGTCGCTGTTGCGCGCACTGCACACAAGAAGAGCGAGAAGCCCAAGATTCAAAACCCGACGGTGCGTTTGTTCCACGGGCCCCTCCTCGCGAGGGACGCAGGCCGACCGCTCGACGGACGGACACTCCAGGAACGTTACGAGTCGGAGAAGAACGCCTGATGGACACCACAATCGAAAGCTACATGCTCCTGTCCTCGGTCATCTTCGTCATCGGAGCGATCGGGTTCTTGGTCCGAAGGAATGTCCTGGTTCAGCTCATGAGCATTGAGCTCATGCTGAACAGCGTGAATCTCCTGCTCGTCTCCTTCAACCGACTCCACACGGGCAACATGGTGGGCCAAGCGTTCGCCTTCTTCATCATCGCCGTTGCCGCGGCGGAGGTCGCTGTCGGGCTCGCGATCGTACTCCAACTCTACCGCCTGCGCGGCGCTGTCAACAGCGACGACGCGACCACTCTCCGCCACTAAAGGCGAGGCATTTCGCGCGCTTTCTCTTGAGGGCTCGATACCGAAGATGGAACTTCTCACACAGCTCTTTCCCGCGAGTCACTTCTCGCTCCTCGGCTTGATTCTGATCCTGCCCCTCGTGGCAGCGTTCGTGAATGGCGTCTTCGGCAAGCGGCTCGGTCGGGAGGCCGTGACCCTCATGGGTCTCTCCGCGATCTTTGCCGCCTTCGTCGGTGCCGTCATCACTTACCTCATGCTCCTCGGTCACGGTGAGCATGGGGAGTTGGTCCGATTCCAGTACACCGCCTGGCGCTGGCTCCAGCTCGAAGGCGTCGGAGACGGGCTCGCCTTCCGCTCGGTGCCTCTTGATGTCGCGTTCTCGGTGGATGCTCTCAGCGGGACCATGGCCCTCGTCATCACCGGCGTCGGCTTCCTGATCCACCTCTACTCTTCGTCCTACATGGCCGAAGATCCGGGGTACTACCGCTTCTTTGCCTACCTGAACCTCTTCATCTTCTCGATGTTGGTTCTGGTGCTCGGCGACAGCCTGCCCATCCTGTTCGTGGGCTGGGAAGGGGTCGGGCTCTGCTCCTACCTCCTGATCGGGTTCTGGTTCAGTGAGGACCAGAACGCTTCTGCAGGAAAGAAAGCGTTCATTACCAATCGCGTGGGCGACTTCGGCTTGCTCGTCGCGATGGGCCTTTTGGTTTACTACGTCGGCGCCCTCGACTGGCACGGTATCGAGCTCGGCCGCAGCAATCTGCTCCAGCCTGTGAAGATCTGGCCGGTCGCGGATTCGGTCCCGATTGCTCAGCTCCTGCCCGAAAGCCTCGCCGAGGCGATCAGCAAGCCCCGCTACGCCAGTGCCGCCACCCTCGTCTGTCTCGCGCTCTTCCTCGGGGCGATGGGCAAGAGCGCCCAGTTTGGTCTCCACGTCTGGCTCCCGGATGCGATGGCGGGCCCGACGCCGGTCTCCGCGCTCATCCACGCCGCGACCATGGTGACCGCGGGCGTCTATCTCCTGTGCCGTCTGTCGGCGGTGTTCGTGATGAGCCCGATGGCGATGGCTGTCGTAGCTGGCATCGGTGCGTTCACGGCGCTCTTTGCAGCGACGATCGCTCTCGTCCAGAACGACATCAAGAAGGTGCTCGCTTACTCGACCTTGAGCCAGCTCGGTTACATGTTCCTCGGAGCAGGTGTCGGCGCCTTCGAGGCGGGTTTCTTCCACGTTCTGACGCATGCCTTCTTCAAAGCCTGTTTGTTCTTGGGCGCGGGTTCGGTGATCCACGCGATGCACGCCCGCATTCACGACACGAACGACTCCCAGGACATGCGGAACATGGGCGGCTTGCTCAAGTTCATGCCCGCCACCGCGGTCACCTTCGCAGCCGCCTGGGCTGCGATCGCTGGGGTCCCCCTGACGAGCGGTTTCTTCTCCAAGGATGAGATCCTGCTCATGGCCCTCAAGTCGAAGGTGACGGGGCCCGCAACGATCAGCGGCGGTCAACACCGCGTCGCGCTCGAGAACTTTGTGTGGCCCGAGTGGTACAGCGGCCTGCTCTACGCGATGGGCCTTCTGACGGCGATTCTGACCGCCTTCTACATGTCCCGCCTCGTCATCGGCATCTTCCTCGGTGAGTTCCGAGGCTGGAAGATTATGCCGAACTGGGTCGATCCCCACGCGCAGCCGGCCTCCGGCGCTCACGGTGCCCACGGCCATGACGACCACGCAGGGGCCCACGGCGACCACGGCGACCATGACGACCATGCTCATCACCACCATGAGAAACCTGGTGTCGAGCATATGGAAGGACCGACCCCTCATGAGTCACCGTGGCAGATGACGCTGCCGCTCTGGATCTTGGGTGGGCTTTCGCTCTTCGCGGGTCTCCTCAACGCCCACCTCATCCACATCGCTCCCCTCGGGCACTTCCTCGAGCCGGTCTTTGCGGAAGCTTCAAAGAGCGTCGAGGCTCCTGAAGAGAGCGTTGAGTCCTTCAAGTGGATTGGCGCGGCGATTGCCGTGTTCATCGCGGCTGCGCCCGGCATCGGGCTCGCCTGGTACACCTACGTGGTCAAGACGGGACGTCCCGCGGCGGAAGCTGCGGCGAAGTTCCCGCGTCTGCACGCCTTCCTGTCCGATAAGTGGCGCGTCGACGAGTTCTACAAGGCGACGATCTTGGACATCATCGACTCGCTCGCCGACATGTGCGTCTGGTTCGACAAATGGATCGTCGATGGCATCTTGGCGCGTGCTTCGGCCTTCGTCGTTCAGGCTGCGGGCGCGATCCTGCGGCAGTTCCAGACCGGTCGTGTCCAGACCTACTCCGCTATTCTCATGTTCGGCTTGCTCGGCGTTGGAGGGTACCTCGCTCTTCCGCATGCAAACGTTCGCGAGCACTTCGATCACGCCTCGGGCGTGTACAAGCTGAGCGCCGCTCCGGGGCTCGGCTACAAGTACCGTTGGGACGTCGACGGCCAGGAAGGCTGGGACGGTGGCGACAAGTTCGGCAGCAGGACCGAGGCCACCTTCCAACTCAAGGTCGACGAAGAGCGAGTGATTCGACTCGAGGTGGAAGGCCCGCTCCTCGTCACCTCACGCTACGAAAAGATCCTGGTTCGTCCGCGGCGTGATGCCTCGAGCGCAGCCTCCGAACCTAGCAAGCCCGAAGAAAAGTCTGCTGCCGTCCAACTGCCGCCGGGGCATCCTCCGACGCGAGCGCGATCGGCCCCCGACGCGAAGGGAACTCTCTGATCCATGAATCCGCTCGCACGTGCGTTCTTCGAGATCGCTCCTTATCTCCTTACTTTCGCGGTGTTCGCTCTGGTTCCGGGCCGGAATCAGCGCCTTCCGCTCCGCCTTGGCATGGGCGCCGTCGCGGCTCTCCTGCACGTCTTCGTGACTTGCACCTGGTCCGGGGCACCGAGCCTGGAGGAGACGACCACCTCTTGGCCGAACCTCCTGTCATTTCTGACGTTCCTGCCTCTCGTCGCCGCAGTCTTCTTGTTGTTCCTGCCGCGGCAGTCACCAGGACTCCTCAAGAACTTCACGCTGGCGGTGCTTGCGATCGACTTCGTCGCATCGCTTTCCCTGCTCGGCGTCTCGGCGGAGAGCGGGTGGCGTTACCAGGTGGTCGCCGATTGGATTCCGTCTCTCGGCATCCGTTACCACGTCGCTGTCGACGGGCTCAGCCTCTGGATGATCCTCTTGACGACGTTCACGACGCCGATCGCCGCCATCGTGGCGTTCGGTTCGATTCGTGAGCGCATCAAAGACCTCTGCTTCTCCCTGCTCATGCTGCACGGGGCAATGCTCGGGGCCTTCATCTCTCTCGACCTTTTCCTCTTCTTCGTGTTCTGGGAGTTGATGCTGATCCCGATGCTGATCTTGATCGGCGTCTACGGGGGCGTGGATCGAATCAAGGCCGCGTACAAGTTCTTCCTCTACACGATGGTCGGCTCGATGATGATGCTGGCTGCCATCCTGTACATGGTCTGGACCCACAAGACCCTCGCGGGCTACATCACCTTCGATTACCTGGCGCTCTCGAAGCTGGTTCTGCCGAAGACAGCCGCGTACTTCTGTTTTGTGGGCTTTGCGCTGGCCTTCTTGATCAAGGTTCCGGTGTTCCCATTCCACACCTGGCTCCCTGACGCTCACGTGCAGGCGCCGACGGGCGGCTCCGTGCTTCTGGCAGCGGTGCTCCTGAAGCTCGGGACCTACGGCTACCTCCGGTTCTGCATGGGGATGCTCGGTGGACCGGCTGGTGTGGTCTCGACTCCTCTCGCGAGTGTCGTGATCGCCCTCGGCATCATCTACGGCGCTCTCATCGCCTGGAAGCAGGACGACGTGAAGCGGCTGGTTGCCTACTCATCCGTCGCGCACATGGGCTTCATCATGCTGGGCCTGTTCGCTGCGAACCCCGCGGGGGTGAAGGGGGCCATCTTGCAGATGATCAACCACGGTGTCTCGACCGGTGCGCTCTTCCTCTTGGTCGGTGTTATCTACGACCGTCGCCACACGCGTATGGTCGGGGAGTTCGGCGGGCTCGCCAAGGTCATGCCGATCTATACGAGCCTGTTCATCCTTGTGACGATGTCGAGCGTCGGAGTCCCCGGGACCAACGGCTTCGTCGGGGAGTTCATGGTCATCATGGGCACCTTCCTCGGCTTCGAACACCTCGGTCCCTTCGCTCACTTCCAGGCCATCTTGGCTTCGACGGGCGTCATCCTTGCGGCCTTGTACATGCTCTCGGTGGTCCAAAAGGTCTTCTTCGGTCCGCTGTCGAACCCGAAGAACAAGCACCTCGACGACATGAACGCTCGCGAGCTCTTCGCGATCGCGCCCCTCGTCGGGCTCATCTTCATCATCGGCTTCTTCCCGAGCTTGTTCCTGGATCGTATGGGGCCGAGCGTTGATGCTGTCCTGGACCGCTACCGCGAGCACCGTCAGGAGTTCACGGCTCAAGAGGAGAACTCGGAGGCGCGTCTGATGGGGCGTCGCGGCGGTCCGCTCGAGATCGGTTACCCGGAAGCGCCGAAGAGCGACGCTGAGAAGACGGCACAAGCTTCGAAGAATCAGGCCGAGGAGAAGGCACAGTGATCAATCTGTTTTTGGGGCTCTCCCCGATATTGGCCCTGGGGCTCGGCGGCATGCTTCTCATGCTCGCCGAGGCCTTTGGAAGTCCTGCCGGCGCCGAAGGCAGAACGCACACTGGTGAGGTCGTCGATGCTGGCGCCGGGCGTGGCACTGAGCTCGGCCTGATCGCAGCCGTCATCCTGTTCGCCGGCGCGGTATTCAGTGCTTCGCTGTGGTTGGTCGGACCGGAGAGCCTCCCTGAGGTCTCGAAGGTTGCGCCCTACCTGATCATCGATCGCTTCACTGTCTTCTTTTCGTTCTCGCTGTGCTTGGGTGGTGGACTCGTGGCGCTCCTCGCCGCGGCCTATCTCCCGGAGCACAAGATCGATCGCGGTGAGTTCTTCCCGCTGCTCATCTTCTCAACGCTGGGGGCGATCGCTCTCGCCGCGGCGGGAGACCTGCTGAGCCTGTTCGTTGCGCTCGAGACGATGTCGCTGGGCGTCTACGCCATGATTGGCCTCCGGCGGACCAACCCGCGGAGCGCCGAGGCGGCCCTCAAGTACTTCCTCCTGGGCTCCTTCGCCGCAGCTTTCATGCTGTTTGCGGGAGCGCTGCTCTACGGGGTGACCGGGCATACGGACCTCGCGGGCATCGGCGCTGCCATTGGCGAGCTCAAGGGTGGAGCCCTCGATGAGCGCGCGGGCATGATCCTTGTCGCGACCATGCTCATGTTGGTCGGTCTGGCCTTCAAGATCAGCGCCGTGCCTTTCCACATGTGGGCGCCCGACGCGTACGAAGGTGCTCCGACCCCCACGACTGGCTACATGGCTGGTATCGTGAAGAGCGCGGGCTTCGCGGTCCTTCTGCGTGTGCTCTTCGTGGCCTTCGGCGACGCGCGGATCATGAGCTGGGGGAGCGGGTGGCCACCTGTGCTCGCGACTCTCGCGGTGATCACGATGTTTGCAGCGAATGCGATGGCCGGGCGGCAGGAGAGCGTGAAGCGCATGCTCGCGTACTCCTCGATCGCTCACGCGGGCTACGCGCTGGTCGGTGTTGTCGCCGCGTCGCGAGGTGCGGAAGCCATCGGAGCTGTTCTCTTCTACCTGTTTGGTTACGCCGTCTCGACCATCGGTGCCTTTGGAGCGCTCCTTTGGGCGGGTCGCCGTGGCCTCGAAGCTGTGAGCTACGAAGACCTAGCGGGCTTGGGCCGTCGTCACCCGGCTGTCGCTCTGGCTCTCTCGTTCTTCTTCATCTCCCTCGCCGGCGTTCCGCCGACCGTCGGGTTCTTCGGGAAGTTCACGGTGTTCCAGGCTGCGATTGATGTCGAGCTCTACGGCCTCGCCGTGGTCGGCCTCATCAACAGCGTCATTGGCGCCTACTATTACCTGAAGGCTCTCGTGTACATGTACATGCGTGAGCCGCGTACTGGCGCTCCGATCGCACAGCCGATGGAGTCGGGGCTCGTGGTCGCAGCCCTCACCATCGCCGCGGTGGTGGTCCTGGGCGCAGGGCTGTGTCCGGACCAGCTCCTGTCGGTCGTCAGTCAAGCCAAGCTCAACTGAGCCCTCGCGTGTGGCCATCGGGCGGCCTTTCGGGGGCGTCCGATGGATCGCGCAGCGCTATTTTTCCCCGAGCCTTCGCTCGCTCACGCGCTCTTTCTCTGTCAGCGTCCCGATCGCCGGCAAGTAAACGACGGTCTCTGCGGTTTTCTGGGGTGGGATAGGAAAGTTGAGGAATCCCTCAGCAGTCTCACCTTTTCGGAGCGGCGCACCGGAGAGCACCGGCTGACATCCTGGTAACTCGGCCAAATAGCGCGCCCCGTCCTTGGTCAGCACCGAGCCGTAGTAGTAGTTCGCAGGGACGCCGAGATCGTTGTGGCTCCTGAGGCGAACTTTGACGCCGAGCAGCGTCCTCTGAGGCTGAGTGCCAGCGGTCGCAAGGCTGCACTCTTCGCTCGATAGAATCTCAAACGAATAGGGCTCATTCGGAGCAGGCTCCCCCCCCATGCCTTGGCAGGAGAGCAAGGCCGCTCCGACTCCGAAAACCAGTGGCTTCGCCACTCGAGCCAGAGCGCCATCTCTTTTGAGCGGAAGGATCATTCGCTCGGTGCACCGGCGCAGGGGACAATGAGCCAATGGCCTCAACAACACCCCGGGACATCTAACACAGACTGGATATAACGAGGGAGATGTCACAGCGTTACCTTTCACGTCCTTTCGCCTCTGGAGTTGCGCCGCTCCTCATCGGTGTTTTGTCGTGGGTGAGCCTCGGATGTCGGGCGAAGTCCGACGAAAAGGTGAAGGAGGACGCGAAGGCGGAGGCCGCGGAATCCGGAAGCGCGCGCGCAATTCAAGAGGAGATGGCTGCGTTGCCGCCGGCTGAGGCTGTTCAGAAGGTGACCAATGCGACCGGCAAGAAACCCTATTCCGGCCCCACAGCTACCGTGCGTGGTGTCGTAAGGATCAAGGGAGATTCTGCTCCCAAGACCGCACTCATCGGTGGAGTCGAGCCGCGGTGCGAGATGGCCGAGCCGATGTTTGGGCGACTGTTTCGCGAGGGGCCGGGACGGACCCTAGCGGACGTACTCGTGACGGTGACAGAATACGAGGGGTACGTCCCGGTGCCGACAGGTCAGGAGACCGTGGTGGTGCGAGGTGAAGGGTGCGCCTGGGATCGGCGGACGATCGCGCTCACCTTCGGCCAAAGAATCGGGGTGGTGGCCGCCGACCGGCGGCCTTACGTGCCCGATTTGATCGGCCAAAAAAGCTTGGCTGAACTTTTCGCGATGCCGGGCGCTGATCCGATCTATCTCGTCCCAGCGGCTCCCGGACAATACGCGCTCCAGGACAGCATGCGCCTCTACAGCCGTTCGGACGTCTTCGTGCTCGCCTATGCAACCCACGATGTCACAGGGCTCGACGGCGTTTATGAGATCACAGGCGTCCCCGTGGGCAAAGTGAAGGTTGGCGCCTATTTTCCGGCGACGAACGGGGCCTCCGAGCGGGTCATCGAGCTCGAGGCTGGCAAGACGGCGGAGGTCGATCTCGAGATCGAGTACAAAGCCGGAGCTGCGGCGCCCTAGCGCGCCCCCGTCTTTTCTCGGCTGAGCTGCCGGCGCAGCTCCCTCACTAACGGATCGCGCTCGCTCGAATCGAACGAAAGAGCGCTCATGCGCGCAGCGGCCTCAGCGTCCCAGAGTGCAATCTGACGGGCGAGGGCGAGCGTGCCGAGCTCACTCACGGAGGCAGGGACAGCGCTGGGGAAGAGTTCTGGCTCCGTACCTAGTTGTGAGTGAACAATGATGAGTGCGACGTGCGCGTCGAAATCCGAGGGATCGAGGATCAGCGTCTTTGACGCCTGGGTTTGGGCGAGCTCGGGAGCGCCGAGTAGTGCGGCGCGAAGTGCAATCTCGCCAGGGCCGATGACCCCTGCTCCGGCGCTCTGAGCTTGAGCCAGGTTGCCGGTGCGCAAGAAGCTGTCGACGGCGCTCCGAGCTTCAAGGGAGGAAGGGAGGTAGTGTTCTGGGGCCGTGTGAGGCGACCGCGGCAGGGGGCGCCCCGTCCAGAGTTGAAAACCACGCGCGACGTTTTCTGCGGCGTCTACTCCTTCGTTGTGCCCAAGCGCCGAGAAAAGCGCGAGGCTCGCCCGAGGCTCAGAAGGAGAAAGCTCGACTGCCTCGCGAGCGGCTCGGATCGCGAGGCCAGCTTTTCCTTTCGAGAGGGCGCAGACGCTCTCTTCGATGAGGAGCGGGAGAAGCTCGTCAGCGCGGCTTTTCCCTTCCGAGAATGTGTCGTCGGTCCTTGGATCCCCGCGGAGGCAGCGAACGCGCGCGAGGGCCGCGTACATGGTTCCCGAGCGAGGATCTTCTTTGAGTCCTCGTTCGTACGAATACTGCGCTTCGGGGAGCTGGCTCGCTGCTTCGTACCACTTTCCGCGGAGGAACCAGGCGTAAGCAATTCCTGAGACCCCGCGTCCGATCGCCGTGTGAGCTCCGTCGCGCCGCGCGACGGGGGAAGGGGCGCCGCAGGCCGAAAGTCCGATCAAGAGGAGCAAGCTCGCGGCGCGGACCTTCTGCATGTGCCCTTTCAGAGCGAGCGCCTGAGTGCGTCGAGGAAACGTTGATTGTTCTCCTCGGTGCCGATCGTGACGCGGAGGCAGCGGTCGAGTCGGCCCCCTCGACCGGAGAAGCTGCGAACAAGGATTTTTTGCTTCATGAGCGCGTTCATCACGCTCTCGGCAGGTTGCTCGAGTTCAAGCCAGAGGAAATTGGCTTCACTTGGCACGACGCGGACTCCCGGAAGACTATCGAGCTCTTGGGCGAGCCGAGCTCGCTCATTTTTCACGAGCAGAGTGGTGGCGTCGATCTCTTCGCTGAGCTCGCTGAGCGCGACCTGAGCAAGCTTCTGAGAGTGCGTGGAGAGATTGTAGGGGAGGCGCGCCTTGTCGAGTTCAGCGACCAGAGCACGGCTGCCTGCAAGCCAGCCGACCCGCAAGGCGGCGAACCCGATCTTCGAAAGGGTTCGCAAAATGACGACGTTCTCGTATTGATTCAATAGAGCGATGTGGTTCCTGGACGCATAGTCGATATAGGCCTCGTCGATGACGATGAGGGCGTTTGGCGTCGACTCGATCAGCTCAAGGAGCCTGTCGTGGCTGGCCATCGTGCCCGTAGGATTGTTCGGGGTAGCGATGAAGATGACGTTCGGATCCGTCGCGCTCACGGCCCGCTTCATGCCTTCAACGTCGATATCCCATTGTTCGTCGAGGGGGACCTCGATGACGCGCTGTCCTCGGACGCGCGCGCTGAGACGGTACATCACGAACGTTGGCGTGGTGGTCAGGATCGTGGGGCAAGGGACCTTCGACTTGGTCCGGGTCATCACGGTCAGAAGCAGCGTGATGAGCTCATCGCTGCCTACGCCGACACAGATCTGTGCGGGCAGAAGGCCCATGCGTGCGGCGATCGCTGCGCGCAGTTCCTTCTGACCTGCGTCAGGATAGGCGCTATAGTCGATCTCGGAGGCGACTATAGCGAGCCTCTTCTTCGCCTTCGGGCTCAGCGTTGCGGGGGCTTCGTTCGCGTCGAGCCGAACCTCGAAGTTGCCCGTGAGAGGGCTGTAGGCTTTCAGTTCGGCCAGCTCGGGGCGAAGGATCAAATGGGGATCGAACTTGCGCATGGACAGTCGCTCTCGCTTGAGCGGTCCTCATAACTGAGATGCGCTGGGAAGAAAAACGGCCCCGGGCCGAGAGACGAACGGCCTGACTTACGAGTTCATTGAGGACTGTTTAGGTGCTCTCCTGTCGGCCGCGACGTTCGGCCTCGAGCGCCGCGTGAGCCGCCAGTTCACTGAAATCGTTGCCAGCGGCGATCCGCTCGGCGACAGCTTCGACCTCGCCGGGCTCAGCGCCAACGAATGACGCGAGCGAGCGGGCGTGGAGCGCCATATGGCCGCGCAGGATGCCTTCCATCGACAGCGCGCGGAGCGCAGCGAGGTTCGAGGCAAGGCCCGCCGCCCCCGCGAGCATGGCAAGGTCCCGCGCTGACTCGATTTCTGCGAGCCGGAGAGAGAAGCGGGCAGCGTGATGGACGCGCAAGGTGCCTCCGACGACACCGACGGAGATTGGCATTTCTAGTGCGCCAAAAAGACCGTCGTCTCGAGTCCTCCAGGTCGCGAGTGGAAGATACTTCCCGCTGATGGCTGCGAAGGCATGAGCCCCTGCCTCCACAGCTCGGTAGTCGTTGCCTGTGGCGAGCAGGACCGAGTCCACGCCATTCATGATCCCTTTGTTGTGGGTGGTGGCGCGGTAGGGATCACGCTCGGCGAAGATGGATGCGGCTTCGATCGCCCGCGCGGCTGATGCGCCGAGTTCGGGGTCTTTGTGCAGGGCCTCGAAGGGAATTTTTGCCGTCACTGTGACCAGGCGCTCGTCGCTCAAGTTCGAGAGGATGCGGAGGCCGAGCGTAGCCTGCGCAAGACGCGCCAAAAGGGGCCCTGTTGCTTCGGCGACCATGTTCGCGAGATTGGCTCCCATGGCATCACAGGCGTCCACCGCGATGTGAACGACGAGATGGTCGGAAGCGAGCTCGCGGATCGCGAGCCGCTTGGGACCGCCGCCGCGCCGAACCAGGCCAGGGACCGCCTCGCGCGCGACCCGGAGCACTTCCTCGGTCTCGCTCGCGATCGCTCGGCGCGCGGCGGCAACATCTTTCACGCTTCTGAGCTCGATCTGCGCTGCGATCAGCGACTCCTTCATTGCTGCGCTGAAGCCACCTCCCTGTCGCACCATCTTGGCGGCGTTTGAGCTGGCAGCGATCACGCTCGGCTCTTCGACGACCATCGGCACTAGGCGATCTTTGCCATTGATCGTGAAGTTCATGGCCACGCCGAACGGCAACGAATAGACGCCGATCACGTTCTCTACGATGGAGAGGGCGCGTTTCGAGTCGAGACCGCCAGAATCAAGCACGGCCTCCAGGTCTCCCATCTCAGGGGCGCCGAGCGCTTCGCGAATGATGGCTCGGCGTTCGCTCAGATCGAGCTTGTGAAAACCGACGATTCGTGAGTTCTTCATAGCTATTGGCTCGCTCCTCGTAACTCGCTCTGCTCTTCTGTGAGAGCGACTCCTTCTGCGTCGAGCTCAAGGTCGAGTCGGGTGAGACTCGTTTCTGCCGCGGCGCGCCGGAAGGAGCTCGGCGAAGGTTCTGTACCGATGTACAGGGTGACGTCGCCTCCACCCGCGCCGGAGGGTAGCCAGGCGGCGTGCTCGGGCAATTTCGGTCGAAGCTTGTCGAGCACGGGCAGCACAATGGGGACCTGACTTGCTGCTCCTAGCTCCCGCAGGGCCATTGCCTGGGCTCCGAGCGCCCGGATGAACTCGAGCGAGGACCCCGTTTGGAGCGCCGTTGCGGCGGCGCGCGCGGCCTCAGCTTGAGCGGAGAACAGTCGCTCGAAACTGTTCGGCTCGCGGGTTTCAAGGGAGAACACTCTTCGGACGAAGTCGCTCGTGGAAGCCGCTTCGGTCATGGCCCAGACCTCCACCACGAGCTCTCGGGGCAGACAGGCGCGCGCCCAGGAAGGCTGGCCCTCTGTGAGCTCAAAGCGAAGGACGCGACCGAACACGGACGCTGCTACATCGATCCCGCTGCCGCCCCCTTGGGCGCGCCGGTGGGCGTCGAGGGCGCGCCAGAAGACGTCCTCTGGGGGAGGCTGCGTCTGCTCGAGCTCTGTGAGGACAGCCATGATGGCGGCGGAGAGCAGAGCCGCACTTGAACCTAACCCGAGCTTGCGGCTCCCTCCGGGGACACTTGTGCGCAAGGCAGCCGCGTCGAGGTTTGGGTGAGGGGGCCTTTGCCCCCGGGGGAGCGCGTCCAAAAAAGCGCGCACCTCTTCTGACTCGAAGGTGGCCGGTGCGTTCGTCGTGGCGAACGCGTAGCGATTCACGGCGCTCACGAGGGCAGGGGAGCCACGTAAAACCGAGTAGGCCCCCGAAAGGACGAGCTTGCCCGGCGCGCGTGCTCTCATGGTGCTGCGTCCGTCCGCTGCGCTTCGGCGAGAGGGCCCACGAGGGCCAAGAGAGCCGCTCGAGGGCCGGGTCGGCACACGATCACCCGCGTGACTCCCGGCACACTGAGCAAGAACTCTTCTGTTTGGGCTGCGTGCGCCGCGAGCGTGAGCACTTTGACATTGGGTCCCGCGTCGAGAGTGAACGCCTCCGGGTGCCCCTCGGCTCTCCGGTTCTTGATGGCGTGGATGAGCGCGACGCTGGTCGGCTTGAAATAGACGATCGGAGGGTCGGCGCCGAACATGGACGCGTGCATGAGGAGGGTCGAGCGCTCCATACCCCAGGCGAGGCGCTCGAAATCCTGCGCCATCAGCGCCTCTTTGACTTCCAGAAATAGGGGAGGCGCCGCCTCTAGCCAGCCTCGGTAGTAGGGCGAAGTCAGGCGCGTTTGCTCCATCCCGCCCGTCGAGGAGACGTCCTTCCTCTCCTGCTGGACGATCGCGACCAACATACAGACATCGTAGTGGCTACTGGGTGCCACCGGCTCCGCAGAGTCCGTGTCTTCGAGCAATTCCACGAAACCCTCGAAGATCGAGCGAGCCGCGGAGGCAGAGGACTGTCGGGCGAGTTTCGACGTGTCTCGGTCGTTTGCCGGCAAACCCGCTGCGGCGCGCGCGGCCATCGCGAGGGCCGCGAAACCCGAAGCACTCGAAGCAAGTCCGGCCGCTGTCGGGAAGTTGTTGACGCTATCGACACGCGCGAAGCGAGACTCCCCTGCTGCTTTCCTCACTCGATCGAGTAGCTCCGTGACTCGTGCGAGCTCACGCCCGGTGAGGGTCTTGCCGCCGAGGATAACCTCGTCCTTGGGGAGGGAGGCGTCGAAGCAGACTTGGGAGCGAGTCGTGAGCGCGTCGAGCGTCAAAGATAGACTGGGGACTGCTGTGAGGTTGTCGCCGCGCTCGGACTTGCCCCAATATTTCGCGAGGGCGATGTTCGCGTGGGCGATGGCGCGGGCCGTGCCTTTTGCGCTCTCGTTGGTCACGACGGCGAGCCTCCTATGCGCGAGCAAAAGCCGTCAAACCCGTGGGCCTTCCAGGCAGAAAGGATAGGTTCGGGGTTCCCCAGGGCGATCAGAGCGCCCCCGCCTCCCGAACCTGTCAGTTTGGCGCCCAGGGCCCCGGCCCCCAGCGCGAGATCGCGCGCCTTTTCGAGCGCGGTGGTCGAAAGCTGAAACTTTCGGAGGAGCTCATGGTTTCGAGACATGAGCGCTCCGAGTTGAGCCGCG
The DNA here is from genome assembly GCA_023428245.1 of Pseudomonadota bacterium. GTDB lineage: Bacteria > Myxococcota_A > Polyangia > Polyangiales > Polyangiaceae > NIC37A-2. The sequence continues at coordinate 35,456 of JAEYYX010000031.1, forward strand.
TCCCCGCGAGACAAGGCGACGGCGCCTGCCTCAACCAGGTGTCGAATCTCTTCGAGCTTCTCTTGGAATGCTGCAGGATCTTGGTCTCGCTCACGGCGCACCTGTTCGACCATTTCCTTGGTGCTCGCGGGCGGGGCCGCTAGACACATGCACAAATCAAAGGAAGTTCCGAGCTCAAGGGGCACAGGTTTCTCGCCCCGCACGAAACGGAGCACGCCTCCGAGCTCGGCCGCAGCCGCATCGACACCACTTGGATTCCCGTGGAACACGCGCTCCCAGGCGTCGACAGCTGGGCCCAAGGGCTCCGAGGGCTGGGAGCCGAGCTCACGCACCGCGCGTGCAGCGGCGACACCGAGCGCGGCTGATGCGCCGAGACCCATGCCCGAAGGCAGCGCGAGTTCGAGCCTCAAGTGGACAGGGGGCGCGCCGAAAGCAGCTGTGAGCCGCGCGAGCGCTTCGTAAAGAGGATCGCTCTCGGGTAGTCGCTGGTCGACCCAATCGATCGCAAGCTCTTCTGCGATGACCGCACTCGCCGTCGCGCCGACCTCAAGACCAGCAACGAGAGCGGGCACGCCGTAAACGACCGCGTGTTCGCCGAGCAGGATCGCTTTGCCGCGCGCGTGACCGACGGCGCTCATGTTAGCTCTTTCTTTCGACGAGCTCATGGGTGGCCTGTTCGAGAAGAGACCGTCCGAGCGAGTTCATCAGTGGACTCCTTAGGCTCTTGAGCGCGGCGCGGGTGAGGGAATCGATACGGGCTTCAATGGCTTCTCTCGCGCCGCACTCTGAGATCAGCGTCAGGGCCTCGTCGACCTCCGCAAGGCTTGCGTCTTGCGCTCCGAGCGCGAGGCGAACCTTCTTCCGATCACGTTCCTTGAGGAGACGGAGCGCCTCGGAGACAAGCGGTGTCTTCTTGCCTTGGCGCAGATCCGACCCCCTGGGTTTCCCGGTGGCCTTGGGGTCGCCGAAGGCATTCAAGAGGTCGTCTCTGAGCTGAAAAGCAACGCCGGCTGCGCGGGCATAATTTCGGAAACCCTTGAGCTGAGCTGGCCCGGCCCCGACGAGGGCGGCTCCGAGCTCCAAGGGACCGAGCACCGTGTAACTTGCCGTCTTGAGCTCGTAGGTCAGCTCTGGATCGGAGTCTGCGAGCAGGTCGAGTCGTTGACCTTCGACAGCCGCGACCTGCATGCGCGCAAAGGCAGCCAGCGCGGCTCTCAGGTTCTCGGGGCGACAAGGCAAGGCCGCGAGCTCCGTTTGGGCCAGCGCGATCGCGTAGTCGCCTGTCAAGATCGCTGCCCGCTCGCCGAGGAAAGCAGATTTGTGATGCTTCTCAAAGAGAACGTGAGCCGTCGGTCCGCCGCGTCGCGTCGCGTCCTGATCCATCCAGTCGTCGTGGACCAGGAGATAGGTCTGGAGTAGTTCGAGCGAGACGCCTGCTGCTAAGACAGGACCGAGGTCAGCTTGCGCGTCGTGGCAAAGCGCGCCGATGCACGCCAGAAGTGGCCTGAGGCGTTTCCCCCCCCGCAGCGATAGGTCTGACAAGACGCTCACCATCACGCCGAGCTCCGGATCGAGCTTTTCGGAGCGCTTCTGTTCGCGGGCGAAGAGGCGGTGGAGCCGGCGCTCCTGATCGACGAGAACCCTCTTTTGAAGGTCCTTGAGGGACGTAGTGGCTCTCACGACCGGTTCGTTTGCCACGCGGCGAGCCGAGGACCAAGTACACGGGGAACCGCCCGCAAATCGGCGGCGTTTTTCGAGCCCGTGAGCAGCATGGCGGTGCGGACTTCGTTCTCGACCCGCTCGAGAAGGTTCGCGGCGCCGACCACGCCGCCTTGGTCGAGGGCAGTGAGGACCGGGCGCGCCATCCCTGCGGCTTGTGCGCCGAGGGCGAGCGCGCGTGCGACGTCGAGTCCATTTTGGATGCCTCCGGTGGCGATCACGGTCTCGAAACACTCGCCTGTGACCTGGAGCAGGCTCGCCGCGGTCGGGATGCCCCAATCCCAGAAGAGCTCGCCTCGCCGTCTTTCTTCATCTTTCGCGCGGTGCGTTTCAACTCCGACCCAGCTGGTGCCGCCGCTCCCAGAGACGTCGAGGTGGAGCACACCGATGGCGCGTAACTTTCGAGCCACGGACGCCGAAATACCGTTGCCCGTCTCTTTGACCACGACGGGTGTTGTGAGCGTGCTGACAAGTTCGGCGATGCGCTCGAGGCAGCCCTTGAAATCCCGATCCCCATCGCTTTGGATGAGTTCTTGAGCGGGATTCAAGTGGACACAGAGGGCGTCAGCGCCGACGGAGTCGATCAGAGCCCTGATGAGATCGAGGGGCATATCGCGCGCTTGGACCGCGCCAATGTTGGCGAGAATTGGGATGGACGGCGCGACATTTCGCACCTGGTAGCTGGCCGCGATCTGAGCGTCGACTCGGCCGGTCTTGACCATCGCTCGCTGTGAGCCGAGCCCGAGCGCGAGCCCACGTGACTCGGCGACCTCTGCGAGCTGTTGGTTGATCTCCTTCGACCGCTCGCTGCCTCCGGTCATGCCGGCGATGAGCACCGGAGCACGGACACGCTTTCCGAATATACGTACGCTGAGATCGATTTCTTCCCAGGCGAGCTCAGGGAGCGAGCAGTGCACGAGCTCGACCTCTTCGAGCAGCGTTGTGCGACGAAATCCCACATCGGCACGCAGCGCGAGGTCGAGGTGGTCATCTTTGCGTGCACCCAGGTCGGTCATTCCGAGAAGCGGGCCCTAAACAGGGCACAATTGCAAGCTCTCTCGGCACATGAGCCTTTCTCTAGGAAGCGCGGCCCAGTCCTCATTTGATGCGGACCGCGGACGTCCTGGGGTTTACTCGCTCGAGAGACACGGAGTTTTTTGAGATCAGTTTTTTGGGCTCAGGCGGAGGCGTGTTACCTTCGAACAATCTTGGGTTCTGCTGGCCTTGTTCCCGCCAGGAGAATCGAACACTCGTCCAGACCATGTCCGACCTGAAAAACTCGTCCAGCGCTCGCGGCAGCGCCCCTGACCTCCAGACCGAGCGCGAGCTCCTGCTTCAGAGCTTTCATCAAGGCGCGGCTCTCACTGAGCGACTAATGAGCGAGTACGCGCGGCTGAAGGAGAGGGTGCTCGAGGTCGAAGCGGATAATGCGCGCCTCCGTGCGCAGCTCCTGGCAGATGATCGGGTCGCTCGTTTGCTTGAACAGGTGGAACGCCTTGAGCGAGATCGAGCTGAACTCCTGTCGAGGACCAAACAGGAGGAGGAACTCCGCGGGTCTCTCTCGGAGCGCGCGATTGAGATCGAGTCAGAGTTCGCCCATTTTGCGAACCTTTACGTGGCGGGGAACCAGCTGCACGCGAGCCTCACGCTGCAGGGCGTCTGGCAACGCCTCCGGGATATTCTCGGTCAGCTGATCGGGGCCGCTTCTTATGCGCTCTATCTTCGCGCTGAGGATGGAGCTCGGCTTTTGTGTGTCGGGGGCGAGGGCTTTCCCCATGACATTCCGAGAGAGCTGCCGATTCAGGGCTCAGAGGTGGGCGGGGTCGTCAGCGCCGGGATCGCCAAGATCGACGAGGACGGTACGTCCACCGTGGCCGGGGAGCCTCGAGCGATCATCCCGCTGACTTTGGCGGACAAGGCGATCGGCGCTTTCGTCATCCAACGCCTGCTGGAGCAGAAATTGCGCTTTTCCAGGACGGACTTTGAGCTCTTCAAGCTCCTCGGGCAGCATGCAGGTCCGGCTCTGGTCGGAGCCTTCCTCTTCGAGAGCGGGGGACACAAGTTGCCGAGTGCGGAGGCGCTCCTCTCGGCGGGCTTTTGAGGGCCCTTCCCACACTCTCTTCGTTCGTCTTGAATCGCATCGATCTCCCCCATGTCTGAGTACTCCTGTTTAGTCGTTGAAGACTCGCCGATGATGCGGCAGCTCCTGGTATTCGCGCTGGGGCGCTTGAAGAATCTCCGCGTCACGGAGGCGGATGACGGCGTGGACGGTCTCCGGAAGCTCGCTTCTGCCCGCTACGACATCATCCTGACGGACATCAACATGCCGATCATGGACGGGCTCAAGCTCGTCAAACGTGTGCGCAGCGATCCGACGCACAAGGACACGCCCATCGTCATCATCACGACGGAGGGAGCTTCGGAAGATCGCCAGCGTGCCCTACAGCTCGGCGCGAATGCTTATATCACCAAGCCGATTCAGGCTCCGCAGGTGATAGCTACCGTGAAAGAGCTCTTGAAGCTCGAGTAGCGCGGCGAAAGGGCGGGAAACGCCCGTCCAGTCGACCTGTCCTGAGGAGGGAAGCTGTGTCATAGATCGGCCCGCGATGGCCCCTCTTTGGATCAAGATCTGTGGCGTGACCCAAGAAGAGGATGCGCGCGAGGTAGTTCGCCTGGGCGCGGACGCCATCGGGCTCAACTTCGTGCAAAGCTCGCCGCGTCTTGTCAGCCGAGAACGCGCCGCGGCCATCATGAGCGCGGTCGGGGACCAGGCAGTCGAGTGGGTCGGGGTTTTTGCGGGGACGAGTCTCCTCGATGTGGTGGCGGCGGCTCGGGAGCTCAACCTCGATCGGGTGCAGCTCCATGGCGACGAGGACCCGAGCTTCATTGCGGCGCTCATTGCGGAAGGCATCGCGGCCTACCGAGCTCTCCGCATCATTTCCAAGGCGGATCTTGCCGGAGCCCTTGAAGACGCCGGGGACCGTTTGCTGGTCGATGCGAAGGTCGACGGCGCGTTGGGTGGAACGGGGCATTCCTTCGATCCGGCGCTTGTCACGGACCTCGCGCGGAGGCGCCCGCTGGTCATGGCGGGAGGGCTCCGCCCGGACAATGTCGCCCGCGTCGTGAGCTTTGTCAGGCCCTTTGGTGTGGATACCGCGAGCGGCGTTGAGTTGTCGCCGGGGCACAAGGATCTTCGACTCGTCCGCGCTTTCATCGAGCAGGCGCGAGCGGCGTCGATTGGCGAGAGGTCAGGTTCTGAGATAGGGTCCTGACCCCCGATGGCTCAGGCTGGATATTTCGGTCAATATGGCGGCCGTTTCGTCGCTGAAACGCTTGTACCGGCGCTCGAAGAACTCACGCGCGCCTACGAGGAAATCGTACCGACGAAGGAGTTCCAAGACGAGTGGCGTAGCCTTCTCGAGAGCTATGTCGGCCGGCCGACGCCCGTGACACGCGCGCATCAGCTGGGCGCGCTCCTCACGTCGCGTGGGGCTCCCAGCGCCGAGATCTGGCTGAAGCGCGAGGACCTTTGCCATACCGGCGCCCACAAGATCAATAACGCCCTCGGCCAGGTCTTGCTCGCTCAGAGGCTGAACAAGACGCGCATCATCGCTGAGACGGGCGCCGGACAGCACGGGGTTGCGACGGCCACGGCTTGCGCTGTGCTCGGCCTGCCTTGTGAAGTGTATATGGGCGCGGTTGACGTCGAGCGACAAGCACCGAACGTCGGGCGCATGAAGATGCTCGGCGCCCAGGTCATCCCGGTCGAGTCAGGCTCGCGCACGCTCAAGGACGCCATGAACGAGGCGCTCCGAGACTGGGTGACCAACGTGCGCACGACGCATTACTGCGTAGGATCGGCCGCCGGTCCGCACCCTTATCCGAGCCTCGTGCGCGACTTTCAGCGAGTCATCGGTGCCGAGGCTCTCGAACAATTCGGGGAGTTCGATCACAAGCTCCCGGACGCAATCGTCGCCTGCGTGGGCGGAGGCTCGAACGCCATCGGAATCTTCGCGGACTTCGTTCCGCACGCAGAGGTGTCCCTGTATGGCGTGGAGGCGGCAGGGCACGGTATCGATACCGGACACCACGCGGCGCCGCTGAATGCAGGTGGCGTTGGAGTGCTCCATGGTTCCCGCACCCGGATCATGCAGGACGAAAATGGTCAGGTACTCGAGGCACACTCGGTGAGCGCTGGCCTTGACTACCCCGGCGTAGGCCCGGAGCACGCCTATCTTCAGGAGCTCGGGCGGGCGATCTATCTCGCGGTGGGAGACCAGGCGGCGCTCGACTCGGCCCTCGATCTTACGCGCACCGAGGGAATCATCTGCGCCCTCGAGACCGCACACGCCATTGCGGCGCTCACGGAGGTGAGCGTTCGCGAGACGAAGCGCCTCGGGCGGCCGCCTCGCATCTTGGTGTGCCTCTCCGGCCGTGGCGACAAGGACCTGGCGACCTACCTCGACTACCTGGCGAAGAAGGATGCGAAATGAGCTCTCCTCGCATTCGTCAGAAGTTCGAGGCCCGGCGCGCCGAAGGCAAGAAGGTCCTAATTGCCTACCTGACCGTGGGGTATCCGAACCTCGAGGTGAGCTATGAGTGCGCGCTTGCGGCCCTCGAGGCAGGCGCGGATATCCTCGAGCTTGGGGTTCCTTTCAGCGATCCGACGGCGGATGGTCCGGTGATTGCGAAAGCGAGCTTCGAAGCGATCCAGAGCGGAGGTTCGTTGAAGGCAGCGATCGCGCTCGGAGCGCGGCTCCGTAAGGTCCGAGAGGAGCCGATGGTTCTTTTCTCCTACTACAATCCGATCCTCTCTCACGGAGAAGCGAAGGTTGTGAGCGACTGGTCCGAGGCGGGTGGAGACGGCTTGCTCCTCGTCGACCTTCCGCCGGAAGAAGGCGACTCTCTCAGGGAGCAGGCTTCGGCTCGTGAGCTTTCGATCATTCCTCTCATCGCGCCGACGACCGATGAGGCGCGCGCGAAGAAAATTCTCGATCGCGGCGCGAGCGGGTTCATTTACTACGTGTCTGTCGCGGGAGTGACAGGCACCGGTACGGCGCCTCTCGCTGAGGCTGGTGCTCACGCCGCCGAGCTTGAACGTCTCTCCTCGATCCCGGCTGTGGTGGGCTTCGGGATCGGAAGCCCGGAGCAAGCGCGCCAGGCTGCTGACGCCGGAGCTAGCGGCGTTGTGGTCGGGACGGCGCTGATCCGAGCTGTCGCGGCGGGGGATGTAAGTGACGCTCCGCGACGCGTCGCGGACCTCGTGCGAGCGCTCCGCGAAGCTGTGTAAAGTGGATCCCGGTGCGCATGGCCTTCCTCAGGTCCTGGGGCAGGCTGACGGGCGCACCGTGGACTGAGTCAAGGCGCGTGGGTCTCTTTGCTCCTGCGCCCAACAGTATCGGCCCATCCGCATTCCGACTCGGGAATTCCATCGAGCCGCTCTGGCTCAGGGATGAAGGGTCACGATGACGTGAGGGGCACTTCGAGGAACGTCACCTGGTAGCCGAGCTGTCCCGAATCGACGAAGGCGCCGAGCGCGTGGGTTCCACCGGGCGCCTCTCCGACCGATCCCACGCTCGCGATGTGCACGTCCCCGACTTTGCCTTCGAACTGCTCGTGACTCGAACCGCAGATCACTAAATCCCCGGGCTCGTCGCCGAGCGCATACATGAGCTCTTCCTCTGTCATGTCGCGCGTGATCGAGCTCGTAGGATCGCGGGGACTTCCATGCACCACGACCATGGTGTGCCCCGACTCGAGCGGGAGCCGCACGATCGGCGGGAGTTTCGCGAGCCGGGCCAAGATGAGCTCGCCGAGCTCTCTCTTGGTTGCCTTGAGTCGCTCGACGCGCGCGCGCTCGTCCGGCGTTGCCCCTGCGAGTTTCTTCACATCGATGGTAGCGAGCGCACGGTCACCGATCCCTTGGACGCATACTGCGTTGCGAGCGGCGAGCAGCTTCCAAACCTCAAGGGGCTCATCCCCGGGCCAACAGATGTCTCCGCATACGACCAGCTGGTCGAAGCCGCGGGAGTCCGCTTCTTCGAGGAGGGTCTGAAGGGCCTTCAAATTGCCTTGGATGTCGGAGATGCAGAGAAAGCGCATGAGAAAAGATAGGGACCAGCGGAGCGAGCGTGAGGTTTGAAGCTCAGCGAAGGAGTTTCGCGGCTTCCAGAGCGCCGTAGGTGAAGATGATATCGGCTCCCGCGCGGCGCAGACAAAGCAGGCTCTCGAGCAGGCACTGGTCGAAGTCTAGCCAGCCACGCTCGGCGGCCGCCTTGAGCATCGAGTACTCGCCGCTCACGTGGTACGCGGCGACCGGAAGAGTGGACGACTCGCGGACGAAGCGGATGACGTCGGCATAGGGAAGTCCTGGTTTGACCATGAGCCAATCGGCGCCTTCACGCACGTCGAGCTCGATCTCGCGCTTGGCCTCGCGGACGTTCGCAGGGTCCATCTGATAGGTTTTCTTGTCTCCCGCGCGAGGTGTGGAGTCGAGGGCGTCACGGAAAGGCCCGTAAAAGGCGGAGGCGTATTTCACAGCGTAGCTGCAGATGAGCACGTCGGTGAAGCCGGCTTCGTCGAGGGCGCAGCGGATATGACCGACCCGCCCGTCCATCATGTCCGACGGCGCGACCACGTCCGCACCCGCGCGCGCCTGATTCACGGCCATCTCGGCCAAGATCGGCAGCGTGAGAGCGTTGTCGATGCGGCCGTCGACGACGACGCCATCGTGGCCGTCGGACGAGTAAGGATCGAGCGCGACGTCGGTGATGACGGTGAGGCCAGGGACTTCGGTCTTCAGCGCGCGGATCGCCCGCTGCAAGAGTCCATCGGGGTTCTTGCTTTCCTGTCCCAGGGGATCTTTGAGATTGTCTGCGATCGCTGGAAAGAGCGCGACCCCGCCGACGCCGAGCTGATGGGCCTTCTGGGCGACAGCGACGAGATCGGAAATACCGAGCCGAGCATGCCCGGGCATGGAGGGGATAGGATGGGGCGTGGCCGACTCGTGAACGAAGAGCGGCAGGATGAGGTGGGCCGGGGAGAGGAGAGTCTCGCGGACGAGCCCGCGAATCGCGGGGCTGACTCGATTGCGGCGTGGGCGCTCCAGCATTACTCGTCCACTTTACAGCTTCTCCCGGCCTGGTACAGCCGGACCCGGGTTTGGCCCTGCCGCGCCGCTCGATTTGGTCGCCCAGGCCCGAAGACCTCCGCCTTTGGGGCGGGTCTTGGCGTAAGGGTTTCACTCATCCACGAAAAGGAACGAAGATTCATGAGCAAAGCGCTGATTATCGGGGCTGGTGGCGTCGGACGAGTGGTGGCTCACAAGGCTGCACAACTCGGGAACGTCTTTCACGAGATCCTCTTGGCGAGCCGCACAGAGGCGCGCTGCAAAGAGATCGCGAAGGAGATCCTCGAGCTACAGGGCAAGACAATCCAGACCGCAGCGCTCGACGCGGACGACCCGAAGAACACGGTGGAGCTGATCCGTCGCTTCAAGCCGGACATCGTGATCAACGTCGCGCTCCCCTATCAGGATCTCGCGATCATGGACGCCTGCCTGGAAACGGGCGTTTCTTACCTTGATACGGCGAACTATGAGCCGCCCGACCTCGCGAAGTTCGAGTACAAGTGGCAGTGGGCCTACCGTGAGCGCTTTGAAAAAGCGGGCATCATGGCCGTGCTCGGCTCGGGCTTCGATCCCGGCGTGACCAACGTGTGGGCCGCCCACGCTCAGAAACATCTCTTTGATCAGATCGACACGATCGACATTCTCGACTGCAATGCCGGGAACCACGGGCACAAGTTTGCCACGAACTTCAACCCCGAGATCAACATCCGCGAGATCACGCAGCGCGGCCGCTACTGGGAACGGGCGGACGAAAATGGCCCCGGACAGGCCGAGGAAGAGTGGGTAGGGGGCCGCTACAAGAGCATCGACCCGATGAGCATCCGCTGGGACTACGACTTCCCCGAGGTCGGCGTGAAGAGCGCGTATCTCCTTTACCATGAGGAACTCGAGTCCCTCGCGAAGAACATCCCCGGCCTGCGGCGCATCCGCTTCTGGATGACCTTCGGCGAGTCGTACCTGAAACACCTCGAGGTTCTGCAGAACGTCGGGATGACGCGTATCGATCCCGTTCGCTTCCAGGGTCAAGACATCGTCCCGATCCAGTTCCTCAAGGCTCTCTTGCCCGATCCGGCCAGCCTCGCCAAAAACTACACAGGCAAGACTTGCATTGGTGACCTCGTGGAAGGTGTCAAAGACGGTAAGCGTCGCCGCGTCTTCATCTACAACGTGTGCGATCACGCGGAGTGCTACAAGGAGGTTCGCTCGCAGGCGATCAGCTACACGACGGGAGTTCCAGCCGTCGTCGGAGCGGCCATGATGGTGCAGGGGATCTGGAAGGGTGCCGGCGTCTTCAACATCGAAGAGCTCGATCCCGATCCCTTCCTCGAATTGCTCGCGCGTCACGGTCTGCCTTGGCAGGTCCTCGAGTGCGACCCGAGTGTTCCGCTGCCCGTTTGAGGCGATGCCCATGACGACTCGGAAAGCTGCGCTCAAAGAGGGGGTCCGCTTCGACCCCTACGCGCTCCCGTCTCCCTACTACATCGTTGATCTCGGGCTCTTGCGAAAGAATCTCGAGATCTTAAAGCACGTTCAGGACGAGACTGGCGCGAAAATCCTGTTGGCCCTGAAGGGCTTCGCCATGTGGAGCGTCTTTCCGATTGCGAAGCGTTACCTCGTGGGCGTGACCTCGAGCAGTGTGCACGAGGCGCGCCTCGGACGTGAGGAGTGGGGCGGAGAGGTGCACGCTTACGCTCCGGCCTATACAGAGGCAGACGTCGAAGAGCTCATCGAGCTTGCCGATCATGTCGTCTTCAATTCGCCGCGTCAGTGGCAGCGTTACGGCGATAGGCTTCAGTCGCAGGGAATCGAGTGCGGCTTGCGGCTGAACCCCGAGCACCGTGAGGTGGAGGTCGCCCTCTACGATCCTTGTGCGCCCGGTTCGCGGCTCGGAACCCGGCGGGCGGAGCTCGAAGGGGTCGATACGAGCGGTCTCGATGGACTGCATTTTCACACCCTCTGCCAGAAGAACTCCGACGCTCTCGAACGGACTCTTAAGGCCTTCGAAGAGCGCTTTGGCAACCTGATTCCCGGGAAAAAATGGGTCAATTTCGGAGGTGGTCACCACATTTCCCGCCCTGACTACGACGTCGACAGGCTCATCCGCATCGCCCGTGAGTTCCAGTCGAAATGGGGAGTTCAGGTCTATCTGGAGCCAGGCGAGGCGATCGCGCTCGGGACGGGCTACCTGGTCGCCGAGGTCCTCGACATCGTGGGCGTCGATCAGCGCACGGTCATCCTCGACACTTCAGCGACAGCTCACATGCCGGACGTGCTCGAAATGCCCTATCGGCCTGAGATCCTGGGTGCCGGGCTTCCCGAAGAGCGTCCTTTCTCCTACCGCCTCGGAGGTCTGACCTGTCTCGCCGGTGACGTGATCGGTGACTACTCCTTCGATGAGCCCCTCGAGATCGGTGACCGCCTCGTGTTTACGGACATGGCGCATTACACGATGGTGAAGACGACCACCTTCAACGGGGTGCGTCATCCAAGCATCGCGACCTTCGAACCGGAGACCGGTGAGAGCGTCGAGGTGCGCCGTTTCGGGTACGACGACTATAAACGTCGGCTCTCCTGAGCGTGGGCGCCGGCGTTTTTTTGGAGCGCCTTTTGAGCGAGAAGTACGCAACGAGCGGGGCGCTTCGACCGAGGGCCCCGAGTGCACGCGTCTCCTTCCACGCTCCTTGTCCGCTCCGATCCCCGCGTCGCCTGCCTGAGTGCGATGCACCAGCCGCCGCTCCGGGTCTTTCTCTGGGGTGAGCTGCCCGAAGGGCCCACCGTGGCCATCGTCGGGACACGCACTCCGTCGGAAGGAGGCGCAGAGTCCGCGCGTAGGCTGGCCCGAGAGCTGGCGGAAAGGGGAGTTGTCGTCGTCTCAGGCGGGGCGCTTGGGATCGACTCTGAGGCGCATCAGGGAGCGCTCGAGGCGGGCGGAAAGACGATCGTGTTTGCCCCCGCCTGGCTGCACCACGCCTATCCGAAAGAGAACGAAGAGCTCTTCGCGCGCGTTCTCGATGCGGGCGGCGGCTACCTCTGCTTGGCTCAGGAGAAGACTGCGGCGCGCCCGGCTCAGTTCTTCCGGAGGAACGAGGCGCTCGTCGCCTACAGCCGGTTTGTGGTGGTAGGCGAGTGTGGATTCAAGAGCGGCACCCAGAATGCGGTAAAACACGCACGTCGGCTCAGGAGGCCAATCGGCGTATTGCCCTCGCGGTTTGGGGAGGAGGGCGGCGTCGGGAGCAACGCGCTCTTGAACGAGGGCGCAGACGCGGTCCTCTCGACCGATTGGCTCTTCAGGCGTCTCGGCTTGAGCCGGAGTCGGCTTGTGCGAAACCGTCCCGAGGACCCAGTGGCGAGGGCTCTTTTCCTCGGCGCGGGCACCGTGGACGAAGTGTGCGAGACGACGGGGCTCGAGGCGCCGGTTGTGCAACACCGCATTTTGCTGATGACCCTTGAGGGGAGAGTGGCGGAGGACGAACGCGGCCTTTTGCGCTACGACCCCGGACCCCCGTGACTGACGCCCAAGTGACTATCGTCGGCGCCGGCCTTGCCGGCACTGAGGCTGCCCTAAAGCTCGCTCGGCGAGGGTTCCGTGTGCGCTTGCTCGAGCAGAAGCCCGTGGCGCGGACCCCGGCTCAATCGAGCGACAACTTCTGTGAGCTTGTCTGTTCAAACTCGATGCGCGGCGCGGCGCTCTCGAACGCTGTCGGGCTCCTGAAGGAGGAGATGCGCCGGCTCGGGTCGCAGGTCATCGAGGTCGCGCATCAGACAAGCGTTCCCGCGGGAGGCGCACTGGCCGTCGATCGCGAGGCCTTTTCGGCGGAGATGAGTCGCCGCCTCCGTGCGGAGCCGAACATCGAGATCGTCAGCGGCATCGTCACCTCCCTGCCCAAGGAGCGCCCGCTTCTGATTGCGACAGGACCGCTCACAGGGGACGCCCTTGCGAGTGAGCTTGCGGCGCTGACCGGGGGACAGCTCGCTTACTACGACGCGATTGCCCCTATCGTCGAGGCGGATAGCATCGACTGGGACAAGGTCTTCATCGCCTCGCGCTGGGACAAAGGAGAGACTGAGGAAGATCGGGCGGCGTACGTGAACTGTCCTCTGACGAAGGAGGAGTACCAAGCTTTCGTACGCGCTATCGTAGCCGCTCCGAAGGTCGAGCCTGCCGCCTTCGAGGAAGCTCGCTATTTCGAGGGCTGTTTGCCGGTCGAGGTCATGGCCGAACGGGGCGAGCAAACGCTGGCTTTCGGCCCCATGAAGCCGACTGGGCTCACTGATCCGAAGACAGGACGTTGGCCTTACGCTGTTGTGCAACTGCGGCGGGAAGACCCCGCGGGCACCGCGTTCAACCTGGTGGGTTTTCAGTCGAAAATGACCTGGCCGGCTCAGGCCGAGGTATTCAGAATGATCCCTGGCCTCGAGAACGCCGAATTCCAGCGATTTGGTGCGGTGCATCGAAACACCTTCGTGAATGCGCCGCGCGCGGTAGACGAGACGTGGCAGCTTCGGGCCGCGGAAGGGGTCTACCTCGCCGGCCAGATCATCGGGACTGAAGGATATGTTGAAGCAGCGGCGGGCGGATGGCTTGTGGCTCATTTCATCGCAGCGCGTCTCGATGGCCGTCGTGTGACCTTCCCTCCGGAGGTCACGGCGCATCATGGCCTCTTGGTGCAGACCCGGCGCGGGGAGGAGAACTACCAACCCTCCAATATTACCTTCTCCCATTTGCCGCCCTGGGAGGGGGCGCGCCTGAAGAAGCGCGCGAAGTATGAGGCGATGGCCGAACGCTCCTTGAGCGCGCTCGACAAGTTCATCGCGGAGCTCAATAGAGCTCCCTGATCACCTGATCCGCCAGCATCCACTTCGCTTCCGGGATGGTCAGTCGTGTCCCCTCGCGACGCAGAAGGCCCTGACCTTCGAGCTTTGCGGCGGCTTCCTTGCGCTCCGGGGTCCAAGGATCGACGCCCCGCCGCTCACCCTCGAAGTCGAGATCGATGCCCGTTTGAGTGCGGAGCCCGAGCAGGATGCTCTCTCCAACGCTGATTTCTGGGGTGAGCCATTCGCGCTCGTGGAGCTCCTCGTCGAAAGGAGCCGAGGGTTCACTCGACCCGTAGGAATTCAAATAGCGCTCGACGGAAATGTGGTTCTTGTAGCGAAGCCGGCTGCCGCCAAGGCTTACAGTGCCCACGGCGCCGACTCCGAGTCCCAGATAGTCATTGCCCTGCCAGTAGCCTTCGTTATGCAGGGAACGCTGGCCGGGGAGCGCATAGTTAGATATTTCGTAGTGTTCAAAACCTCGCGCCGTGAGCTCTTCATGCAGGAGCCAATAGGTCTCCAGGATGAGGTCGTCTTTGAGCAAAGGCAGCCGTCCTTTTCGGTGCAAGCTCCCGAAGCGGGTGTTCTCTTCGACGGTCAGCGAATAGGCGGAGAGGTGCCCTGGGCCAAAGGAGAGAATCCCGCGCACCTCTTCGAGCGCCATCGCGGGGGACTGCCCGTGGACGCCGTAGATGAGGTCAGCGCTGACGCGACGCCCCGAGCGGACAGCGGCTCGGACGGCGCGCTCGGACTCTTGGGAGTCGTGAGCCCGGCCGAGGAATGCGAGGCGCGCGGCGTCGAGGGATTGGATGCCGATACTGAAGCGCTGGACTCCTGCCGCAACGAGACCTTCGACTTGTCGTTCGTCGAGGCTCGACGGGTTTCCCTCGACGGTCACTTCTTCCACGGTGCCGCCTCCGAGTGCCTGGAGCGCGTCGAGCACTCGCCCGAGCTCCTCTGGCTCCCAGAGGGAGGGAGTTCCGCCGCCGAAGAAGACGCTCCGGATGGGGCGGCCGTCGAGGACGCCCTGTCGCGCCTGGAGCTCCCGGAGGATCGCGTCCGCGTAGGCCCGATGGGGTACTTTGTTACGCACCTGCCGCTCGTCGGCGCCGGAGAGCGCTCGGGGTTCCGCTCCTTTTGCTCGGGGTGCGAGCGGGACGCTCAAGAAGTCGCAGTAGGGACACTTGGTCAAGCACCAGGGGAAATGCACGTAGATCCCGACCGGAGCTGGATCCGGGCGGCGATACGCCTCCGTGGAAACGGCGTTTCCCTGCCCAATACTTTTGACGTGGGGGATGTGCATTCGAGTGCTAGAACTTAGGATATCTGAGTGACAGCGCTTGATGAAATCTTGGCCCGTGTTCGGTCCTACCAGGAATCGGCGGACCTCGGGCTGATCGAGAGGTGTTACCGCTTTGGCGAATGGGCTCACCGGGATCAGTTTCGCAAGAGCGGCGAGCCCTACTTTACCCATCCCGCGCGCGTGGGTGCGCTCATCGCGGGACTGAAGCTGGACGCCACTAGCATCTGCGCCGGCTTCTTGCACGACGTTGTCGAAGACACAAACGTGACTCTGGCCGAGATCGAGGCTGATTTCGGCAAGGAGATCGCGACCCTCGTCGACGGGGTGACCAAGCTCGGCAAGATCAACTTCACGTCCCGCGAAGACGCTCAGGCCGAGAGCTTTCGGAAGATGGTCGTGGCCATGGCCAAGGACATCCGGGTGCTCATGGTGAAGCTCTGCGATCGCATGGACAACATGCGCACCCTCGAGCACATGAGCCCGTCGGCTCAGGAGCGTATCGCTAGGGAAACTATCGAAATTTACGCGCCGCTGGCGAACCGGCTCGGTCTCCACGTCATCAAGAACGAGCTCGAAGACACCTCCTTCCGCTACCTCGAGCCGGACGCCTACCGCGAGATCCAAGCCAAGCTGCACAAGTCGCTCAAGGAGCGCCTCCGCTACATCGAGAGCACGGAGAAGACGATCTCAGCTCGCCTCGCTGAACAAGGTTTCAACGCGCAGGTCTCCGGACGCGCGAAACACTCCTACTCGATCTACCGTAAGATGCGGGATCAGGAGTGTGAGTTCGAGCAGATCCACGATCTTATCGCCTTCCGCATCATCGTCGAGACCGAAGCAGATTGTTATGCGTGTCTCGGCGCGATCCATTCACGGTGGACCCCGGTGCCGGGTCGTTTCAAGGACTACATCGCGCTCCCGAAGCCGAACATGTACCAGTCGCTCCACACGACCGCGATTGGACCTGGCCGCCAGCGCATCGAAGTCCAGATCCGCACGAACGGCATGCATCGTGTGGCCGAAGCCGGCGTTGCAGCCCACTGGAAGTACAAGGAGCGGCACTCAGGGGGCATCGATCCGGAGGCGGCCAAGCGCTTCGGTTGGCTCCGGGAGCTCGCCGACTACCAGCGAAACCTCAAAGATCCTGCCGAGTTCCTCGAGAGCGTGAAGATCGATCTCTTCCCCGACGAGGTCTATGTCTTCACACCGAAGGGAGATGTGCGCGTCTTCCCCCGCGGCGCTACGCCGATCGATTTCGCTTACGCGATCCACAGTGAAGTTGGACATCACTGCTCCGGCGCACGCTGTAACGGCCAAATCGTTCCGATTCGTCATAAGCTCAAGAGCGGCGATGTCGTTGAAATCATGACGAGCGCGACGCAGGAGCCGAGCAAAGACTGGGTCGAGGCCTGCGTCACGACCCGCGCCAAGAATCGGATTCGTGCCTTCCTTCGGGCCGAAAAGCGCCAAAAGAGCATCAATCTAGGCCGCGAGCTGGTCGAGTCGGCGATGCGCTCAGCAGGACTCAGTTGGGCCAAGCTGCAGAAGGACACCAATCGCCTCGAGGCTCTGCTCAAGGCCCACGAGGTCGGAACGCTCGAGGAGCTGTTTCTTGCCATCGGCTATGGAAAGCTCGGAGTTGAGCAGGTCATTGAGACCTTGCAGGGCGCCGGCGCGAACAAGGCCGCCGAGCTCAAGGCGGGCGCGATCGAGACGCTGGTCCGGCGGGTAAAGCGGGAGACCGACAGCGGCATCAAGGTCTCCGGCATCGACAATGTTCTCGTGCGATATTCCCGGTGCTGTAACCCGCTTCCCGGCGACGCCATTCTCGGGTTCATCACGCGGGGTCGGGGGGTGACGGTTCACCGGCGCGACTGTCCGCGCGCCTTCGACGCGGATCCTGCTCGTCGTATTGATGTGACCTGGGACACCAGGGCCAAGGTGAATCGTCCCGTGAGCATCGCGGTGGTGACAAACAACCGACCGGGCATTCTCGCCAACATCAGTCAGACCCTCAGCGCCCAGCGCGTGAACATCAGCGAAGCGAACTGTCGAGCGGAGAGCGATGGGCGCGCTCACAACATCTTCACGTTTCACTGTAGCGATCTCGATCAGCTCAAGAACGTCATGAAGTCCCTGGGCAAGATCAACGGCGTGGTGTCAGTGAGCCGCGTCTGAGCCCGCTTGGTTCACGGGCCAGCGTTGGCGAGCAAGGCCGCGGGATGTGTCGGCGAAGCAGCCACATGTGCGACGATGTGGGTGACTTGCAGATTTTGCGTCATCGACTCTGAAGTGGCTCGTGCGCCGCTGACGGCTCGGACCGACACGAGGAGATCGGCGAGGACAGCGGGAAGAATTTCGAGGGACCTTGGAAAAAAAGGGGTGTACGTCCTCGTTTCGCGTGATACTCGCGTCGCACTCCGAGATGAGCCGACTAGAAGTTGTCATTCATGAGCTCGAGGCTGCCCGCGAACAGGCTACCGCTCGTTTTGCCAGCGAAGCGAACATGCCGGTGCGCGACTTTCTTCGGCATTTTCGCGTAGTGCTTGCGGCACCCCTCGGTCCGGACGCCTCGTCCGTCGAGTTCCGCGTCGAACCGCGCGAGTAAGCTGGCCCCACGAGGGTCCCCGCAGCTGGAGCTCCAGCGCGATGCCCGTGCTCCGCACTGCGGAGAGCTGCGTGCGTACCAGGTTGAGTGCCTCGAACAGAGGCGGGGGGGGGGGGGGGGGGCGGGCGGCGGGGGGGCG
>JAEYYX010000095.1 GCA_023428245.1 Pseudomonadota bacterium
GACCCCGTCGTCCCGCCGACACGTCGAAGCGCGTGCGCTCTGCGCTCTCGGGTACCTATTCCGGAGTACGTCCACCTCCGGAAACTTCCCCGAAGGCGTTGTCATCAGGGACACCCCCGGCCCTTGCGGGGCGGGTGCGACCTCCGCTCTTGTCCCAGACGCTGCCGAGCGCCGCTCCGCCTTCGGAGGGTGCTCCTGCCACCAGCACTTCAGGGTTTACGTCGTCCGCGCCGGGCAGCTCAAAGGTTCCGTCCTCATACCCTCCTAAGGTGCCGCCATCGCCGCGGGTTCCGCGCGATTTTGGTCTCGCGACAGCGATGGACGGGACCCGAGTGCCGACCGCGCTTGCCGAGCTTCCGCACCTCCGCGCTCCTCGGGAGTTCAAAGACGACACGCGCAATGCTGCCCGCGCCATGTCGACGGGAGCGATCCGCTCCGGGCCCGCCAGCCTGCCGCGCAAGAGGGGTGCGCGGGCGGCTTTGCTCCTGGTTCTGGTGTTCGGCGGCGCTCTCGCGTTTGGCCTGACTGTGGGCCGTGAATCGTTTCAAAGAAGACTCGCATCTGCGGGCTTCGCCCCGTCTCCCTCGACGTCGGAGAGCAGCGCTACCAAAGAGGCAAGCACCCTCTCCCCGCAGGTGATTGCCGCTCAAGCGCACCGCGACATTCGTGCGCTCGACCTACTTTGGTTCCGAACTCGATGGATGTCTGCTGATGATCCGAGGCGCGAAAACCTCGAGCGAGAGCTCGCCCCGCGCCTCGCGTCACTCGACAAAGCCTTGGCCTCTGCGCCGGCTTCACGGGAGCGAATCTGGGACGAGATCGACTTGCTCAGGATGAAGGGACGCGTCTCGCTAGCCCGCGAGAAGCTGAAAGAACTCGAGGAGGATGCGATGGCCCGGCCCTATTCGGTCGCGCTCTTGGATCTCGCAGAGGCTCAGGGCGACGTACCGTTTCGGGCGGTCGTGGCGCAGCTTACCCGGGCAAGGACCGATGACGACGCGGAGGTTCTCGCCAAGGTGGCTCTGGTCGAGGCTCTGAGCCGCTCCGGAGCTCACGACCGAGCACAGACTCAATACGATGAGCTTGCCGCGGATCCGGGCGATCTTCCCGCGGAGTTGCTCGCAGAGCTCTCCGCCTTCATCGCTCGCGGCCGAACCCTCGCGTCCGCTCCGGAAGCTGCTTCCACAGAGGAGGAGCCGGGAACGGTAGAGCCTGTGGCAGCTCAGCCTTCGTTCGCGTCGAGCGAAGCGGCGGCTTTGGACACGAAGGCACCCGAGCTCCCCGCGTCCTCCAAGGAACCTCAAAAGGAGATCGCAGTTGCGCCTCGCACATCGGCGGCGCGCGCCGTTTCGTCCGAGATTCAGGGGCTCGTGACACGCGCCGACGCTCTGTGGAGCCGCGGCGACCAAGCGACGGCAGTGACCCTCTACCAAGAGGTTCTGCGCGCAGTCGGCAAACAACACTATCTCGGACAGAGAGCGTCCGCACGCATTGCTCAAGCGGAGCGTGAGAAAGCCGGTAAACCATGACCTCGAATCGTTTCGCTCGCGCCTTTGCCTGTGTCCTCCTGCTTGGTGTCGCGAGCCTCGGGTGTGAACCTCCGAAGCGAAAGACGGTCACTGGACCTCGCATTGCCGTCATCGATCTGCGCGGCGGCCTGCCGGAGACGATGGTTGCGGACGGGCTGATGCCGATCCCAGCGGATCAGACCTATGTAGGGCTGATCCGTAAGCTCTCGGCCATGAAGGTGGGCGATGATGTCCGCGGGATTTTCGTGCGCGCTGCCGATCAGATCCCGCTGCACGCCGCCATGGAGCTCGGGGATGCTCTTTTTTCGCTCCGGAAGAACGGCATGCCCGTCGTCTGCCATTCCCACGAGATCGGCAACGCAGGAGTCGTCTTCTTGCTGGCCGCGTGTGATGAGCGTTGGATGAGCGCGGCGGGTGATGTGTCGACGGTGGGGATCGCGGCCGAGGTCGTCTATCTGAAGGGCCTCTTCGACAAGTTTGGGATCACGGCCGACATGCTCTCCATGGGGCAATACAAGAGCGCAGTGGAGACCTTCACAAGGGAAGGTCCGAGCGAAGCCACGGCGCGCAACATGAACGAACTCCTGTCGGGGCTTCGGGCAGTGTGGCTCGGCTACGCAGCCCGGGCCCTCGCTCCCGCCGATCCGGCGGCGGTGCTCGCGGCGCTCGAGGATGGTCCTTGGGCGCCCCCTCTGGCCCTTCGTCAGGGCCTCGTCACCCACGTCGGCTTCGAGGATCAGGCCCTCGAATCGGCGCGGACGCGCTCTTCGACGGACGAAACGGAGCACATCTTCGGTGCCGCTCGTCGAGACGGGGCTGGCCCCGACGTGGCAGAGCTGGTTCGGTTCTTGAGCGGCAAGCAGGCGATCAGTCCGCGGGGACGGGTCGCAGTGCTTCCGGCGATCGGTGCTATCTCGATGAACCCCGGGGGCCCGCTCGGGGACAGCGGCATCTACGCGGCGAGCACGGTGCGCTCGCTCCGCCGCCTCCGTGAGGACGAGGGGGTGAAAGCCATCGTTCTTCGCCTCGATTCGCCCGGCGGCTCGCCGCTCGCCAGCGATTTGATTTGGCGGGAAGTGATGCTGACCCGGCAGCGCAAGCCGATCATCGTCTCCATCGGAGGCATGGCCGCAAGTGGTGGCTACTACATCGCGAGCGCGGCAACGAAGATTGTGGCATCCCAGACCGCCATCGTCGGATCGATCGGTGTCTTTGGCGGTAAGATCGTGTTCGGCGAGGCGCTCGAGAACTTTGGCGTTACTTCCCACGCCTTCCCGGCGAACCCTGACCCGAAACTCCGGGGGCGAGCGCTTCACATGTCGCCGCTTTCGCCTTGGGATGATGCGACGAGGAGCCGCGTCCACGATAACATGAAGCACATCTACGATCTCTTCGTGTCGCGGGTCGCTGAGGGACGACGCATGGACCCGGGTGCGGTCTATGCGACCGCGGAGGGGGCGGTCTTCCTCGCCGAGGTCGGGAAGACCCGAGGGCTTGTCGACGAGATTGGCGGAGTGAGCCGTGCTGTGGCGCTCGCCTTTGAGCTCGCGGAGCTACCTGAGGACGCACCGGTGACGGTCGAGGGCGGTGGCGAGACGCTCCTGGAAATGCTGTTCCTGAACGATGAGCCCGCTGCGGCGGACGTTGGCGCAGCGCTCCAGAGATACGCGAGCGAACAAGGCCGAGGCGCGGGTCTGTTCGGAGAAAAAGGTCCCATGATGCGGGAGGCGTTCTCCGATTTGGCGGGTGCCGTTACGCCCCTCGTTCAGGGAGAGTCGGTGGTAGCGGCTCTCCCCTACGCCATCCGCATCCAATAGAGACCTGCGGGCCTGGGCGGCCCCACCCGTCACCGGCTCAAGGTCTTGGACTCTTCTTGCGGAAGAGCACGTGGGCCGAGAGCGGATGGTCCGAGGGCAAGGACGGATGCCTGAAGGCTCCGCTGAGATCTTCGCTCATCCCGAGCCTCCGCATGACTGCCTGGGAACGCGTGTTTTTCGGCACTGTGCAAGCGCAGACCTCCTCGAAGCCCAGCTCGAATGCGTAGTCGAGCACGGCCTGAGCCGCTTCGGTCGCGATGCCTTGGCCCCAATGAGCGCGGCCGAGGCGGTAAGCGAGCTCGGGAGCGGGCGCAAAGGGGAGCTTCGGATTGAGCTTGATCCCAGCGAAGCCGAGGAACTCTCCGCTCACCTTCTTCTCGACGGCCCAGATACCGAAACCGCTCTTTGTGAGCGAGCTGTGAAGTGTCTCGATCTGTTCGAGACACTCTTCGGCTGTGAGAGGCGGAAGGAACTCCATAACCTCCGGGTCCTGACACAGTCGTACGTAGGGCTCGACGTCGCTCGGCTGCCAGTCTCGGAGACGAAGCCTGGGAGTGGAGAGGGAGACCGCGGCTTCGTCGACCTGAAGGCGCGAGAGGACGCGCCCTGAAGGGAACGAGCGCAGGATAGCGGCCCCGGCTGCGGTGAGGCTGGCCAGCGACTCGAGTCGCCCTTGGGCGTAGAGGGCCTTCTTGCCGCGGGCTCGGAGGGCGCTCGTGAGGCGCTCGACGAGCCGCTGCCCCAGGCGTCGTCCTTCACCGGTGGGCAGGGCCGCGAGCATCCTGAGCTCTGAGTCGTCTTGCGTGAGCCCCGAGGAGACGGGCGGGCCCGAGACCGCTACCCCGAGGATCTCGCCGTCTCCTCGCGCCACCAGGACCGACCAAGGCGAGCGCTCCGCGTCTCGAATGGCTTCGAGGAGCGTGCGCTCGACCTCGGTCACGCTCGAGAAAGCGGCGGCGGAGCCTTGCACCGCCCGGAAAAGAAGGGGCGAGACAATCGGGAGGTCCCCCGGTCCGCACTCCGTGACCTCCATGGGCGTTTGGCTCAAAGGCGGCCGGTGCGGAGAGCGGTCTGGACGACCGTAACTGCTTCGCTCACGCGAATCCGCTCCTGACGTTTGTCGTCTCGGTAGCGGATCGTGATCGTCTCATCTTCGAGGGTCTGTGCGTCGATCGTGAGGCAGTAGGGCGTTCCGATCTCGTCATGGCGGGCGTACCGTTTTCCGATCGTGTGCTGTTCGTCGTACTTGGCGGCGATACCCGCCGACAAGAACTCCGAGGTGATTTGCCGCGCGCGCTCGACGAGAGCGTCGTCTTTCTTGACCAGGGGCAAAATCGCGACCTTGTAAGGCGCGAGGCGAGGGTGCAGACGGAGCACAGTGCGTGCGACCTGTCCCGACTCATCGAGCTCCTCGTCGTAAGCGTCGCACAAGACGGCGAGCACACCTCGGGTGGCGCCCGCCGCAGGCTCGACCACGTGGGGTACGAAGCGGTACCCTTGCTTGCCTGTGGCCGGATCCGTGGCCTCGGCGTCGAAGTACTCGAGTTTTTTTCCTGAACCAGAGCTGTGCGCCTTCAGGTCATAGTCGGTGCGCGAGGCGATCCCCTCGAGCTCGTCCCAGCCCCAGGGGAAATCGTATTCGACGTCGAAGCAGCCATCCGAGTAGTGCGCGAGCTCGTCCTCGCCGTGCTGACGGAAGCGGAGCTTCTCCGGGGTTAGTCCAAGGCCTTTCCACCAGAGCAGTCGCTGCTCCTTCCAGAACTCGAGGTACTTGGGGCCCTCGCCCGGGAAACAAAAGAACTCCATCTCCATCTGCTCAAACTCGCAAGAGCGGAAGATGAAGTGTTCAACGGTGATCTCGTTTCGGAAGCTCTTGCCCATCTGGGCGATCCCGAAGGGGACCTTCATGGACTGGGACTGTTGGACGTTCATGAACTGAACGAACATGCCCTGCGCGGTTTCCGGGCGAAGATAGACAGCGCTCGGACTGAGAGCCTCTTCTGCGAGCTCGCGGAGCTCTTTGTCGCTCTTTCCGGCGAGTGCACCTTCCTTGACCGCCGTGACCAAGCCGAGGATCGGATCGACGGGTCCGAGGCTCGTCCGGAACATACCTGAGAAGTCTTTCTCTTTGCTGAGCAGCGGGCTGCCGCAGTTCGGACATACGTAACCGCGGTCACCCGCGACAAGCCCGTGGATCGTGAACCCGTCTCGTTTGAGCTGAGCGCTTGTGTCGCCCGTCGCTTCGAGGAGCGCTTTGACCTTCTCCTCACCGAGCTTGGCGCGGCCCTTGTCACTGAACGTGAGAGGAGCGGGAGCGCCTTCGGCGAGCTTGGGAGCTTTGTCTGCGCGGAATCGCTCCTGGCAGACCAAGCAGTCGACGAGCGGGTCTTTGAAGTTTGCGAGGTGCCCGCTCGACTTCCAGACGCTCGGGTGCATGACGATGCTCGACTCGAGGCCGACGACATCCTCACGGCTGTGGACCATGAACGTCCACCACTCGTTCATGAGGTTCCGCTTGAGCTCGATGCCCATGGGGCCGTAGTCGTACGCGCTCTTGAGACCACCGTAGATCTCGGAGCTCTGGAAGACGAAACCCCGGCGTTTGCACAGGGATACGATCTTCTGCATCAACTCGGGTTCTTTGGAGTCATTCGCCATGAGGCCTCGGTCCTAGCACTGTCGTGCCAGCTCGAAAACGGGGGCTACGGATCCGCCGGCGCCTGGAGCGCGCCGCTCTGCTTCGGGCGGATCGGGGCCGCGGGCCTTCTGAAGAGGAGCGTGCCCGCACGCGGGGGCGCGGGCGCTGAGTTTGTCTTGGCTCTTAGTTCGTCGGGAGCTCGATGCTGCCGAAGAGTTCGCTGAGTTGTTGGGAGAGATCGGCGCCGATCACGTTCCCACCGAGGTCCGATTGGAGCTCGAACACCATCGTGAGGAGGCAAGTCTGCATGGCTCGGCACTCCTTATCGAAACAGGCGCTGATGTCCGCGAGCACCTCATCGGAAAGGAGGGAGACCGAGTCGTTGCAGGCGGCGCGATCTGCATCGCTCGCCTCGGTCTCAGCCCCTTCTCCGCCACATTTCGTCGGCGCTCCGAGCGCCTTGTCGCAGAAAGCCTTGCCCGCGTCGCTCTTGGGAAGGTCCTTGAGCCCGTCAACCAAACACTCGACAACGTCATCGCCCGGCGCCCCACAGGTACGTCCAGCGGTGCATTCGGCCAGGAGTTCTTGCCCGCCTTTGCTGGTCAGCTGACTCTCGGAGCAAGACTTGGCACAGGCCTTGACGTCGACGGTCTTGTCGCAGCGAGCGAGTTCGTCGCATTGGTCCTGACAGGCCGCATCCTTCCCTTTGTAGCTCGTGCCCGAGGCGTTCCCCCCACAGGCGGCTACCATCAGGGCCAGCGAGACGACGCAAGAGCGGACGAGGAAGGTGTTCATGATACTCGAGAGCTTAGAGCATGTCAGCGACACTGCAATGTGCTTCCGACTTTGGTCGTGCGTCCCGTCGGTGCGAAGAGAATATCGCGCCGATATTTGCCGGTGATTTGCGGCAAGAGATCGAAATGTCACGGAGCCCGGCCTAGGTGGGTGGACTACCCACGGGGTCCTCCCGTAAAAGCCGGTCGCGCCTTCCAAACTGAGATGCTGGCGCGCGACCTCGAGCCCCAGGCGTTGCTTCTGCTACCCGGAGCTTTTCTAGAAAGTTGATGACATGACTGCGAACGTAACTGATTTCCTGACCTTCGATGACGCCTCTTTGAAACAGAAGTGGTCGGGCAAGAAGGTGCCCATGTCGGATGTGTACGAGGCGTACATCGAGGGTCGCGTCGACATCCCGAAAGAGAAGTGGGAGGAGTTTTTCAACACCCGCCACCAAACGCTTACCTTCCGACTCACTGAGTCGCACGTGAAGTGGGGTATCACGCACTTCCTCCCGCACGTCGCGATTCACTCGCTCGGTCAGGATAAGCGCATCGTGAGCGAGCACTATGACCGCGGCAACGACTTCTTCGGCTGGTGCCTCGGCGAGGCCATGGTCTACACCTCGGCCTACTATAAGAACGGCACCGAGGGTCTCGAGGAAGCTCAGTACGCGAAGATCGACCACGTCTCGAAGAAGTTGCACCTCGAGCCGGGCGAGCGCCTCCTCGACATCGGCTGTGGCTGGGGCACGTTCGTCGCCCGTTCGGCTCGCGAGTTCGGCGTGAAGAGCTACGGCGTCACCTTGGCGCAGGAGCAGGTCAACTTCGGCATGGATCGCATCCGCAGCTACGGCGTTGAGGATCGCGCCAAGGTCGAGGTCTGCGACTACCGCAAGATCCAGGGTCGTTTCGACAAGATCGTCTCCTTGGAAATGGTTGAGCACGTCGGCATCAAGAACCTCACCGGCTACTACGAGAAGGTGCACTCGCTCCTCGAGGATGAAGGCTTGTTCCTCGTCTCTTGGACGGGCATCCGTGGTCTCTACAATCCGCAGAACCCCTTCAGCGCGGTTTCGATGCGCGGCGAAGACCTCATCTGGGGTCTGTTCATGAACCGCTACATCTTCGAAGGCGCAGATGCGAGCCTGACCCTCTCGGGCATGATCCGCGCTGCCGAAGACGGTGGCTTTGAGGTCGCGGACGTCGAGAACGTTTCTCAGCACTACGTCATCACTCTGCGCCAGTGGCGTGACCTCTGGGTTCAGAACCGTGAGGCAGTTGTGAAGGCCTATGGCGAGCGCTGGTACCGTCTCTGGTACTTCTTCCTGCACTGGTCGGCGCTCATCGGCGAGCAGGGATCGGCGTTCAACTACCACCTTCTGCTCAACAAGAACCACGACGGCTACAACCGCAAGAAGCTCTTCTTCGGTAAGCCCTGGCGCTGATCTCGGTCGGGCCAAGGAAGAGCGAGGGTGGACCTTAGGGGTTCGCCCTCGTTTGGTTTTGTGAGCAAACTATCGCTTCGCGCCCCAGCCTGCCTCCCCGACGAACGTGCGAGAGCCCAGCTGATTTCCTTGGCCCCGGTCCATCGAATCCGTCGTGACCCAGCCGAGCCTTCAACAGAGTCCAGCGACTCGGAAGGGCTCGGCCTTCGCGCGCGGCGTGAACGTCCGAGAGCGCAGCGTGACTATTGGCCCCGGTCCATCGAATCCGTCGTGAACCAGCCGAGCCTTCAACCCGAGCACCGTCTGCCGAAGTCCCACTGATCTCGCCCTGACGGATGGTAGCTGGGAGCCGGTTTTTGTGCTGCGGAGAGGGCGGGATTCGAACCCGCGGTGGGCTTGTGGCCCACGCCCGCTTAGCAAGCGGGTACCTTCGGCCACTCGGTCACCTCTCCTCGTGGGGGCCCGGAAAGTAGCGGGCTCGCTATGGATTGCAAGCCTTCCGCGACGGACTTTTTTCTTTGCGACCCGCCCCGTTCCGAGGCTTGGGGCGCTCACCCGGTGCGTCGGCGGAGCGGCGGGCCGACCGGTCTTGCAGACTCCGAGAGTGCCCGTCATTGTCGGGGCAGGCGGGGCGCACCAGCGGCGAGCATGGCTCCTTCCCCGGCGAAGAAACCAACATGGTGAAGAGAGCTCTCATCCTCCAGCACGTTCCGTTTGAGGGGCCGGCCGCGATCGGTGATGTCTGCCGGGACGCGGGGCTCGAGATCGAAGTGCGGCGCCTGGACCTTGGGGACGCGGTTCCGGTGACCGTATCGGCCCAGGAATTGCTCGTTGTCATGGGCGGCCCGATGGGCGTCGGAGACATCGGGAGCCCGGACTTCCCATTTCTTGAGCGTGAAGTGGAACTTGTTCGCCGTTGTGTGGCCGACCACGCACCGATCTTGGGCGTGTGCCTCGGGGCACAGCTCATCGC
The DNA here is from genome assembly GCA_023428245.1 of Pseudomonadota bacterium. Taxonomy (GTDB): domain Bacteria; phylum Myxococcota_A; class Polyangia; order Polyangiales; family Polyangiaceae; genus NIC37A-2. The sequence goes on from JAEYYX010000095.1 coordinate 9,182, forward strand.
CCATGCTGCCTCGGCTCCGGTGCAGCCGATGAAAGGGCCGGACGGGACGAGGGTCTTCGAGCTCGGCTGGGCACCCGTCAAACTCCACTCGAGCGGTCCCGAAGATCCGATCTTAGGCGGCCTGCCGCGGGAGCTCTCGGTGTTTCATTGGCATGGAGATCATTTCGGGCTGCCCCTCGGAGCGCGCCTGCTCGCCTCCACCGATGTCTGTCCGGCGCAGGGGTTCCTGCTCGGAACTCGGGCGGTCGGCTTACAGTTCCATATCGAGGTCGGCCTCTCTGAGATCGAAGCTGTCGTGGAAGCAGACCAACATTTTCTCGTGCGGGCCCGTGGCGAAGGAGGCCCAGCGGCGATCCGAGAAGAAACGAAGCTTCAAGAAGGTCCATCGAGCCGAGGTCGACAGCGCCTCCTCCGAAACATCATCGACTTTCTGGCCCAGAGCTGAGGCAGTTCTATCGAGAGTCGAGCTTCTCAAACCTCGATATGTTTCTTCTCCTCGAGCTTCCCGGATACCGGAAGGAAACGTCCGCATCGCATGCTCTGCGGCATGACAGCTGAACCTGGACTCGCCTTTGACCCTAAGACGAGGGCTAGAAACGCAGAACGTCGTCAGGCCGCGCGGAAGGCCAGCCCGGCTAGAGATCAGCAGCAGGAAACACCTCCTACCAAGGACGAAGAGGACCGTTTGACGACGGCTGGGTATCGGCTCCTCGCGGGATTCCGCTACGAGGTTCGGCGATTCTTGGCGTTCAGTGAGCAGGCAGCTCGGGGCGCTGGCCTCGAACCCCAGCAACATCAGCTCCTTTTGGCGCTCCGGGGGCTGCCTGAAGGCAAGCGGCCCACGGTCGGGACGCTGGCGGCACGCCTCTGCATCCAGCCCCACACGGCGGTGCCCCTCGTAGACAAACTCGAGGAACGAGGACTTCTCAGGAGGGAGCGCGGGGCCGGTGATCGCCGAGAGGTCCTTGTGAGGTTGACGCCGCGCGGAGAGACCATCTTACGCAAACTCTCGAGCGTGCACCGAGAACAGATCGCAAGTGTGGGCCCTGCGCTCGTAGAAGCCCTCGACGCGCTGCTCACGGGCCGCGCTGCAGACGGAGATGGGGGACTCATGGTCGGGGCGCTGGCGGACCCGAGAGCCCACCTGACCCCGGTCCGTCCGCGCAACGCCCGCACCGCTCGGCCCCGTAGGGCCAAGCGTCGCCCGCCACAATCGCAGCGCTTGACTGATTAGGTGGCCGATTCCACCGACTGCTTCAGCTCGTCGTAGCGCTTCTCGACCTCACCCTTCACGCGGTCCCAGGTCGTAGCGTTCGCCTGCTCGAGCTCGCGGAACGCCTCCGTCACACGACTCCGGCGCTCATCGATGATGGGGAGGTTGGCGTTGATTTTCTCTCGCTTCTGTCCTGTTTGCGTCACGGACTGGGTGCGGAGTTCAGCGATTTCCTTGTCGAGCTCGACGAGCTTGGTCTGAAGACCGTGGCGAAACTCCTCGCGCATCGTTGAGAACCTTTCCTGCGCCTTGGCGATCTCACGGTTTGCGTCGGCCTGTGCCCGCGCAGCCGTTTCATCTGCGTCCCGTTGGGCGCGGAGCGCACGTTCGTTTGCCTCCGCCTGCGCTTCATTGGCCTTTCTCTGCTGGTCGGCTGCGGTCTCGCAACCCGTGGCAATGAAAAGAGCGGCGCTGCCGATGGTGATGGCCTGAGTAAAAGAGATCATCATACTGGGTCCTTTCTTCACGCCTCAAGCGGCGTCTCACGTTTTTCCACGAAGCATCGATCGTGCCGATTCTCGGAGCCGGCCGGTAAGCTCGGGAGAAAGCTCACGAATCCGCGCAGGCGAGGGGAGCTTCGTAGGGAGAGTTCTCAGGCGCTCAGGCCGACACATTTGGGAGGCGTGCGCGCCACACTGTGTCGCAGCGGCACGATCGCGGTCGAAGCAGGACGAGTCAGAGAGGATCAGCAAGGCCGTTCGGCCCGCCGCCCAAGAGCGGGAAATCGAAGTGTGATTGAAAATGTTCCGAAATGTCGAGAGTGGTTTGATACTGTAGACCGTCCCCCTTTGCCCGGAGAGCATGAACGCGCACTCGTTTCTCGTAGCGATGACTACTGTGCTCGCAGTCGCTGCGATCACGACCATCGTATTCCAATGGCTGAAACAGCCCGTTGTGCTCGGCTATATCCTTGCGGGGTTTATCGTCGGGCCCAACGTTCCGATCCCCCTCGTCGCGGATCGTGACGTCGTCCATACGCTTTCCGAGCTCGGCGTCATTTTGCTCATGTTCTCGCTGGGCCTTGAGTTCAGCCTAGGCAAGCTGCTCAAGGTAGGCGCGACGGCGGGCCTGACCGCGCTCTTGCAGTCGAGCCTGATGGTGTGGCTCGGTTTCCTCACAGGACAGCTCTTCGGCTGGACCACCTTGGAGAGCCTTTTTGCGGGAGCCATCATTGCCATCTCCAGCACGACTATCATTGCCAAAGCCTTCGAAGAGCAGAGGATTCGCGGCTCTCTCAAACAGCTCGTGGTCGGTGTCCTGATCGTGGAGGACCTTGTCGCTATCTTGCTCATGGCGACGCTGACTGCCGTCGTGACCGGCGCCGGCCTGTCGGCGCGCTCGATGGTCTTTACGGTTGGCAAGCTCGCGCTTTTCTTGATCTTGCTCGTGAGCCTGGGCCTGTTCATCGTGCCGCGTTTCATGCGCTTGGTGCGTCGTCTCGGCCGACCAGAGACTACGCTCGTCGCGAGCATTGGCCTCTGTTTTGCCATTTCTCTTCTGGCAGAAAAGATGGGCTATTCGGTCGCGCTCGGGGCTTTCATCGCCGGGTCACTCATCGCGGAATCAGGGCAGCAAGAGGAGATTCAACACCTCGTCGAGCCAGTCCGCGACGTCTTTGCTGCGATCTTCTTCGTCTCGGTCGGCATCTTGATCGACCCGAGGCTGATCCTTACGCACTACCAAGCCATCTTGGTTTTGACGGGGGTCGTGATCGTGGGCAAGATCTTGAGCGTCAGCTTTGGCGCGTTCTTGACGGGTAACGGAGTTCCGACTTCGGTTCGAGCCGGCATGAGTCTCGCGCAGATTGGCGAGTTCTCGTTCATCATCGCGGGCCTTGGCTTGTCACTCGACGCTACGCGCTCCTTCCTTTACCCCGTCGCGGTAGCTGTCTCAGCCATCACCACGCTTACGACTCCTCACTTGATCCGCGTCTCGGGGCCCGTGGCGAGCTTCATCGATCGGAAGTTGCCAAGACCCCTGCAGACGTTCGTCGCTCTCTATGCGAGCTGGATTGAAAAAGGGGGACACGCTCGCGCGACCCGCGGCGCCTTGATCCGCCGTTTGATCCGGCACCTGGTCCTCGATACGGCTCTCTTTGTCATCGTGGTGGTGGGAGCGACGGTCGGCTTCGCTGCAACCACGAGTTACTTCTCGGAGAAGTTTGGACTTGAGGAGGATCTGGCGCGCGGGGCCGTTGTCCTTCTTGCTGTGATCTTTGCTGTGCCGCTCGGAGCTGGAATGGTGCGCGTGGCGCAGCGGCTGGGGTTCGTGATCGCTGAAGGATCGCTCCCGAGCGCCGGCGAAGGGAAGCTCGATCTCGCCGCCGCGCCTCGCAGTGTGCTCGTCTTGACGCTCCAGCTCGGGATCGTGGTCCTGACTGGACTGCCAGTCTTGGCCGTGACTCAGCCTCTCATCGGAGGGTACTACGCCCCCGCCATTTTCGTGGGCTTGCTCGTATTCGTTGGCATCGCCTTCTGGCGTGGGGCCTCAAACCTCCACGAGCATGTTCGAGCGGGCGCCGAGACGATTGTGGAGACCCTTCTGTCTCAGGCCCGCACAGCGGAAGGCAAAAAAGAGAAGCCAAAGGAGAGCCTCGCGGAGGTGCACATGCTGCTTCCCGGCCTGGGTGAACCGACTCCCGTACGGCTCGAGGAAGACTCAGATGCCGTTGGCCAGTCGCTCCAGTCGCTGAACCTCCGGGGAGTCACGGGCGCTACGGTCCTCGCCCTCATCCGTGATGGAGAGGGACTTCTCGTTCCAACGGCCACGGAAACCCTCAGGGTAGGGGATGTGCTTGCCCTAGCTGGAAGCCAGGCGGCGATCGGACGCGCGCGGCTGATTCTGGAGCGCGGCCTCCATGACGAGCCCAGCATCAAGACGCCGACCTTCCCTGCGAACGTCGATCAAGGATAACCCGCCGCTCGCGCATTGGGGTTGCGCGAAACGTGGCCGGCGAGACGCCGACGCCCCGTTTGAAAGCGCGACTCAAAGCCGACTCGGACCCATAGCCGACGCGGCGCGCGATCTCAGCAATCGTATCGCTCGAATTTCTGCAGGCGTTCCGCGGCGAGCTGCATGCGCCACTCGGTGAGGTACTGGATCGGGGGGCAGCCCACGACCTCGATGAAACGATCGTGCAAGACAGTCTTTTGATAGACCCACTTCGCGCGCCAGGTCATCGAGGGACCAGGCAATGCCCGCGTAACAGGTGCCCTGCACGACCAAGTGGTATTCGATGACGTGATCGGCCTTCGGCATCCCGAGAGGAGCGATCTCACAGGCAGCGGGTGCTTCCGCGACCCAGGGAGCCCTGGCTCGGATGTCGAAGAAGACCCCGCCAGAGAGATGAACGGCTCGGAGGACGTCGGAGAGGATGTCAGCGCTCATCTTCGACTCCCTCACGCCTCGCGCTCTCAAGGTACCCACGATCCGGTCGCACGGTCATGAGATGCGGATGTTTCGAGCTCCAGCCCGAACCAATCCCCCACTCCGCTGCCGTACCAGGAGAATACCTGGAGGTGGTCCTCGAGAAGAAGTGAAGGTCAAAAGGGGTTGGTCGCCCGCGAGCGGACGACCAACCAGCCCCGTTAGTTCTCTCTCGAATGTTGCTCGAGCCGCGAAATATCTCGGACGGCACCTTGGTCGGCACTCGTCGTCATCGCAGCATAGGCCTTGAGCGCGGCGCTCACCTTTCGGTCACGAGGGCCCGGTCGGAAAGCGGCCGGTCCTCGCGCGAGCATCTCTTTGCGACGGGCCTCCAGCTCATCTGTGCCGATCTCGAGCTGAATCGAGCGCGCAGGAATGTCGATGGTGATGCGGTCTCCGTCGCGCACCAAGGCGATCTCGCCGCCTTCGGCGGCTTCCGGAGAGACGTGTCCAATCGAGAGCCCACTGGTTCCTCCGGAGAAGCGTCCGTCCGTGAGCAATGCGCACTTCTTCCCGAGTTCGCGACTCTTCAGATAGGACGTCGGATAGAGCATCTCCTGCATACCAGGACCGCCTCGAGGTCCTTCGTAGACGATGACGACGACATCACCCTCCTGGATCTCGTCGCCCAAGATCGCCGCGCAGGCTGCGTCTTGGGATTCGTAGACGCGCGCTCGCCCGGCAAACTTCCAGATGGATTCGTCGACGCCGGCTGTCTTCACGATACAGCCGCGGGTCGCGATGTTGCCGTAGAGAACCGCGAGGCCGCCTTCTCTTGAGTAGGCAAACTCCACCTCACGGATGCAACCGGCCTTGCCGTCGTCGTCTCGCTCCTTGAAGTACTTTTCTTGGCTGAAGGCGACAGTCGTTCTGACGCCTCCGGGGGCCGCTAGAGCACGCGATTTTGCGGCCTCGCTCGCGGTAGGGCGGCGAACGTCCCACTTGGCGAGCGCGTCGGCGAGGGTCTTCTCGTGGACGGTACCGACGCCCGAGTGGATCAAACCCGCCCGATCGAGTGAGCCCAAGATGGCGAAGATTCCGCCGGCGCGATGAACATCTTCGATGTGATACTTCTCAGTCGCCGGGGCGACCTTACAGACGCAGGGCACACGTCGACTCAGTCGATCGATATCTTGCATCGTAAAGTTCACTTCGGCTTCGCGGGCGATGGCGAGCAGATGGAGGATGGTGTTGGTCGAGCCGCCCATCGCGATGTCGAGGGTCATCGCGTTCTCAAAGGCCTCGAAGGTAGCGATGTTGCGCGGGAGCACCGACGTGTCGCCGTGCAAATAGCGCGCCTTGGCCATCTCGACGATGCGCTTGCCAGCTTCTTCGAACAGGCTCCAGCGCAGCGCGTGGGTAGCCAGAACCGTTCCGTTGCCTGGCAGCGCCAGACCGAGCGCTTCGTTCAGACAGTTCATGCTGTTCGCGGTGAACATGCCCGAACAGCTTCCGCAGGTCGGGCACGCGCTCCGCTCGAGCTCGTCCACCTCCGCGTCGGAAACGCGGCTGTCGCCCGCGGCGACCATCGCGTCGACAAGGTCAAGCTTACGAACGAGCTGCTTTCCATCGCGATCATGGGTTCCCTGAGTGACGCCAGCTTCCATGGGACCGCCGGACACGAAGATGGTCGGGATGTTGAGCCGCATGGCAGCTAAGAGCATTCCCGGTGTGATCTTGTCACAGTTGGAAATGCAGATGAGCGCGTCAGCCGAGTGTGCGTTCACCATGTATTCGACGCTGTCGGCGATCAGCTCGCGACTCGGGAGAGAGTAGAGCATTCCATCATGACCCATCGCGATACCGTCATCGACCGCGATGGTGTTGAACTCGACCCCCCAGCCACCAGCCTCATCGATCACCTTCTTGACCCGCTGCCCGATGTCGTAAAGGTGTACATGTCCCGGCACGAACTGCGTGAAGCTGTTGGCGATGGCGATGATGGGCTTTCCGAAATCCTCGGTCTTCATGCCGGTCGCCCGCCAGAGCGCGCGAGCGCCCGCCATGTTCCGTCCCCCGGTGGAAGTCTTACTGCGGTATCCAGGTCCGTCGGTCATCGTGCCGAAGATCTAGCCCAAAACCTTGGCTTTCGCGCGCAGAAGTCGCGGCTCCCGGACGAACTCGAGAAATACAGCCTTTCGAGTTTTCGTATGCGGAGTCGGCCCCCAACCGGGGCACGGCTAGCCATTCTCAGCCGCGCCCGCCACACTCCCCTTATGGCGCCCCAGGGTCCCCAAGGCGGAGAGTCGCCCGAAGTCGTCGCAGTGCGTCTCGCCGAGACGCTCATTGACGCAGGTCAGGACCTCTCTCTCGATCGCATTGCGGAGGCCCTTGGCCCACTGGCCATCAGCCCTCCGCATATCAGCGCCCTCATCGACCGCCTCGAAGAAAAGGGGGTCGAGGTGCAAACTGGGGAAATCCCCGACCTAGGGAACCTCCTCGGGAGAGTCCTGGGGGCAGCGCGTGCAAGGCGACGGGAGGGCCTCACCGTCTCGACCGTGGCCCTCGGTGCGGAGCTCAATCTCGAGCCCCGTCTCGTCCGAGTCGCGCTGCTTTACGCGGAGGTCCTGATGCGGGGTCGCCCCTTGACCCCGGGTCAAGAGTGACCAGGCTGCGGCGTTCGCCGGAAGAGCCAGCTTGAGCTCGCAGCCCTGAGCATCAAGCAGATTTTTTTTGGGCCATGATGTACCGAGCGAGGGCGCGCACGGACTCGAAGGCAGCTTTGTTCCTCTCGTCGTCGGGATCGAGCTTCACACCGAAGCGCTGAGACAGGGCCATCGCGAGCTCGAGGGCGTCGATTGAGGTGAGACCAAGGCCCTTCGCAAAGAGCGGCTGCTCAGAGTCAATTTGCTCCGGCTTCATGTCTTCCAGAAGCAGGACTTCGACGATCATATTTTTTAGCTCGTTTTCCAGCTCGTCCATTGGGGCGCAGTCTACCGTGCTATGGGGGGCCCGTGCCAGAAGTAGTTCTGCGTTCAGGGCATGTGCAGCCGGTCTGGGCCGGACATCCATGGGTTTTTGCGCAGGCCATCGAGCGGCTCGTCGGCGATCCGAGGCCCGGAGACGAGGTCGACGTCATCGATGCTCGCCAGAACTTTCTCGGGCGCGGCCTTTTTTCCCCGAAGTCGGCGATCCGGGTGCGCCTTTTTACTCGCGACGACGAGCGGTTCGATCGCGATCTTCTCGTGCAACGATTGCGCGCGGCAGAAGACAAGAGAGTTCTCTTGGGCATTCGGAGCGATGAGCCGGGTCGCGTCACCGACAGCTATCGTTCTCTCTACGGAGAGGGCGACGATTTGCCAGGCTTGATCGTCGACAAACTCGGTTCCGCCCTTTCAGTGCAATTCACAACCGTTGGGATGGCTCTTCGCCGGGAGCTCGTTCTCGACGCCCTCGAGGAGGTTTATGCGCCGACTGCCATCGTCGATCGCACTGCCGTGAAAGCGGCCCAAACGGAGGGGTTCCAGGCCCATGGCGGAGTGGCTCGAGGCGAGCTTTCTGGCTTCGAAGTCCGGGAACGGGGGTTGTCCTTCGCGCTGCCCCTCGAGCTCGGTCAAAAAACGGGATTCTATTTCGATCAGCGCCCGCTTCGCGCCGTTGTCGAACGGCTGAGCCGCGGACGTGAGGTGCTCGATGCTTATTCGTTTGTGGGGGCGGGGGGACTGTCGGCTGCGCGGGGTGGTGCTTCTCGCGTCGTGAGTGTGGACTCGAGTGAAGTCGCCGTGCGCGTCGGGCGCGAGGCGGCGCGGGCGAACGGGCTCAACGTGGAATTCTTGGAAGAGGACGCCGAGCGGGTCCTCGAGCAGTCGCCCGATCGCTTCGATCTGGTTCTGGTAGATCCACCCAAGTTTGCGCACGGTCGCGCTCAGAAAGAGAAAGCGGCTCGGGCTTTTCGTCGCCTGATCGGCCTCGCCGTGCGGGCGACCCGCCGTGGCGGCCTTGTCTGTGTGAGCTCCTGTTCTCAGGCGATCGACGCCTCGGATCTCACGCGGGCACTCGCGCTCGGGGCGCGGGACCAAGGGCGACGGGCTCAGGTGATCGAGAGGGTCTTTCAAGGCGCCGATCACCCGGTTCCGGCGGCTTTCCCTGAAGGGCTGTATCTGAGTTCGATCATCGCGGTCTTGTCCTGAACTAGACTAGCCTCTCAGAAAGACCGTGTTAGCGTTCGGGCCGATGAGCCGAACTCCGGGAGGGGGAAGTGCGGGAGTCATTTCATCCGTACCGAGCGCTTCGGGGAATCACCTCTTCATATTTGGCGCAACGGTCGACGAGAACCGTCCGAGAAGCGCCGCACCCTGAGGCACCTGAAGCCGACGGGCGGTCCTTCGGCCTCACTCTTGGAGCTCGCTATTCACATGAAAAGTCCTTCTCTCGGAATCATTCGCCGCCTTCCGCCGCTCCTCTTGAGCGCTCTGCTCGTATCAGCGCTTGCAACGGCTGCCTGTGAAGACAGTCAGTTTTGCTCTGGAGCCTCCTGCTCAGACGATAGCGGCGGCGACCCAGGGAGCGGGGGCAAGAAGACCGGCGGTTCGGGCGGAAAGGGCTCGGGAGGGAAGGGCTCGGGAGGGAAGGGGTCCGGCAAGGGCTCCGGGGGACTCGGCGGCGCCATGGGAAGCGGCGGCAAAGAAGGGAAGGCCGGGAGCGACGCGGGAAGCGGCGGGAAAGGCAACGGAACCGGCGGGGAAGAGGCGGACTTTGGCGCGCTCGACGCGAGTGTGAAGGGCGACCTGTTTGACGTGCTTCCGGGGGACTCCGTGGACATTGCCGTAACTCTGAAGAGAAGCGGCGGTTTCGGAGGAACCGTCCTCGTCGATCTGAAGCCGTCGGACGAGTTTGAGACAGCGCTCGTATTTGCCGCGCCGACCGACAAGGAAGTCTCACTCAGGCTAAAGGCCGATGCGGAGCTGGAGCAGGGCTACTACCAGACCACCATCACGGCCCGGAGCACCGACGGCGTCCTCAGCGTCGAACTCCCCATCACCATCCGGGTCCGCGGCGCGCCCGGGACTCTCGATCTGACATTCGGGGATCGGGAAGAGCCGTGGTTCGCCGATGGTACAGAAGCCCGCGTCGCGGTGGACGACGCGGGGTATATCTACCTGAGGAACGAATCCACAATTTACCGCTTCGATCGGCATGGTGTGCTTGATGAAGAATTCGCTCCCAAGGGCCTAGGAACAGAACTCGGGCCCATGGTGGGGGTGGAAGACGGGGTTGTCCTCGGATGCATTCAAGGAGGAGAGCCCCGAATCGTTCATTACCGGGGGGACGGCTCAAGGAATTCTGAATGGAGCGGCAGCTTCTCCCGCGCTAGTGAGACGGTTTCCCTCCTGGCGCTGCCCACATTCTTGCACCGAAAGGACAAATGGGTCCTCGTGGGCGCGACCTATGGCAGCCTCAATAGCCGGCTTCAGCTCTTCTTCACGGATGGGCCGATCGATTCGACATTTAAGACCAACGAGTTCCTCGATGTAGGGGTGGGCACTTCCGTCTTTGCTCGGCTTGATTCGCAGCGCCGGGTCATCGCTTCGGCCCAGCACTTGGCCAATCCAAGCATGTCCATTCGACGACTCCTCCCGGATGGCTCTCGTGACACCCACTTCGGCGAAAGTGGAGAGCTCTTTCCTAGTGATGGCGACGATATCCTCGATATCGACGTTCTAAGCGACGACAGCCTCGTGGCTGTCGTACGGAGTTCCTACCCGTCCTTAACGAGATTGATGGTCTGGACGCAGGGGGCTGACAGTGAGAGTGACTCCGTTCGCTATCACGAACTCATCTCGGGCGTGTACGGAATCCAGACTCTTGAAGGAGATCGCCTCCTTACGACGGGAATGGAAGGAGAGCGCTGGCCGCCCACGGTGATCCGCCTGTTTCAGCGCAGCGGCGTTCCGGTCGCATCGTTCGGCAGCTCGGGCGCCGTCAATCTCGGAGCGATGAGCGACGAGCACTACGCGAAGGCTCCCTCGTTCGATCGGCTTGGTTGGGCGGAACCCGTTCTTGACCGAAAGGGAAAGCGATTGATTGCTTTCGGCACTGATCTCGGGAAGATCTATCTTTATAGCATCTGGCTCTAACAAGGTCATCGCCCTGGAGCCTCCTGACGGCGTGGCGGAGCCACGCGTTGCCCCTTATCTTCGCATCTGAGTCGTTGGGCGACATGCTCGCTTTTCGCCCGCGATCTCGCTCGTTACGGCTGAGCTTGTCGTCCAGCTCCCGCCGCTCGTCCTCTGGACCTGTGGTGCGCCCTCCTGAGCATTCCGTGTACGGGCGCGGGGGCTACAGGGGGCGCGTCGTCGCATGAGTATATGCTGCCCGCTCGGCCCCCTCATTGAGAACGAGTAGCGTTTCGTGAAACAGAAACACAACGTCCCTTTGGTCGCAGGGGAAGATGCGACCAAAGGGACGGCTCTCGTGCAGTGGAACGACAATCGAGGGCGCGATCCGTGTGGACGCCACGCGTCGAGCCCGAGCGCGCTACTTGACCTTCAGAGCTTGTACTCGAGGCCGAGGCTGCCCTGGACGTTGACCTGAATCCGGATGACCTCGTCTTCCACGCTCAGATCGACGAAGGAGACGTCTCCCAGGCTTCCCTTGATCTCGAGCTCGCCAGGGAGCGCTCCGTCGAGAGCGCTGCCGACCCCTCGACGCAGGATCTTCGAGCTTTGGGTGAGGCTGACGCGCGCGGCGTTTTCGATCTTTTCGATGAGAGCCTTCTGGTCGAGAGCCTTGAGCTCTTGGTCAAGGAGCTTCTTGGTTTCGTCGTCGAGGGCGACCTTCTCGAGGCGGACCTCGCCCTTCTTCTGATCGAGGACGACGCGTCCCTGGGCCTTGAGGGTTCCACTCAGCGCACCCTTGGTTTTGATGGTGAGCGTCAGCTTTCCTTCCGATTTTCCGGAGAGAGTCACCTCGCGGATCTCGAGTTCGCGATCCTTCAGGTTCGCCTTGATCGCCGAACGGACCTCATCTGCGAGGAGCTTCTGCGGCACTTCCAGATGGGTGCGGAGCTGGAAACTCGTTGCACCCGGGAGCGGCGCGGCGTTTGGAAGAGACTCGACTTTGACCTTCGGCTTCTTGCCGGTTGCGATGCTGAGTTTACCTTCGAGGGCGACATCGACTCCGAGATCTCCGTCGACGATCGCGAGCTCCGAAAGTCCGACCCGCGTCGGAGCGAGGACGAGCCAAGCGTCTTCGCTGCACGTGGCGACGGGCGAAGTCGCGCATTCCTTGGCGCCCTTCTTTTGGAGCTGGAGCGGCTGCTGGAGGCCGGCCCAGAGTTGTCGCGCGTGGGTGCGGAGATCGAAGCTCTTGGCCACCGCGCGATCGGCGCGTTCGAGCTCTCTGATGATTTGAGGCAAGAGGAATTTCTCGATGTTCGCGCGCACGTCCCCGGCGACATTCGACTTCGGCGTGCAAACGTCGATACCGACCTTGGCGCAGAAGTTTCCTTTCGGTGCCGAGCCGTGCTCGATCTTCCCCACCCTGGACTTGGTCGTGACCTTCCAATCGTCCGAGATGTTGAGTTCGAGCTCGATCGGGATGCGCATGCGCTGCGGGCTCGAGCTTGTGCCCCAGGTCTGACCGTCCGCGAGCGGGAAGTAGTCGTTTCCAAATGGGCTCTTTACCTTGCCGCGAATGGTCGCGGCGTAGCGCACAGGGACCACCACGGTCAGCGTGCGCCCCGAGAACCTCGCCTCGATCGGGTCACGCCAGGCCTTGTACTTTACGTCGAGGACGAGGCTGTCCCCATCTTTGGTCACGCGCTTATAATCTTGCGATTGGGTCTTCGGAAGCAGAGCGTCGATGTGCTCGATGATTTGCTCGAAGGGAGCCCTCACGGGGATCGAGAGTCGGGACACGCCGGGAGGTAGGGAAGGATCCGCTGGCGCGCTGGGCGACGATGTGTCGGGCTTGGGCTTGTCGACAGGTTTCTCGACCGGCTTGTCGTCCTTGGGCTTGTCGACAGGTTTCTCGACCGGCTTATCGGTCTTCGGCTTGTCGGTCTTCGGCTTGTCCTCTTTGGGCTTGTCTGCCTTCGGCTTGTCGTCCTTGGGCTTATCGGTCTTCGGCTTGTCGTCCTTGGGCTTGTCGGTCTTCGGCTTGTCGTCCTTGGGCCTATTGGTCTTTGGCTTGTCCTCTTTGCCTTCGGTAGACCCATCCCCATCGTCAGCAGTGCCCCCCTTGGGAGTGGTCGAGCCCCCGTGGTTGTGGACGGTGACGTTGCACGCGAGCAGGAAACTCGCGAGGAGGGGGACGGTCAGGGCTCGGAGCAAACGGTGCTCAAGGGGCTTGGACATGAGGCCTTTTCTTCGAAGGGTGAGGGGCCGAGGGCCCGGACAATGGGCAGACGGCAGACAATACGTTATTTTCGGACGAACCAAACCGAACCTTCCCTCGGTGAGGCTGCCTTTTCATCTGACACTGGGGGATAGTCGTTCAGGGTCCCCTGCAGGCGCGTTCGTACGCTCTGGGTGGAATAGAGGCGGATGAGAAGGGGTTCACACCTTCCTAGAAAGACGAACCATCCTTCCGGGTCACCCGCCAGCCCCCATCGACCATCTTGAGGGCGAGATCGTCGTCGGGATAGGTGACCGCGTCGTCGGGCGTTCGATCGCCAACCTCGAGGTATACCACTTCGTTCTGGGAGCGATTGATGAGGTGGTGAGCGTCGCCGCTTCCCGCGCGAAATCCAGCGCACATGCCTGGAGCCAGGTCCTGCTCCCCGGAGTCGGTGACGAGGGTCGGGGTGCCTTCAAGAATGAACACGAATTCGTCCTGCTTCTCGTGGGCATGGCGGAGCGACGACTCAGAGCCGGGAGCCAGGCGGGTCAGGTTCACTCCGAAATTCTTCAGACCAAAGGGGTCCCCCAGGGCGCGTTTCTCACGGCCCGCGACGCGTCCAGCGAAGATCGCCGGATAAAGGGTCTTCTTGAGGCGTGGAGGAACTTCGCTCGCGACGAGAGCTTTCGGAGAGTCCGGAGGCGACATGGAGGAATTCTATACAACTTCCCCCTTTTGAGGGACCAACCTATCGTCCGCATGTGGCCCGAAGTCGTTCCCGACACACATCGTCCGCGCTCGTATCCTTCGTGGAAGAGGCGCTCGGAGCTCCGCTCACGCATCCGCCGGAGACCGTGACGACTCTCTGGGCCGGGTACGGGAGAATTCTTCGCTATCACACGCGAGAAGCCACACCCCGGTCGGTGATCGTCAAGCAGATTCGCTTCCCAGAAGCGCGCGCGCTCGACCTCGGGCATCAGCGCAAGGTTCGATCCTACGCCGTCGAGAGAACATTCTACGAGAAGTTCGCTCAGTTTTCGCGGGAGCGGGCCCGTGTCCCAGAGCTCCTGGCCGCGTCCCGACAGGGCGAGGAGCTGTGGCTTGTCCTGGAGGACATCGACGCTGCGGGGTTCCCTGGACGTGGGGGGGGGGGGGGGGGGGGGGGGGGGGGGGGGGGGGGGGGGGGGGGGGGGGGGGGGGGGGGGGGGGGGGGGGGGGGGGGGGGGGGGGGGGGGGGGGGGGGGGGGGGGGGGGGGGGGGGGGGGG